>NZ_PGFQ01000001.1:0-641377 GCF_029870955.1 Sulfitobacter faviae | reverse complement strand
ACCTCGCTTTCGGGCACCGGCTCTCCGCGCATCTTGGCCATGCGCAGCCGGGCCTCATGGGCGCGGCGGGCGTCTTCATCCTCGGGCACATGGTCTTCCGCGGCGATCTCGGGCGTGCGCTGCGGCTGGGGCGCGTCGTCTAGGCCGAGGTCCGGCTGGCTTTCCAGCGGTTCCGACTGGCGGCGGCGGCGGGCTTCTTGCTCTGCCGCGGCCTCTTGGCGGAGGATCTCGGCGATGGCGGGGTCGAGGGGGCGGCGCACCGGCGCGGCGGGGGCGGGCTGGGGCGTTTCCTCCTCGGGGTCGAATGCGTCTTCAAAGTCGTCGTCTTGATCGTCTTCGAAGGGCGCGTCTTCCTCTTCATCGCCGAAGGGCTGCAAATCCGGCAGGCTTGCCGCTGCGGCGGCTTCTGTGTCCTCATCCGAGCCGCGCTGCTTCATCCGCATCACGTCGTCGGCGAAATCATCCTCTTCGGCCTCCGGCGCATTGTCGGGGTGATGCTGGAACCAGGTCTGCCCGCAGTTGGAACATTGCACATCACGCCCCGCCGCCGGCATCACATCGTCGGGGACTTCGTATTGCGCGTCGCAGTTGGGGCAGATCAGCCGCATGGTCATTCCTGGGTTCGTTCGGTGCTCTGAGATCGTAACGGGCAGCATATGTCCTAGAATAACGTAGGAAAAGTGATATCTGGGCAGGGTGCTGGGGTTCTGAGTGATTGAATCCTTTCCGGTGCTGAGGCACAACAGGTCGAAGTTTTTTAAGGTGGATGCGTGATAGAGCTCGAAAATGTGGCCTACAGCTATGGCGGGGGCGAATTGCTGTCCGACATCACGCTGAAACTCGCCCCCGGATCGTTCCATTTTCTGACCGGCCCCTCGGGCGCGGGCAAGACCACCCTAATGAAGCTCTGCTACGGGGCGCTTTTGCCCACGGCGGGGCATCTGCGGATGTTCGGGCAAGATGTGCGCGGGCTGGGGCGCGATGACATCGCGTTGATGCGCCGCCGTGTCGGCGTGGTGCACCAAGACGTGAAATTCCTCGACCACCTCCCGCTGACCGAGAATGTGGCCCTGCCGCTTAATGTGTCGGGCCGCGGGGCCGAGGCGGGGGGCACCGATCTGGAAGAATTGATGTCTTGGGTTGGCCTCACCAACCGGGCCGACGCTCTGCCGCCTGAGCTCTCGGGCGGGGAGCGGCAGCGGGCCGCATTGGCGCGCGCGGTGATCATGTCGCCCGATGTGATCCTCGCCGATGAGCCGACGGGGAATATCGACTGGGAGATGTCCCAGCGGCTGCTGCGCCTGCTGATCGAGTTGAACCGCATGGGCAAGACCGTGTTGATCGCCACCCATGATCTGGGCCTCATCCGCGCCACCAAGGCGCATGTGCAGGCCCGCGTGCTGCGCATCGCGAACCGGCGCATCCAACTGGCGGGGGCGGATCTGTGAAGCGCTTCGATCTGGGCGCCCTGCGCGCGATTTTCAAAGGCGACCGGCAGGCCGACCGCGTGGTGCCGCCTTCGGGGTTCACCGCGCAACTGACCCTTTTCGCCGCGGGGGCGATGGCCTTTCTGGCGGTCTTTGCCTTGGCGCTGTCGCTGGCCTCGGGCCGGTTGGCGCGGGTCTGGGGGCAGGAGTTGGCGCAGTCGGCGACGGTGCGGATCGTGGCGCCGCTGGACCAACGCGCGGCCCAGACGGAGGCGGCTTTGAAGGTGTTGCAGACGACCAAGGGCGTGGCCTCGGCCCGTGCGCTGACGGATGCGGAACAGGAAGAGTTGCTCGCCCCGTGGTTCGGCCCGGAATTGGCGATGGAGAACCTGCCGGTGCCGCGCCTGATCGAAGTGGTCGAGGAAGGCGAGGGGTTGGACCCTGTGGGATTGCGCCTGCGCTTGTCGGCTGAAGTGCCGGGCGCGGTGCTTGACGATCACAGCCGTTGGCGCGCGCCGCTGGTGGCGGCAGCGAGCCGCCTGCGCCTCTTGGGCTGGATTTCGACGCTGCTGATCGGGGCGGCGGTGGCTGCGATGGTGACGCTTGCCGCGCAGGCCGCGCTGGCCGCCAATGCGCAGGTGATCGCGGTGCTGCGGCTTGTGGGGGCGACCGATGATTATATCGCGCGGGCCTTCATCCGCCGTTTCACCCTGCGCGCGCTTCTGGGCGCGGCGGCGGGCACGGCTTTGGGCATGATCGCGGTGGTGTTGCTGCCTGACGCGGGCGAGGCAGGCGGATTTCTGACCGGTCTGGGCTTCCAAGGCTGGCATTGGGCCGTGCCGTTGATGGTGCCGCTTCTCGTCGGCGCGGTCGCCTTTGCCGCCACCGGGGCCGCCGCCCGGCGTACATTGAGGGAGTTGACATGAAGCTGCTGCAATGGGTCCGCTCGATCCTCTATATCGTGCAGGTGACCGTGGCGATGCCGGTGATCGGGCTGGCCTTCGCGCCTTGGGCGATGTTTTCCAAACGCGGCGCCTATGCGGGCTGCAAAGCCTATGCCGCTTGGGCCATGTGGACGGCGCGTTGGCTGATCGGCTTGCGCTGCGAAGTGCGCGGCCAAATCCCCGAGGGTGAGGTTCTGATCGCGGCCAAACATCAATCGTTCCTCGATATCATCATGATCTTCCACGCCCTGCCGCGGGCCAAGTTCATCATGAAGCGCGAGGTGCTTTGGATGCCGGTGATCGGGCAATACACCAAGCGGATGCAAATGATCGCCGTGAACCGGGGCAAGCGCGGGCAGGCGATCACCAAGATGATGGAAGACGTGAACGCGGGCCGGGTGGAGCCGGGGCAGATTGTGATCTATTCCCAAGGCACCCGCGTCGCCCCGGGGCTGAGCGCGCCTTACAAGGTCGGCACGGCGGTGCTTTACGATCAACTGGGGCAGGTCTGCGTGCCTGCGGCGACCAATGCGGGCTACTTCTGGCCGCGCCGGGGGCTCTACCGCCGACCGGGCTTGGCCGTGGTGGAGTTTCTGGAGCCGATCGAGCCGGGGCTGGACAAGCGCGTCTTCATGGCGCGGTTGGAGCAGGAGGTGGAGAGCCACTCCGACGCGCTGCTGCGCGAGGCGGGGTGGCGGCCTGCGGAGGCGGGGTAGGCGCGGGGCGCTCGCCTTTTTGGTCTGAGGCCTCTCGGAATGACACGCCCGGCCGCAGGCCGGGCAGCGCCGACCCGCCCCCCTGGGGCGGCGCTTTCAGCACCACCCCGCGGGTCGGCGCTGCCCTTCGCAATTTATCGGCATGCTGTAGTGCCCGCTGAAACGATGGTTTCGCGGGATGCAATCTTGGATATTTAGGAAGCCGTTCGAAAGTGGCGGCGCCGCCGAGGGTGGTGGAAAGAGCAGGCGTCACCCTGCATGTCTCTACGTATCGACATGACCCGCGAGGGGCCTCGTCTTCCGTGAATGTCGCGACGGGGGAGGTTGTAGGGCAGGGATGTTAACGCGCGATAGCCGCAGCGAGCGCCGCCTGCGCAACGAAAAGGGGCGGACCCTTGGCCCGCCCCGTCGTCTTACATGTGGATCGGCCCGTCGCCGCAGGCCAGTGCGGCTTCGCGCACGGCTTCAGAATAGGTCGGGTGCGCGTGGCAGGTCATCGCCAGATCCTGCGCCGAGGCGCCGAATTCCATCGCCACGCAGACCTCGTGGATCAGATCGCCCGCGCCGGGGCCGATGATGTGGCAGCCGAGGATGCGGTCGGTCTCCTTATCGGCGATGAGCTTGACGAAACCGTCGCCGGCAAAGACCGCCTTGGCCCGTGCGTTGCCCATGAAGGAGAACTTGCCGACCTTGTAGGCGCGGCCCGCTTCCTTCAGCGTCGCCTCGGTTTCGCCCACGCTGGCGACTTCCGGGTGGGTGTAGATCACGCCGGGGATCACGCCGTAGTTCACATGGCCATGCTTGCCCGCGATGACTTCGGCGGCGGCCATGCCTTCGTCCTCGGCCTTATGGGCCAGCATCGGGCCTTCGATCACGTCGCCGATGGCATAGACGCCTTTGACGGAGGTCTCCCAATGCTCGTTGACAGCGATCTGGCCGCGCTCGGTCATCTTGATGCCCAGATCGTCGAGCCCCATGCCCTTGACCACCGGCTTGCGGCCTGTGGCGACGAGCACGGCATCGGCTTCGATCTCATGTTCGCTGTCGTCCTTGCGCAGCTTGTAGCTGACCGTGGCCTTGCCCTTGGCGACTTCGGTCTTCTGCACGGCAGCGCCCATGACGAAGTTCAGCCCCTGCTTTTTCAGCATGCGCTGGAAGGTCTTTTGCACCTCGGGGTCCATGCCGGGGGTGATCACGTCGAGATATTCGACGACCGTAATCTCGGTGCCGAGACGGGCATAGACGCTGCCCAGTTCCAGCCCGATTACGCCTGCGCCGATTACCACCATCTTCTTGGGGATCTTGCCCAGTTCCAGCGCGCCGGTGGAGGTCACGACGGTTTTCTCATCGACCTCGACGCCCGGCAGCCCTGCAGGCTCGGACCCGCTGGCGATGATGATGTTCTTGGCCTCATGGACCTCATCACCGACCTTGACCTTGCCCGCTTCGGGGATCGACCCCCAGCCCTTCAGCCAGTCGATCTTGTTCTTCTTGAACAGAAATTCGATGCCCTTGGTGTTGGTCTCGATGGTCTTGTCTTTGTAGGTCAGCATCTGCTTCCAATCGACGGTCGGCGCTTTCGCCTTCAGACCCATCTCTTCGAAATTATGCTCGGCCTCATGCAGCATATGCGTGGCGTGGAGCAGCGCCTTGGAGGGGATGCAGCCCACGTTGAGGCAGGTGCCGCCGAGGGTCTCACGGCCTTCGACACAGGCGGTTTTCAGGCCCAGTTGCGCGCAACGGATGGCGGCGACATAGCCGCCGGGGCCGGAGCCGATCACGATGACATCATAGCTCGACATGGGGGTCTCCTTAGCAGTCGGGTGGTGCAGGCAAGGTATGAGGCGCGGGTTTCAGGTGCAAGCGCCGCTGCCTGCGGGTGTTTGGGGATAGGGTTAAATGAGGGCCGCCAGCAGCATCAGCATGGTCGCGGCGAAACCGACGATCCAGATGAACGACCGATGCGGGCGCAGGCCAAGCGCATAGGCGGGAACATAAAGCAGCCGGGCGATGAGATAGACCCAAGCGCAGGCGGCGGTGAAGGCGGTGTTCTGGGCCGACATCTGCACCACGCCCACGGCGATGCCGAAAAGGATCAGCCCTTCGAAATGGTTGTCCAATGCGCGGCCCAGACGGGCGGTGCGGTCGCTCATCGCGCGCGACGGCTCACGGTCACGCGCCGACATGGTGTAGCCGGGGCCAAGCTCACGGTTGGCGGGCACGGCGTAGAGCACGAATTGCAGCCCTTGCAGCAGGGCCGCGAGGGTCAGGACGGTCAGCTCGGCGCTCATGCGGATTTCACGAAATAGGCGGTGGAGCTGGTCACGGTGCCCTTGTCATCGCTGCTCAGCGCATCGGAGCGGGCGAGCCAGTCATCGGCCTTTTTGCGGTCGTTCACATCCAACAGGACAGAGGCTTTGGTGCTGCTGTCGGCGTGTTTCCAGATTTGCAGCACCGAGAGCCCGGCATTGCGCCGCGCCTCGGCATCGGCGTCGAATGCGTTTTTCCAAGCGGCGAAATCGGTGACGTCGAAGTGGCAGATCATCTGCATGGGAATGCCTTTCAGAGCGCGTGGAAATAGAGAACGGCGGTGGCGGCATAGCCTGCGAGCCACGCCAGCGTGCGGATCGTCGGCACACCGAGTGCATAGACGATCAGATAGATGATCCGCGCCAGCAGAAAGACCTGCGCGGCGAGCAAGGTGGCGCTGTTGTTGCGGCCCATGATCTCGACCAGCAGCACGGCGGGGGCGAAGACCGCCATGGCCACGACGGAATTGTCGAGCGCGCGGCCCAGACGGGCGGTCATGCCGGTGGTGGTGCGCGTCTCATCGCGCGAGGACATCAGGTAGCCCATCGAGAGTTGCCGGGTCGCGCCAAGCACCTGCAAGAGGATCGTCAGCATCACCAGAAGGCCATAGGCGGCGAGGAGGGTGGTTTCACTCATGGTCTGTGTCCTTTCGCTTTGTGGGAAAATCCACGGGTCCACAGGTAGATAGGGCGGGGGTCGCCCCCCGCCCATAGTATCACAGATCCATCAGCAGGCGGCGCGGATCTTCGAGCATCTCTTTGACGCGGACGAGGAAGGTCACAGCGCCCTTGCCGTCGATCAGGCGGTGGTCGTAGCTGAGCGAGATATACATCATCGGACGGATCACGACCTCACCGTTGATCGCCATCGGGCGGTCCTGAATCTTCGCCATGCCGAGGATGCCGGACTGCGGCGGGTTCAGGATCGGCGCGGTCATCAGCGAGCCGTAGACGCCGCCGTTGGAGATGGTGAAGGTGCCGCCGGTCATGTCGGCCATGGTGAGCTTGCCGTCACGGGCCTTCTTGCCCATGGCGTTCACGGCCTTCTCGATCTCGGCGAAGGACATCGCGTCGGCGTCCTTGATCACCGGCACCACGAGGCCCGTGGGCGTGCCCGCGGCGACGCCGATATGGACGTAGTTCTTGTAGATCACGTCGGTGCCGTCGATCTCGGCGTTGACCTCGGGGATCTCTTTCAGCGCGTGGCAGCAGGCCTTGGTGAAAAAGGACATGAAGCCCATCCGCACGCCGTGCTTCTTCTCGAAGTCGGCCTTGTAGGCGTTGCGCAGGGCCATGACCTCGGTCATGTCGACCTCGTTGAAGGTCGTCAGGATCGCGGCGGTGTTCTGCGCTTCTTTCAGGCGGCGCGCCATGGTCTGCTTGAGGCGGGTCATCTTGACGCGCTCTTCGCGGGCGGCGTCATCGGGGGCGGAGGCAGCGCGCGGCGCGGTCGGCTTCGCCTCGGCTTTCGGCGCGGAGGCGCCTGCGGCCACGGCTTTGGCCACGTCTTCCTTCATCACTCGACCGTCACGGCCCGAAGCTGTGACCTGATCGCGGCTGATGCCCGCTTCGGCCATCGCCTTTTTGGCGGAAGGCGCGTCTTCGACATCCTTGCCATCGGCGGGCTTGGTCTCAGGCGCGGCACCGGCGCCGGATTGCGCGTCTTCACCCTTGGGGGCGGCAGCGCCCGCGCCGGTGGTCAGCGCGGCCAGCGTGGCGGACGCTTCGACGGTGCTGCCTTCTTCGGCAAAGATCTCGGCCAGCACGCCTGCGGCGGGGGCGGGGACTTCGACGCTAACTTTGTCGGTCTCCAACTCGCAGAGCATCTCATCGGCTTCGACCTTGTCGCCGACCTTTTTGAACCAAGTGCTCACGGTCGCTTCGGTCACCGACTCGCCCAAGGTGGGCACCAGCACGTCAATGCTTTGACCTTCGCGCGCGGCGACTTCGGTAGCGCCTGCGTCGATGGCTTTGGGCGCATCGCCGCCACGGTCGGACTGGGAGGCGGCGCCAGAGTCTTCGGCGGCTTCCTTGGCCTTGGGCGCAGCGGCAGAACCGCTGTCGCCTTCGCTGACATTGGCCAGCAGGGCGTCGACGCCCACGGTGTCGCCTTCTTGGGCCACGATCTCGCTCAGGGTGCCGGCGACGGAGGAGGGCACCTCGACCGTCACCTTGTCGGTTTCCAGCTCGCAGAGCATTTCATCCACCGCGACGGTATCGCCGGGTTTCTTGAACCATGTGGCAACGGTGGCTTCTGTGACGGATTCGCCCAGCGTTGGGACGCGTACTTCGCTTGTCATGGTTTACTTTCCTTTGATGGTCAGCGCCTCGTCAACGAGGGCGGCTTGTTGTGCTTTGTGCTGGCTGGCCAGACCCGTGGCGGGCGAGGCCGAGGTGGCGCGGCCCACATAGGAGGCGCGGCCATGTTTCGCGTCGATGCGGCCCAGAACCCATTCGATATTGGGCTCGATGAAGGACCATGCACCTTGGTTCTTGGGCTCTTCCTGACACCAGATCATCTCGGCCCCTTTGAAACGTTCCAGCTCCTTCACGGCGGATTGCGCGGGGAAGGGGTAGAACTGCTCAAAGCGCAGGAGGTAGATGTCGTCGATGCCGCGGGCGTCACGCTCTTCCAGCAGGTCGTAATAGACCTTGCCCGAACACATTACCACGCGCTTGATCTTGTCATCCGCGACCAGTTTGGTGTCGGAGTTGCCCTTTTCGGCGTCATCCCAGAGCACGCGGTGGAAGCTCGACCCAGTGGTGAATTCATCGGCCTTGCTGATGGCCAGCTTGTGGCGCAGCAGCGACTTGGGCGTCATCAACATCAGCGGCTTGCGGTAGCTGCGGTGCAGCTGGCGGCGCAGGATGTGGAAGTAGTTGGCGGGCGTGGTGCAGTTCGCCACGATCCAGTTGTCGCCGCCGCACATGGTGAGGAAACGCTCCAGACGGGCCGAGGAGTGCTCGGGCCCCTGACCTTCGTAGCCATGCGGCATCAGGCAGACGAGGCCCGACATCCGCAGCCATTTGCTCTCCCCGCTCGAGATGAACTGATCGAACATGATCTGCGCGCCATTGGCGAAGTCGCCGAACTGCGCTTCCCAGAGCGTCAGCGCGTTGGGTTCGGCAAGGCTGTAGCCATACTCGAAACCCAGCACCGCATATTCGCTGAGCATCGAGTCGATGACCTCATAGTCGGCTTGGCCCTCGCGGATGTGGTTCAGCGGATAGTAGCGGTCTTCGTTCTCTTGGTTGATGAAGGCCGAGTGGCGCTGGCTGAAGGTGCCGCGGGTGCTGTCCTGACCCGACAGACGGACCTTGTAGCCCTCGGTCAGCAGCGAGCCGAAGGCGAGCGCCTCTGCCGTGGCCCAGTCGAAGCCCTCACCGCTTTCGAACATCTTCTTCTTCGCGTCGAGCAGACGGCCGATGGTCTTGTGCAGCGGGAAGCCTTCGGGCGCGGTGGTGATCGCCTTGCCGACGTCTTGCAGCGTTTCGGGGGCGATGGCGGTTTTGCCGCGTTGGTAGGACTTGTTCTTTTTGTCCATGCCGGACCATTTGCCGTCGAGCCAGTCAGCCTTGTTCGGACGGTAGTCTTTCCCGGCCTCGAACTCATCATTGAGATGGTTCTGGAAGGCGGTCTTCATGTCTTCGATCTCCCCCTCGGGGATCAGACCGTCGGCCACCAGACGCGAGGTATAGAGGCTCAGCGTGGTTTTCTGTTTCTTGACGCTCTTGTACATCACCGGGTTGGTGAACATCGGCTCATCGCCTTCGTTGTGACCAAAGCGGCGGTAGCAGAAGATGTCGATGACCACGTCCTTGTGGAACTTCTGGCGGAACTCGGTCGCGACGCGGGCGGCATGGACCACGGCTTCGGGGTCATCGCCGTTGACGTGGAAGATCGGCGCCTCGACCACAAGCGCGTTGTCGGTCGGATAGGGGGAGGAGCGCGAGAAATGCGGCGCGGTGGTAAAGCCGATCTGGTTGTTCACCACGATATGCATGGTGCCGCCGGTCTTGTGGCCCTTGAGGCCCGAAAGCGCGAAACATTCGGCCACGACGCCTTGACCCGCGAAGGCCGCGTCACCGTGCAGCAGCACGGGCATGACGGCGGTGCGGTCCTCGTCGTTGAGCTGGTCCTGCTTGGCGCGGACCTTGCCCAGCACCACGGGGTTCACCGCCTCAAGGTGGGAGGGGTTCGCGGTGAGCGACAGGTGCACGGAGTTGCCGTCAAACTCACGGTCGGAGGAGGCGCCGAGGTGGTATTTCACATCGCCCGAGCCATCCACATCGTCAGGCTTGAAGCTGCCGCCTTGGAATTCGTTAAAGATCGCGCGGTAGGGCTTCTGCATCACATTAGCAAGGACCGAGAGGCGGCCCCGGTGCGGCATGCCGATGACGATGTCCTTGACGCCCAACTGGCCGCCGCGCTTGATGATCTGCTCCATCGCCGGAACAAGGCTTTCGCCGCCATCAAGGCCGAAACGCTTGGTGCCCATGTATTTGACGTGCAAGAACTTTTCGAAACCCTCGGCTTCGACCAGCTTGCTCAGGATCGCCTTGCGGCCTTCCTTGGTAAAGGCGATTTCCTTGCCGTAGCCTTCGATCCGCTCTTTCAGCCAACCGGCCTGCTCGGGGTCGGAGATATGCATATATTGCAGCGCGAAGGTGCCGCAGTAGGTCGAGCGGACGATGCCGACGATCTGCTTCATGGTGGCCACTTCGAGGCCGAGCACATTGTCGATGAAGATCGGGCGGTCCATGTCGGCATCGGTGAAACCGTAGGACTTGGGGTCAAGCTCGGGCTGTTCGCCCATGTCGCGCATGCCCAGAGGGTCGAGCGTCGCGGCGAGGTGGCCACGGATGCGGTAGGCGCGGATCAGCATGAGCGCGCGGATGCTGTCGAGCACGGCGGCGCGGATTTGATCGTCGGAAACGGGAACGCCCTTTTCCTCGGCCTTCTTCTTGATCTTCTCGCCTGCGGCTTTCGCCTCGGTCGGTTCGGGCCAGACGCCGGTCAGCGCGCCCATCACCTCGCTCTGCGGGGCGGGGGGCCAATCGGGGCGCGCCCAAGAGGGGCCAGCGGCTTCGGCCTGCGCGGTTTCGGCGTCATCGCCCATCGCCGCAAAGAACGTTTGCCATGCTTCATCAACCGCGTTGGGATCGTTGGCATAGCGGGCGTACATCGCCTCAAGATATTCCGCGTTGTCGCCTTCCATAAAGGACGAGGCGTGGAATTGTTCGTTGGCGGGTTGGTCGGTCATTGGGTCACCTTTGTTCGGCGGGGCAGACGGGACAGGGTCAGAATCAGGGTCGGTCTATAGTCAGGCCCGGGGCGGGGGGCCATAGGTATCGGAGGCGGAGGTGCAGGGCCCTGCGGGGCCGCCGGATCGGGCGCTTGCCCGCGGGCCGGCGCCGGGCGAAAACGGGCAGAGATTGACCGCGGTCTGAATGTGCATCTTGCCCTCCTTCGCTGTCGGCGGCGCCGGGTGGTTTTTATCAAGACCCCGCAAAACATAGTGCTTTGCGGAGTGGGTCAATGGACGGGCCGTGGCCCGCCCGGCAGGCATCAGCCCTTGTCGATCGCTTCTTTGACCGCTTCGCCCAGTGTCGCGGGGCTGTCGGCGACCACGATCCCGGCTTCTTTCATCGCTTCGATCTTGCTCTCCGCGTCGCCCTTGCCACCGGCGACGATCGCGCCTGCGTGGCCCATGCGGCGTCCGGGAGGGGCGGTGCGGCCCGCGATGAAACCGGCGGTAGGCTTCCAACGGCCCTTCTTCTTCTCATCGGCGAGGAACTGTGCCGCTTCCTCTTCGGCGGAGCCGCCGATTTCGCCGATCATGATGATCGACTGTGTTTCGTCATCGGCAAGGAACATCTCCAGCACGTCGATATGCTCGGTCCCTTTGATCGGGTCGCCGCCGATGCCCACGGCAGAGGATTGGCCGAGGCCCATGTCGGTGGTCTGCTTGACGGCCTCATAGGTCAGCGTGCCCGAGCGCGACACGACGCCGACGGAGCCGCGGCGGTGGATGTGGCCCGGCATGATGCCGATCTTGCAGGCGTCGGGCGTGATGACGCCGGGGCAGTTCGGCCCGATCAGGCGCGACTTGGAGCCTTCGAGCGCGCGGGCCACGCGGGCCATGTCGAGCACCGGGATGCCTTCGGTGATGCAGACGATCAGCTCCATCTCGGCGTCGATCGCCTCAAGGATCGAGTCGGCGGCGAAGGGGGCGGGACGTAGATCACGGAGGCATTGGCCTCGGTCGCGTGTTTGGCTTCATGCACGGAGTTGAAGACCGGCAGGTCGAGATGCGTTTGACCGCCTTTGCCCGGTGTCACGCCGCCGACCATCTTGGTGCCATAGGCGATGGCCTGTTCGGTGTGGAACGTCCCCTGCGAGCCGGTCAGACCCTGACAGATGACTTTGGTGTTTTCGTTGACTAGTACGGCCATGATTTCTTCCTTGGTCGGTGATGTTTAATCCCGGGGCAGGCCCCGGGGGCGTCAGACGCGGTGCGCCCGGTTGGTGGGATGGGCCGTGGCAGGCGCAGGGCCGGGCCACAGCAGGATGGCGACGAGGAACATGACCGGGATGCCAAGCTCCCCGATCTCCTCGACGACGAAGGCGGTGCGTTCGGCATCGGCGCTGACCTCGATCCCCAAGGGGGCGAGTTTGCGCGCGATGCCGTCGAGCAGTTTGTAAGCGACGGTGAAACCGATCCCCAGCAGGACAGCCCCCGCCCAAGCGCGGCCCCGAAACAGGGCCGTGAGATAGGGCCGGGCGTGACGCCAGAGCATCAGCAGGATGGCAGTGACGATCAGCGCAAGGACCAACCCGGCGATCAGCCTTTCGCCGAGCGGGACGCCCTCACCAGTATACTGCCGGGCTTTGAACAGGCCGCGGGTGAACAGGATTTTGTCGAGGTCCAACTCACGCGCCGCCATGACCGCCAGCACCAGCGGCAGATACCAGACCCGCAACACCGCGCCGCGCAGGGTCCAGACCAATGCGAGAATGCAAAGGAGGTAACCCACGACGGAGAGGCTTTCGTAAAAGCCGCCTTCGGCCAGCAGGGTGGTTTGGGTGGCGGCGGGCAGGCCGTTCACAACGACCATCTGCGCGGCAAAGGCCAGGATCAGGGCAAGGATCACCCACCAGCCCGCGCGGGGAGAGGAAAGCGCCTGTGTCATAGGCCCGCCTTTCGCGGGGCGCTGTCGCGCTTGGCCGCATGTTGAGTAAAGGGGCGAGTGACAGCACGGGCATCAGTAAAGCTGCTCATCTTGATCGACCAGCAGGTCCAGCACCCGCAGGGTCAGCAGACCCGCGCCCATGATCATCAGGCTGCGGCCAATGGAGCCGGTGAGGTTCGACGGCAGGATCATCGCCAGCCCGTCACGGGATTTCCGCGCGGCGCGGCGGAACCCGCGGTCGTGGCGCCGGTGGTTGACCGGTTCGGGCAGGCGCAGGGCGCCGGGTTGCCATTGGCGGATCAGAATGCCCGCCCCCAATAGCGCAATACCCGTCAAAACGGGGGAGGATTTGGGAGATTGATCCATACTGACCTCATTGCGTGATCGGGTGGGCGCGGCGCGGTGTCGTCGCATCTGCCCCCGCCGCCGCAGGGCGGCGGGAACGGTGGTATCGGCCATGCCCGCGGGCGCGAAGCCCTGCGGGATTGGCCAAAAAGGCTTAGCCTTTGACCGCTTTCACGATCTTCTGCGCGCCATCTTTCAGGTCGTCGGCGGCGATGACGTCGAGACCGGAGTTGTTGATGATCGCCTTGCCTTCTTCGACATTGGTGCCTTCGAGACGGACAACCAGCGGCACTTGCAGCCCGACCTCTTTCACCGCGGCGACAACGCCCTCGGCGATGACGTCACAGCGCATGATGCCGCCGAAGATGTTCACGAGGATGCCTTTGACGTTCTCATCGGAGGTGATGATCTTGAAGGCTTCGGTCACTTTCTCCTTGGTCGCACCACCGCCCACGTCGAGGAAGTTGGCAGGCTCCGCACCGTAAAGCTTGATGATGTCCATGGTCGCCATCGCAAGGCCCGCGCCGTTCACCATGCAGCCGATCTCACCGTCGAGCGCGATGTAGTTCAGGTCATACTTGGAGGCTTCGAGTTCCTTGGCGTCTTCCTCGGTCTCGTCGCGCAGGTTGGCGATGTCGGGCTGGCGGTACATGGCGTTGCCGTCGAAACCGACCTTGGCGTCGAGCACCTTGAGCTCGTTGCCGGGCATGACGATCAGCGGGTTGATCTCCAGCATCTCCATGTCCTTCTCGATGAAGGCTTTGTAGAGCTGACCCATCAGCTTGACGCATTGCTTGACGGCGGCGCCCTCAAGACCCAGCGAGAAGGCAACGCGGCGGCCGTGATAGGGCTGGTAGCCGGTGGCCGGGTCGACGGAGAAGCTCAGGATCTTCTCGGGCGTGGCTTCGGCCACTTCCTCGATGTCCATGCCGCCTTCGGTGGAGCAGACAAAGGAGATGCGGCTGGTCTGACGGTCGACCAGCAGCGCGAGGTACAGCTCACGCTCAATGTCGGAGCCGTCTTCGATGTAGATGCGGTTGACCTGCTTGCCAGCCGGGCCGGTCTGGTGCGTGACCAGTGTTTTGCCCAGCATCTTCTTGGCTTCTTCGGCCGCTTCTTCCACGGATTTGGCAAGGCGCACGCCGCCCTTTTCGCCAGCAGCGGCTTCTTTGAAGCTGCCCTTGCCGCGACCGCCTGCGTGAATCTGCGCTTTGACAACCCAGAGGGGCCCGTCCATTTCGCCGGCTGCGTTCTTGGCGTCTTCTGCCTTCAGCACAACGCGGCCGTCGGAGACAGGGGCGCCATAGCTGCGCAGGAGGGCTTTTGCCTGATATTCGTGGATGTTCATGAAAACGGTCCCGTTTCTGTTCCAGTTGCCCCGTAGTATGGGGATGACTTTCGTTCCTGTAAGGGTTTTTTCGGAGAAAGCCGGGTTTGACCAGCTAAAAATGAGTTTTGTGATCACACGATAAATACGTGTGATCACATTTCCGCTCAGCGGCTCCGAATCGGCTGATTTTTGCTTGAATAAGGGGGGATAGGCCGCCCCACCGAAGGGGCGGACCGGCTGTTTAGCGCGGCATGAGCGCCCAGTAATCGAGGTCAAGCAAAACCTCGGGGCGGTATTTTCCGGCCTCATCGCGCAGCTCGAAGGGGGCGCCGCCCTTGGTCGCCACAAGGCGCAGACGCAGCGCGCCGACACCGGGGGCCGCAGTCTCGGCCTTGTCGAGCACTTCGGTCCAGGCACGCACGGTATCGCCCGCAAGGCAGGGGTTGGCATGGGCGCCGCCGTTCAGCCCCACGACCATTTGCGCATTGGCCAGCCCGTTGAAGGACAGCGCGCGGGCCATGGAGATCACATGACCGCCATAGATCAGCCGCGAGCCATCGGGGCGGGCGGAGGTGTCGAAATGCACCTTGGCGGTGTTCTGCCACAGGCGCGTGGCCATCATGTGTTCGGCCTCCTCAATCGTGACGCCGTCGACATGGTCGATCTTTTCGCCGACCACATAGTCGCCCCAGCGGTGCGGCTCCCCGGCGCGGGCGAAGTCGTAATTGGTAAAGTCGAGGCCCTGCGGGATGTGCAATTGATCCACGGTCAGCGCATCGGGCAGATCCGGCAGGGTGGTCTCGGGCGCGGGGGCGTCGAGGTCGCCTTTGCGGACCATGACCCAGCGGACATAGTCGAGCACCTTTTCGTCATTCTGGTTCAGCCCTGTGGTGCGGACCCAAACGACGCCGGTCTTGCCGTTGGAGTTTTGCTTGAGGCCGATGACCTCGCTTTCCGCGCGCAGCGTGTCGCCGGGCCAGACGGAGCGCAGCCAGCGGCCTTGGGCATAGCCCAGATTGGCCACGGCATTGAGCGAGACATCCGGCACGGTTTTGCCAAAGACGATGTGAAAGGCGATCATATCGTCGAGCGGGCTGGCCTTCAGCCCGCAGGACTGGGCGAAACTGTCGGCGGAATAGAGCGCGTGCCGGGCGGGGTAGAGCGCGTGATAAAGCGCGCGTTCGCCCGCACCGACCGTGCGGGGCACCGCGTGATGCAGCACCTCGCCCAGCTTGTAGTCTTCGAAAAAGCGGCCCCGGTTGGTCTTGCTCATCACTGCTCGCCCAATTTGGTGTCGGGCGAATAGGTGCCGGGGCGTCTTTCACCACGGCCTGGCCGCAGCGCATGACCCCGGCCTTGTGGTCCCATGTTTGGGTGGGGGAGCCGTAAAGCTCCCAGCCTTTGTTCAGCGCATCGGTGACCTTGTGGCAAAAGGCGGATGTGTCTTCTTCGGAGAGGAAGCGGTAAACTTTCATGGAAGGCTCCGGGATCAATGGGGAAGGGGATGACGCCGAGCCATGTGTGAATGCCGGCGACGAGAACGAAGAGGATCGTGGAGATCACGATGAGGCGGATATAGGTGGCGCGGCCTGCGTGGGGCGGGGTGTCCAGCCCGGCTCGGCGCGGTTGATCAGGATCACCTCGCTCACCGCCCAGCCGAGCATGGTGCCAAAGAGCAGGATGGAGGCGAGATCGCCGTTGACTAGAAGGTGTGCCGTGGCCCAGATTTTCACCGCCAGCAGTTGCGGGTGACGGGTTTTATAGGCGGGCCATGCCTTGGCGCCCTTAGCAGCGCTGGAGCCGAAGACCCAAAAGGCCAGTACCATCAACAGGTTGTTGATGTGGATGAAGAAGCTGGGCGGGGTCCAGACCGGAATGAATTCCGCTGCGCGATAGCCCCAGATGATGAGGGCCAGCGCCACGACCAATGCGGCGGCCACCGCGCCCCGGCCTGCGGTGCCCATCTGCGCCCGTTGGGCAGGCATCAGGCGTTTGAAGAGATGGGCCCCGATCCAAAGGATCAGGCCGAGGATGAGGATTGTCATGGCGAAGGCTCCGGGCTCATGGCTGCAATTGCCGCCAGTTTTGCCAGTGTTTCGCGGGCGGTGGCAACATGGAGATTTTCCACGATTTTACCATCGACGACCGCCACGCCCTGACCTGCGGCCTGCGCCTCTTCATAGGCGTCGATCTGGCGGCGGGCGAGGGCGGCTTCTTCCTCTGATGGGGTAAAGGCCGCATTGGCGATGTCGAGCTGTGCGGGGTGGATCAGCGTTTTGCCGTCGAACCCCATGTCGCGGCCCTGTGCGCATTCGTCGCGCAGCCCGTCTTCGTCTTTGAACGCGTTATACACCCCGTCGATGATCGCCACGCCATGCGCTTTGGCGGCCAGCAGGCAAAGCCCGAGGCCGGTGATCAGCGGCAGGCGGTCGGGGCGGAAGCGGGTTTGCAGGTCTTTCGCCAGATCGTTGGTGCCCATGACCATGGCCTGCAACTGGCGGTGCCCGGCGATGGCGGCGGCGTTCAGCATGGCGCCCGGGGTCTCCATCATCGCCCAGAGGGGAATGTCGCCCACGATCTCGGCCAGCGCTTCGAGATCGGCGGGCGAGCCGACTTTGGGCAAGAGAATCGCATCGGGGTTCATTGCGGCGGCGGCGCGGGCGTCATCGGCGCCCCATTCGGTATCGAGCCCGTTGATCCGCACCACCCGCATCCGCGTGCCGTAGCCGCCCTCGGCCAGTGCCTCGGCCAATGTTTCACGTGCAGCGATCTTTTCGTCGGGGGAGACGGCATCTTCGAGGTCGAAGATCACCGCGTCGCAGGCCAATCCGCGGGCCTTGTCCAAGGCACGGGGCTTGGAGCCGGGAATGTAGAGAACGGAACGCAGGGGGCGGGTTGTGGCGGTCATGAGAGGCTCCTCGGGCAGGGCGGCGCGCTGGCCGCCTAACATTGTTGCGCACAGAGGGGCATTTTTGTGCGAAAACTTCAAGGCAAAACATGCCGCGACGCAGCGAAGCTGTTGCGGTGATTTCCGCGCGGCGGATTAACCAGTCTTTCAGCCTTGAGGCGCACTGTCCGTTGCATCGCATCTGCGGCAGTTTTCAGCGCAGCGGATGCAGTCATTTCAACCAAGGCTGCTTTGGGGCCGGTGCGAAAGACGGCGCATTGCCATCCCCCAAGGATCACGCCTTTCGATGCGAAGGCAGATGCTATGACAGGTTTCGTTAAATTTCTTCACCTCGCGGCGCTCACCGCCGCTTCGGCGATTGTGCTGGCCACCACGACCGAGGCGCAGACGCCGCGCAATTGCGCGCCGCGCGATCATGTGGTGCTGCGGCTGGCCGATGGCTATGGCGAGACGCGCCAGTCCATGGGGCTGGGCGGCGATAATGCGGTGGTTGAGGTTTTCGCCTCTGACCAGACGGGCAGTTGGACGATCACGGTCACCGGGGTCAACGGCATCACCTGTCTTGTCGCCTCGGGCCAAGGGTTCGAGGCGCTGGCGGAGGAGTTGCCCGCCAAGGGCGAAGACGCCTGAGAGTGGATTATATCGGGAAAGCGCGGGCGGCCTAGGGCCGCCTTTTCTATGTTTGGGGCCTGCCGATGCTTGGGCGAAGTCCCGCCATTTATTTGTGCCGCCGTGGAACTGGAGAGGGCCATCCGGGTTGTGGTTCCAGAAGAGCAAGCAACGCTCATTTTTGGAAGGAGACCTACAATGAAACGTTTTCTGAGCACGACGGCCATCGTATTGACCATGACCGGCGCAGCCTTTGCTGACGCGCATTCCGAAGGCTTTGGCAACGTTGCCGTAGAGCAGACTGATTTCCTTGCATCCGACCTGATCGGCATGCGCATCTACAACTCCGAAGCCGAAGTTGACGCGGCCACCCCCGTTGCCGATGGCGCCGAGCAGGAGTGGGATGATATTGGCGAGATTAACGACATCATCGTGTCGCAGGACGGCGAAGTGACTGCCGTGATCCTCGGCATCGGCGGCTTCCTTGGTATGGGCGAACGTGACGTTTCCATTTCCATGGACAAGATTCGCATCCTGAACGACGAAGGCGGCGAGCGCTTCCTCGTTGTGAACACGTCGAAAGAGATGTTGGAGCAGGCGCCTGAGTTCGAACGCCCCATGATGGATGGCGAGCGGATGGAAGGCGACGCCATGAGCGAGACTGACGCGAACGTCACCGTCATCAATGGCGAGACCGAAGCCGAAGAGATGGCGAACGATGTCGAAGTCGAGACCGAGGAAATGGCCAATGACGTAGAGGCCGAGACCGAGGAACTGGCGCAAGACACCGAGAACGCGGCCGAGAACCTTGAAGCCGAGACCGAAGAGATGGCCAATGACGTAGAGGCCGAATCCGAGGAAATGGCGCAAGAAGCCGAAACCATGATGGAGAACGCCGAAGCCGAGACAGAAGAAGCTGTCAACGAAGCCGAAGCCAACACCACCGTGATCACAGGCGATGAAACCGTTGAGCGTGAACTGCTGCCGCGCCCCGAAGTTGAGCGTGAAGGCTATGCCAACGCCGAAGCCGAGATGATTGAGCAGATGAGCGCCGAAGACCTTGAAGGCTCCTATGTCTATGGTGCCAACGACGAAACCGTGGGTGAGATCGACACCCTGCTGATCGGCGACAACGGCCAGATTGACCGTGTTGTTATCAACGTGGGCGGTTTCCTTGGTCTGGGTGAAAAGCCGGTGGCCGTAACATTTGACGAACTTCAGGTTCTGCAAAATGTGGAAGGTGACGACGTGCGCATCTACATCGACAGCACCGAAGAGCGTCTGGAATCGCAGCCTGAGTACCAAGGCGACTAATTCTTCGCCTAAAGGTTCAGCAATTGGCCGCCCTTCGGGGCGGCCTTTTTCGTGGTGAGGGCAGGGGTTAGCCGCCCGCCAATGCTGCAACTTGCACGGGACCGTGCATTTCGGTATCTCCGGCGCAAATGAAACCTCTGTCGGAGACATGACCATGGCCAGACCCAAAATCGCGCTTATCGGCGCGGGGCAAATCGGCGGCACTCTCGCCCATCTCGCAGCGTTGAAAGAATTGGGCGATGTCGTCCTGTTCGACATTGCCGAGGGCACCCCTGAGGGCAAAGCTCTCGATATCGCGTCGTCGGGCCCCTCGGGCAAGTTCGACGCCACCATGTCGGGCACGCAAGACTACGCCGACATCGCGGGCGCGGACGTCTGCATCGTCACCGCCGGTGTCGCCCGCAAGCCGGGCATGAGCCGCGACGACCTGCTGGGCATCAACCTCAAGGTTATGAAATCCGTGGGTGAGGGCATTGCCAAGCACGCCCCCGACGCCTTCGTGATCTGCATCACCAACCCGCTTGATGCGATGGTCTGGGCGCTGCGCGAATTCTCGGGCCTGCCGCACAACAAGGTTTGCGGCATGGCTGGCGTGCTCGACTCCGCGCGTTTCCGCCACTTTCTCGCGACCGAATTCAACGTCTCGATGAAAGACGTCACCGCCTTCGTTCTGGGCGGCCACGGCGACACGATGGTGCCGCTGGTGCGTTACTCCACCGTCGCCGGTATCCCGCTGCCCGATCTGGTCAAGATGGGCTGGACCACGCAGGACAAGCTCGACGCCATCGTGCAGCGCACCCGTGACGGCGGCGCCGAGATCGTGGGCCTGCTGAAGACCGGTTCGGCCTTCTACGCGCCTGCCACTTCCGCGATCGAGATGGCCGAAGCCTATCTCAAGGACCAGAAACGCGTGCTGCCCGCGGCGGCGCATGTCGATGGGGCCTACGGCTTGAACGGCTTCTACGTGGGCGTGCCCACCGTGATCGGCGCAGGCGGTGTTGAGCGTGTCGTCGAGATTTCGATGAACAAAGACGAGCAGGCGATGTTCGACAACTCCGTCAACGCGGTCAAAGGTCTGGTCGAAGCCTGCAAAGGCATCGACGAGAGCCTCGCCTAAGCCTCACGGCATACGAGTTTTGGAGCGCGTCCCAAACGGGGCGCGCTTTTTCGTTCGGGGGGGGAGTTTTGTGATCACACGATAATCTGCTGTGATCACAAAAACGGGCAGGACCACCTCACTCTGTCATTTTTCCACCGAAACACCGGCCAAACCCCGCAGATTCCCCGCAGTTCCCCGTGACAGTCCTGTAAAAACCGCTATCAAGATGCAAAGCACAGGACAAAGCACAGGACAAAGGACCGCGCCATGGCCGATGTGAACCGGGGTAACCGCCCGCTTTCCCCGCATTTGACGATCTACCGCCCTCAATTGACCTCCATGACGTCGATTCTCACCCGGATCACCGGCAACGCGATGCTGATCACCGCGCTGCTGATCGTGTGGTGGTTCCTCGCCGCGGCCACGTCGCTTGAGTATTTCGACACGGTGAACGGGATCATGACCAGCTGGTTCGGTGATCTGGTCTTTACCCTGTCGCTCTTGGGCCTGTGGTATCACACGCTGGCTGGCGTGCGTCACCTGATCTGGGACACGGGCCGCATGCTTGATATCCCCACCGCGGAAAAGCTGGGCTGGACCGTGCTGATCGGATCGGTCGTGCTGACCATCCTGACCATCATCATCGTTTGAGGAGCGACACCATGGCATACATGACAGATCGCAAACGCGCCCGCGGCCTTGGCTCGGCGAAAACCGGCACCGCGCATTTCTGGGCGATGAAAGTCTCCTCGCTGGCGCTGTTGGTCCTGATCCCGCTGTTCGTCTTTACCTTCGGCAGTGCGCTCGGCGGCAGCTATGAAGAGATCCTTGCCTATTACGCGCGTCCCTTCCCGGCCATCGTGGCGGCGCTGACGCTGATCGTGGGCTTTAAACATTTCAATGACGGCGTGCAGGTGCTGATCGAGGACTATGTCCATGGGCTGGCCAACAAAGTCGCCCTTATCGTGATGACCATCATCAGCTACGGCGCAGCAGCGGTTGGCGTTTTCGCCATCGCCAAGCTCGCCCTGTAACAATACGCCCAAACGGGAGACCGATTAAATGGCAGCATATGAATACGAAACCCACGAATATGACGTTGTCGTGGTGGGGGCAGGCGGTGCTGGCCTGCGCGCGACTTTGGGCATGGCGGAGCAGGGGCTGCGCACGGCCTGTATCTCTAAGGTATTTCCGACCCGCAGCCACACCGTGGCGGCGCAGGGTGGCATCGCCGCGTCCTTGAGCAACATGGGCCCCGACAACTGGCAGTGGCATATGTATGACACGGTCAAGGGCTCGGACTGGCTGGGCGATACCGACGCGATGGAATACCTCGCCCGCGAAGCGCCCAAGGCGGTTTACGAGCTTGAGCATTACGGCGTGCCCTTCTCGCGCACCGAAGAGGGCAAGATCTATCAGCGCCCCTTCGGCGGCCACACCACGGAATTCGGCGAAGGCCCGCCCGTGCAGCGCACCTGCGCCGCCGCTGACCGGACTGGTCACGCGATCCTGCACACGCTCTACGGCCAGTCGCTGAAGCAGAGCGCGGAATTCTTTATCGAATATTTCGCCATCGATCTGATCATGTCGGACGACGGTGTCTGCCAAGGTGTGCTCTGCTGGAAACTCGACGACGGCACCATGCATCTGTTCAGCGCCAAGATGGTCGTGCTGGCGACCGGCGGCTATGGCCGTGCCTATTTCTCGGCCACCTCCGCACATACCTGCACCGGCGACGGCGGCGGCATGGCGGCCCGTGCGGGTCTGCCGTTGCAAGACATGGAATTCGTCCAGTTCCACCCCACCGGCATCTACGGCGCGGGCTGTCTGATCACAGAAGGCGCGCGCGGCGAGGGCGGGTACCTCACCAACTCCGAGGGCGAGCGCTTCATGGAGCGCTATGCGCCGACCTATAAAGACCTCGCCTCGCGCGACGTTGTTTCGCGCTGCATGACGATGGAGATCCGCGAAGGCCGTGGCGTGGGCGAGAACAAGGACCACATCCATCTGCACCTCAACCACCTGCCGCCGGAGACGCTGGACCTGCGCCTGCCGGGCATCTCGGAATCCGCACGCATCTTTGCCGGTGTGGACCTCACGAAAGAGCCGATCCCGGTGCTGCCCACCGTGCACTACAACATGGGCGGCATCCCCACGAACTATTGGGGCGAGGTGCTGAACCCGACTGCGGACAACCCCGACGCCATCGCAACCGGCCTGATGGCCGTGGGCGAGGCGGGCTGTGCCTCGGTACATGGGGCGAACCGTCTGGGCTCCAACTCGCTCATCGACCTCGTGGTCTTTGGCCGCGCCGCTGCGATCCGCGCCGCCAAGATCGTCGACGCCGACAGCCCGGTACCCGCGCCGAACCTCAAATCGGTCGAGAAGGCCTTCGATCGCTTCGACGGTCTGCGCAATGCCAAGGGCGGCACGCCGACAGCCGAACTGCGCCTTGAGATGCAAAAGACCATGCAGGCCGATGCCGCCGTCTTCCGCACCGACAAGACGCTGGAGGAAGGCCGCAAGAAGATGATCGACGTGGCCGACAAGCTGAACGATCTGCATGTCACCGACCGCAGCCTCGTGTGGAACTCCGACCTGATGGAGACGCTGGAGCTGACCAACCTGATGCCCAACGCCACCGCCACGATCACCGCCGCCGCCGCGCGGAAAGAGAGCCGCGGCGCGCATGCGCATGAGGATTACCCTGATCGGAACGACGACGAATGGCGCAAACATTCGCTGGCGTGGTTCGACGGTAACGATGCCAAGCTGACCTACCGCGCCGTGCACCTTGATCCGCTGACCAAAGAGGATGAAGGCGGCATCGACATGAAGAAGATCGCCCCCAAGGCACGGGTGTATTGATGGTCCGCACAGCACTCATCGCGGCCACCCTGCTCGGCCTTTCGGCCTGTGTGGAGGTTCAGCAGGCGGTGGATGACACCGCCCGCCAGACCTCCAAAGGCGTGGTGACCGAGGTTCTGGCCACCCGTTTCCCGCAGGTGCCGAAAGAGCTGATCACCCCCTTCACCGATTGCATCATCGACAATGCCGACGCGCTGGAGCTGCGCGAATTGGCCCGCGCCACCGTGGTTGGCGTGGATGACACAACAGCGGGCACCGTGCGCACCATCCTGTCGCGCCCCGAGACCCGTACCTGCTTGCTGGCCGCCGCGCCCGCAGCCGGTCTGACGCTTTAGGAGACGCATAATGGTTCAACTGACGCTTCCGAAAAACTCCCGCATGACCAGCGGCAAGACATGGCCCAAGCCCGAAGGGGCGACCAACCTGCGCGAGTTCCATATCTACCGCTGGAACCCCGATGACGGGAAGAACCCGGCGCTCGACACCTATTTCGTCGATATGGACGATTGCGGGCCGATGATTCTCGACGCGCTGATCAAGATCAAGAACGAGATCGACCCGACGCTGACCTTCCGCCGCTCCTGCCGCGAGGGCATCTGCGGCTCTTGTGCGATGAACATCGACGGGATCAACACGCTGGCCTGCACTTACGGCATGGAAGAGATCAACGGCGTGGTGAAGATCTACCCGCTGCCGCATATGCCGGTGGTCAAGGACCTGATCCCCGATCTGACCCACTTCTACGCCCAGCACGCCAGCATCCAACCATGGCTGGAGACCGACACGCCCGAGCCGCGCAAGGAGTGGAAACAGTCGATCGACGACCGCGCCAAGCTCGATGGTCTGTATGAGTGCATCATGTGCGCCTGCTGCTCGACTTCCTGCCCCAGCTACTGGTGGAACGGCGACCGCTACCTCGGGCCAGCGGCCCTGCTGCACGCCTACCGCTGGATCATCGACAGCCGGGACGAGGCGACGGGCGAGCGTCTTGATGACCTGGAAGACCCGTTCAAGCTCTACCGCTGCCACACGATCATGAACTGCGCCAAGACCTGCCCCAAGGGGCTGAACCCGGCGGCGGCGATCGCCAACATCAAGAAACTGATGGTCGAGCGCACCGTCTAATCTACCCAATCCGACAGGAAGGCCCGGCCAAGCGCCGGGCCTTTGGTTTTTCCCATGATCCTGCCCTTTGTCATCGTTATCGTCTTTGTGATCGTGCTGATCTTTGCCCGTCGCAACGCGCCCACGCGCGACTGCCGCTGGCGCGAAGACCGGGCGGGGACAAAGGCGCGCTACGCAAATACCACTGCGTCGCCTGCGGGGCCGAAGCCTACCGCAGCGAAGGCCCACCCGACCGCTGCCTCAAAGGGCTCGACACCCCGCGTCTGTGACTTGCTTTTGCCCCCAACCCACCGCAAGCTTGCCGAAACAGGGGAGGCAGCAATGGGTGAGCGTTTCAAAGCAGATGTGATCGTCGTGGGGCGGGTCTGGCCGGCATGGTTGCCGCCCATGAGGCCGTGCTGCGCGGTCGCCGTGTGCTGCTCATGGACCAAGAAGGCCCGCAAAGCCTCGGCGGGCAGGCCTATTGGTCGCTCGGCGGTCTCTTCATGGTCGACACACTCGAACAGCGCCGCATGGGCATCCGCGACAGCGCGGAACTCGCCTATCGCGACTGGATGGGCTCGGCGCAGTTCGACCGCCCCGAAGACGCCAATCCCCGCAAACTCGCGGAAGGGTTCATCGACTGGGCGGCAGGCGACATGCGCGCTTGGCTGCACCAGATCGGCCTGCGCTGGTTCCCGGTCGTCGGCTGGGCCGAGCGCGGCGGGGCAGGGGCCCATGGCCACGGCAACTCTGTCCCGCGATTTCATATCACTTGGGGCACCGGCACCGGCGTCGTCGCCCCTTTCGCGCGGCTGATGCAGGAATACGCGGCAGCGGGCAAACTGCGCCTCGCCTTCCGCCACCGCGCCACCCGGCTGATCACAACGGATGGCGCGGTCACCGGCGTGGCGGGCGAGGTGCTGGAAGACAGCGACGCCCCGCGCGGTCAAAGCACATCGCGAAATGTCACCGGCGACTTTGAGCATACCGCCGAGGCCGTCATCCTCACCACCGGCGGCATCGGCGCCAACCACGATTTGGTGCGGCAACACTGGCCCAAAGACCGCCTCGGCCCCGCGCCGCGCCAGATGGTCAGCGGCGTGCCCGACTACGTCGACGGCAAGATGCACGCCATCGCCGCCGAAGCCGGGGCAGGGCTCATCAACGAAGACCGCATGTGGCACTATTGCGAAGGCGTGCAAAACTGGGATCCGATCTGGCCCAACCACGGCATCCGCATACTGCCCGGACCGTCCTCAATGTGGTTCGACGCGCGCGGCGACCGGATGGAAGCACCCTGCCTGCCCGGCTTCGACACGCTCTCGACCCTCAAACGCATCCTGCAAGCAGGCGAACACAGCTGGTTCATCCTGACGCAAAAGATCATCGAAAAGGAATTCGCCCTCTCGGGATCCGAACAGAACCCCGATCTCACCTCCGGCAAATGGGGCGAAGTCCTGAAAGCACGGCTCGGCAAGGGGGCAACCGCCGCAGTCGAGGTCTTCAAAGAAAAAGGCGCGGACTTCATCGTCGCCGAGGACTTGAAAACCCTCGTTACCCGCATGAACGCCCTCACACCCGAGACCCCCGTCGCCCTAGAGCACATCCGCGCCCAAATCGCAGCCCGCGATGGCCAGTTGGGCAACCCCTTCGCCAAAGACGCCCAGATCACCGCGATCCGCGGCGCCCGCAACTACCGTGGCGACCGCTTGATCCGCACCGCCAAACCCCACGCCATTCTCGATCCGGCCAACGGCCCGCTCATCGCTGTGCGCCTCAACATCCTCACCCGCAAATCCCTCGGCGGATTACACAGCGACACCCAAGGCCGCGTGCTCACGCCTGCGGGCACCATCCTCCCCGGCCTCTTCGCAGCCGGAGAGGTCTGCGGCTTCGGCGGCGGCGGCTACCACGGCTACAACGCCCTCGAAGGCACCTTCTTAGGTGGCTGCCTCTACTCCGGCCGCCTCGCCGGCCAACACGCCTGAAAGACGCACCACACCCCCTCCCTTCATCCTTTCCCAAATACCTTCCGCACTCTCCCCACACGCGAGCGCCAACCAACGAAGCACCCCACCGCTCACACCACCCGCCAAGCCACGAAAAAAGGCGCGACCCCCGCCGCGCCCCTTCATCCTTTTTCAAATACCAACCCCGCCCTTTCAGCAGGCGCCGCACTCAGGCAAAGGCCGCCTCCAGCGCAATCTCGACCATATCGCCAAAACTCTTTTCGCGATCCTCCGAGGGCAGCGCCTCGCCGGTCTGCAAATGATCGCTCACCGTCAACACCGCCAAGGCACGCCGCTTGTGCCGCGCGGCCAGCGTGTAAAGCTCCGCTGCCTCCATCTCGACACCGAGGATGCCATGGCGCACCATCTGCTCATCGAGATCGGGGCGCTCCGCATAGAAAACATCCGAGGAATAGATCCCGCCTACATGGGTCTCGGCCTCCAGCTTTTCGGCGGCAGCGACAGCAGCGCTTAAAAGGCCGTAATCGGCGCAGGGGGCGTAGTTCAATTCGCGGAAAATGCCGGAGGAGGGCGAGGTGATGGTGCTGGCCGTCATGGCGATGATCACGTCGCGGATGCCGACATGGGATTGCATGCCGCCACAAGAGCCGATGCGGATCAGGGTCTGCGCGCCATATTCGGTCATCAACTCATTGGCGTAGATCGACAGCGACGGCATGCCCATGCCCGAGCCTTGGATCGTCACCCGGTTGCCGCGCCATGTGCCGGTAAAGCCGAGCATACCGCGCACTTCGTTGACCAGTTCGGCCCCTTCGAGAAAGGTCTCCGCCGCCCATTTCGCGCGGTAGGGGTCGCCGGGCATCAATACGGTTTCGGCGATATCGCCGGGTTTTGCGCCAATATGGACGGTCATTTCTGTCTCCTGATGTTTGGCGCATTTTGCCCGCGCAAGGCGGGCTTCACAAGGGCTGCGGTGGGGCAGGGGGCGTGACGTAAACTTCCGCTCGGCGCCGTGCGGGCGGTGACTATCGAATTCACATTTCCGTTAGCAATAAAAAAGCGCCGGTGAATTGCTATTCAACCGGCGCGAAATTCCCGTATTTCGGGAAGTATTAAACCCGCATCGTTTCCGGATCGGCACCATTCTCTACTTGGGCGCGGAACCAATTTGGCTGGCGGCCTTTTCCAGTCCAAGTCTGGGACGGGTTTTCCGGATTGGCGAACTGGGGTTTCGATTTCGGACCGGCGGAGGCTTTGCGCGGCTTCTTGGCCTTCTTGGGCGCGGGGGCCTCATCAGCTAACTCATTCAGGGAAAAGCCATATTCCGCCGCTGCCTTTTGCGCCGCCTTGCGGGCGGCGCGGCGTTCGCGCGCCTGTGCGGCCTGCAAGGCCTTTTTGACATCCGACAGAAGTTTCTCCAGTTCCTTACGGCCCATGGATTTCAGGTCTTTTTCCATATCTGATATTTCCTTTCCAGATTGTGCTGGTAGAGGGAATTATAGCGCCAATAGGTTAATTGCACGATGTATTTTGTGTCAGCCTATTCCGCCGCCACCGCTTTGGGATCGGCAAGCGTAATAATATCCTGCATGATGACGTTCAATTCGAAGTCCTTCGGCGTATAGACCTGCGCCACCCCGGCGGCGCGCAAACGGGTGGCGTCGGCCTCGGGAATGATGCCGCCGACGATGACGGGAATATGGGTCAACCCGGCCTCGGCCATGCGTTTCATTAGGTCTTCGACCAAGGGCACGTGAGAACCCGAGAGGATCGACAGGCCGACCACATGGGCGGCTTCCGTTTGTGCTGCTTCGACGATCTCCGCAGGGGTCAGACGGATGCCTTCATAGCTGATGTCCATGCCGCAATCGCGGGCGCGGACGGCGATCTGTTCCGCCCCGTTTGAGTGGCCGTCGAGCCCTGGTTTGCCGACGAGGAATTTCAGCCTGCGGCCCAATCTGTCGCTGACCGCGTCTACCGCATCGCGCAGGTCGTCCAAACCTTCGGTCTTGTTAGACTGGCCTGCGGAAACCCCTGTGGGGCCACGATATTCCCCGTGAACGGCGCGCATCTGCGCGGCCCATTCGCCGGTCGTCACCCCGGCTTTCGCGGCGGCGATGGAGGCGGGCATGATGTTCTCGCTCCCCTGCGCCGCGGCGCGCAGATCGGCCAGCGCCTGTTTCACGGCACCCGCGTCGCGCGCGCTGCGCCATGCGTCGAGCCGTGCGAGCTGGTCGGCCTCGGCGCCGGGGTCGGATTGCATGATATCGCCCGCGCCGGTCATCAGGGGCGAGGGCGCGCCTTGCTGCCATTTATTGACGCCCACCACGACGGTTTCGCCGCTTTCGATACGCCGCAGCCGGTCGGCATTGCTTTCGACCAAACGTCCTTTCATGTAATCGATCGCGGAAATCGCGCCGCCCATCCCGTCGAGATTCGCCAATTCGGCCCGCGCGCCTTCTTTCAGCAATTCGACCTTGGCATCGACCGCCGGGTTGCCGTCGAATAGATCGTCGAATTCCAAAAGATCCGTTTCATGGGCCATGATCTGCTGCATCCGCATCGACCATTGTTGATCCCAGGGGCGGGGCAGGCCGAGAGCTTCGTTCCATGCGGGCAATTGCACGGCGCGGGCGCGGGCTTTTTTCGACAGGGTCACGGCCAGCATTTCGATGAGAATACGGTAGACGTTATTCTCGGGCTGTTGTTCGGTCAGCCCCAGCGAATTGACCTGCACCCCATAGCGGAAACGACGGAATTTTGGGTCTTCAACCCCATAGCGCGCGCGGCAAATCTCGTCCCAAAGGTCTACAAAGGCGCGCATTTTGCACATCTCGGTGACGAAACGGATGCCTGCGTTCACGAAGAAGGAAATGCGGCCCACCAATTTCGGGAAATCCTCTGCCGGGACGCGGGGTTTCAGCGCGTCGAGCACAGCAGTGGCGGTGGCCAGAGCGAATGCCAATTCCTGTTCCGGCGTCGCGCCTGCCTCTTGCAGGTGGTAGGAACAGACGTTCATCGGGTTCCATTTCGGGACATTCGTATAGCAGAATTCGGCCACATCCGCGATCATCTTGAGCGATGGCGCGGGCGGGCAGATGTAGGTGCCGCGGCTGAGGTATTCCTTGATCAGGTCGTTTTGCACCGTGCCTTGCAGCTTTGAGACATCCGCGCCCTGTTCCTCGGCCACCGCGATATAGAGCGCCAGCAGCCAAGGGGCGGTGGCGTTGGTCGTCATCGAGGTGTTCATCTGTTCCAGCGGGATGCCGTCAAACAGCGCGCGCATATCGCCGAGGTGGTTCACCGGCACGCCTACTTTGCCCACCTCGCCACGGCTGAGCACATGGTCGCTGTCATAGCCGGTTTGGGTCGGCAGGTCGAAGGCCACGGAAAGCCCGGTCTGCCCGCGCTCGAGGTTCGAGCGGTAAAGCGCGTTGGACGCGGCGGCGGTGGAGTGGCCCGCATAGGTGCGAATGAGCCAGGGGCGGTCTTTCTGCGGTTGGGTCATCGTGGCCTCATGAATCTGGGTGGCAATAAAGTTGCGTCATGATGTTGATACGGGAAATAATATGCCTCTGTCAATTCGCTGCGTTGCGGCATCACTCGGGCCGCTTGGGCGGGCGGGAAACAGATAAATATTGTCCTCTCGCCCCTGCGCTGTAAGGGTTAAGCCATGACGCAGACTGTGCAATTGCCCCTTTGGCTGTTCATCCTCATCGTGGTTTTCGCAGCCGTCACGGCGCTGAGCCATTTTCTGCTGCCTTCGGTGCGTTGGTTCTTTCGCCGGCGGCTCGAACGGGCGGTGGCGCGGTTGAACAAGCGGCTGACGCGGCCCATTGAGCCCTTCAAACTGGCGCGGCGGCACGACATGATCCAGCGACTGATCTATGATCCGGAGGTCAGCCAAGAAATCGTCAACTATGCCCGCAGCAACGGCGTGCCGGAAAACGTGGCCTTTCAAAAGGCGCGGGAATATGCGCGTGAGATCGTGCCGCGGTTTTCGGCCTTCGCCTATTTCAGTTTCGGCATCCGCTTGGCGCGGCTGTTGACCAATACGGTCTACCGGGTAGAGACGGCGGTGAGTAACGAGACGACATTCGCCGCGCTGCCGCGGGATGCCACGGTGGTCTTTATCATGAACCACCGGTCGAACATGGATTACATGCTGGTGACCTATCTCGCCGCGCGGTCTTCGGCGCTGAGCTATGCGGTGGGGGAATGGGCGCGGGTTTGGCCGCTGAGCACGCTGATCCGCTCCATGGGGGCTTACTTCATCCGCCGCCGGTCGCGCGGGGCGCTCTATCGCAAGGTCTTGGCGCGCTATGTCCAGATGGCCACGACGGGCGGGGTGACACAGGCCTTCTACCCCGAGGGTGGGTTGAGCCTGACCGGGGCCTTGCAGCCGCCGAAGGTCGGGCTTTTGTCCTATGTCGTGGATGGCTTCGACCCCGAGGGCGCGCGCGACATCATCTTTGTGCCCGTGGCGATTAACTATGACCGGGTGCTGGAAGACCGCGTATTGATCGCCGCCGGGCAGCGCGGAGACCGGCGTTTCGGAGCGCGGATCACGGTTGTTGTGGGCTTCGTGCTGCGCAAGATGTGGCGGCGGCTGCGCGGGCGCGACACGCGTTTTGGCACGGCGGCGGTGACTTTTGGCGATCCGCTGTCGTTGCGTCGCACCGGGGCCGGGGTGCCGGTCTCGGAGTTGTCCGAGATGTTGATGGACCGGATCGCGCAGGCGATGCCGGTGCTGACCGTGCCGCTGATTGCGCGGGTGATGTTGCAGGCCGCGCGCCCGATGAAGGAGGCCGATCTGCTGGCCGAAGTGGCCGCCACTTTGGAGAAAATGCCACCGCGCAACCGGGTGCCGAAGCCGGACGTCCTGCCCGAACGGGTCGCCCGCGCTGTCGCGCGGCTGAAGAAACGTAGCGTCATTTCCGAAGGCCCAGAGGGGCTGGAGATCGTCGAGGGGCAGGGGCCTGTTTTGGCCTTCTACGCTAATTCCATTGCACATTTCCCCTCGGAGGATGCTGCACCTGCGGCAGAAATTGCTGCGACTGCTGGGTCATAAAATTACAAACGGCGGTATCTAGGGGTTGCATTGTTGCGCGGCGGATCATATCCCGAAAGGGAGCCGCCGCGATTCTGCGGTGCGGCACAGACCTTGTAGACACCGATCACCGGCAGGAGGCCCACATGGCACTGGATACGAAACACGCCGAATATGACGCCCCGCAAAAGGACCTCTATGAAGTGGGCGAGATGCCCCCGATGGGGCATGTCCCGAAACAGATGTATGCTTGGGCGATCCGCCGCGAACGGCACGGCGACCCGGACAGCGCGATGCTGCAAGAGGTGGTCGACGTGCCCAGGCTCGACAGCCAAGACGTGCTGGTCCTCGTGATGGCGGCGGGCATCAACTACAATGGTGTCTGGGCCGCGCGCGGCGTGCCGATCAGCCCCTTTGACGGCCATGGCGAGCCTTACCACATCGCGGGCTCCGATGCCTCGGGCATCGTCTGGGCGGTGGGCGACAAGGTGACCCGCTGGAAGGTCGGCGACGAGGTGGTGATCCACTGCAACCAAGACGATGGCGACGACGAGGAATGCAACGGCGGCGACCCGATGTATTCTCCCAGCCAGCGGATCTGGGGCTACGAGACGCCCGACGGCTCTTTCGCGCAGTTCACCCGGGTGCAGAGCCAGCAGCTGATGCCGCGGCCCAAGCACCTGACATGGGAAGAAAGCGCCTGCTACACGCTGACGCTGGCGACCGCCTATCGGATGCTCTTTGGCCATGAGCCGCATGACCTGAAGCCCGGCCAGAACGTGTTGGTCTGGGGCGCTTCCGGTGGCCTCGGCTCCTATGCGATCCAGCTTATCAACACCGCGGGCGCAAATGCGATCGGCGTGATCAGCGACGAGAGCAAGCGCCAGTTCGTGATGGATCTGGGCGCCAAGGGCGTGCTGAACCGCAAGGACTTCAACTGCTGGGGCCAATTGCCCACCGTGAACACGCCGGAATATGCCGAGTGGTTCAAGGAAGCGCGCAAATTCGGCAAGGCGATCTGGGACATCACCGGCAAGGGCGTGAATGTCGACATGGTCTTCGAGCACCCCGGCGAAGCGACCTTCCCGGTCTCAACCTTTGTCGTGAAAAAGGGCGGCATGGTGGTTATCTGCGCTGGCACAAGCGGGTTCAACCTGACCTTCGACGTGCGCTACATGTGGATGCACCAGAAGCGCTTGCAGGGCAGCCACTTTGCCCACCTCAAACAGGCGAGTGCGGCCAACAAGCTGATGATGGAGCGGCGGCTCGACCCCTGCATGTCCGAGGTCTTTAGCTGGGCCGATCTGCCCGAGGCGCATATGAAGATGATGCGTAATGAGCATAAGCCGGGCAATATGTCGGTACTGGTCCAAGCCCCGACGACCGGGCTGCGCACGCTGGAAGACACGCTGGTCGCCCGCGACTAAGCGACACGGATCGGCTAAGATGAGACCCCCGTGGCTTCGGCTGCGGGGGTTTTGCGTGGCACCCTGTCGAAACAGAGGCTTAGCGCCCGAAGCCCCGCTATTTATGGGGGGCAGAAAGCGCGGATGGTGCAAAATTTCGTACATGCTATGGTTGTATTAATCTGCCATTAACCAAAGCTGGGCGACCCTCATGCGAGATGATTGGATATTGGACGTTTTGGCCGATCTCAGGGCTTTTGCCATGGCGAACCAACTGCCGCGCACGGCGGAACAGTTGGACGACGCGGCGCTGATCGCTCTGGCTGAGATGTCCTTGCAACGCGAAAGGGCCATGGGCCGGACGCATGAGGATAGAGCCGCATCTGGAACGGATTTGGGAAAGGCTGGCGCAGGCTGATGGCCAGCCCGCCCTTGGGCAGGCCTGCAAAGATCTGCGCGATCACTATGGCATTCTGCACGTCGTCTATCACTGGGTCGACACGGCGGGGGTGCAATATGGCTGCGGCACCTATGGCGCGCTCTGGTCTGAGCGCTATCAGGCGCATAACTACCTGCGCATCGATCCCGTGGTCGCGGGCTGCTATCGCCGGTTCGAGCCGGTGGATTGGAAAGACCTCGATTGGTCCTCTCGCGCGGCGCGGCAGTTTCGCCGGGATGCTTTGGACCATGGGGTTGGCGATCAGGGGTTCTCGGTTCCGATCCGGGGGCCGCATGGGCAATTCGCGCTTTTCACCACGAACCACAGTTGCACCGATCGGGTTTGGGCCGCTTTCACCGCGCGGCACCGGCGCGATCTGATCTGGGCGGCCCATTGTTTCAATGAAAAGGCGTTGGCGCTGGCCCCGGAGCGGGCGCCGGGTGCGGTGCAGGCGCTCTCCCCGCGCGAGGTGGATGCGATGACCCTGCTGGCGGTGGGCTATAGCCGCGCGCAGGTGGCTGACCGTCTGTCGATCTCGGAACATACGCTGCGGGCCTATGTGGAAAGCGCCCGCTTCAAACTGGGGGCGTCCAACACCACCCATGCGGTCGCCCGCGCGCTGAGCCGGGGGCTGATCGTCGTCTGAGGCGGATAATCCACATGAATCGCAGGCGCGCGGGGCAAAGCCATCTGGCCCCCGGCGCGGGCTCATTTAGGGTCGCCCAATGACATCTACCGCGCTCACCTATTCCGAAGACCAAGCCGCCGCCCATGACAAGGTGGCCGATATGCTGCGCTCTGCGGGCATCGATCTGGACGACTCGCTTTTGATGCCGCCTGCGGGCGGGCCGGATCAGGTGATGGCGGTGACCGGCAAGGCCGGATCGGGCAAAACCCTGCTGCTGGCCGAGCTTTACCGCGCGCTGGAAGGGGCCGGGGTCGAGATCGTGTCGGGCGATTACGAATCGCGCAAGAAGCGCGAGAAGCGGACCTTGGCGATCCTCGCGCCCACCAACAAGGCGGCGAGCGTGCTGCGGTTGCGCGGGGTGCCTGCGACGACGATCCACCGCATTCTCTATACGCCGGTCTATCACCCTGAATACGAGCGCATCGCCGAATGGCTGACCGGCAACGGCGAGAAGCCCGAGATCGAGGGCCTCAGTGAAATGGCGCTGGACCGCGCGGCGGCGTTTTTCGCGAACAACAAGTCCGTGCCCGGTGCGCTGGCGGCGGCGGGGCTCAGGGGCAGTGATTTCATCACCGGCTGGAAGCGGCGGGAAGAGCCATTGGACATCGGCTTTGTCGACGAAAGTTCGATGCTGGACGACAAGCAGTTCGAGGATTTGAAAGAGATCTTCCCGACGCTGCTGTTGTTCGGCGACCCGGCGCAGTTGGCACCGGTGGGGCAGTCGGGCACGATGGTCTTCGAGAAACTGCCCGAAAAGCGCGTGTTGAACCTCAACCGCATCCACCGGCAAGAGGCCGACAACCCGATCCTCGATCTCGCCCATGCGCTGGCCGATCCGCAGTTGGAGTTTCATGACTTTGAGCGGATGATCGAAGACGCGGCGCGCAAGGACGACCGCGTGGTCTGGGGCCAGCGGGTCGAAGTCGATCTCATGGCGCGCAGCCCGGTGCTGGTCTGGCGCAACGCGACGCGCATCCGGCTCATCAATGCGTTCCGCAGCGTGCATGGCGCGCCGGAGGATGCGTTGCTGGCCGGTGAGCCGCTGATCTGCGACGGGATCGAACTGCCGCTGAAACACCGCAAGAAACGGCTGGATCTTGAGGCACGGGGCCTGATCAAGGGCGCGCAGGTGGTCTATCTGGGCGAGGGGCGCAAGCCCGGCTTCAGCCGCTTGCATGTGATCGGCGCCGAAGACCCGCAGGTGAGTGCCGCCTCGATCGTGAAGATCGAAAAGCCGGATGAGGAAGAGCCCTTCATCCCCTTCGCCGCCCGCATGGGGGCGACCTTTCTGCACGGGGCGGCGGTGACGATCCACAAGGCCCAAGGCAGCCAGTGGGAGAATGTGCAGGTCTTTGCCCCCGATCTCTATGCCGCCGCGCGGATGGGGCGGAGCGAGGCGGGGCAGCCCCTGTGGAAACGGCTCGCCTATGTGGCGATTACGCGCGCTCAGGAACGTCTGATCTGGGTGGTGCGCAACCGGCTCAGCAAGCCTTCGGGGCCGCTGCGGGTGGATGATCTGCGGGCCGCGCCAGCGGCGGCGCTGACGCTTGAGGCGACCGAGGATGGCGCGGCTTAGCGGCGCATGAGGCCGAAGACGGCCGAAGCGCCCCAGCCCGCCGCAACTGCGATGAAGAGCGACAGCAGCCCGTAAAGAAACGCCTGTTGATGGGCAAGGTTGAATAGCCAACGCTCCATCCCGACTTTGCGCACGTCGATGATCGTCTCATACTGCGCTACCACATCGCCGCCGCGCGTGAGGAAAATCCGCGTGTCATAGGCCCCTTCGGTGAGCGAGGCGGGCAGGGCGACGGCGGCGCGGAAGAGGGTCTGTTCATCCACCTTCACCCCGTCTTCGATAACCTGGTACAGGTTCGCATCCTTACGCACGCGGATCAGCGCGTCGGTGAATTGGGTGGGGTCCGCGATCTCCATCGGGGCGCCGACCGACCGGATGGCGCGGGGGATGGAAATGCGGTGGCGCAGGTCTTCGATGCGTTTGAGCACCTCGGCCAGCGGGCCAGAGGTGACCACGGCGTAGAAGCTCGGCGCGCGGTCGACCTCAACCGCGGCGGTGTTCACCCAGATGCCAAAGCGCCGCTCTTTCCGGCGCACCATGACCGGGGCCGAGGGGCCGGAGACGGTGATGACCACTTCGAGCGGCGCGCCATCGGGGATCGGGGTTTCGCGTTTGACGGCCCCGTAGACGAGGATCTCGGACCCGTCGAAATTGGTGGTGATGGAGACTTCGGCCTGGCTGAGGCCAAGCACGATTTCCTCTTCCGCCGTGGCGGTCAGGGCCGTGAAACACAGGCCAAGGAAGGCGACCAGCGCGCGCATCATTCCGCGGCCACCGGGCTGAGAGAATAGAGTTCCGCCGGTTCCAGCAACAGGTCGAGCGCCAGCTTGCCGCAGACCGCCAAGACCAGCACCGCGAGCAGGATGCGGAGCTGTTCGGCCTGCATCCGCACGCCGATCCGCGTGCCCACCTGCGCGCCGAGCACACCGCCCACCAGCAGCAGCACCGCCAGCACGATGTCAACCGTCTGGTTGGTGGTGGCATGGAGCATGGTGGTGAAGCCGGTGACGAAGATGATCTGCAACAGCGAGGTGCCGATCACGACTTTGGTTGGCATGCCGAGCAGGTAGATCATCGCAGGCACCATGATGAAACCGCCGCCCACGCCCATGATCGCCGAGAGCATCCCGACCGCCGCGCCCACCAGCACCGGCGGGATTACTGAGATATAAAGGCCCGAAACCCGAAAGCGAATTTTGAACGGCAGCCCATGCACCCAATAGTGTTTCTTGCGTTTGACCCGGCCCCCTTGCGGGTGCGGCGGATGGCGCGGAGCGATTCCACGAACATCAGCCCGCCGATAATGCCAAGGAAGACGACATAGCAAAGCGTCACCAGCAGATCGACTTGGCCGAGCGATTTCAGGTAGTTGAAGATGAACATGCCGATGCCGGAGCCGATCAGGCCCCCGGCCAGCAGCACCCAGCCCATTCGGAAATCGACCGTCTTTCGCTTGAGATGCGCCAGAAGCGCCGAGAAGGAGGAGGCCACGATTTGATTGGTCGAGGTCGCCACCGCCACGGCGGGCGGGATGCCGACAAAGAACAGCAGCGGCGTGATCAGAAACCCGCCGCCGACGCCGAACATGCCCGACAGGATGCCCACGATGCCGCCCAATCCCAAAAGGAGGAAGGCGTTGACCGATACTTCGGCAATGGGCAGGTAGATTTGCATGACGTTTCCTAGCCCCGAACGGCCGCGCAGTTCAACATAGCTTGTCGCGGTGAGGCGACCACTTTGACAGGTTGCGCCGATCCGGCCCTCGGGTGCAAGGGCCGGAAGGAAGTGTCAGCGTTCTTTCACATAGGGCTCGCCACCCGCGCGCGGCGGGATCGCTTTTCCGACAAAACCGGCGAGGATCACCACGGTCATCAGGTAGGGAAGGGCGCCCAGAAGCTGGCCCTGCACCTTGATGCCGATGACCGATTGGATCACGTCCGGTCGCGTTTCGAGCGCGCCGAAGAGGCCGAAGAGCAGCGTCGCCCAGAGCGCGTACCAGGGCCGCCACTTGGCGAAGATCAGCGCGGCCAGTGCGATGAAGCCGCGGCCCGCGGACATGTCCTTGACGAAACCCGCCTGCAGCGCGGTGCTGAGGTAGGCGCCCGCCACGCCGCAGAGCAGGCCCGCGATGGCCACGGCGGCATAGCGCAGACCCACGACCGAGACACCGGCGGTGTCGACGGCGGCGGGGTTCTCGCCCACGGCGCGCAGGCGCAGGCCGAAGCGGGTGCGGAACAGGATCCACCACGTCAGCGGCACGGCGAGGAAGGCGGCATAGACGAGGATCGAATGGCCCGAGATCAGCTCTTCGTAGAGCGGGCCGATGATCGGCACGCTCTCCATCGCCTCAGCGAAGGGTAGGGTGATCGGCTCGAACCGCGCGCCGCCGAAGAGCGAGGGCGTGCGGCCCCCTTGGGCGAACCAGTCCTGCGCGATCAGCACAGTCATGCCCGCGGCGAGGAAGTTGATCGCCACGCCTGAAATCAGCTGGTTGCCGCGGAAGGTGATCGAGGCGAGGCCATGCACGGCGCTCAGCGCCAGCGAGGAGGCGATGCCCGCCGCCAGACCCAGCCAGACCGAGCCGGTGAGCGAGGCCAGCGCCGCCGAGAAGAAGGCCGCGGCCAGCATCTTGCCCTCGAGCCCGATGTCGAAGACGCCTGCGCGTTCGGAGAAAAGACCGGCAAGACAGGCCAGAAGCAGCGGCGTGGCCAGCCGCACGGTGCTGTCGAGCAATTGGATGAGCGTGATGTAGTCCATAGGTCAGACCCGCTTTCTCAGGGGGTATAGGGGCTCATTCCGCGCTCTCCGACTGGGCGCTGCGGGGGCCGGGTTTGGGCGGGCCGGGGCGGCGGAACATCAAGAAGAGACGCTCCAGCGGCATCCGCACCATGTTGTCGAGCGCGCCGGTGAAGAGGATCACGAGCGCCTGGATCACGACGATCAACTCGCGCGGGATCGAGGTCCAGAGCGCCAGTTCCGCGCCGCCTTGGTAGAGGAAGCCGAAGAGCAGGGCGGCAAAGAAGACGCCCACCGGGTGCGAGCGGCCCATCAGCGCCACGGCGATGCCGATAAAGCCCGCGCCCTCGGTCGCGTTCAGCACCAGACGTTCGCTTTCGCCCATGACGTTGTTGATCGCCATCAGCCCCGCCAGCGCGCCCGAGATAATCATCGTGATCATGGTGATGCGCACGGGCGAGATGCCCGCGTATTTCGCCGCCGGCTGCGAATGGCCGTAGGCGCGGATTTCATAGCCCAGACGGGTGCGCCAGATCAGCATCCAGATCGCCACACATGCGCCGACGGCCACCAGCAGCGAGACGTTGGCGGGTGCGGATTTGGAGAAGGCGATGCCAAGGGGGGCAAGGAGTTCGTGCAGGGTCGGCAGATGCACGGCCTCGGGGAAGCGGGCGCTGGCCGGGTCCATGCTGCCCGGCGGGCGCATAAGGTTCACCAGAACGTAGTTCAGCAGCGCCGCGGCGATGAAGTTGAACATGATCGTGGTAATCACGACGTGGGAACCGCGCTTGGCCTGTAGCCAGCCGGGGATCGCGGCCCAGACCGCGCCCAGAAGACCGGCCATGACGCCGCAACCGATCAGTGCCAGCGTCCAATGCGGCCAGGGGATGTAGAGCGCGGCCAGCGCCACACCGAGGCCGCCGAGCATCGCTTGACCTTCACCGCCGATGTTGAACAGCCGCGCGTGGAAGGCCACGGCGACGGCAAGACCAGTGAAGATGAAGTTGGTGGCGTAGTAGAGCGTGTAGCCCCAGCCATAGGTCGAGCCGAGCGCGCCCTTGACCATGAGGTTCACCGCCGCGACCGGGTCTTCGCCGATCGACAGGATCACCAGCGCCGAGAGCACGGCGGCCAGCAGGAGAGAGATCAGCGGCACGAGGATCACCTCGGCCCATTTCGGCATCACGTCCATCTCAGACCTCCTTGCGCGCGTCGCCGCCCGCCCGGGCGAGATTGGCCTCGACCTCGGCCACGCTGTGTTCGTTCTCGGTATCGGTGATGCCTGCCATCAGCAGCCCAAGCTCCTTTTCGTCGGTCTGATCGGCGGCGCGTTCGCCCATGATCTGCCCGTCGAACATCACCGCGATGCGGTCCGACAGGGCGAGAATTTCCTCAAGCTCGACCGAGACCAGCAGGATCGCCTTGCCCTGATCGCGCAGGGCGATGATCTGCTCGTGGATAAATTCGATCGCGCCGATGTCGACACCACGGGTGGGCTGGCCGATGAGCAGAAGGTCGGGGTTGCGCTCGATCTCGCGCGCCAGAACGATCTTCTGCTGGTTGCCGCCCGAGAAATTCTTGGCGGCCAGCGTCGGGTCGGGCGGGCGCACGTCGAAACGGGCCATCTTGTCCTCGGCATCGGCGCGGATCGCCGCGTGGTCCATCAGCATGCCGCTGTTGAAACGGTCGTCGTGGTGGTAGCCGAAGACGTTGTTCTCCCAAGCCTGAAAATCCATGATCAGACCTTCGCGCTGGCGGTCTTCGGGCACATGGGCCACGCCGCGCGCGCGGCGCGACTGGCCGTCGCTTTTCTTGCCCGAGAGGTCCAGCGGGGTGCCGTTGAGCGTGACACTGCCGGTGCCGTCGGCATAGCCGCCCAGCACTTCCAAAAGTTCCGATTGGCCGTTGCCCGCAACGCCCGCAAGGCCCAGCACTTCGCCGGCGCGAATCTGCAGGTCGATCCCGCGCAGCCGCTCGACGCCCTTGTCGTCGACCACCCGCAGGCCCTTGATGTCGAGGATCACGTCGCCCGGGGTGGCGGGCTCTTTGTTGACGCGCAAGAGCACCTTGCGCCCGACCATCAGCTCGGCCAGTTCCTGGGGCGAGGTCTCGGCGGTTTTCACGGTGGCGGTCATCTGGCCGCGGCGCATGACCGACACGGTGTCGGTGATCTCCATGATCTCGCGCAGCTTGTGGGTGATCAGGATGATGGTTTTGCCTTCGGAGCGCAGACGCCCGAGAATGCGGAAGAGCTGGTCGGCCTCGGCCGGGGTCAGCACGCCGGTGGGCTCGTCGAGGATGAGGATATCGGCCTGCCGGTAGAGCGCTTTCAGAATTTCCACACGCTGCTGCATGCCCACGCCGATGTCCTGAATCTGCGCATCGGGGTCGACGTTGAGGCCGTAGTCCTTCGACAGTTCGATCAGCGTCTTGCGCGCCTTCGACAGCGAGGGCTTCAAGAGGCGGCCATCCTCGGCACCAAGGATGATGTTTTCGAGCACGGTGAAGTTTTCGACCAGCTTGAAGTGCTGGAACACCATGCCGATGCCGGCGGCGATGGCGGCCTGGCTGTCGGGGATCTCGGTCTTGCGGCCACCGATGTATATCTCGCCCGCGTCGGCCTTGTAGAAGCCGTAGAGGATCGACATCAGCGTCGATTTACCGGCGCCGTTCTCGCCGATGATGCCGTGGATCGTGCCCGGCATGACGCGGATGGAGATATCTTTGTTGGCCTGTACCGGGCCGAAGGCCTTGGAGATGCCCTTGAGTTCGATCGCGGGGGCGGTATCGGTCATGTCAAAAGGTCCTGCGGGCGTTGCAGCCCTTGATCTGGCGTTGGTCCATCGCTGCCCCGGTCACGCTGTGGGGTTTTAAAAGGGGCCGCGCCGATGATCGGCGCGGCCCCGGGGGTCGATTGTGGATAAATCGGGCTCAGAAGTCCAGTGCCGGGCAGCTGTCGTTCTCGTAGTAGGAGACCACTTTGATCTCGCCGTCGATGATCTTCTGGCGCGCGTCGTCGACAGCGGCCTTCATCTCTTCGGTCACGAGATCTTGGTTATGCTCGTCGATGGCAACGCCAACACCTTCTTCGGCAAGGCCAAGGGTCACGACTTCGCCGACCTCGAGGTCTTCGCCCGCCATCATCGCGTCATAGACGGCGACATCGACGCGTTTCAGCATGGAAGTCAGGACCTTGCCCGGGTGCAGGTGGTTCTGGTTGCTGTCCACGCCGATCGACAAGATGCCTTCGTCGGCGGCGGTTTGCAGCACGCCCACGCCGGTGCCGCCCGCGGCGGCATAGACCACGTCAGCGCCTTGGTTGATCTGGGCCTTGGTGATCTCGGAACCCTTCACCGGGTCGTTCCACGCGGCGGGGGTGGTGCCGGTCATGTTGGCGATGACAGTGGCGTCGGGGTTGGTCGCCTTGACGCCTTGGGCATAGCCGCAGCCGAAGTGGCGAATGAGCGGCACGTCCATGCCACCGACGAAGCCCACGGTGTCGCTCTCGGAGGCCATCGCGGCCATGACGCCGACGAGGTAGGAGCCTTCATGTTCGGCAAAGCTGACCTGACGCACGTTGGGCAGGTCGAGCCAGTTCACGTCGATCACGGCGAACTTGGTGTCGGGATAGTCGGGCGCGACGGTGGCCAGCGGATCGGCCATGGCGAAGCCCATGGTGATGATCGGGTTGGCACCGGATTCGGCGAAGCGGCGCAGGGCCTGCTCACGCTGCGCTTCGGACTGCATCTCGATCTCGGCGAATTTGCCGCCGGTTTCTTCGGCCCAGCGGGAGGCACCGTTGAAGGCCGCTTCGTTGAAGCTCTTGTCGAACTTACCGCCGAGGTCGAAGATCAGCGCCGGTTCAGCCGCTGCCGCGCCCGCGGTAAGCGCGAGGCCCGCAGCAGCGCCGAGGAATTTCGTCATGAGGGTCATTTGGTGTCTCCCGGGTTGTGGTGTCGGGCGGTCAATCAGATGCTGCCGCCACGGCGTTTGTGGATCATGTGATCAAGTATAATCTAGGGCGCAGGCGGGGGTAGGGTCAACCGCTTTTTGAGGGCAAGCCGCCCGGATCGCCAGCGTGACCATGGGTCAAGACGCGTTGCAGGATGCAGGCATCTACGGGTGGAACGCCGCTGCGTGCGTAATAGGCACGGCGGGTGGCGATTTGGGCAAAACCTTGATCCGCATAGAGCGCGCGGGCGGGCAGATTATCGGCAGCGACTTCGAGAAAGGCACTTTCGCAGTCGGCGGGCAGGGCCGCCAGCCAGTCGCGCAACAGGGCCCGGCCCAGCCCCCGGCGTTGCTGCGCAGGGTCCACGGCAAGGGTCAGCAATTCGGATTCGCCCGCGATGGTGCGGGTCAGGGCAAAGCCGCCCGGGCGGGTGAAAAGCTGCACGAAGGGGCTGTCGAGCAGGCCTGCGAACTCCGCCTCTTGCCACGGCCTGTCCTGGGTGAAGGCCGCAGCATGGAGCGCGGCGAGGGCCGCCGGTGTCACGGCAGCAGCACCGGGGCGGCGTCGCGGGCGGGGGCGGCATCGGCGGGGCGCAGGTAAAGCGGCGCAGGCCGCGGCAGATTGCTGGCAAAACGGCGCGCGGCGATGCGGGCGATGGCTTCGGCCACAGGCATCGCTGGCGGCTCTCCGCCCGCGCCGATCAGCGGGCCGGTGAAGGCCGGGAGGGCTGTGGCATCATGAAGCGCGGGCGCGGAAATGCCGGGGTTGTCAAAGCCTTGCAGGAATACCTGATCGCGGCGGGCATCCACCGCACAGGCGCAGGGGCCGTCATGGCCTTCGCGCAGCGCGTCGAAGGCATCGACACCGACTGCCGGGATGCCAAGACCAAGCGCCAGCCCACGGGCGGCAGAAACGGCGATGCGGATGCCGGTGAAATTGCCCGGTCCGATGCCGACGCCAAGCGCGGTGAGGTCGGCATAGGCCAGCCCGGCCTCGCTCAACAATTCCTCGCAAAGGACCATGATCCGCTCGGCCTGACCCTTGGTCATCAGCTCAGTGCGGGAGGCCAAGATCCGATCGCCCGACAGCAAAGCGGCCGCGCAATGCGCGGCCGATGTGTCAAAGGCCAGAATCAGCGGCCCGCTTGCGCCATGCTCAGGCAACCGGGCGCACCTCTGTGACCTCGGGGATGTAGTGGCGCAGCAGGTTCTCGATGCCCATTTTCAACGTCAGGGTCGAAGAGGGGCAACCGGCGCAGGCACCCTGCATATGCAGATAGACGACGCCACGCTCAAATCCGTGAAAGGTAATGTCGCCGCCGTCTTGGGCCACGGCGGGGCGCACGCGGCTGTCCAGCAACTCTTTGATCTGGCCGACGATTTCACCGTCTTCGCCGTCATGCGCGGCGTGGCCGGATGTGGGCTGGTGGTCAGAGGCCATGACCGGCTCGCCGGACTGGAAATGCTCCATGATGGCGCCGAGCAGGGCGGGTTTCACATGGTCCCATTCCACCGCGTCTTGCTTGGTCACGGTGACGAAATCAGTGCCGAAGAACACGCCGGTCACGCCCTCGACCGCAAAGAGCCGTTGGGCCAGCGGGGAGGTTGCCCCGGCTTCGGGGGAGGGGAAATCAGCGGTGCCCATCTCCAGCACGGTCTGACCCGGCAGGAACTTGAGCGTTGCGGGGTTCGGAGTGGATTCGGTCTGGATGAACATGGGGTGTACCTCGCTTTCGGCGTGGCTCCTGATATGCGCCTGCGCGGGCGGCAAGTCAAGGTTTAGAACCGTTCTAAATTGTGGCGCCGGGCATTAGGCGGGCGGCAGAGCGCTTAGGTGATCGCTTCGAGCCGTTCCTTGCTCAGATCGCCGGGCACGATGGTGATCGGCACGGGCAGGGCACCGGCAGAGCGCGACAATTGCGTGACCAGCGGGCCGGGGCCTTTCTTGCGGTCGCCGCTGGCGCCGAGCACCAGAACGCCGATGTCGGGGTCGTCGGACAGCTGCTGGATGATCTCATCCGTCGGTTCGCCCTCGCGGATGATCAGCTCAGGGTCGACGCCCTGTTTGTCGCGCATCCATTTGGCGAAGACCTCGAAATGCACCTCGATCCGTTCGCGGGCCTCTTCGCGCATCAGGTCGCCAACGCCGATCCAATGGTTGAACTCTTCGGGCGGGATCACCGAAAGCACGGCCACGCCGCCCCCGTGCGCGCCGCGCGCAGGGCGGCGAAACGCATGGCATTCAAACATTCGGTGCTATCGTCCAACACCACTAGGAATTTCCGCATCAAACCCTCTCTCCGCACCTCCTCCCGGTGCGGTGCGATCATGGCGCGGGCGGGCGGCGCTGGCAATTGCTTTTGCGCGCCGCTGCCGTCCGGGCCTTCAGCCGCGCTGACTTGCGGCCCAATCCCAATACATTTCACGCACCCGGCGCGTGACCGGGTTCTGGTTGTCCCCGGTGCCATATTGCGTCTCGTCAAAGGCGCTGACAGGCGTGACCTTCATCATATTGCCCGACAGAAAGACCTCATCGGCGGCGTGGAAATCGTCAAAGCTCAGGACGGTCTCATGCACCTTCATCCCCGCCTCGCGCATGTTCGACATATGCCGCGCACGGGTGATCCCGGCAAGGAAGGTGCCGTTGGGGATGGGGGTGAAAACCTCACCATCCTTGACCATGAAGACGTTGGCGCTGGCGCTTTCGGCGACATTGCCCATGGCATCGGCCACCAGGGCGTTGCCAAACCCTTTGGCGCGCGCCTCGACCATCATGCGGGCGTTGTTGGGGTAGAGACAGCCCGCCTTGGCATTGACCACGTTATCCTCCAGTACCGGGCGGCGGAAGCGGGTGCGGGTGAGGGTGGTCGCGGCCTCGGGCGGGGCCATGGGAATGGCCTCAAGGCTGATGGCAAAGCCGGTGGCCCCTTCGCGCGGCACGATCCCGAGCTCGTCACCCGCCAGCGCCCAATACATCGGGCGGATATAGACCGCCTGATCGCGCGAATAGCTCTTCAGCCCCTCGCGGCACATCTCAATCATATCCTCGGTCTCGACCGTGGGGGTGATCATCAGCGCGCGGGCTGAGCGGTTGATCCGCGCGCAATGCGCCTCAAGATCGGGGGCCAGCCCGTCGAACAGCCGCGCCCCGTCGAAAACGGTGGTGCCCAGCCATGCGCCGTGATCGGCGGCCCTGATGGTGGGCAGATCGCCGTCGTGCCATGCGCCGTTGAAATAGGTCTTGATGTCTGTGCCGGTGGCCATGTGACGATCCTCAGGAATTGCTTCGGTAGATGCCCTCGGGCAGGTTCAGTGCCGCCGTCAGATCGCTCAGCTGCGGGGGACAGGGTGATCTTGGCCACACGGTCGGTTCGGGCGTCCCATTGCTCGATCGTGATTTGTCCCGCAAAGGCAGAGACGGTGACGTCCTCGCGCAGGGGGGCGTCGGATTCGTCGATCAGGGTGATGACGGTGGCGTCAAATTCATGCTCGATGGTAAACATGAGGGCACATTAGGCTTTGTGCTCGCGAGCGCAAGACAGGCTTTGTGCTCGCGCGCGCAAGACAGGGTATGTGCTCACGAGTGCAAGACAGGGTTTGTGACGCCAAGCGCAAGACCGCCGTGGGGTGTCAAAGCGCCGTGAACGGGGGTGGCGGCGGCAGGGCGTCATGATAGACAGGTGGCTCAAGGAGCCCCGAGCGAGGATCAGCCGTGAAATTGTTTAATGCCCTTGGCGCATTTGCCGTCATCGCCCTGCTTTCTGCCTGTGAGGTGGCACCGATCCAAACAGGGCCGATCCCGGCCGACAGGCCGCAGACCACGGGGCAGGCGAGCTCGCGGCTGAGCGCGAGCGCGGCGGCGCGGAGCTTTGTTCAGGTGGTCCGCACGCTTGAACCCGTGGCCGAACGGGAGTGTCGCAACCGGACGACGGGGATGAACTGTGATTTCAATATCGTGGTCGACGACCGCCCCGGTCAACCGGCCAACGCCTTTCAAACGCTGGATGAAAATGGCCGCCCGATCGTGGCCTTTACGCTCGCGCTGATCGGCGATGCCCGCAACGAGGATGAGCTTGCCTTCGTCTTGGGCCATGAGGCCGCGCATCACATCGCGGGCCATATTGAACGGCAGCAGCAAAACGCCATGGCGGGGGCGGTGATCTTTGCCGGTCTCGCCACGCTCAGCGGGGGCGATGCCAATGCCGTGCGCACGGCGCAGGAATTGGGCGCAGAGGTCGGCGCGCGGCGTTATTCCAAGGATTTCGAGCTTGAGGCCGACGCCCTTGGCACGATCATCACCGCGCGGGCGGGCTATGACCCGCTGCGCGGCGCCGAGTTCTTTACCCGCATTCCCGACCCCGGCGACCGTTTCCTTGGCACCCATCCGCCCAATAACGCCCGGATCGATATCGTGCGGCGCACAATGGCGGGGCTGTAACGCTTTGCGCAAACTGGGGCAGGTGCTGAACGACCGCGGGTCGAAATATGCGGTGTCGGGCTGCCCTGCGCGTGACCGGGCCGAGGTGGATGCCGCGTTGAAAGACCTCAAACGCGACAAATCCTACGCGAAGGCCACGCATAACACTTGGGCGGTGCTCCTGTCGGATGGCGGCCCGCTCAAAGGCGACGATGGCGAATCCGGCGCGGGCATGGTGATCTTGCGAATGTTGGAGCGCGAGGGGCTGACCGATCATCTGATCGTCGTCACCCGCTGGTACGGTGGCAAACATCTGGGCGGCGACCGTTTTCGCCATGTGCAGACCTGCGTGCGGGCCTATCTGGATGAGGCCGCGGGCTAAAGGCTGAGCGCGATGGCGGCAAAGAAACAGGCCGTGGCGACCAGCACGAAGACATGCCAGATCGCGTTTTGATAGCGCATCCCGGGATGGGCATAGACCAAGGTACCCGCCGAATAGGTCAGCCCGCCCGCGGCCACCAGCGCCAGTGCCGCTCCCGGCAGATTGTGCCACATCGGGTAGATCAGCAGCACCGAGAGCCAGCCCATGCCGAGGTAGAGCGCGAGTGATCCGCGCGCATCGGTGCGCCAGAACCAGAGCTTGGCCACCGCGCCGATCACCGCCAGCGCCCAGACCACGCCAAGGATGCCATAGGCAAAGCCAGAGCCGATCACCATCACCAGCGGCGTATAAGTGCCCGCGATCTTAAAGTAGATCGCCGCATGATCGACCCGGCCCAGAAAGGCGCGGCTGCGGTCGAAGGGCAGCAGGTGGTAGACGGCAGATGCAGTGAAAGAGGCAAGGATGCAGCCTGCGTAGATCGCCGTGGCGGTCAATTGCCCCTCTTGCCCGGCGGCATGGATCATCAAAAGGATGCTGGCGGGAATGGCGAAGCCAAGGCTCAGCACATGCACGGTGCCGTCGGCCAAAGTCTCAGCGATGGAGGTCGGATAGCCCATGACAGAAAGGTAGCAGCGAAACCGCACCCTGCCATGGGTGACGAAAGGTAAAGCGCAGGGCCCGATGGATCAGCGCGGTTTGTTGCCGTCGATCCAGCGCGACATCAGGGTTTTGTCGCGAAAACACTCCTGCGGGACATCGCGGCGTTTCAACCGCGCGATGCGTTCGGCAAAAGCGACCTGTTTGGCGGACGGGTAGGCGGCAAAGGGCCCCTCCAACGCTTGCGGTTTATGGGCGTCGATCCATTCCGAGACCGCCGCGCGATCCGCTTCGATGCCTTTGGGAAGCTCTTCGCCCGTTCGCTTGGCGAGGGACTGGGCGTATTGCATCTGTTTTTCGGTCGCGGGCATGCGGCGGTCGGCCTGTTTGGGCTGCGCGCTATCGCTGCCACGGGGCGGGCGACCTTGCTGCTCAAGGTCGAAGATGCCGGGAAACTGAGGTTGAAAAGACATGTGGTCATTCCTCTGCTACTGCGTTCTACATATAGAACAGAAAGGGAACATGTTCAAGTCTCTCCGCAATCTCGCCCTTCCATGGTGGTATATCTAGTAGCGGGGGTGTTTTGTTCCGCAATATCTGTGATGCGTGCGCTATCGTAGCTGTTCCGCCGCCTCTGCGATCAGGTCCGCCGTCTTCACCATCCGCGCGGGCAGGGGCCGCCCGCGCCGGGAGGCGAGCCAGAGGTCATGCCAACGCCGCTTGGGCAGAGGCAGCAGCCTGAGCCGGTCCTTGGCGGCAAAGGTTTCGACCCCGCTGCGGGGCAAAAGCGTATAGCCCACGCCCCGCGCCACCGCCGCCGGGATCTGGCCGATCTGGTTCACATAGCCACGCAGGCGCATCCGGTCGGCCCCCGGATAGCTGTCCGGGAAATTTAACTGGAGCAGATCGTCGGCATAGGCGAAGCCATCGGGATGAGCGATGAAGCCCCGGCTTTCGAGATCGGCAAAACTTTCTATCTGTTCCAATGCATTAACCGGCAGCACGAGGCAAAGTTCCTCGCGCCCCAGATGCCGGGCCTCTAGCCTTGCATGGGCCGGGTCATCGGCCAGCACGCCCAGATCAAACCGCCCATCGAGCAGCCCGGCGCGGATTGTGGCTTGGGGGGCGGCTTCGAGATGGAGGGAGAGGTCGGGCGCTTGGGCCATCCACTCCAGCAGCAGCGGCTGAAGCAGCATGGCGAAACTGCCGGAGCAGGCGATATGCACCACGCCCCGGTCGGGCAGGTCGGTCGCGATGCGTTCGCGCAGGCGCTGCTCTTCGCGGCGGCGGGCAAGGCCGGTTTCAAACAGCGCTTCGCCCGCCGGGGTCAGGGTGAAACTTTTGCCCTCGCGCGCGATCAGCGGCTGTCCCAATTGGTCTTCCAGCTTGCGCAGATGCTGCGACACCCCCGGCTGGGTCATGTTGAGCCGCTGCGCCGTGCGGGTGAAATGGCCGGTCTCGCAAAGGGTGGTGAAGGTCTCAAGCCAGGTGGCGTTCAGCATGGCAAACGGTTCGTTATGATTTCGATGAGATTTGATAATTTCACATGTGGGGTGCGCCTGTCTATCTCAACCTCAACGCAAACAGGAGACCGCATATGACCACCCCCCGTACCTTTTCCCACATCGGCCTGTCCGTGCCGGACCTCGACGCCGCCGTGAAGTTCTATTCCGAAGTTCTCGGGTTCTATGTCGTGATGCAGCCCACCGAAGCGGTGGAAGAAGACACCGCCATCGGCGTCATGTGCACCGATGTCTTCGGCCCCGGCTGGGGATCGCTGCGCATCGCCCATTTGGCGACAGCGGATGGCATCGGGATCGAAATCTTCGAGTTCCCCGGCAACTACGCCCCCGAAGAAAAGCTGGAGCATAAGCGCCACGGCACCTTCCACTTCGCCATCCAAGACCCCGATGTCGAAGGTCTGCTGGAGCGGATCATCGCGGCGGGCGGCAAGCAGCGGATGCCGGTGCGGGAATATTTCCCGGGCGAGAAACCCTACCGCATGGTCTATGTCGAAGACCCGTTCGGCATCGTCTTCGAGCTTTATAGCCACAGCTATGAGCTGACCTATTCGGCAGGCGCCTACGCCTGAGAGCAGCCCGCGGGGCGTCAGGTGATCTGACGTCCCCAAAGGTCGTATTCGCCCGCCTCTTCGACTTCGACGGTGACGATATCGCCGACCTTGAGGTTCTGGAAATCCTCGTCAATGAAGAGATTACCGTCGATCTCGGGCGCGTCGGATTTGGTGCGGCAGGTGGCGGCGTCTTCGTCGATCTCATCCACGATCACGTCGAGGCGTTTGCCGACCTTGGCGGCGAGCTTGGCCTCTGAAATCGCTTGCGCCTTTTCCATGAAGCGCTCCCAACGGTCTTGTTTGATCTCAGGCGCCACATGATCCGGCAGCGCGTTCGACCGCGCGCCTTCGACGTTTTCGTATTGGAAGCAGCCGACCCGGTCGAGCTGCGCCTCGTCCAGCCAATCGAGCAGGGTCTGGAATTCCTCCTCAGTCTCACCCGGGTAGCCGACGATGAAGGTTGAGCGCAGGGTGATGTCGGGGCAGGTGTCGCGCCATGCGGCGATCTCGTCCAGTGTTTTCGACGCGGCGGCGGGGCGGGCCATGCGTTTCAGCACGTCCGGATGCGCGTGCTGGAAGGGGATGTCGAGGTAGGGCAGTACGAGGCCTTCGGCCATGAGCGGGATCAACTTGCGCACATGCGGGTAGGGGTAGACGTAGTGCAGCCGCACCCAGGCGCCGAGCGACCCGAGATCACGGGCCAGATCGGTGATATGGGCACGGTGGCCGCGGTCTTCGGCATGTTTGATGTCGACCCCGTAGGCGGAGGTGTCTTGGCTGATGACCAGCAGTTCCTTGACGCCATTATTGACCAGCCGCTCGGCCTCGCGCATCACCGCATGGGCCGGGCGCGATTGTAGGCGGCCCCGCATGTCAGGGATGATGCAGAACTTGCACTTGTGGTTACAGCCCTCGGAAATCTTGAGGTAGCTGTAGTGCCGTGGGGTGAGCGAGACCTGCTGCGCGGGCAGGAGGTCGATGAAGGGATCGGGCGCGGGCGGCACCGCGCCATGCACCGCGTCGAGCACCTGTTCGTATTGATGCGGGCCCGTGACGGCGAGGATGCGAGGGTGATGTTCGCGGATATAATCCGGCTCGGCCCCGAGGCAGCCGGTGACGATGACCTTGCCGTTTTCCGTGAGCGCCTCGCCGATGGCATCAAGGCTTTCGGCCTTGGCGCTGTCGAGAAAGCCGCAGGTGTTCACGATCACCGCATCGGCGCCCGCGTAATCGGGCGAAACGCCATAGCCCTCGGCGCGAAGCCGGGTCAGGATGCGTTCGGAATCGACCAATGCCTTGGGACAGCCGAGGCTGACCATGCCGATGGTCGGCTGGCCGGGGCGGGCGGGATCGCTGATCTTCGCCTGCGGGGCGAGGTCGGGGCGCAGATTGGGTGGGTTTGTGCTCATGGCTTGCGCTATAAGGCAAGCGGATGAGCGGGGAAAGAGCCGCCGGGCAGGAGGAGAGAGCCATGAGATGGATTATACGGGTCATCGGCGCGCTGTTGCTGATCGTCGTGATCATGCTGGGGGCGCTGTTCCTGCTGCCCGGCGAACGGATCGCGCGGATCGCCAGTGAGCAACTCAGCCGGATGACCGGGCGGGAGGTGTCGATCACCGGCGATGTGGGCGTGACGCTCTGGCCGGTGCTGGGGGTGACCGCAGGCGGGCTTGAGGTCGGCAATGCCGATTGGACCGATAAGGGCGCGCTGCTGACGGCGGCCAATGCCGCGATTGGGGTGGACGCGGGCGCGCTTTTGCGCGGTGAGATACGCATCACCAATATCGCGGCGCAAAGCCCGGTGATCCGGTTAGAGCAACGTCTTGATGGGCGCGCAAGCTGGCAGTTCACCGATAGCGCCAGCGGCGCGCGGATCGAGACCGAGAGCGCGCCGAGCGCCAGCCGCCGCCCGCTGAGCATTCAGAAGCTGACGGTGACCGATGCCACGCTGATCTATGACGCCGAAGGGGCGGACTTGCTGCGCTATGATGGTGTCAATCTGGCGCTGGACTGGCCCGAACGGGGCGGGGCGGCGGAGATCACCGTCAGCATGGCGCCAGCGAGCGAGCCGGTTAAGCTTGCCGCGCGGATCGAAGGATTTGCGGATTTTCTGGAGGGCGGCGTGCAGCCGCTGCGGGCGGAGGTTGCGACGGGCGGGGGTGAAGCCCTGTTCGACGGGCGCGGCGCGCTCAACGGGGCGCTGGCGGGGGATATCCGCATAGACAGCCCCGATACGGCGCGGTTTCTGGCGTCGCTCGGCGCGGGCACTGTGACGCTGCCGCGCGGTTTGGGCCGGTCGGTCGATCTGCGCTCTGGGCTGACCCTGACGGCGGATCGGCGTCTGTCGCTGCGCAATCTCACGGTGGATTTGGGCGGCAACAGCCTGACCGGGCAGGCCGATTTGGCCCTGAACGGCACGCCGCGGATCACCGCAAACCTGCGGACCGGGGCGCTGGACCTCTCGGCCCTGTCCGAGGAAAGCGAACAGGCCGCAGGCGCCGACAGCACCGTCACGGCGGAGACAGAGGGCTGGTCACGGCAAGAGATCAACGCCGACTGGCTCGCCGCCTTTGACGGGAACATCGCGCTGAGCGCGGAAAGCATTGATTTGGGGCAGCTCGACCTTGGCCCCACCCGCGCCGTGCTGCGCAATGAGCGCGCACGAATGGTCTTTGATCTACAGGATATGAACACCTATGGCGGCAAGGTTGCGGGGGAGTTTGTGATGAACAACCGCGATGGCCTGTCCGTGGGCGGCAAGCTGCAAGCGCAGAACGTGCAGATGCGCGACCTGCTGGAGGATACCGCCGGGGTGACGCGCTTTACCGGGGCGGGCGATGCCGAACTGTCGTTCCTCGGGTGGGGCAGTCCATTGACGCGATCATGCGCTCGCTCAGCGGCTCTGGCGCGCTGACCATGGGGCGCGGCACGATTGCGGGGATCGACTTGGACGCGCTGCTTGGCTCGGTCGATGCCGAAGGCGGCAGCACGGTGTTCGATTCCGTCCAAGCGACATTCGACATCGCCAAGGGCGTTTTGCGCAACGACGATCTGCTGATGCTGCTGCCGAACTTCAACGCGACGGGGGCAGGGCAGGTCGATCTGGGGGCGCAGAGGCTGGACTATACGGTCACGCCCAAGGCGCTGCGCGTCAATGCGTCGCGCGGTGGGCTGGCGGTGCCGGTGCGGATTAGGGGGCCTTGGGCCGACCCTGAGATCAAGGCCGATCTGCGCGCCGCGATCGACCTGAACTTTGCCGAGGAAAAGCAGCGAGCCGAGGATGTTGTGCGCCAGAAAATACAGGAGGAATTGAACATCGCACCCGACGACAACCGCTCGACCGAGGATATCGTGAAGGATGAGTTGGAGAATGCGGTCAGACGCGAGTTGTTCAAACTGTTCGACTAGGCGCCCCCCGCCGCCCCCTGCCGCCGCATGACGAAACTCATGGTGGCGTAGCCGGGCGGGCTGCGGTAAGGCTGACGCGACATTCTAGGAGAGGCGCAATGGCCAACGATCTTTTCAACAGCTTCATGACCGGCCCCGACGAACAGGGCCGTTTCGGCGATTTCGGCGGGCGCTTTGTCTCGGAAACGCTGATGCCGCTCATTCTTGAGCTGGAAGAGCAATATGAGAAGGCCAAGACCGACGACAGTTTCTGGGCCGAGATGCACGACCTCTGGACCCATTACGTTGGCCGCCCCAGCCCGCTCTATCATGCCGAACGGCTGACCGAGCATCTGGGCGGTGCCAAGGTCTATATGAAGCGCGACGAGTTGAACCACACCGGCGCGCATAAGATCAACAACGTGCTGGGGCAAATCATCCTCGCCCGCCGCATGGGCAAGAAACGCATCATCGCCGAGACCGGGGCGGGCCAGCACGGTGTGGCCACGGCGACGGTCTGCGCCAAGTTCGGCCTGAAATGCGTGGTCTACATGGGCGCGCATGATGTGGAGCGGCAGGCCCCCAACGTCTTCCGCATGCGCCTTTTGGGCGCCGAGGTGGTCCCGGTGACCTCCGGGCGCGGCACGCTGAAGGACGCGATGAACGACGCGCTGCGCGACTGGGTGACCAACGTGCGCGACACTTTCTACTGCATCGGCACCGTGGCCGGGCCGCACCCCTATCCGGCGATGGTTCGCGACTTCCAGTCGATCATCGGCAAGGAAGTCCGCACCCAGATGGAAGAGGCCGAGGGCCGTCTGCCCGACACGGTGATCGCGGCCATCGGTGGCGGCTCTAACGCCATGGGGCTGTTCTACCCCTTCCTCGACGACAAATCGGTCAACATCATCGGCGTCGAGGCCGGCGGCAAGGGCGTGGACGAGAAGATGGAGCATTGCGCCTCGCTCACCGGTGGGCGTCCGGGCGTGCTGCATGGCAACCGCACCTACCTTTTGCAGGACGACGACGGGCAGATCCTCGAAGGTTATTCGATCTCTGCCGGGCTCGACTATCCCGGCATTGGCCCTGAGCATTCCTGGCTGCATGACATCGGCCGTGCGCAATATGTCTCGATCACCGACCGCGAGGCGCTGGAGGCGTTCCAGCTGTGCTGCGCGCTTGAAGGGATCATCCCGGCGCTGGAGCCGAGCCACGCGCTGGCCCATGTGCTGAAGATCGCGCCGGAGCTGCCCAAGGATCACCTGCTGGTGATGAATATGTGTGGCCGTGGCGACAAGGACATCTTCACCGTTGCCCGCGCATTGGACTTCGACATGGGTGAATTCGCCTAAATTCCCATCCGAATCCGAGTCGAGTTAGACGGGTCCGCGTGAAAACGCGGGCCCGTTTTTTATGTGACAACGCGCGGTACGTGATTTGCGCATAAACTTTGGGCAGGGGCCAAAGTTGTTTGCTGAAAAAGCGCGAAAAAACTTTCACATCGCGAAAAGACCGGCTAGCCTTTCGTTGCAGCCCGCGCGCCTGCCCGCGAAACCCCGTTTCGCCCTTGCAGGCTTGACGCTAAGGCAATCCACCCCCGTTTTTCGCGCCCGATTGGCTTCGTAAACCAAAGTTTATGACGCTCTTACAGGGGTTTAGATCGGACGATTTAAACCCGGGGCAGATAGCCAATCCCCACTCGAATGCCCTTTTCTCTGTCATCCCAACGACGCCGCGTCACCGATGAGCAGCTCGCAACCCAACCCGGGACTGAAAGGAACACGACATGAAAAACGCATTCGCAACCGCCGCACTGATCCTTGCCACCGCAGGCACAGCCGCTTTCGCACAGGGCATGGAAGGCCAGCAGGTCGGCTATACCGCAGATAACGCAGACGCCGCCTATTCGACACGCAACGTCACTTCCGACGCTCTGAGCTTTGACGACCTGCGCGCCGAAACACCTGCCGAGGCAACAGCGACCGTATTCGTCACCACGCAAGACGCACAAGAAGATGGCCGTTTCGTCCGCTAAACGCGGGCCACGGCTCCTCCCCCTAACTTTCTCCCCCGAAAGGCTAAAACGATGAAAAAGACACTCGCAACAACCGCACTGATCCTCGCCACCGCAAGCACTGCTGCTTTCGCTCAAGGCATGGAAGGCCAGCGCATCGGCTATAACGACAAGACCGACAATGGCGTTTCCTACTCCAGCCGCAGCGAAGCCGTGGATGAGACCAAGCTGGAAATCTTCCAAGACGGTATCCTGCGCGCCGAAGACCTCTCCGACGTGACCATCACCGTCTTCCCGACCGCGCAGAGCGACGCTTCGGTCAACCGTTTCCCGCGCTGATCACTGCGCGACCCTAACTTTCTCCCGAAAGGACACGACATGAAAAAGACACTCGCAACCACCGCCCTGATCCTTGCCACAGCAGGCTCCGCCGTTTTCGCACAGGGCATGGAAGGCCAGCAAATCGGCTATAACGACAAAGCTGATGCAGGCGTTTCCTACGCCAGCCGCAACGACGCGGTCGACAATGTGAAACTGGACATCTTCAACAGCGGCACCTTCCGCGCAGAAGACACATCCGACGTGACCGTCACCGTCTTCCCCGCCGCGCAAGACGCCGAGAAAGTGAACCGTTTCCCGCGCTGATATCGGCTCGATGCCTGCTAAGGTATTGCGGGAAAACAGTCTTCCGGCCAGTCAAGCAACCCTGAACTGGCCTCAAGAGAATGCACTCGCCCCCGGGGCGGGTGCCAAATCACTAAGGGTTGATCAAGGCGCATGCCCGCCATCCCTTGCACTTCGGTGCGCCGCGGTTAAATACGGCGAACACCAAGGCAAGGCTTCACCATGAATAATAAGAAAAAGATCGCACTGTGGGTTATCGCCGCTCTACAGTTCAACGCCACTGTCTATTTCGTGCTCGTTTTTGCACTGGAGGGGCGCGGCGTGACGCTTTTCGGCACCCCGCTGGCTGACATTGGGCCGAACAAGGGCGTTCAGGTTTTGGGTCTGATTCTCGGGGTCGTTCTGGGCTGGATGGCACTGCGGATGAGCCTCCAGCGGGCCGAGCGGGCAGAGACGGCGCTGCGTCATTGTACGGTGGAATTCGCCGATGTGCTCGAAGAACACTTTCGCGAATGGCACCTCACCCCGGCAGAGCGGGACGTGGCGATTTTCCTCACCAAGGGTTTGAATACACGCGATATTGCTGAGATGCGGGGCACGTCCGAAGGGACCGTGAAGGCGCAGACCAATGCGATTTACCGCAAGGCGGGCGTGACCGGGCGGACCCAGCTTCTCAGCACCTTTATCGAAGACTTGATGGACGATTCCCTGATGCCGCGTCCCAAGTCGAAACTGCAACTCTGCCACGCGGCCTAAGGGCGGCGTGGCGGCTCAGCGCGTCAGTTCCAGAATATCGAAATCGCTTTCCACTGCGGGTGACGGGAACAACAGCCGCGCGCGGGTGGGGCTGACCCGCTGGAACACGGCCACGTCGCTTTGCACTTTGCCGCCTGAGGTGAAATCTTCGGGTAGATCGGCATAATCGGGCGGCGTTTCGCCCCGCACATAGCCCACCCCGGCATAGATCGCGCGGCCTTCGCGCAGGGTAATCTCGCCCTTGGTAAGCTGTGATCCGGTGAGTTTTGCAAAGGTGAAACCGCGATTGCTGGCGGTAAAGCGGCATTTGAACGGGCTATAGGCCACAAGCGGGCTGATCCCGCCCAGCTTGATCGTGCGGCAAGACCAATCGCCCTGCAAATCGGCGGAGAATGCGACCTGAGGCTGCCCAGAGAGGGCGCGGGTCAAGATCGCCACATCCCCCGCGTCGCCCCCGTTCAGCGCTTGCATCATGGCATCGCCAAAGGCGGCGTCGAAGGTCTCTAACCGGGCACTATCGGCGGGGCGGAGCGTGGTTTCCGCCCAAGCGGTGACGGGCAGAAGCAGCAGGAGGGGCAAGAGGCGCAGGCGCATGGTTAATCCTCACTTAGGGTCGATGGCATGGTCGCGCAGTACCTCCAGCGGCACGATATCGAGCGCGCGCAGATGCGTGGCGGCCAGATGCACCCGCGGGGCACAGCCCTCATCCGCGGCTTGCAGGAACCGCGCGGCACAAAGGCACCATGCGTCGCCCGGCTTCAGCCCGGCAAAGCCGAACTCGGGGCGCGGGGTGCTGAGGTCATTGCCGACATATTTTGAATAGGCCAGAAACTCCGCCGTCATCACCGCGCAGACCGTATGGCTGCCCTGATCCTGCGCGCAGGTGTTGCAATGGCCATCGCGGAAAAAGCCCGTGACCGGATCGGTCCCGCAGATGGCGAGGGGCTGGTTCAGAACGTTGATGCTGTCCTCTGGGGTCATGGCTTCCTTTCTGTCTCAGCTTTCCTCATCGAGTGAGGCCGCGATCTGGCGGAAAATCTCGATGTTCTGTTCCGCCACCCCGGCCTCACGGAATTTACGGTCGGCGGCATTGGTGGCGATGACCACATCGCGGGCGCCGTCGACATAGATGTACTGCCCATAGATGCCGCGCGCCATATATTCCCCCTCGGGCGCGCCCTGCGGGATCCACCATTGGTAGCCATAGCCGATGCGGCCCTCGGCGGTGGGGGCGGTGGGGCTGGTCGATTCTGTTACCCAGTCTTCGGGCACGATTTGCTGGCCGTTCCATTCCCCACCTTGGGCGAACATCTGGCCGAAACGGGCATAGTCGCGCGTTGTCATATTAAGGCCCCCGAGCACGAAGGCGGTGCCGGAGCCATCGACGATGTAATAGGGCGCATGTTCCAGCCCCAAGGGCGCGATGACCTTCTCGCTCAACAACTCAGGCACGCTGCGCCCGGTGGCACCGCGCACCACCATGCCGATCACATGGGTGTCGATCGACACATATTGCCACTGGCTGCCCGGCGCGGTGAAGGTCTCGGACAATTCGGCGGTGAAATCGTCGAGCTTGCCACCAAGCGCCACCACCCGGCCCATGCGGTTGATGTCCGAATCGTAGTCTAGATAATCTTCGTCAAAGGTGACGCCGCTGGCCATATGCAGCACGTTGCGCAGGCTGGCCCCGTCATAGGCGCTGCCCTTCAGGCTGGGGGCATATTTGGTCACCGGATCGTCGAGGGATGCGATCTGGCCCTCCTCCAGCAGGATGCCAACGAGCGCCGAAAGATAGCTTTTCGCCACCGACCAGCTGATGCGGCGGTCCTCGGGGCCGGTGCCTTTGAAGTAGTTCTCATAGACGATGGCACCGTCTTTCAGCACCACCAGCGCGGTCACGTCACGGGCCGCGATCCAGTCGTCCACCGCCTCGGGCAGTTCGGTTTCGGGGCCATAGGGAAGCTCGGTCGTCAGCCCGTCTCCGCGCGAAACGGGGGCGGAGAGGAAAGCGCCGTCCATATGGCTGAAGTTGTGGACGATCTTCTCTTCGGAGAAGAGCGAGTTCACCGCCAAGAGCCGTTCGATCTCTTCCCGCTTCCAAAGGCCGATGACGATGGCCGCCAGCAAAAGCGCCAGCAAGACCCGGCCGAGCCATTTTCCGAATGTACGCATGATATCCCCCCTGTTGGCCCGCAGTGAACCACGACGCGGGGGCGGGGGCCAGCCCGACATTGCGTCAGGAGGGACGTCAGCAGGGGCGCCAGTAGGGGCGTGAGGCCGAAAGCGTCAGCGGAAGCGGTCCATCAGCTTTTGCAGCGGCGATTGGGGCTCTGCCTCCGGCTCGGGTTTGCTGGGGGCGGGCTTGGGCTGGGCTTCGGTGGGTTTCTTAGGCCCCTTGCTGCCGGTGCCCGAGCGGGGCGGGGCCACGCGCAGCGCCACGGCATTCATGAACCGCCCGGTGTCGCCTCGTGCAAGATCCGCCGCCCCGTCCGAGACACCGCGCAGCACATCGTCCAGCCAACCTTCGTCTGCTTTGGGAAAGTCGCGCAGCACATAGCCCGCCACCGCGTCCTTATGGCCGGGATGGCCGATGCCCATGCGCACGCGGTCATAGTCCGCCCCGATATGCGCGTGGATCGAACGCAGCCCGTTGTGGCCTGCATGGCCGCCGCCGGTCTTGCATTTGACCTTGCCGGGGGCGAGGTCCAATTCGTCATGAAAAACAATCACATCAGCGGGGTCGATCTTGTAGAACTTCATCGCCGCCTGAACCGACTGGCCGGAGTTGTTCATAAAGGTTTCGGGCTTGAGCAGCACCGCCCGGTCAGAGCCGAAACGCCCCTCGCTGACGCTGCCCTGAAACTTGCCCTTCCACGCAGAAAACCCGTGATCTTCGGCAATGCGGTCCAGCGCCATGAAGCCGATGTTGTGACGGTTGCGGGCATATTTCGCGCCCGGATTGCCGAGGCCGACGATCAGTTTCATGGGCGAGGTCTCCTTTGGTTTCGCCTATCTTAACAAGCGGGGCGGTAGAATGTCCCCAAGGTCGCCGGAATTTTTTGAAAATTCCGGGGCGATTTCTTTGAAAGAAATCGGGCCCCAAACGCAAAACGGGGCCGCGTGATGCGACCCCGTTTCAGCACAGCCTTGCGGCGCGCTATCATTCACCGTCGGGCGGGCCCATTTCGGTTGTCGGCACTTCGTCCGCTGCCGTGTCGTCATCGTCGTCATCCGACGCGGCCAGACCAGCAGGTGCAGAGATCGTTGCGACGACGAAGTCGCGGTCGATCGTGGGTTTCACACCTTCGGGCAGGTCGACGCGGCTGATGGTCGCGCTGTCGCCGATTTCGAGGCCGGAGATGTCGACGGTCACATGCTCGGGGATGTCCGCGGCGGTGACGACCAGTTCAACTTCCGGGCGGACCAGAGTGAGCACGCCACCCTTTTTCAGGCCGGGGCATTCTTCTTCGCCTTTGACGTCGACGTTGATGAACAGGTTGATCTTGGTGGTCCGCTTGAGGCGCATCAGGTCGATGTGCGTGGGCAGGTCCTTGACAACGTGGCGCTGAACGTCGCGGCAGATCACACGAACGTCGTCGTGGCCTTCAACCTTGAGGTTGAACAGGGTCGCTTTGAAGCGGCCTGCGCGCAGCTTGGTTAGCAGCTTGTTGAAGGGGATGTTGATCGGCAGCGGCTCTTTGTCGCCACCAAATACGATACCAGGAACCATGCCGTCACGACGTGCTTGGCGAGCGGCGCCCTTGCCTGTCCCCGCGCGTACCTGGGCTTCAAGATCAGGAATCTCTCCGGCCATTTTAGTCTCCAAATTTGTTAGGGCGGGAATCCTCCAAGGCTGTATTCCCGCGTGAAGCCGCGCGTATAGACCGGTTTTGCCCGGCTGGAAAGGGCAAAAGGGCGGGGGCGGCGCTATTCCTGCGGCGTCTGCAGATAGCCGTCCGCCGCCATGAGCCGGTCATAGAGGGCGAACTCCTTGGCGCGTGCGGCGCGCAGGCGGGATTCGACCTCCTGCGACAGGGGCGCGGGCAGATCGGGGGAGACGTTCTTGGGCTTGAGCTTGACCTCCCGCCCCAGTCTTTCGGCCAGAAAATCGCGAAAGGCCGGTTGGCGTTCATAGGCGAAGAGGTGCTCGACCAGCAGGTTGCCATGGTCAGAGGTCAGAAAGGAAAACTGGCTGCCGATCTGCGCGCGGGGCGGGGGCGTGTCGGAAATCACTTCAAGCGCGAAGTCCTCGAAACTCAGCCCCTTGGTGCTGAGCGGTTTGCCATCCAGCCGGGGCTGGCTGCGGTAGCGATACCAGCTTCGGATTTGCTCGACAGGGTTACGCATCACCGCCAAAGCCTCGGGGGAGGCCGAGAAGGTTTCCTGCAAAAAGGGCAGGACGCGCCGCCGATAGCGCAGGGCAGTCAGATGTTTGCGGCCCCGCGAAAAGATGATCTCGGCCTCGGGTTTTAGCGCCATTTCGACAGCGGTGGTCCCGGTTTTTGGCGTGGCGAGAAAGGTAAGGTTGCGGCTGAGAAAGATCAGCATGTGCCCGGATCGCGCGGGCGTTCCTGCCAGTCACCGCCGAAGTTGCGCGGGATCAGCAGGTTGTGCCGCCCGAGGTTGGCAATCTGCGTCTCTCCGCAAAGCGCCATGGTCAGATCCAACTCGCGGTGGATCACCTCCAGCGCGCGGGTCACGCCCGGCTGGCCCATCGCGCCCAGCCCATAGATGAAGGCGCGCCCGATGTAGGTGCCCTTGGCCCCCATAGCCATGGCTTTGAGCACGTCTTGACCCGAGCGGATACCGCCATCGAGATGCACTTCGATCTGGTCGCCCACCGCATCGAGGATCTCTGGCAGCATGCGGATCGAGCTTAGCGCCCCATCGAGCTGCCGCCCGCCGTGGTTGCTCACGATGATCGCATCGGCCCCGACTTTCAGCGCCATGCGCGCATCCTCGGCATCCAGAATGCCCTTGAGGATGACCTTGCCGCCCCATTGTTCTTTGATCTTGGCGATCTTGTCCCAATCGAGAGAAGGGTCGAACTGTTCCGCCGTCCAAGCACCAAGGTCGGCGTTGTCGGTGACCCCATGCACATGGCCCACGATATTGCCGAAATGCCGCCGCTTCGCGCCCAGCATCTCGCGCCCCCAGCCCCATTTGGTGGCAAGGTTGGCGAGCGTCTTTACCGTCAGTTTGGGCGGGGCGGAGAGGCCGTTCTTCAGGTCTTTGTGGCGCTGTCCGAGGATTTGCAGATCAAGCGTGATGACGAGGGCCGAACAGTTCGCGTCCTTCGCGCGCTGGATCAGGCGGCTGACATAGTCCTGGTCGCGCATGGTATAGAGTTGAAACCAAAAGGGTTTCGTCGTCGCCTCTGCCACGTCTTCGATAGAGTTGATGGACATGGTCGACAGGGTAAAGGGCACGCCAAAGGCTTCGGCTGCGCGCGCGGCCTTGATTTCCCCGTCGGCACATTGCATCCCCGTCAGGCCCACGGGGGCGAGGGCCACCGGCATGGCCACGTCCTCGCCGATCATCTGCGTCGCCGTGCTGCGCCCCGACATATCCACGGCGACCCTCTGGCGCAGGCGGATTTGGTCAAAGTCGCTGCAATTCTCACGGAAAGTCTGCTCGGTCCAGCTGCCCGATTCCGCGTAGTCGTAGAACATCTGCGGGACGCGGCGTTTGTAGATACGTTTGAGATCGTCGATGCTGGTGATGACGGGCATGGGCCACCTGTGCTGAATGGGTTAACTTTTGGTAGCAACTGGTGGGGGCTTGGCAATTGGGAAGGCTGCGGCGACGAAAAAGCCCGCGCGGCCAGTGGGGCAGCGCGGGCTTGGGGTCGTTTGCAGAGGCGAGGGGTTTACGCTGAATGCGCCCCGTCGGCCAGTGATTTCACAAAGCCCAGCACATCTTCTGCGCTGTCGCCATTGGCGATCCGGCTGACGATGGCCGAACCGATCACAACACCGTCGGCCACTTCGGCGATGGCGCGGGCTTTCTCGGGCGTGTTCACGCCAAAGCCCACGATGACGGGCAGGCCGCTGGCCTTTTGGATGCGCGCCACCTCGGGCGAGACATCCGCGGCATTCGCCTCGGCCGAGCCGGTGATGCCGGTGATCGAGACATAATAGACGAAGCCGGAGGTGTTCTGCACCACGCGCGGCAGGCGCTTGTCGTCTGTCGTGGGGTGGCGAGGCGGATGAAGTTCAACCCGGCGTCCTGCGCGGGCAGGCAAAGCTCGAGGTCTTCTTCGGGCGGCAGGTCGACCACGATCAACCCGTCGATCCCGGCGTCTTTGGCCTCTTTCAGAAACGTCTCGACGCCCATGGAATAGATCGGGTTGTAATAGCCCATCAGCACGATCGGGGTCGTGTCGTCATTTTCGCGGAAGGCGCGGACCATTTCCAACGTGCGGTTCAGCGTCATGCCCCCTTCGAGGGCGCGTTGACCGGCAAGCTGGATCGTCGGGCCATCGGCCATCGGATCGGTGAAGGGCAGGCCAAGTTCGATGATGTCGACCCCGGCAGCGGGCAGGCCGCGCACGATTTCCAGCGAACGGTCGAAATCCGGGTCGCCCGCCATCACATAGGAGACAAACGCCTTTTTGCCGCGGGCGCGGAGGTCTTCGAATTTGGCGTCGATACGGGTCATGTGGCTTGCCTCATTTGGTGCTTTCCTCGGCAATGCCGAATGTCGCGGTGAAAATCAATCCACCGCGGGGCAGAGGGCGGCAAAATTCGCCTCCCGTGGGCGCCTATGGCACGCAGCGCCCTTCCATTTTGCGCAAAGCATCCTATCTCATGGGCCATGAATTATGTACTCGCCCTTTTCCTGCCGCCGCTGTCGATCCTGCTGATCGGACGGCCGATCCTGTCTATCGTGGTCTTCCTGATCTGGTTGCCTGCGATCATCTTCTCGGGCGGGTTGACGCATCCGATGTTCATCCTGCTGGCTTGGATCCTGATCTATCAGGCGCATCAGGACCGACGCGCGCGCTGAGTCTTGCGCTTTGCGGCCCTTACCCCTAACACACGCGCAGCTTTTATAGGGGTATCGTCATGGGTTTCAAAATGGGCATCGTCGGTCTGCCGAACGTCGGCAAATCGACCCTTTTCAACGCGCTGACCCGCACCGCAGCGGCACAGGCGGCGAATTTTCCGTTCTGCACCATCGAGCCCAATGTCGGCGAGGTGGCGGTGCCCGACGCGCGGCTCGACAAGCTGGCCGAGATCGCCAGTTCGAAAAGCATCATCCCCACGCGCATGACCTTCGTCGATATCGCCGGACTGGTGAAAGGCGCGTCCAAGGGTGAAGGTCTGGGCAACCAGTTCCTCGCCAACATCCGCGAAGTCGACGCCATCGCCCATGTGCTGCGCTGTTTTGATGACGGCGACGTGACCCATGTCGAAGGCCGCGTTGACCCCGTGGCCGATGCCGAAACCATCGACACCGAACTGATGCTCGCCGACATCGAAAGCATCGAAAAACGTTTGCAAAACATCGTCCGCAAAGTGCGTGGCGGTGACAAGGAAGCGGTCCAGCAAGAGCGTCTGATGCGCATGGCGTTGGAAGCGCTGGAAGACGGCAAGCCCGCCCGCGTTGTCGAGGTTGATGAAGATGACGCCAAGGCTTGGCGCATGCTGCAACTGCTGACCACCAAACCGGTGCTCTATGTCTGCAACGTGGGCGAATCCGAGGCCGCCGAGGGCAATGAACATTCCGCGAAGGTCGCCGAGATGGCCGCCGCACAGGGCAATTCCCATGTCGTGATCTCGGCCCAGATCGAAGAGGAGATCAGCCAGCTCGAAGCCGAAGAGGCTGAGATGTTCCTCGAAGAAATGGGTCTGAAGGAAGCCGGGCTCGACCGGTTGATCCGCGCGGGCTATGAGCTTTTGCACCTAGAGACCTATTTCACCGTCGGCCCCAAAGAAGCGCGCGCTTGGACCATCAAATCCGGCACCTCCGCGCCCAAGGCGGCGGGGGTCATCCACGGTGATTTCGAAAAGGGTTTCATCCGCGCCGAGACCATTGCCTATGATGATTTCGTTAGCCTCGGCGGCGAGGGCCCTGCGAAAGAAGCGGGCAAGATGCGGGCCGAGGGCAAGGGCTATATCGTCAAAGACGGCGACGTGCTGCACTTTCTGTTCAACACCTGATCAGCGGGGCAGGGGGCAAGGCCTCCGCCCACGTAAAAAGCCCGGCAGCGCGCGCTGCCGGGCTTTTTGTTCGTTAGGGCAACAGCTTACTTGCTGTCGTTGCCCGGGCCAAAGCCACCGTAGACATAGCCTTCACCGGGGCTGCGCAGGGCGTTGCGCGTGCTCATCACGGTGTCGCGGTTCTTGTCGGTGTCGGCGGTGTTCAGCATGATGTCGTTTGCCTTGGTCGAGGCATGCGGGTTCCGCATACGGTCATTGTTGCCATAGACGTCGCTTGCGTCAGCGTTCACCGAAGTGTCGAGGAAAATGTCGTTGTGACGGGTGGAGTTGTCGGCAACGGCAGCGGTCGAGATCAAAGCGGCGGCGGCGGTGGTCATGATGAGTTTCATAGCGTGTTCCTTCAGGTTTCTGTTAAATCGCGTCATTGCGATGTCATCGTTTGTGGTGAAGTAACGGGCGCTCCGCCGCGAAAGTTTCGCCGCGGTTGCGAGATTGGGAGTAGGGCGAGGCGTTTTGCTTGTTTGAACGAAGGTGGGGGTTTGTTTTTATTCACCTAAACAAACGGTTACTTAATCCCTCGCACCATTTCACAAGTTATTCACGCTGCCGTGTAAGTTGCTACAACCGCACCAAATGGCCGGGAAATGCCAGTCGTTGGGGCTGCTGGGATGGCTGCTTCTGCACAGCAGCACAGTTGATCCCGCAGCATTCCGTCTCAGCGCGCCGGATCAGCGGGCGGAAAAAGAAACCCACCGCAAGAAATGCAGAATTTCCCACGAATTTCGCCTTGCCCCTCGGGCGCGACCTCTTTAGACGGGTCGACGGAGACGTGGCCGAGTGGTCGAAGGCGCTCCCCTGCTAAGGGAGTAGGCCCGGAAGGGTCTCGAGGGTTCGAATCCCTTCGTCTCCGCCATAACCCCTTGATCGAAGGGGTTTCCCGGCATGAGGGCTGAAGGCGTTTTCCTGATACCGGGGAGCACGCCTGCGTCCATATAGACGCTGTTGTCTGATTATCGTATCGATTGAGGCGGTATCACGTCCTAGGAAACGTCGCATTGGTCGTGGGCCCTGATACCTTGTCGACCAAGGACGCCACCGCGCTTTTTGGAAATTAGATAGACGAAACCAAAGTCTAGTGTGCGAAACTTATAGCAATCGTCAATTGTGATATTTACCGAACGCTCTTGGCAGGACGGCTCCGCCGCATCTGTTGCAGCATCGAATACGAGTAAAGGATCAACGCCGCCCAGATCATCGGGAAGGCGATCAGCCGCGACGTGATCGGGCGTTTGCATGCGCGAGATCTGATTGGGTCGGGGCCGCGCTCGCCAAGGCGAGGCGCGCCGTTGACTTATGTGACTACAGAGCAGTTCCTAATCGCGTTTCACCTGGAATCGTTACGCGACCTGCCAGATAGGGAACAGCTGGAAGACGCAGGCTTCACTGCAGAGAGCGGAAGAGCTGACAGATGATGGTTATCTACAAACATATGCTGCGTGAGGGTTCTTCGTCAAAAACAATTTCAGGGAGGGCATTTTCGATTACTGCAAATCGTAACTTATGTCAGATTCCAAATCTCGGTGGGGGCTAAAACTCCATTCAACGAAGCTTTTTTGTTCTTGGTCCTGAGATTGCGCGAATAGCCGCAGCATAGCCTTCGATCCCTAACCCCGCTATGACGCCGGTCGCCACATCCGATACGAAGGAGTGATGTCGGAAGGCTTCCCGACGGTGAACGTTCGAAATATGGACCTCGTAAATCGGGATTTCACAACTCGCTAAGGCATCGCGAATAGCAATTGAGGTATGGGTATAGGCGGCTGGGTTGATGACGACGCCCATCCCCTCGGTTCTTGCTTCATGGATCATCTCTACGAGCTCACCCTCATGATTGCTTTGGCGAAACAGAATGGCCAGATCATACTCGGTGGCAACGCGTCGGCAGAGCGTTTCGACATCGTTCAGGGTATCCCGCCCATAAACCTCGGGCTGTCTGGTGCCCAGCAGGTTCAGGTTCGGGCCGTTGAGTATATGGATCGTTTGGGAACTCATCTGATGTCCTTTGAGCCAACGTGGGAGATCGCCTGGCAAATTGCGATTGATGCGGCCAAGCTGCGTGCGGTTGCTTGAGCCATTTGCGGAAGAACCATCCATTCCAACGCCCAAGCCGCGCCGGAACGTTCCTGCTCGTGAACCAGCCCTTGATGCATGGCCGACACCTGAGTGGCATTGAACCGGGCGAGCGTCACAAGCAATTCAGCCAGAACGGGATTTTGTTTGTGGGGCATCGCGGAAGAGCCCCCTGCGTTGTCCAACGTGATTTCGTCGACGCCTTGTTGCGCCATGAGGCAAATATCTTGTCCCATTTTGCCAAGCGTTCCACTGATCAGCGACAGCAGCCCAGCGTAGTCGACCACCGCGTCGCGCATTGCATGCCATGCCTTTGGCGGGTTCGCGAGACCGAGCCGTAAAGCCACTTCAGCCCCGAGAGATTCAGCATGGGGCAAAGCTGCCCGATCTCCGGCTGCGCCCCCAAGTTGAAGCCGCTCGACGCGGGGCCTGGTCTGCGTGAGCCGCTGACGATGGTCGTCTAAAGGCTGAGACCATGTTACGAACCGCTCTCGTGCCGCAATGGGCATCGCCGCCTGCATCCGGGTGCGCCCCATGATCCTCCGGCTCCCGAACCGCGCCGACAAAGCGTCTATTGCTTCCGTCAGTTCCAAAAGGCGCCGCTTCAGAAGGTTACTGTAGTCCTTCAAAGTCAGGACCAAAGCGGTATCAATCACATCCTGCGAAGTCGCGCCGCTATGTATGGCTTCACCATGAGAACCCGCGGACCCCCTGATCTGCCGGACGAGTTCGGGAACAACCACCCCGTCACGCGCTGTCGCAGAACGAAGTGCTTCCATATCGGGTTGGAAATCGTCGAAAGTACGCGCGACTTCTTTCGCGGTATCTTCAGAAATAGTGCCGACTTTGCACAGCCCCTGCGTATAGGCTCTCTCGAAGGCGATCATATGCGTCATCTGCCGCGTGGGGCCCCAAATCTCCGTGGCCTCTGCGTCGCCAAATAACCCGCTCAACCAGGGATGCTCGAAAGGGGAGGTCATGAAATCTTTTCCATCAGGTCTTCCAGCAAATCTGAGACAACCTTGGGGTTTTCAATGCAGGGTAGATGACCACAGCCGGGCACGAGGCGATAGGAGGCGTCCGGTATGATCTGCGCCAACGCCCTGACGAGTTCCGGCGGGGTCGCGCGGTCTTCACTTCCGGCGATGCAAACTGTCGGCACCGTGATCGCCCCAGCTCGCGTCGTGAGGTCACTGTCTCTGATTGCGGCGCAAACGCCGCTATAGCCAGGAGCAGATGTGCGGGCCAGCATATTGCGGTAGCCTGCCCATTCGGCCGATCGTGTCGCGTGAAAGTTTGGGCTGAACCAGCGTTCAAGAATGGCGTCCGAGAGCGCAGCGATACCGGACTTCCCAACGCTTTCAATGCGCGCATTCCAGCTTCCCGCGTCACCGATCTTGGCTCCGGTGCAACATAGCATGAGCGCGCTCACCTGCGCCGGATAAGCAGCGGCAAAACCTTGAGCGATTTGGCCGCCAACGGATACACCACAGATCAGGGCAGGAGGCAGGTCAAGGTGCAGAGCAAGGGCAGCAACATCGTCGATGAGCTGGTCCATCGTAATTGGCCCATCGTCGCTCAGCCCATGGCCGCGCTTATCAAGGCAAAGCACTGGCGTTTGTGACGGCAGCCGGTCAATGACTTTGTCCCAGATCCGGAAGTCCGTACCAAGTGAGTTCAGAAACACCACAGGCACGCCGGTTCCGGGCCGATAGCGATAGTGGTGTGCTATCCCGTTGAGGGTGGCGAACATCATGGGGTGGCGGCAGAGGCGGACTTTGGCGCAGCACTCTCTCTCGTCTTCAGCCCCAATATCTCCCGCGCCTCTTGCCAAGTCGCGACAGGTCGCTCGTATTTCTTGCAAAGTGCGACGGCCCGCTTGACCAATGCGGCGTTGGAGGGCGCGAGCCTATCGCGGTCCAGCCGGACATTGTCTTCCAGGCCGGTCCGGGTGTGGCCGCCTTTGGCGATAGACCATTCGTTGATGGTCAACTGTGCAGGGCCGATACCGGCGGCGCACCATTGGGCGTCCGGTGCCAGACGTTTGAGTGTTTCGATGTAGAAGTCAAAAATCGGCTCGTCCGCAGGCATCGCATTTTTCACACCCATGACAAACTGTACATAAAGGGGCCCCTTCAACCGACCATCTTGGGCCATGCGGGTGGCTTGTACGATATGACCAAGGTCAAAGGCTTCGATCTCGGGTTTGACATCATGGGCGATCATTTCCAAGGCCAGCCAGTCGACCAAGTCGGGACTGTTTTCATAGACGCGCGTTGGAAAATTGTTCGACCCTACTGACAGCGAAGCCATGTCCGGCGACAACGATAGCATACCGCCGCGCTCCTTACCCGCGCCAGAGCGTCCCCCGGTTGAAAGTTGGACGATCATGCCCGGGCATTGCTGTTCCAGACCTTCTTTCAGTCGCGCAAAACGGTCCGGGTCTGAGGTGGGGCGACCGTGATCGTCGCGCACGTGGCAATGGGCGATCGAGGCGCCCGCCTCAAAGGCCTCCTGAGCACTTTCGATCTGTTCGGAAATGGTGATCGGCACTGCCGGGTTGTTGTCCTTCGTCGGCAGGGACCCGGTGAGTGCCACGCAGATGATACACGGGTTGGTCATAGGGGCCTCATAGATCGAAGAATACGGTTTCGCCCTCGCCCTGTAGGCGAATGTCGAAGTGATAGGTATTGCCATCGGCGCGCGCGATCAGCGTCTCACGACGTAGGGGCTGCTCAATCAGGGTGAGGACTGGGTCAGCCGCGTTGGCCTCGTCCTCGTCACCGAAGTACATTCTCGTGTTGAGCCCGACATTGATGCCACGCGCTACCAGCCAGAGATTGAGGTGCGGAGCCATTGGCCGGGCATCGGGCCCCGTCACCTTGCCGGGCTTCACGGTCTCAAAGCTGAATACCCCGGTCTCGAAATCGGGCGTGACCCTCCCCCAACCGCGAAAGCCGTCTTCAACCTTGCCCTTTCCGGGATAGATGCCTGCAGCATTTGCCTGCCAGACCTCAATCAAAATGTCCTTAACCGGCGCGCCGGTGCCGTCGGTTACCGTCCCGGTGACGGTGATACGTGTGCCTGCAGCCTTCGGGCCAGCAATGTCCCGCCCCAGTTCGTGGTCGTAGATATCGAAGCCGGCGTCGCCGGGAACGAGCCCGATGTGAACATAGGGCCCAGCCGTCTGAGATGCGGTTTCCTTGAGGTAGTCGAGTGCTTGCACCATGATTAGTTCCCTTCTGGCCGGTTTTCGAAGAAGGTCGAGCGGCGTCCCCGAAGCACAATGTCGAATTTATAGGCAATGCTATCGAGCGGCAGGGAGGCGTTTAGATCCAATGCGGCGACAAGCTGATCAACGGCGCGTTGTTCCGGAATGGATTGCACAATCGGGCATTTGGCGATGAGAGGGTCGCCCTCAAAGTACATTTGGGTGATCAGGCGCTGCGCGAAAGCGGTCCCGAATACTGAGAAATGGATATGGGCCGGCCGCCAATTGTTGACCCAGTTCCGCCATGGGTAGGCGCCGGGTTTGACGGTGCGGAAGACATAGTTTCCATTGTCATCGGTCAGCGTGCGACCGCACCCGCCAAAGTTCGGGTCAATCGGTGCGAGATAACTATCTTTCTTGTGCCGATAGCGGCCGCCTGCGTTCGCCTGCCAGATCTCGACAAGGGTGTTCGGAACCGGACGCGCGTTTTCGTCCAGAACGCGGCCATGCACGATAATGCGCTCCCCAATAGGGTCTCCTGTTTTGGCGTAGTTCAGGATTAGATCATTGTCGATTTCTGCAATGTCGTTCTGCCCAAAGGTCGGTCCGGTTAGCTCGCTGTCCGAGTTTTGCAGCGACAAAAGCGCATGGCGCGGCGAGCGCGCGACACTGGTTTTGTAATCGGGCGTAAGGGCAGGCGGATGCCACAAGCGGTCACGTTGGATGAGGTCCCCATTACTCATGATTGTTCCTCCTCCATTTCCGCATAGGTCTGTTTGGCCAGCGCGATCGCGTGGTTCGCGGTGGGCACTCCGGCGTAGATAGCGACATGCTGGAACACCTCGATCACGTCCTGTCGCGTGGCGCCGGTATTGGCGGTCGCGCGGATATGCATCGGGATTTCGGCGAAGTTCTTGGTCGCGGCCAAGAGCGCAAGTGTGATCATGGACCGCTCTCGCCGCGTGATCGCATCAGAAGCCCAGACCGTCCCCCAGGCCGCTTCGGTGATCAGTGTCTGAAAGGCGCTGTCAAACTCCGTCCCGGCCGCCAGAGCACGGTCCACATGGGCATCTCCCAGCACCGCGCGGCGCACCTTCATTCCAGCGTCATGTTTGTCGGTCATATCTTTGGCATTCCTTTCGGGCGCATCAGGCGTTTCTGAGCGGCAATTCTAAAGGGGGCATTGGGGGCGCCGTAGCCCGCGTATCCGCCACGACGCTCGACGATTTCAAAGAACATGCCCCCTGCATAAGGACGCGAGTAGAACTGAAAGAACGCCCCTTTTGCATCCTCATCATAGAGTATGTTCCCTGCCTTCAGGGCGCTGAGCATGTCGGCATCCAGATCGAACCGCGCGACGAGGTCGGCGTAATAGTTGTCCGATATTGGCAGTGGCTCGAATCCTTTGGCCCGCATCGCGCTGCTGGTGGCAAAAATGTCTTCGCTCGCCAGTGCGATGTGCTGCACGGAGGCGCCAAAGCTATCGGCAAGGAAGTTGCCTGCCATGGTGCGATGAGTTTCTGCGCCATTAAGCGTGATGCGAAACGCGCCATCTCGAGTTTCCAAAGCTTGGCTGCGCACCAGCCCGTCGGGGTCTACCACATCGACCATCGGAGATTTTTCCATGTCGAACAGCGTGGTATAAAACAAAGACCAACTGAGCATTTCGTCATAGCTCATGGTCTGGGCAATGTGATCGATGCTTGTCAGGCCCGCATGTGTCTGCTCGGCGTCGGTCTGGTTGAACTCGACCGACCAGACATCATTCAGTCCGCTGGTTTGGTCGATGAAATGCAAGACACTGCCGCTTAGCCCGCGAATGGCCGGTATATCCAACTCACCGGGGCCAATCGGCTGATGAAAGGGCGCGGCACCAAGCGCCTTGGCACGGCTTACGGTCTCAGTCGCCGCATCGACAGAAATGCCGATGTCGCAGACGGTTGTGCCGTGGGTCGTATAGGCGCTGCTGGCATAGCCGGTGGTCTCCCGGTTCACCACGATCCGTATATCGCCTTGGGTCCAAAGGGACAGCTTTTTGGCGATATGGGTGCCGGAGAGAGTGAAGCCGAGCGTTTCGAGCAATCGCTCCAGGGTATCGGCTTCTGCGCCCCGGGCGGCGAACTCGACGAAGGACACCCCTTCGACCTTCGAGCGTTTTGGCAGAGCGGGAGTTGTCGGCGTCGTCGCTGGTTCTTCACGCCGCACGTCGTCCATCAAAGCGACTAACGATCGATAGCCGTCCTTTGCGATGGTCTTGGGGTGGCCGCCGCGGAACTGATCGTTGAAGATCTCCAGTGAAATTGGCCCCGTATACCCGGTGGCCATGACCGCCTTCATGAAGCCGGTTACATCCAGATCACCTTCCCCCGGCATATTGCGAAAGTGGCGCGACCAATAGAGCAGGTCCATGTCAATTGCAGGGGCATCGGCGAGTTGTACAAAGAAGATCTTGTCGCCGGGAATGCGGCGAATGGTTTCCGGATCAATCCTGCGCGCCAGCGTGTGAAAACTGTCGAGGATCAGGCCAACCGAGCCGTGATCGGCGCGGCGCACAATTTCCCATGCGTCCCGGTGGTCATTGACGTGCCGCCCCCACGCCAGCGCCTCATAGCCGACCCGCAGGCCGCGCTTGGCCGCCCTGTCGCCGAGCTCGTTGAAGTCCGCCGCAGACCGGTCGATGCCACCAAGAGCCTCCGGGTGGCAGCTCGAACAGATAAGAACAAGGTCTGTGCCAAGGTCTTGCATCAGGTCAAACTTGCGTTCTACCCGATCAAAAACCTTTGCCCGGTGCGGTTCTGGCAAACCTTCGAAATCTCGGAATGGCTGAAAGAGGGTGATCTCGAGACCCATGGCGCGGATCATGTCGCCCACTTCTTTGGGGTCCCCGTCATGGGCGATAAAATCCTGTTCGAAGATTTCGATACCATCAAAACCGGCAGCTGCAATGGCTTCGAGTTTCTCCGGGAAATTGCCGGATATGGACACTGTTGCGATGGAAGTTTTCATCTCAATACCCCAGGGTTTGCGGCAGCCAGGTCACTGTCTGCGGCACGAATGTAAGAACCAGCAGGACCAGTACCTCGACCAGAAAGAACGGCAGGATTGCCTTGACCATGCGCGCCATGCCGACGCCCGCGATTCCCTCTGCCACAAACAGGCAGAGGCCCAGAGGGGGGTAATCAGGCCGATCATCAGGTTGAAGATCACCAGAATGCCGAAGTGAACCGGATCAATGCCCAGACTTACGGCGATAGGGTGGAGGATCGGCACGAGCACCAGCATCGCCGCGATGCCTTCGAGGAAGAGACCGACAAAGAGAAACAGGAGGATGACGGCGATCAAGAACGTGGTCTTGCTGTCAACATTGCCCAACACCCAATCGGTCAACATGTTTGGTACACGGTTGTAGGCCAACAGCCAGTTGGCTGCTGAAACCGCCGCGATGATGATTAGGATCACGGCGCTATCGCGCATGGCTTCGGTAAAGATGATAGGAAGGCGTTTAAGCGCAATCTTGCGATAGACAAAAAGGCCTACAACCAACGCATAGGCGACCGCAAAGCTGGCGGCCTCTGTGGGTGTCACCACGCCAAGCAGGATCGATCCCACAACAAAAACGGGCATCAGCAGAGGCAAGATGCCCCCAAGCAGCGCCTCTTGGGCCGGTTGCGCGTCAGGCATGTCGTCTGCCGCCTGACGGATCTTGGTCATATCAACCGTCAGCATGACGTAAGCGGAGAGAAAGACGGCCAGTAGCAATCCGGGGATCACGCCGGCCATGAACAGGGCGGGGACCGAGACCCCTGTTACGATTAACGCATAGATGATGACCGGTATCGAAGGGGAATAATCGGTCCGATAACCGACGAGGCCGCTGTCAGCGCCGCCGCATAGGCACGGTCATAGCCATGTTTTTCCATTTCGGGGATAAATACCCGGCCGATGGCAGAGGTGTCGGCGACAGCGGAGCCAGACAGACCCGCGAAGATGACCGAGGCCCAGATGTTGACCATCGCAAGCCCGGCGCGCATCCGACCTACAAGAACGTTGGCAAAAGCGATGATCCGTCCGGTAATACCGCTCTCGTTCATCAATTCGCCAGCCAGCACAAAAAGCGGAATGGCCAGCAACGGGTAGGAGTTCAGCCCGTTGAACAGTTCGGTCGCGACGATGCGCAGCGCGTAGGGGGCTTCACCCACCGCCATGAAATAGCTCAAAGAGGCGAGGATCGCGAAGGCAATCGGCACACCGATGAGAAGCCCTGCGATAAGGATGATATAGACCATTTCAGTTCCCCCGAAGCGCGATCAGGCGCTCGACGAATTTCAGAACCGCCGCAAATGTGATCATTGCGCCGCCAAGGATCAGCGAAAACTGGTAGACGCCAAGGGTGCCGAGCGCGGCAAAGGCCTCGATCCCTGTGCTCTTTTCCAGCCAGCGTGCCAGACCGAACATGCCAGAGGACATCGTGTTGCCGCGACGTTCGAGAAAGGCGAGACCAGAAAGGACCAGCAGCACTCCGGTCACCATCATCACAAGATCACTGAGCGCGAACATCAGTGTCTTGCGCTGGTCGCTCAGAAAATCGATTAGGATCGTGAAGCGGATATGGCGGTCTTGCATATAGGCCATTGAGATGCCGAACATCACGCCATAGGCAGCTAGATAGACCGGCAGCTCCTCGCCCCATTGGAACGACTGGCCCACGGTGTAGCGCCGTAGGGAATTGATGAAGATGATAGCAAACACCAGCATCATCGAAAGCCCGGCTCCCCAGCCGAAGACTTGAGCAACTATTCTATTCAGTCTGTCCATGACCCAGGCTCCTCCGCGGTTGGTATGGTGTAGCCAGGCCGAAGACGGCCTGGCTGTAGGAGCAGCTTATTGTGTTGCTGCCACTGCCGATTGGAGCTCATCGATCCAAGTGGCGTTCTCGCCCAATTCGCCGCGCAGGAACTCAACCACTGCTGGCTGCGCTTTCTCGGCAAACATGGCCAGTTCTTCTGCGGTGGGCGAATAGACCTGCATGCCTTCTTCCTGAACCGAAAGCACGCCCTGCGCCGTTGTCCATTGCTGGATTGAGCGGCCCATATTGCCGGCCACGATGGCGGCGCGGGTCACGACGTCTTGCTGGGGGGCGGTCAGGGTCTGGAAGAATTCATCGCTGACGACGATAAAGTCTGCCGCGTAAACGTGACCATCAAGAGTCATGTATTTCTGCAACTGATGCAGACCGTTATTGTAGATGACGCCGACCGGGTTCTCTTGCCCGTCAACCACACCGGTGGACAACGCATTCGGCAGTTCCGTCCATGCGATCGGGGTCGGTTCGCCGCCCAAGCCGCTGACCATCTCAAGATAGAGTGGGATCGGTTGTACCCGAAATTTCAAGCCTTCCATATCGGCTGGGGTACGGATTTCGCGCACGTTGTTGGTAAAATTGCGAAAGCCGGTTTCACCATAGGCCAAGGTCCGCATGCCGGTCTGCTCAAGACAGTGCTCAGACAGTGCTTCACCGAATTCCCCGTCAAGCACCTCCCAAGCGACGGTTGCAGAAGAGAACGTGTAGGGGATGTCGAGAACCGAGGCCGCGGGGCAGGCTTTGGACATGGCCCCCGATACGATGGCCATTTGCAGAAGGCCTTCCTGAACCTGACCGACCAGTTCGTCTTCGTTACCCAAAGCACCCGCCGGGAAGATTTCAACTTCCAGATCAGTCTCGCCTTCGACGATGTTGCGGAAAATCTGGGCCGCTGCGCCTTTCTTGGAGCCGGTCCACTCATCGGGATCAACATGGGCAATGCGCAGGGTCTGAGCCTGTGCGCCGGCGGCGGCAAGGCCAAGGGCGAGCGCCGTGGCCGTGGTAAGGGTGGTAAAATTGAAACGCATGCTATCCTCCATTTTGCGTTCGGTCGCCGCCTGCGCGGCAAGTCTCATGAGATGAAAGAGTCGAATGTAGCTTTCATCCGCATCGGGTCGGGCTTGCGCCCGGTAAAGAGTTCATAGGCCCGCACGGCCTGATAGACGGCCATTCCGGAGCCCAGCAAAACCCGGCATCCCGCCGCGCGCGCGGCGGCAAGCAGCTCGGTTTCAAGCGGGAAATAGACAATATCGGCGACCCATAAATCGGGATGCAGCAATTCGACCGGGTAGGCCGAGCCCGGCAGCTTCGCCATCCCCATGGGGGTCGCGTTTACGACACCTGTAGGAGCTATCTCCGATAGTTGGTCGAGACCGATGGCATCGACCTGCGCGGCACCAGCATTTTGGGAAAGCTGCGTTACCAAAGCTGCGGCGCGCGCCGCGTTCGTGTCAGTGATCGTCAAGCGAGCGGCGCCAAGGGACAGGAGCGCATGAGCGACAGCAACCCCTGCGCCGCCCGCGCCAATTTGCAGAACATGGCCCATCTTCGCGTCCGGCAAGTTCCGACGGAAGCCTTCTTCGAACCCCCATTTGTCAGTGTTGTGACCTATGCGACGCCCGTTGCGAAAGACCACGGTGTTGACTGCCCCAATAGCGCGGGCGTTCGGAGATAACTCGTCCAAGAAGGCCATGACGTCGATTTTATAAGGAAAGGTCACGTTCAACCCGGCAAAGCCGCAAAGCTCAGCGGCGCCGACGATTTTTTCCAGCGGTGCCTCCCCTCGCGGAAAAGCATCGGCATCAAGAATTTGGTAGAGAATGCGATGCCCTTGGGCAGCTCCCTCGGCCATGTGCATCCTTGGAGTGCGGGACTGTTGAATGCCTCGGCCCACCAGTCCGATCAACAAATCGGCAGATCCGTCGTCTTGCGAGTGCTTGGTCTGCTTTTTGATCTGCGACGACATTCGTTACCTCCGATACATCCAGCGAATCCTCCCGGCACGCTGGAATGTCCGTAATGAACCATGTGGTTAATTGTGTGTCAACAGATATGTACCAAGCAGTTAATTGTGCTATGCTGGTCGGACCGTTAGGGAGTTACGCATGACCACATCCGCCAAAACATCAACGAGTCGTCAGCGCACTTCATGGAAGCAAGACCCCGAAGCCGTTAAAGCGGATATCCTTCGCGTGGCACGAGCGGAGTTCGCCGCCCACGGCTTGTCAGGCGCGCGGGTGCAGGACATCGCGGAGAAGACAAAAACGTCCAAGCGGATGATTTTTTACTACTTCAAAGACAAAGAGAGCCTCTATCGCGAAGTACTCGAACAGGCCTACAACGATGTGCGAGAAGGCGAGAGGGCCCTTGAACTTGAGAACCTCGACCCTGTTGAAGCTCTCTCAAAGCTGGTCAAATTTACCTTTTCACACCACCGCGACAACGAAGATTTCATCCGCTTGGTGATGATTGAGAACATTCATCGAGGCATACATCTGACCGCCTCGGAAACCATTCGATCAGGCAACACGCCGGCGGTTGATCAGTTAAAAGAAATCCTCGAGCGTGGACGCGAGATGAAGCTGTTTCGCTCGGATATCGATCCCCTTCGACTACATTGGAAAATAAGCGCCCTGTGCTTTTTTAACGTGTCCAACGAACCTACCTTCACCCGGGTTTTTGGGGATGAGATCGTCTCCCAAGAGGGGCAAAGAAAGCTCAAGGAAGAGATCGTCAGTACGATCTTAAATTCGGTTTTGACGGCGCCAAATCCGCGCTATTGAAAGAGTTTTCCGCACCCTTTTATCCCGCGCTAGGGAGTTTTGGCCTGCAAATGCTGAACGAATGACGAGTTGCATAAGGTACGGCCAGGCACTCCTCTCCCCTCACTTTCAAGCGCGGAGCCGTGGCTGGAGCTATCTGGTTAGGCATTTTCGCATCTGATTGGGAGCGATTAACATGTCACCTGCCGAAGAGCTCAGAGGGCCTCCAGTGCGATGGCGATCCCTTGGCCGACACCGATACACATCGTAGAAAGGGACCTTCCACCGGGTTCCAACTCCAGCATGGCCGTGCCGGTGATCCTTGCGCCGGACATGCCAAGCGGATGTCCAAGACTGATTGCGCCGCCGTTGGGGTTCACCCGTGGATCGTCGTCTGGGATGCCCAAATCACGTAAGGTGGCAAGGCCCTGTGACGCGAAAGCCTCGTTCAGTTCGATGACACTGAAATCATCTTGCTTAAGCCCGAGCCGCGCCATCAGCTTTTTGGACGCAGGCGCAGGACCAAAGCCCATGATGCGCGGTGCGACCCCGGCCGTCGCGCCGCCGAGGACTTTGGCAATAGGGGTCAGCCCATGTTTCTCTGCGGCTTCTTTCGTGGCGAGGATCAATGCCGCCGCACCATCATTGACGCCGGAGGCATTGCCCGCCGTCACCGTACCATCCGCTTTGACAAAGGATTTAAGCTTTTGCAGCGCTTCCAAGGTGGTCGAAGGGCGGGGATGTTCATCTTCTGACACAAGGATAGGATCACCCCGGCGCTGTGGGATAGAGACAGGCACGATCTCTTGCGCCAGACGCCCGCTTGCCATCGCGGCACCTGCTTTTTGCTGGGACCGCAGGGCGAAGGCATCTTGATCTGCACGGTTAACGTCAAAATCCTCCGCCACGTTCTCCGCGGTTTCAGGCATTGAATCGACGCCGTATTGCGCCTTCATCAATTTGTTGACGAAACGCCAGCCGATGGTGGTGTCAAAGACTTCGTTGTTCCGTGAAAAGGCGGTCTCGGCCTTGGGCATTACGAAGGGTGCGCGCGACATGCTCTCAACCCCGCCCGCAACGATCAATTCGGCCTCTCCAGCCTTGATCGCCCGCGCCGCGGTGATCACCGCGTCCATACCAGATCCGCAGAGCCGGTTCATCGTGGTGCCGGGGACGGTCTCAGGGTAGCCCGCCAGCAACAGTGACATGCGCGCGACGTTGCGGTTGTCCTCGCCTGCCTGATTGGCGCAGCCAAAGATAACTTCGTCAATTGCCGCAGGGTCCAAAGAGGGGTTGCGTTCGATCAGCGCCTTGAGGGGCACAGCGCCCAGATCATCGGCCCGGACAGAGGACAGCGCCCCGCCATATCGGCCAATGGGGGTGCGGATGTAATCACAGATATAGACGTCGATCATGCCAGTTCCTCCGGTACGATAAGATCGGCAACATCGCCTTCAATGTGCAACGTGGCCCCGGTGACGGCCTGTAGAGCGTCCATGCTGAGCCCCGGCACTTTCTCCCGCAGGATGAACCTGCCGCCCTTGATGTCGATCACCGCGAGCGAGGTATAGACTTGGGTGACACATCCCAAGCCAGTGAGCGGGAAGGTGCAGCGTTCGACCAGTTTCGGGCCGCCATCCTTGGTGACATGATCGGTGACCACGGCCACCCGTTTGGCACCATGCACAAGATCCATCGCGCCGCCCACGGCAGGCACGCCCTTGGTGCCGACGCGCCAATTCGCCAGATCGCCATTCTGAGCTACCTGATAGGCCCCCAGCACGGCGAGATCGAGATGCCCGCCGCGGACCATCGCGAAACTGTCGGCGTGGTGGAAAAACGCGGCACCGGGCTTGAGCGTGATCGGCTTCTTGCCAGCGTTGATCAGATCCCAATCCTCTTCACCCTCTTTCGGGGCCTGACCGAAACCCAAAACCCCGTTTTCGGTGTGATAGGTCACGTCGCGGCCCTCGGGCTGGAATTTGGCGATCATTTCGGGGAAGCCGATGCCGAGGTTGACGTAAGACCCGTCTTCAATGTCCTGCGCCGCGCGCCATGCGATCTGTGCGTTCGAGAGCTTGTCTTGCATGATGTTAAACTCCGCCATCAGTAAATCGCTCCCGTGCGCACAAGCACTTCTTCTTGTTGAGGTTCTGTCACTTCCACGATTGCGTCGACGAAGATCCCCGGGGTGATGACCTCTTGTGGGTCTATGCTGCCGGGCGCGCCCAGCACGCTAACCTGCGCGATGGTTTTTGCCGCCGCCATGGCCATCAGCGGGTTAAAGTTGCGGCCCGCCATGCGGTAGGTCAGGTTGCCGGTATGGTCACCGTCCTGACCCTTGATTAGCGCGTAATCTGCCTTCAGCCATCTTTCGCGGACATACATCTTGCCGTCGAATTCTTCGATCGGTTTGCCTTCGGCAAGTTCCGTGCCGAAAGAGGTCGGCGTGTAGAAGGCGGGGATGCCGGCACCGGCGGCGCGGATGCGCTCGGCCAATGTGCCCTGCGGGACCAGGTCCAACTCGATCTCGCCCGCGAGGTACTTTTCATTGAAGGCTTCGGCGTTGGAACTGCGCGGGAACGAGCAGATCATCTTGCGAACCATGCCCGCTTTGATCATCGCCGCGATCCCGCAATAGCCGTTGCCCGCGTTGTTGTTGATGACGGTGATCGCTGCGGGGCTGCCGGTGGCGCGGAAGCGGTCGATAAGAGCGTGGATCAGTTCGATCGGCGCGCCAGAGCCGCCAAACCCCCCAATCATCACCGTCGCCCCATCCAGGATGTCGGCCACGGCGTCAGCCACAGTAGGAAATGTTTTGTCCATTGCTGGTCTCCTCATGTTGCAGAGGGTCTAGCGTTCACAGAAATGCGGAACCAGTAATTTGTGCGTATATTGACATTTGTTCGTTGAGTGTAATCTTCTGTACGCATGACGAACAAATCCAGCAGTACAATCTCTTCTCTCGCCAAGGGACTTAGGGTGATCGAATGTTTCGACGCGCAGCGCCCCAAGCTGTCTATTAGCGAGGTCGCCGCGCTGACTGGGCTTGACCGTGCCACCTCACGCCGCTGCCTGTTGACGCTCCATGCCGAAGGCTACGCTGCCTATGACGGGAAGTTCTTTACTCTGACACATCGCTGCCTGCGCCTTGGCACAGGGGCCATTGGTGGTTTGCAACTGCCGCAGGTTGTGCAGCCGTGGCTGGATCAGCTGACCGAACAGATCGGCCAAAGTTGCTCGGTCGCCATCCTTGACGAGACCGAAATTGTTTATCTCGCTCGGGCATCGCAGCGGCGTGTCATGTCTATTGGTTTGATGCCTGGGTCGCGCCTTCCAGCGCATAGCACGTCTATGGGACGCGTGTTGTTGGGCGCGATACCGGAGGCGGAAGCACGCCGGATTATTGAGGCGTCGAACCTCTCTCCGCGCACCCGGTTCAGCTTGACGGATCCGGATGAGATCATGATGCAAGTGCAGTCAGCGGGGGAGCGTGGCTATGCGATGGTCGATCAGGAGGTCGAGATAAGCCTGCGATCGCTCGCGGTGCCGGTGCTCAACAGCAAGGGTACCGTGGTTGCGGCTCTTAACACCGGGATGGCGGCAACGCAGCCGGACCCGGCGGAGTTAATCGAAAGTTATCTTCCCGCGTTGCTGAAGGTGCAGGCCGGAATCGCACGTGTTCTCGGGTGATCCTGGAGGGAGCAGCGTTCTGGTCGGTTGGGCTTAAAACGAAGTTTCGCGCAGATCGGCCACGATAAAGTCGATCAGCGTCCGTACCTTGCGCGGAAGGGCACGGCCTTCGAGATAGACCGCCGCCACATCCCTTTTTCCCCCGTCCAACCCGGAAGAGGGGGCACCAGCGCACCGCGCTCAAGGGCGTCACTCACCGCGAAGCTGGGGATATAGGCGACCCCAAGCCCTTGGCATGCGAGCTCTGCCGCCGCATGAGCTGAGTTCACCTGAAACCGTCCTTTGACATGCACGACCCGTTTCTCGGCTGCCCGTTTGAAATGCCAACGGCGCGGCAAGCGTCGGTTCGTATCGACGATGCAGCTGACCTCAGCCAAGTCTTCCGGCTTTAAGATATCGGGGCTCTGGGCCAGAAAGGCAGGGCTGGCGACAAGCATGCTCTCAAAGCTGGTCAGACGGCGGACCTTCATAGACGATAGATCAAAATGGCCGATGCGCAGGGCAAGGTCGATCCCGTCTGCTGCGAGGTCGGCATAGGCATCGCTCAGCCGCAGGTCGATGGTTACGTCTGGATACTTCGCGCCGAAACGTGCCAGCATACCGGCCACGTAAATCTCTCCAAAAGTGACTGGCGCGGTGATGCGCAGCGGGCCGGAAAGGTTTTCGGACCCTTGCGAAACCTCTTCCAGTAGGTCGTCAATCCCGTCCAGCAGCGGGGACACGTGCCAGCAAGGTTTCCCCCGCCGGGGAAAGACCCACCTGCCGCGTTGTCCTTTGCAGCAATCGAACTCCGAGCCGCTGTTCAAGCTCGGCCACATATTTTGACGTCAGGCGGTTGGACGTGCCTAACTCCTCAGCAGCCGCCGTGAACGACCCATTTCGGGCAGTGGCCACGAAGGCGCGCAATTGATCAAACAGATCCATCTCATTCAGAACATTTTATGGACAGTTATTCCATATCATCGCCATTTCGGACGAGCTAGGCAAGCTGTATGTAGGGCCACATAAACAGCAGGCCGCTTGCATGTGGTCTCCCTCCCTAAGGAAACATACGAATGACAACGCAGTCCAATACCGACATCGCCGCACTGGCGCTTCGTCTCTCCAGTGGTGTTCTTTTTCTCGCTCACGGATGGATGAAAGTGAGCCTTTTTACTATTCCCGGCACCGTTGCCTTCTTTGAAAGCCTTGGGCTTCCCGGCTTCTTTGCCTACCTGACCATCCTCGCTGAACTTGGCGGTGGACTTTTGTTGATCGCTGGTATTGCCGTGCGCCTTATTTCTTTGCCGTTGATTGCCATCTTTGATCGGTCTGGGCATGCCGGGTTCGGCTGGACCTTCTTAACGAAGGTGGTGGCTGGGAATTCCCGCTGTTCTGGGCGGTTGTTCAAGTCGTGATTGCGCTGGGGGCCGGGGCTATGCCTGCGCCTGCCGGTGATTGACCGTGCCTTGGGCAATTCTGCTGAACCCTCCCGGATCACCGATGATGGGTGATCGGCCAACCGAGGAGACGTCATTATGCGGACCCATAGCTTGCATAGCCTGCGCGATCGCTTCGCACCTACTCAAAGAATGCCGGTTGTCTTTCTCGGCCATGGCAGCCCCATGCACGCCATCACGGAGGGCCTTTCAGCCAGGCTTGGGCCACTTTGGGGCAGGGCTTCCACGGCAACGCGATCCTCGTGGTATCGGCCCATTGGATGACCCGTGGAACGACACTAGTTGATGTCTCCGCCTTCCCGCGACAATCCACGACTTCAATGGCTTTCCCGAAGCGCTCTATGCCGAGCGATACCCGGCACAGGGCCATCCGGAACTCGCGCGCGAAGTTGTCTCTCTCCTCGCAAGCCACCGGGCCGAGGAAGACGACACTTGGGGGCTGACCATGGCGCCTGGCGGTTCTGAAATACCTCTACCCGAAGCGGATGTTCCTGTCTTTCAGGTCTCTATCGATATGGGGCAGGGTTGGCGCATCAACTCGAGATCGGTCAAGCGCTTTCCGACCTGCGAAACCGTGGCATGCTCATTCTCGGTTCTGGCAACATCGTCCATAACCTGCGGCGGCTGAGCTTTGAGGGAAGGCCCGAGGCATTTGCGCTGGAGTTCGATGATCTGGTCACCGGTCGTTTGATCGAGCGTGACTTCGATACGCTGGCAGATCGCGATAAGCTGGGCACTCTTCTTACCGAAGCCACCCCAGTGTGGACCATTACTTACCCGCGCTAACAATCGCGGGCGCATCGGATAATCGCGATGAATTGTTGTTCATGACCGACAGTATCGATCTTGGTCGATCTCAATGCGGTCCTTTATCTTTCATGCGAAGTAAGCCACGGCCTTTAGAGCGTTTGTTGAGCACCCGCCCGTAAGATTGACGCGGGTGCTTTCGGTTTCTGACGGTGCCTTCGGCTATTCGCAAAGTGGCAGCTACCTGGGCTCGGCGCTCTGCCTGACATCGCAGGGTATCACCTAAGACCCCACCCATCATCGACAGAAACCGAATTCGACGGGCATTCTCTACTGCAGATGAAAACTTGCGGATGCGGTGAACCACATGACGAAGATCGACCAGATCGAGACAATGATCCTCGACATCCCCACCATCCGAGGACATGTGTCTCGATGGCGACGATGCGGACGCAGACCGCTGTCTTGGTTCGGGTCAAATTCTCCGACGGTTCGGAAGGGATCGGCGAGGGCACGACCATCGGCGGGTTGAGCTATGGGGCCGAGAGCCCGAGGGTATCCAATCTGCGATCGATACCTATATCACTCCACTCTTGCTGGGGCGTAAGGCTGACGATGTGAACGGGGCGATCCAGTTGATCGACAAGCTGGTGAAGGACAACCGATCGCCAAAGCCGCGGTCGAAATCGCGCTGTGGACGGGCTGGGCAAACGGTCGCTTGGACCTTGGCTTCTGGCAATTCCGATACGGATATCGCCGAAGCGCAGGAAATGATCGAAACCCGGCGCCACAACATCTTTAAGCTGAAAATTGGCAAACGGTCCGTGCAGGAGGATGTCGCGCATGTAGCGCGGATCAAACAGGCCGTAGGTGACGCGGCAAGCGTACGGGTGGACGTCAACACGGCTTGGTCGTTGCAAGAGGCGCGTTGGGGCTGAAGGGATTGCAGGATGCGGGCTGCGAATTGGTCGAGCAACCTGTTGCCGCACGCTATCGCCACGCGATGGCCGAACTGACCAAAAGCTATGAGATCGCCGTCATGGCTGATGAGGCCCTAAACGGCCCAGAGGACGCTTTGATGGCCGTCCGCAAGAGCTGTGCTGATGTTTTCGCCGTGAAAGTTGCTCAATCAGGCGGGCTAAAGCGTGCCTCGGAGGTCGTCGCCATCGGCCAGGCCGCAGGGCTTGGGCTTTATGGCGGCACCATGCTCGAAACTGGATTGGGAACCGCAGCCGCGCTGCAACTCTTTTCGACGATCGAGACCCTACACTGGGGTACCGAGTTTTTCGGGCCTTTGCTGCTGACGGACGAGATCCTCGCAGAACCGCTCATCTACCGAGACTTCTGTGTCGAAATCCCGTCCGGCCCGGGCATCGGCGTCACACTCGACCCTGACAAGATCGCTGCTTTCAGACGCTGTGAGCGGCGCAGCATGAAAGCCGTCGCCAGCTGATTGCTGGCCGGGGGGGAACAAAAAACCAGCCGATACGCTCTGGGACGAGCAGCGGCATTTAGGAGGAGGACGAAATGTTCACGCAATCCAATCTCGATGAGTTCCAATCGCGTCTTGATGGCGCGATCCAAGATGATCCGGAGAACGGTGTGTTCCGCTGTCGTCGGAATATCTTCACCGATGAAGATATGTTCGAACTGGAGATCAAACATATCTTCGAAGGTAACTGGATCTACATGGCGCATGAAAGCCAGATCCCGAATCCGGGCGACTATTTCACCCTTACGATGGGGCGCACGCCGGTTGTCATCACCCGGACAAGGAGGGCGAGCTGCACGCGTTGGTCAACGCCTGTTCGCACCGCGGAGCGCAGCTTTGCCGCTTTAAGCGTCGCAACCAAAAGACATTCACTTGCCCCTTCCATGGTTGGACCTTTTCAAACACTGGCAAGCTTTTGAAGGTCAAAGACCCAAGGGTGCGGGCTACCCAGAGCAGTTCAACACAGACGGCAGCCACGACCTTACCAAAGTGGCAAAGTTCGAAAACTATCGCGGGTTCCTGTTCGGCTCGCTGAGCGAAGACGTCCAACCACTGGAGGATTACCTCGGCGATGCGCGCAAGATGATCGACATGATCGTGGATCAGGCCGACGAAGGGCTCGAAGTGCTGCGCGGCTCGTCGACCTACACCTACGACGGCAACTGGAAACTACAGGCCGAGAATGGGGCACCGCTCGTATTCTTTTTCTTCCGCTCAGGGCAGTGATGAGGCGACCTTCCTAATCCGCAATTTGCCCGGAGGGGTGATGAGCAGCTATCTTGGCGCGCAGGCCAAGGTGGGCGATCAGGTTACGCTCACCGGTCCGATGGGGGCATTCTATTTGCGCCCGATCGAACGCAGCCAGCTTTGGCTGGCGGGCGGTACCGGCCTCGCGCCTTTCCTTTCGATGCTGGAGCAACTGGCCGAGCAGGGTGCCGATCAGCCGATCAAGCTTTACTACGCGGTGACCCGTGCTGCCGATTTGGTCGAATTGGACCGGGTCAACGCGCTGGCTGAGAAGATCGGCAATGTCACGGTTGTGACCGTCCTCGCGGCGGAGGATGAGGCGCATGATCGGAAAGGTTTCGTGACTGATCACCTCTCGGCGGAAGACCTCTGCGGCGGAGATTGCGACGTCTACCTGTGCGGCCCGCCTCCGATGGTGGATGCCGTTCGGGCGCATTTCGACACGTTAGGCGTGACGCCGGCGAACTTTCATTATGAAAAGTTCAACCCGACGGAAACTTCGGCAGAAGCCGCATGAGCACGCGTTTCGCAGGCAAGGTTATGGTTGTCACCGGTGCGGCGCAGGGCATCGGTCGATCCGTGGCAGAGCGCGCCGCGGCAGAGGGCGCACGGGTCTTGATCGTGGACCGATCCCCCGCCCGCAAAGAGGTGGTCAAGGCGATCCGCAGCGCCGGAGGAGAGGCCGAAGCGATCAGTGTTAACCTCGAAACATGGAGCGGCTGCGAAAAGGCCATGCAAAAGGCCGTCGATCTGTGGGGGCAAATCGACATCCTGATCAACAACGTGGGCGGGACCATCTGGGCCAAACCCTATGAGCATTACGAGCCGAAACAGATCGAAGCAGAGGTGCGTCGCTCGCTTTCCCGACCCTGTTTTGCTGCCGCGCAGCGATTGACCACATGCTGCACCGCGAGAGCGGCGTGATCGTCAACGTATCATCCATTGCGACACGCGGGCTCAACCGTGTGCCTTACGGCGCCGCCAAAGGGGGGGTGAACGCGATTACCGCGAACCTCGCGTGGGAGATGGCTGAGCGGAGCATTCGCGTGGTGGCAACAGCGCCTGGTGGCACCGAAGCGCCAGCGCGCATCGTGCCGCGCAACCCGAATGCCGAGGAGGAACAACGGGAGGACTGGTATCAGACCATCGTCGACCAGACGATCCAGTCCTCCTTTATGAAACGATACGGAACACTCGACGAACAGGCAGGTCCGATCTTGTTCCTGGCGTCGGATGACGCGTCCTACATCACCGGCGTTACGATGCCGGTGGGCGGAGGCGATCTTGGTTAGGCCCTGAGGGGGTCTGAGTTCAACTGGAGGAGAACATAATGAAACGTACTATTCTGGCAGCCCTTGGGCTCGCTACCGGTCTGGCTGTGCCTGCCGCGGCGGAGGATTTAAAAGTCGGTATGCTGCTGCCGTTTTCGGGGGTCTACGCCTCGCTTGGCAATGAGATTGAGACAGGCTTCAACCTTGGAATCGAAAAGTTTGGCTCGGAAACCGATGCTACCTTTGAGATCGTGAGCGAGGATACCGAGGTGAAACCCCCGGTCGCTTTGGGCAAAGCAAAGAAGCTGATCCTTCAGGACAAGGTCGATGTGATGATGGGCATCGTAAGCTCCGGCGTGCTGGGCGCGGTGCGTGACATGGTGCATGGGGCAGGCGTTCCGCTGATCGTCGCCAACGCAGGCAATGACGAGGCCACCGGGGTCAATTGTTCGCCCTATATCACGCGCATGTCTTTCTCCAACGGGCAGGTGAATCGTCCGATGGGGAAATGGATGTTTGAGCAAGGCATCCGCAAGGTCTATACTCTAGCACCCGACTATGCTGCCGGTCGGCAGATGATAGGCGGGTTTACCGAGACATTCACCGCAGCGGGCGGAGAGATCGTCGGGCAGGAATATACGCCGTTCCAGAAAACGCAGGATTTTGGTCCCTATCTGGCCCAAGCGAAATCCAGCGGCGCTGACGCGGTGTTCGTCTTCTACGCGGGCGGGGAGGCGATCTCTTTTGTGAAACAATACGACAGCTTTGGCCTGAAAGCGGACCTTCCGCTTTACGGTTCCGGCTTTCTGACGTCTCCGCTTTATGTGAATGCCGAAGGTCCTGCCGCCGAAGGGGTGATCACCGCACTCCACTATGCGCCGACAATCGACAGCCCCGAGAATGCTGCTTTCGTATCGGCCTTCAAAGAAAAGACTGGCCGCGCGCCCTCAGAGTTTGCCGTGCATGGCTATGACGCAGCCCGCGCGCTGATCGAGGCGACAAAGGCCGGCGCGACGGATCGTGAAACCTTGCCACCGCCTTGCGCAAGGTCAAGTTTGACGGCCCGCGGGGACGCTTTCGATCGATCCCGCGACCAACAATATCGTTCAGCCGATCTATGTCTATGAAACGGTCGCAGGCGATGGCGGGCAGACGCAAAAGGTGTTGGCAAAGCTTCCCGCAGAAGCGGACCCAGCCAACGGCTGTGAGATGGCTCCCGTTTCAAACTAATGCCAGTAGCCCGGCCGCACCGGTGCGGCCGGCTCTTTCCAACAAAGAGGGCATCTCATGTCACACGACCTTGGCTTTTGGATACTTCAGGCGCTGAATGCGTTGCAGCTTTCCATGCTATTGTTTCTTCTTTCCATCGGCCTGACTGTCATCTTTGGGCTGATGCATTTCGTGAATCTCGCGCACGGATCGCTCTACGCGGTTGGTGCCTATTTCGCAGCATCCCTCGCGGCGGTAGGTGGCTACTGGCTGGGTTTTTTCCTCGCGCCGGTTGCGGTCGCCGGGGTCGGCATGCTGCTGTATTCAGGATTGATCAAACGAATGCGCAAATCCGGTCCGATGGCGCAAGTTCTGGTCACCTTTGGATTGATCTTCGCACTGCTCGACCTCACGCGCATCTTCTGGGGCGATCTGGCTCTTGGCATTGCGGTGCCCGACATTTTCCAAGGGCGCACGGCGCTTCTTGGGGTGGAATACCCGACGTATCGGCTCTTCATCATCGTCCTTGGTTTTGCAGTCTTGGCCGCCTTGGGTTTTGTCCTGCGGCGCACACAAATTGGTGCGATGATCCGAGCGGGGGTCGATAACGACGTGATGGCCGCCTGCTTGGGGATAAACGTTGAGCGGCTGTTTTTCATTGTTTTCTGCGTCGGCTGTGCGCTCGCAGGCTTGGCAGGGGCGGTGGCCGCACCGTTGCTGAGTGTCACACCTGATATGGGGCTGCAAATTCTGATCCCGACGTTGATCGTGATCGTGATCGGTGGGCTTGGCTCGCTTAAAGGCGCTATCGCCGGGTCACTGATCTATGGCTGCGTCCAGACTTTTGGCGCTGTGCTCGCCCCGCAGCTGGCCTCCGTTCTCATTTACGCGCTCTTGGCTGCGGTCCTCGTGATCAAGCCGGTGGGCCTCTTCCCAGCGAAAGGATAAGCTGATGTTCAGCCACAATACGCTTCGCTACATAGTCTTGCTCATGCTCTTGGGCGGCGCGCTGTTTCAGGCCTTTGCCGCAGAGTATTTCGGCCTTGAGGTCCTGACCGAGATTTTGATCCTTGCCATGCTTGTTCTGGCGCTCGATATCGTCGCGGGCTTTGGCGGTATGGTTTCGCTTTGCCATGGCGCTCTGATGGGGGTGGGGGCCTACGCCTTCACGCTTCTTTCCACCCAATTTGGGGCGACACCGTTGATGGCCATGGGCGTGGCGATTGTCATTACGGGCGCGGCTGCTTGGGTGATTGGTGCGGTTTGTTCGCGCAGCCATGGGATTTACTTCATCATGGCCACGCTTGCTTTCGGTCAGATGGCCTATTCCTATATCTTCGAAGCGCCCCTCTTTGGGGGGACGACGGGCTGGGCGGCATCTCGCGTCTCGACCTCAGCATAATCGGCGTTGACCTTAACGACAGCCGCAGCTTTGCCTTGTTCTGTCTGGCGATGCTAGCAGGGGTTTACTTGATGTCGGTCCTGATCTTGCGGTCGGGTCTTGGCCGTTCGCTGACGGGCGTCATGCATAACGAACAACGCATGCGGGCGCTTGGGCTGACGGTCTGGCGGGTTAAGGCGGACGTCTTCGGTCTGTCGGGCATGATTGCCGGCCTCGCAGGGGCGCTGACGGCTCAGCATATCATGTATATCTCGCCCGGCCTGCTTGGCTGGAAACAATATCGTCAGCCGATCTATGTCTATGAAACGGTCGCAGGCGATGGCGGGCAGACGCAAAAGGTGTTGGCAAAGCTTCCCGCAGAAGCGGACCCAGCCAACGGCTGTGAGATGGCTCCCGTTTCAAACTAATGCCAGTAGCCCGGCCGCACCGGTGCGCCGGCTCTTTCCAACAAAGAGGGCATCTCATGTCACACGACCTTGGCTTTTGGATACTTCAGGCGCTGAATGCGTTGCAGCTTTCCATGCTATTGTTTCTTCTTTCCATCGGCCTGACTGTCATCTTGGGCTGATGCATTTCGTGAATCTCGCGCACGGATCGCTCTACGCGGTTGGTGCCTATTTCGCAGCATCCCTCGCGGCGGTAGGTGGCTACTGGCTGGTTTTTCCTCGCGCCGGTTGCGGTCGCCGGGTCGGCATGCTGCTGTATTCAGGATTGATCAAACGAATGCGCAAATCCGGTCCGATGGCGCAAGTTCTGGTCACCTTTGGATTGATCTTCGCACTGCTCGACCTCACGCGCATCTTCTGGGGCGATCTGGCTCTTGGCATTGCGGTGCCCGACATTTTCCAAGGGCGCACGGCGCTTCTTGGGGTGGAATACCCGACGTATCGGCTCTTCATCATCGTCCTTGGTTTTGCAGTCTTGGCCGCCTTGGGTTTTGTCCTGCGGCGCACACAAATTGGTGCGATGATCCGAGCGGGGTCGATAACGACGTGATGGCCGCCTGCTTGGGGATAAACGTTGAGCGGCTGTTTTTCATTGTTTTCTGCGTCGGCTGTGCGCTCGCAGGCTTGGCAGGGGCGGTGGCCGCACCGTTGCTGAGTGTCACACCTGATATGGGGCTGCAAATTCTGATCCCGACGTTGATCGTGATCGTGATCGGTGGCTTGGCTCGCTTAAAGGCGCTATCGCCGGGTCACTGATCTATGGCTGCGTCCAGACTTTTGGCGCTGTGCTCGCCCCGCAGCTGGCCTCCGTTCTCATTTACGCGCTCTTGGCTGCGGTCCTCGTGATCAAGCCGGGCCTCTTCCCAGCGAAAGGATAAGCTGATGTTCAGCCACAATACGCTTCGCTACATAGTCTTGCTCATGCTCTTGGGCGGCGCGCTGTTTCAGGCCTTTGCCGCAGAGTATTTCGGCCTTGAGGTCCTGACCGAGATTTTGATCCTTGCCATGCTTGTTCTGGCGCTCGATATCGTCGCGGGCTTTGGCGGTATGGTTTCGCTTTGCCATGGCGCTCTGATGGGGTGGGGCCTACGCCTTCACGCTTCTTTCCACCCAATTTGGGGCGACACCGTTGATGGCCATGGGCGTGGCGATTGTCATTACGGGCGCGGCTGCTTGGGTGATTGGTGCGGTTTGTTCGCGCAGCCATGGGATTTACTTCATCATGGCCACGCTTGCTTTCGGTCAGATGGCCTATTCCTATATCTTCGAAGCGCCCCTCTTTGGGGGGACGACGGGCTGGGCGGCATCTCGCGTCTCGACCTCAGCATAATCGGCGTTGACCTTAACGACAGCCGCAGCTTTGCCTTGTTCTGTCTGGCGATGCTAGCAGGGGTTTACTTGATGTCGGTCCTGATCTTGCGGTCGGGTCTTGGCCGTTCGCTGACGGGCGTCATGCATAACGAACAACGCATGCGGGCGCTTGGGCTGACGGTCTGGCGGGTTAAGGCGGACGTCTTCGGTCTGTCGGGCATGATTGCCGGCCTCGCAGGGGCGCTGACGGCTCAGCATATCATGTATATCTCGCCCGGCCTGCTTGGCTGGACCGTGTCAGGCGAGGCGCTTGTTGTGGTTATACTCGGTGGATTAGGCACCTTGGTGGGTCCACTGGTGGGCGCCGTAGCCTTTGTCTTGCTCAAGCATGAACTGAGCGCTGTCACCACCTATTGGCACCTTGTGGTGGGCGTTGTCCTCATCGCTGTGGTGATGAGCCGGGCAAATGGGATCTATGGTTGGCTCGAGGGGCGCTGGGTTATCTGGCAAAACCGCCGAGACACGAAGATACCGCACAATCACGTGACACGGGAGACTGTAAGCGATGCTTGAGACACGTAATCTTAACAAGAGTTTCGGTGCAGTCCATGTGACGCGGGATGTGTCCCTGAAGCTGGAGCGCGGCGAACGTCGGGTGATCCTCGGCCCAAACGGCGCAGGTAAAACGACGTTATTCAATCAGCTGGTCGGTGAACTGACCCCGAGCAGCGGGAGCATTCATCTTGCGGGCGAGGATGTAACCACGCTGCCGGTTGCCAAACGGGTTCGTCGCGGTCTGTCGCGCAGCTACCAGAAAAATACACTTTTCGATGGGCTGACCGTCCGGGACAATCTGGGGCTGGCCGCGGCAGTTCATACCGGGCACGCGACGCGCCTGTTCTCAGACAGCCTTGCAAAACCGGAGGTCCGCGAGATTGTCGCAGAAGTTGCCGAACAGGTTAATGTACTGCCCTATCTCGATGCTAGAGTGTCAGAAATCAGCTACGGGGTGCGAAGGCAGCTTGAAGTCGGCGTAGCGCTAGCCACGCGGCCGCTCGTGCTGTTGATGGATGAACCCACCAGCGGCGTGGGGCCGGAGATGGCCAAAGGATTTCACGATCTGCTCAATAATTTGCCTCGTGATCTGACGATGCTCATTATTGAGCACGACATGGATTTGGCGTTCGACGTTGCGGATACGATCACCGTGCTGAACTACGGCGAGATGGTCTTTGACGGTCTGCCGGAAGAGGCGCGGGGATCGCGTATGTTAAAAGAGATTTATCTGGGGAGTTGGGAAGATGCTTGAACTCAATGCTGTCGAGTCCGGCTATGGTGAGACTCAGGTTCTCTATGGTGTTTCGTTAAGCGCGCAGCGGGGCCGGGTACTGGCCGTGCTCGGGCGCAACGGAGCAGGCAAGTCCACAACGTTAAAGACGATCATGGGGCTGCTGCCGCTAAAGTCAGGAGACATCGTTTTTGATGGCAAACCGATTGCCGCCCAGCCTTTTGATATTGCCAAGGCCGGGATCGCCTATGTCCCTGAAACGCGCGATATTTTTCCGTCTCTGACAGTGCGCGAAAACCTCGAGCTTGCGGCCAAGCGGTTCGGTGGGCCGGAGGCCGAATGGACAATGGAGCGCGTGCTGGAGGTTTTCCCCCGGCTCGAAGAACGCATGGATAACGGCGGTGCTCAGTTATCGGGCGGTGAGCAACAGATGCTGGCGATTGCGCGCGGTCTGCTGATGAACCCGAAACTCCTGATACTCGATGAGCCGACCGAAGGGTTGGCGCCGATCATCGTCAAACTGTTACATGATAAGCTGCAAGAACTGCGAGACGCCGGTCTGTCGATGGTCATTGTCGAGCAGAACTTTGGGTTTGCCACATCATTGGCGGACGATGTCGTGGTCGTTGGAAAGGGACAGATCGTTTGGTCCGGCACCTCAGCCGAGATCAGGGCAGACGAAGAGGTTCAGCATACTTGGCTTGGCGTGTGATGCAGGGGGCAGGCCTGGGCTTACGACGGGGCTGGCCTCAACCTACTTCTTCAGAGGGCTGTGTCTGGCAACCTTTTGGGCGACATTGACGAAGTTTTTGACATGAACCCCCTGATCATCGAGCCGGTAATTTACTGACAACTCGGTGCGCGCAATTTCGGGTTCGATTTTGAGAAACTTCATGCCCTTGCGCGGTGCGCTTGAGACGGACTGAGGCACGATGCAGACCCCTTCGCCTACGGCCACGAGGCTGAGGGCTGTCTGCAAATCCATGCACCACAACCTGAGAGGCGCTTCAAAGCCTGCCTCCTTGACCGCATTGAGGACCATATCGGCATAGCTTGGGCGGGGCCGTTCTGGGTATAAAATGAGGTTGTGGGTCATCAATCTTTCAAGCCGGGCAACCGTGCGCCCTCCGGTATCGACGACATCAGGGAGGGCGAGGATCAGTTTTTCCTCGGCAAGATGCTTCGAGAGAAACTCCGGGTCTCTAAGAGTGGGCCGGGCAAACACCACGTCCAATTCGCGCGACACCAGAGCACGTTGAAGATCCGCGTTGTTCATGGGGATGAGGCTGAGGTTAACGTCAGGGTAGTTGGCGCGGTAGGACCTGATAATATTGGGCAAAATCCCATAGGTCGCCGACCCGACGAAACCAATCCGTAATCTGCCTTCTGCCCCTTGGCCGAGGCGGCGCAACTCCAACCGCGTATCATCCAACTGAGCGATGATCGATTTGCCGCGATGAAGGAGCCGTTCACCGGCCTGTGTCAGGCTGATGGAACTTCGACCCCGATTGAAAAGCACCGCGCCGAGGTCTTCTTCCAATTGCTTAATCTGGCGGCTCAAAGGCGGCTGCGCCATGTCCAGACGCTCTGCGGCGCGGCCAAAATGAAGCTCCTCCGCCACGGCGATAAAGTAGCTGAGCTGCTTGAAATTCATTGTGACGCTCCCCCGAAGGCTGATGATATGTGATCCCCACCCACAAAAAAAGGCCCCCGAAGCACGGGGGCCAGTTCACAGGGAGGTGTGAAAGATTACTCGGCGGCCACGGCCTGCGAAACCGCACCTTCTTTGAGGACAAAATCGAACTCGAAATGCAGATCCGTGCCCAAGTCTTGGCTAGCGGGGTTGAACTTTCCGATCAGGCTTTCTTTCACGGCAAAGACACTGTCATCGTCAAGCCACGCACTGTCAGCATCGTAGATCTGGCTGATTAGCGGTCGATAGCCATCTTTTGAGATCATGAAGTGCATATGGCCGGGGCGGTTCGGGTGGTGGCCCATAAAGCGCAGCAACTCGCCGGCGGTTTCATCATCGGGAATGGGGTAGGGGACCGGACGCACGGCGATGAAGGCGTAATGACCGTTCTCATCCGTCTCGAAACGGCCCCGCAGGTTGTATTCCGGTTGGTCGGGGTCAAGATTCTCGTAAATACCGTTGGGCGCGTCTTCCCATACGTCGAGCGTCACGCCGGCGATGCCATTGCCATTTTCGTCTTTGATGTGACCTTCGAAAAAGACGGTTTCTTCGTTTTCAAAGTGTTTTTGAATGATCGATGCGCCCTTGGGCAGAACCGGTGGGTTCTCGCGATAGAAGGGGCCGAGCACAGTGGATTCACTCTCTTTGCCTTCGACCGGGTTAGTCATCATGTCGACAAGGACTTCGAGACCCAAGATGTCGCCCAGCAGGATGAATTCCTGCCGGTTGTCATCGCACAGCTTGCCCGCGCGCGCGAGGTAGTCGCAAGCGGCGAGGAACTCGTGGTGCTGGAGTTTCACATCCTTAATGAAACCGTGCAGGTGCTTGATCATTGATGCTGCAATTTCGCGCTCACGGCCGGTAATATCCCCGTGCTTTCCGAGGCTCTCTGTCACGACGGCGGTGATGTTGTCTTGATTAACGATGCCCATGGTTTCCTCCTCCTGGCAGTCTAGGAGCGATCTGCGCGTGCAGTGCGTCCCCATCGGACCGAGCATCCGCGATCGAGCTGCTTTGCCCAATGCCTGTCTTGGTATTGAGTGATACCGCACAGCGCGGAGCGCGCTGAGCGGAGGTACCTGTTTTAAAGTATTACCCCATACCTCCGGTGGCATGGCGCGCAAAGGGGTGATCATGGCACCAAGCTTGCATCCTGCGAATGTATGGGAGGCTCAGGTGATCGAGAATTTTAAGCGTATTCAGGCCACACTTGCGACGTCGCCGCATCTTTTGCAGCTCGGGCTGCTCTTCTCTGAAACTGTCCTCATCGAAGTGGATGGCGACGAATACTACCTGTCCTTCGACAAGGGACAGATTGCCCGGATCGAAGAAGGCCCGAGCCGGAAAACCCCTTGGCGCTTCGCGCTTCGCACCGACGCGGAAGCATTGGATAAATTCTGGCAGGCGCGGCCCGAGCCGGGATTTCATGACATTTTCGGTCTGGTGAAGATAGGACGGGGGCGAATTGATGGCGACATCCTGTGTCTCGTGAAAAATCTTCGTTTCTTTAAGGAAGTTCTAGGCATCCCACGTGCGCAGGAGGGCGTCACAGCATGAGCATCGAACCGATCACTGGCCGCTACGTTACCATTGAGGTCGCAGGCGCCGCCCGACGCATCTATTTTGAAGAAGCCGGACAGGGCCGCCCTGTACTTTGCCTACACACAGCGGGAGCTGATACGCGGCAATGGCGCCATCTGCTCAACGATGCCGAAATTACCGCTGCAAACCGATTAATCGCATTTGACATGCCCTGGCACGGGAAATCCTTGCCGCCCGAAGGGTTCGAAACCGAGGAATACCTCCTCACCACCGAAGCATATATCGAAACGATCCTCACGTTGATCGAGGGGCTGGGGCTGGATCGTCCTATCCTTGCGGGCTGTTCAATGGGGGGGCGTATTGCATTGCAGCTTGCCGCTCTGCATCCTGAAAAGTTCAGCGGTTTCATCGCCATCGAAGCCTCAGATTTCCAGCCTGCGTGGTACGACATTGACTGGTTCCACCGCCCCGATGCCCATGGCGGAGAGATGGGTGCCGCATTGGTCTCGGCCAATATCTCCCCCTATGCGCCGTCGGCGGAGCGAGCGAATACGCTTTGGATGTTCATGCAAAGTGGCCCCGGCGTATTCCGCGGCGACCTGAGCTTTTACACCAAGGACGACAGTCTCATCGCGCGATTGCCGCAGATCGATACAGACCGCACGCCGGTGCATATCATCGTCGGAGCCTATGATCTGACCTGTACCCCAGAGGATGCCGCGCGTACTGCAAAGGCAATTCCGGGTGCGACCCTGTCCGTTATGGATGAGCTTGGACATTTCCCTATGAGCGAGCACCCAGAAGGGTTTCGTCCCTTCTTTGTAGAGGCTTTAGATAAGGTCGCCAATTTAGATGCTGTGGTTGCCTAAGCTATCGCGGTGACGGGACTCATCGAAAGGGGCAATATGTCTGATGTGGCGCACAGCCCTCGGCCCGGTTTGGGTGATCTGTCGGGCTCCGCTATAGGGGCGGGGTTCTTGGCTGTTCTGGTCTCCTATGCTGGTCCTTTGCTCATCTATCTCAGCGCGGCAGAGGCAATGGGTGTCTCAAAAGACAGCTTCTCTTCGTGGGTCTTTGCGATTTCGCTTGCCGCAGGCATCTCGAGCATCGGGTTGAGCCTTTGGTACCGCATGCCCTTGGCAATGGCATGGTCGGCGCCGGGCACCGTGCTTTTGCTCGGCCTAGGCCAATCGATGTCACTTGCGGAAATGGTGGGCGCCTATCTGGTCGTCGCCGCTACGTTGCTGTTGATCGGGATCACAGGGGTTTTTGAACGGCTGGTGAGCTTTCTGCCTGCCTCGGTGACGAATGGGATGATGGCAGGCATATTGTTCGGGTTTGGCCTCAGGGCTGCGGGAGGGCTCGCAACGGATCCTGCAGCTGTGGCCGTGCTCGTCCTCGTTTTCGCCCTCGGCACCACGCTTCTTCCCCGCTATGCGATGCTTATTCTGTTAATCGCGGCCATGTTGGTAAGCGCGGTCTTCTACGATGCCTCGATTGGCCGATTAGAGGCCACATTCGCCAGTCCAGAGTTCGTAGCGCCTCAGTTCTCCACCCAAGCCATGCTCAGTCTCGCGCTGCCTTTGCTGATCACCACGCTCAGTGGTCAGTATCTTCCGGGAATGGCGATTTTGCGGGCGAATGGGTATGGGATATCGGCCAACCCCATCTTGATCGCGGGGGCTATGGTATCCGTCATCGCAGCGCTAATGGGCGGTATCACGACGGCGTTGGCGTCAATCACAGCAGCATTCTGTGCGGGGCCAGACAGCCACCCCGACCCGAGCCGCCGTTATGTCGCGGGCATCTCCTGCGGCGTGTTTTTCTGCCTCGGCGGCCTGTTTTCGGGAAGTATCATCGACCTTTTGATCATCCTACCCTCTGCGCTCATCGCATTGTTGGCGGGTCTTGCCCTACTGCAGCCGATCATGAAGTTCACCCTTGATACGTTAAACTCGGACGATCCTCAGGCCGGCATTCTGACCTTCATGTTTACCGCATCTGGCGCCAGTCTTTTTGGAATCGGCGCCGCGTTCTGGGGTGTCATCGTCGGAATTGTTGTGCATTTTCTCACTAAAGCCGCAAGGCGCTTGGGGAACCACTGAGCGAAACAAAGTGGTCGGCGTTGCGGAAGGCAGAAATCAATATGGGGATTTAGCCTAGAATCCCGCCTAACATTGCTGCGTAACGAATTCACGAAAGTCGCAACTCCAATGGGATTATTGTGGCAGCGTCATTGGCCTGCGCTCACTGGTATTGAAGGTTTACAAACTGCAAAGAAGAATAGCGCGGCTATCCTTAGTTCGATAGAAAGCGCGCTTCCCGTATCTTTGAACTGGCCTCCATTTCAACCGGACACCTTAGCTCGCCTCCGGGGGCTTAAGGATTGCATGGTGCTCGCCGCCCCAATTTATTAAGGCCAACACACAAGCCGCATGGGTGTCTAGTGAAACGGGAGGCCGCCTGCAACTCAGACCGCCGAACAGCTCGGCCCGTCGAAAGCATCCGGTCCGCCGCGAGTAACATCACGCTAGGAGCAATGGTCGGAGGAATTCCGACGCTCCGTCTGTCCGGTGAGCCTAAATCTGCTTTGATGCAGGCTGCGTTCATGGCAACTGCCTAGGCTCAGGACCCATTGATTATCGTGGAGCCGCATGATTCACCGTCCAAAAACGGAGCGGTGATATGTCTGATCTTTTCTGGCTGAGCGATGCGCAGATGGCGCGGCTGGAGCCCTACTTTCCGAAATCCCATGGCAAACCACGTGTCGATGATCGGCGGGTTTTAAGCGGGATTATTTTCATCAATCGCAATGGTTTGCGATGGCGAGATGCGCCTAAGGAGTATGGCCCCCACAAGACGCTCTATAACCGCTGGAAGCGTTGGAGCGATAAAGGCATCTTCGCACAGATGATGGTAGGACTGGCCGCCGAGCACAGCGAAAAGAATACCGTGATGATCGATGCTACCTACCTGAAGGCTCATCGCACAGCGTCCAGTTTGGGCGTCAAAAAGGGGGGCGTGGACGTCTGATTGGACGAACCAAAGGCGGCATGAATACCAAACTTCATGCAATCTGCGATAGCCGGGGGCGCCCACTCAACCTGTTCGTAACGGCAGGACAGGTGAGCGACTACATAGGTGCGCGGGCGCTTTGCGATAGTCTTCCGGATGTCGATTGGCTGCTCGGAGATCGCGGCTACGACGCCGATTGGTTCCGAGAAGCACTAAAAGACAAGGGGATACGCGCCTGCATCCCCGGACGAAAACAGAGAAAGGCGACGGTGAAGTATGACAAGCGCCGCTACAAACGCCGCAACCGGATCGAGATCATGTTCGGTAGACTCAAGGACTGGCGGCGCGTTGCCACCCGCTACGACCGATGCCCAAAGGTCTTCCTCTCAGCCATCGCTCTCGCCGCTACTGTCATCTACTGGCTATGAGTCCTGAGCCTAACCGAATCTTTACTCGAAAAACGTAATGACCACGGAGAATATTAGGATCGCGGGTGGCACGTTCCACACGGATCGCATCCCACATTCCCACATTTTTCTGAGATAGCCGCTGCCTAATACTTTATAAGTTGAAGCCTTCGCGAGGCTTATCACCCGGTCTTTCCTGTGGGATTGTGGGGGGATGTGGGATTACCACTTCTCGGAGCTAACGCCTCATTCCCAAATGGGAGTTAAAAAAATGGGCATTTCAATAGCTTGGCGGGGGCTCAGCGTAGCTGGAGAGTTTATCCACATAAACCAGATGGTGGCGGGATAGGAAGTTTCGTCATTGTCTCTAATATTGTCTTTACCACAAGACAAAAGTCAGGGTGCAGGACGGGCACCAGTTTCCACGCTTTCGCCCGCCCCGCAGGTCTCTTCTGGCACTGTCTCACAACTCAACCTTGGCGACAAGCACGTCGCATAAATTGGAGTGCCAAGATGCATCCTTCCGAGATCGGCGTACGCCGCCCCAAGCCCCGGGGTCCGTACCAGCGCAATATCTTTGCCGAAGTCAACAATGCTGCCCTTTCGCAAATCAAGTCACTGGCAGAGCGCTGGTTGCCTCGCACGCGTATGAGCGGCAGCAACCTGATGGCCTTGAATCCCACCCGCGTGGACAAGTCCATTGGGTCTTTCGGTATTAATGTCAAGACGGGCGCTTGGGCTGATTTCGCGACCGATGAAGCCTGGTGTGCCCCCATTGGGTGGTCCAGTTTGAATGTTAGTGCATGGTTGGCCTTTGGTCTATCGGGACGATGCTTTTGGGCGCAGGCGGTCGGTAGCCCAAGGCGCTGTGCGGCCTGACCGTATTGTAGTGGCGACGCCACCGTTCGATCAGGATTTGAGCCTCGCGCAATGTGGTGAACACCTCGCCATTGAGCAACTCATCCCGGAAGCGGGCGTTGAAGCTCTGAACTAACATGCAGGCCGAAGACGTTACCGATACACTGGATCTCGCATTGCAGGCGTCTGGCTGCGACCAAGTTCATGTTGTTCACAAGCCACGTCTACTCAGCGCCAACGGATCCAGTTACGTCTCAGGGGACCTGGCTGAATGGCTGCAAGACAAGGGCATGAAGCACTCGCGCGGTGCGCCGTATCGTCCCCAAACGCAGGGCAAGATTGAGCGGTGGCACCAGACATTGAAGAACCGCATCTTGCTTGAAAATTACTTCCTGCCGGGTGACCTCGAAGCGCAAATCGAAGCCTTCGTCGATCATTACAACCATCAGCGTTACCACGAGGGCCTGAACAACGTCACACCCGCCGACGTCTACTTCGGATGTGACACAGCCACTCTACAGCAAAGGGAAAGGATCAAACGAAAGACACTCGAAGCGCGACGCTTGCATCACCGACAGCACGCCGCATAATCAAACCAACCAGATGAGCCAAACTCTCTCTTAGTTTAGGCCGCCATTGGTTCCAGAAACCCTGACGACGGACATTCGGGAAGAAAGGGGAAAGCTTGGCCATCTGCTCGTCGCTCTGCCAGTAAAGGTCGCTCATGTCACCGCTCCGTTTTCCGAGCCGTGAACCACGCAACGTAGCGAAAATCAATGCATCCTGACCCTAGACCATAAGTGCCTCAAAAGCGACACGGCGGGCGCCGACAATCGGGCTGGGACGGCGGGTATAGCGGTCTACATAAACATGGACGAAAAACCCCTCGGCTGTGACCGTCTGCTCGTCGTTACGAAACAGACCGATTTCGAACCGGACCGAAGATGATCCTGTATGGGCCACCCTGATGCCAGCATGCACCGTATCGGGAAAACCCATTTCGCCGAAATACCTGCATCCGGTCTCCACGACCAGTCCGATGGTGTCACTGGTTTTCGGATCCATCAGTCCCTCTTCGATCAGCCAGCCGTTTACTGCCGTGTCGAATAGCGAATAATGCACCACATTGTTCATGTGCCCATAAACATCATTGTCATTCCAGCGCGTCGTAAGCGATCGAAAGATGGGATACTTGGCGCGGGACGTGCGGGTAGGAGCGGCTACCATGCGGCCTCGTAGATCTTCAATACATCCTGTTCAGACATTGCACGTGGGTTATTCACTAGCAGCCGGGTCTGAAGCATTGCGTCAGCGGCCATTTTCTCTAGCGCGGACTTGGGGATACCGACCTCGCGAAGACGGGTCTGCAGACCCAGACGGTTTGACAGGCCAGCCAGCGCGTCGATCAAGGCGGCACAGCGGTCCTTTGCACCTTCGACTTCGGCAAGGTGCGGAAAGGCGTCGGCTGCGATTTCGGCATAGGTCGCGTAGGCGACCGGAGCGTTGAACCGCAAGACATGCGGCAGAACCAACGCGTTGGACAGGCCGTGGGGCACGTGGAAAGTGCCGCCGATCGGATAGGCCAGAGCATGCACCGAGGCGACTGGAGAATTAGCAAACGCCTGCCCGGCCAGCATGGAGCCCAGTAACATCGCCCCGCGAGCCTCGACGTTGCCGGGTTCGGCGACGACGGTTTCGATGTTCGCCCCCAGAAGGCGCAGGGCCTCGCGCGCGAGAGCCTTGCTTAGGGGATTGTTGTTACAATTGGCCGAGGCGTAGGCTTCGATCGCATGGACGATCGCGTCCACACCGGTTGCAGCGGTGATCGCAGAAGGTAGGTCTAGGGTAAGTTCAGCGTCGAGAATGGCGATGTCGGGCAGCAATATTGGGCTGGAAATGCCGCGTTTTTCCTCGGTGCCGACGGTGATGATAGAGACAGGTGTGACTTCGCTGCCAGTGCCGGAGGTGGTCGGGATCAACACCAGTGGCATGCGGGGCCCTTTGGCCACTCCAACGCCCCAAGCCTTGTCCAGATCCTCGCGTGAACCCAGGAGCAGCGCGGCAACTTTTGCAATATCCAAAGATGAGCCGCCGCCAAAACCGACGACGCCGGTAACCTCTGCCGCATCCCCGGCCGCAAGCGCCGCCTTCAGTGTAGCTTGTGACGGATCCGGTTCTACCTGATCGAACACAGTCACGGCGATGCCCGCTGCTTCAAGCGAGGCCAGCGCGTTGTTGCACAATCCCAATTTGCGCAGCCCGGGATCGGTGATGAAGAGCACGTTTGCGCCTAACAGCGAACCCGAAATATCGGCTAGTTCAGCTGAGGCGCTGGGGCGAAAAACAATTGACTTTGTGGTGTTGAATTCGAATGGGTCCATTAGGTCCTCGGAAGGTTGAGTTGTGTTTGCCGTCGAATAATCCGGCCTAGCTTAGATGACTTTCGCACGAATAACGCGTTCTCGTTGGCTTTAGTCTATGGTCCCTAATCTTAGACGGTTGCAGTGCCCTGCATAGTAACGATGTTGTCGCCGGTGCGGCGCACCCGCAGAGCCAGTCCTCTTGGGCCTGACCTGGCTTCTACACGCACCGGTTGGCGGCAGGTCAACGGAGCTGTCCCGCGGTATTCAAAGAGCGTAGGCGCATGACCCAACAGCATAGTAGCCAAGTTTTGCATCCAGATTGCCTGCATCGGGCCATGCACGACAAGGCCGTCATAGCCTTCGACCTCGCGCGCATAGGGCGCGTCATAATGAATGCGATGGCCGTTAAATGTAAGCGCAGAGTACCGAAAAAGTAGCGTTGGACTCGTGGTGATATCGCGGGTCTCGGCATCTAGCCATGGATCTGCTTGTGGCGGAGCAGGCAGAGGCGCGCCAGGGTTGGGGTCTTCGCGATAGACGATGTCTTGCCGCTCCTCTATGCGAGTCTTGGCGTCTACTTGATATAGGTTGCGCAGGGTAACAAAGCCCAGACGCCCGCTGCGGCCTGTCTTGAACGTGACGTTTTCGATGGTCGAGATCTTAGTAATGGTTTCGCCTTCTGACAAAGGGGCAACGCGTTTGATCTGACCACCGGCCCACATCCGGCGAGGTAGAGGCAGGTCCGGCAGGTAGATCCCGGTGCGAGGATGGCCGTCACGACCGAGAAGGTCCGGCGTACAGATGTCCGGAGCAAGACAGAATTCGACACCGGGGGGCACGGCCAGGGGGCCAATACGCCGTCCAACGTCACGCGAAACTCGGCTATGAGGCGCGGAGTTAGAGTTTCGGTATGCAGGGTTTTTCGACCGATCCAATTAGAATAGTCGGTCATGCACGATGCTCCAGATAAGCTGCCAGACCGTGGGCCATCTTCCCGTCAAGCGACGCCAGCGCATCGCAGAGTTCGTCGCCGGTCGGTCCCAGCAGCGCGCGCGCTTTACTGCGCAAACTTATTGTCAAATCGCTGATGGGAATTGGCGTGGCCATGTCGTAGGCGAAAGCCTGAATGCTGCCATTCTGCATCTGAATTTCGCCTGCGGCTTGCATGTCTGTCAGGGCGCTGTCGCCGGAGACCTTCACACATTGGGCGAATGTCGCAAGATCAGGATCATTAGCCAGCGAGGTCGTGTACGCCCTGTCGCTGCCAGTGGAATCCCCGCGAAGGGCCATGCCGGCCAGCCAAGCATAGCTGAATTTTACCTCCAGTCCGCTGCGAGGGGTCTTGATATCGCACACGGTCAACCATCTGGGATTGGTGCGCAGGTGCAGGGCTCTGACGCTACCAATATCGTGGCCCTTCAGCGCCTCTATCATGGCATGGGTGCCGTGGCAGCAGGCGTGCAGCTTGTACTTCATTTCATCCAGCAGCCAAACATCGTGAACCATAGCGATGTCGCCCGGCGCGTCGCTATGGGTAGCGAGATAGCCGTTTTGCCCGAATAGACCGTCGTCTGGAGCGGTAATTCCGGCCTTAGCCAGTTGAGCGCACTCCACACCCGCAGCGGCGGCAATGCCCGCGTTATAGGGCTTGCCCATTGTACCAAACTGACAGCGCAGGCCGGTGGCGCGGGTGGCACACAGGCCGATGGCGGTTCGCATCTGGGTGCGCGTCAGTCCCATTAGCCGCCCGGCGGCGACCGTTGCGCCGAAAGCCCCAGCAGTAGCGGTCTGGTGAAATCCTCGCTCGTAATGCGCACGGCCAAGCGCTAGCCCGACTCGGATCGCCGCCTCACCGCCGATTGCAAATGCGGCGCAGACGGCTTCGGCGCTAAGGTTTCCGGCCTCACCCACCGCTAGCGCTGCAGGATAAATGCCCACCGACAGATGCCCGACATGAGCGAAATGCGTGTCGTCATAATCCAGCGCGTGGGAGGTGGCGCCATTGATCAAGGCTGCCATGCGCGCAGGTGCGCGGCCACCGCCGAAAATGGCGGATTGCGGTGCGCCGCCCTCGTGGTCGGCCATGCTGCGCAAGATCTCTGACACGGGTTCGTCCACGCCCGCACGCCCACACATCAGCCAGTCCATCAACGAGAGCCGAGCGGTGTTTAGGGTCGTTTGGGGAATCTGCGCGTCGGGCAGCTCGGCCAGATCAAGAAGCGCATTCAGGCCGCTCATGCGCCGTAGGACTTTGGCAGGCCCAAAACGCGCTCGGCGATGAAGCACAGGATTAGGTTTGTCGAGATAGGAGCTACTTGATACAGCCGCGCCTCGCGGAATTTGCGCTCAATGTCATATTCCTCGGCAAAGCCGAAACCGCCGTGGGTTTGCAGGCAGGCTTCGGCGGCCTCCCAGCTAGCATCGGCAGCCAGCATCTTGGCGGTGTTCGCCTCGACACCCGGATTCTCCCCCGCATCATACATTGCAGCAGCGCGATAAACGATGGCTTCGGCGGCCATCATGTGCGCGTGAGCGCGCGCCAGCGGGAATTGCACACCTTGGTTGGTCCCGATGGGTTTGCCAAAAACTACACGCTCGCGCGCATAATTTGAGCCTTTTTCAAGGAACCACTTAGCGTCGCCAATGCATTCGGCGGCTATCAAAATTCGCTCGGAATTCATGCCAGACAAGATATAACGAAACCCCTTCCCTTCCTCGCCGATAAGGGCCGAGGCGGGAATGCGCGCGTTGTCGAAAAAGATCTCAGTCGTGGCGTGGTTGATCATCGTTCGGATTGGCCGAATTTCTACGCCGTTTCCCCGTAGCTCGCGCAGATCAATCAGGAAGACCGACAGGCCATCGGTTTTCTTCTCGACCTTATCAACCGGAGTGGTGCGGGCCAGCAGCACCATCAAATCGGAATGTTCGGCGCGAGAGATCCAGATCTTTTGCCCCGTGACGATGTAATCGTCTCCATCGCGCTTAGCAGTAGTTTTAAGCGACATTGTATCGGTGCCGCTGGTCGGTTCCGTTACGCCGAAGGCTTGCAGCCGCATCGAACCGTCCGCAATGCCGGGCAAATACTGCTGTTTTTGTGCATCGTTGCCGTGGCGCAGCACAGTGCCCATGGTGTACATCTGTGCATGGCAGGCTGCCGCATTGCCACCGCTGCGATGAATTTCCTCCAGGATGACGGCGCTGGCCGTAAGGGGCAGGCCAAGGCCTCCATATTTCTCTGGGATCATAGCGCCAAGATATCCTTTGCAGTTCAGAGTCTGCACAAATTCATCAGGGTAGGCGCGGCGGGCGTCCAGATCGCGCCAGTACGAGCCGGGAAATTCGGCGCATACCGCCGCGATTCCATCGCGGATGTCCTGATACTCGGCTGCTGGGTGAAAGGGTGTCATAGAGCTACCTCGCCAAATCTGTTGCGCTATATGTGCCGCAATGAATGTGGTTCGGCCAATAGCTTTGGCCTCTGGCGTCTATAGAAGCGGCTTATGTCTGTAGTTCTCCCTCCCAAATACCACGCTGTACGAGGTCACGCGCGACATCTAAAGTGACCTGAGCGATGGCTTGGCAAGCGCGGCTGCTTTTACGAGCAGGATTGGTCGCCAGGTAGACTGGGCGCACCATTTCCGGGTCTTGGATTGGGGCCTTTACCAACTCTCCGCGTACAACGAAATCATGCGCGGCGGCCGGGGCAAATATGGTGTGGCCTGACCCGCGTGCCACCAGTTCCTTGATCTGGGTCATCGCGTCCATTTCAATGGTCACATCTAATTGGACGCCTCGGGGCTGGGCGTAACTTTCGATTGTCTTACGGAGGCCATGGGATGGGCTGGGCAGGATCAGTTCCAGTTTTTGCAGGTCGCGCAAGCGCACGGGCGTTCCGGGCGGTGTATCAAGGGGCCAGGCATCCGACGCCGAGAAGAAAAACAGTCTTTCGTTGAGAACATGGGTGGTGCGAAAATGATCGGCATTGGCCAGGTCGTAAATAAATCCGATATCAACGGTGCCATCTTCAATCCACGTTTTGATATAACCGCTCATCGCTTCGATCGCCTGTAACCGCAAATCGGGAAATTCCACCCGGACCGTTTCCGCCATTGGAACGGCCATGACCATCGACACAGAGGGCGGCATGCCAAAGCCCACCTTGCCACGCAGCGCGCCGCTTGCCTCACGCAACTCGTCCAAGCAATCTTCGAACGCGGCGCAGACAGTGCGAGCATGCTTCAACAATAGCGTTCCATCATCGGTGAGGACCGTGCCTCGCGGGCTGCGCTCGACCAGACGCAAGCCCAGTTCTTCTTCCATACGTACAACGTTCTGCGACAGTGACGGCTGCGCAACGCCCAGAATGTTGGCCGCAACCGAAAGTGATGGGGACTCGGCTATGACAATAAAGTAGCGAAGCTGACGGATATCCATAGGAGACCACTTGATTATATTAAAACAGCTGAAGGAAAGGCCTAAGAACTAGTCAAGATTTAGTCCGGAGAACCCTCAGTCAAAATCTACAATCTGGCGGATCGCAGTGCCATCGTTTAGACGGTCCATAGCCAAGTTGATATCATCTAGGCGTACCCGGTGGCTGAGCATTTTTTCGACCGGCAGTTTGCCCTGTTTATACAGAGCGAACATGCGGGGCAGATCGCGCTGCGGTACGCACGATCCGATATAGCTGCCCTTCAGGGTTCGTTCCTCGGCGACCAGTTTCAGCGCAGGTAGGGCCATGTGCTGGTTGGGATCGGGGAGTCCGGCGGTGACGGTCAGGCCTCCGCGGCGGGTTATTTCATACGCTGTCTCCAGCGCCTTGACGGAACCGGCTAGTTCGATGGCGCAATCAACGCCGCCATTGGTCAAATCGCGCACTGCCTGAATGGTGTCGCCGTCCGCCTTAATGCAATCGGTTGCGCCCATGCTGCGCGCCGCTTCCATTTTAGATTCCAACGGATCAATCGCGACGACCCGACCCGCGCCTGCCGCTGCGGCACCAAGGACAGCCGAGAGACCGACGCCGCCTAGACCGATCACGGCCACTGTCTGGCCCGGTAAGATGCGTGCGGTGTTGAACACAGCGCCCGCACCGGTCAGCATTGCACAGGAAAACAGGGCCGAAACGTAGGTTGGAACATCGTGGTCGACCTTGACCAGCGAGCGACGGTCCAACACTGCGTGGCTGGCAAAGGCGGAAACGCCGACGTGGTGATTGATCGGTTGGCCCCCATTGACAGCCGCCGCGCACCGGTCATCAGTTCGCCAACGCCATGATGCCTGGCAGCGCGCTCGCATAGAGCGGGGCGGCCCTCCGCGCAGGGGGTACATTGACGACAGCCGGGTGCGAAAATGCATGCGACATGATCGCCGACCTTCAGGTCATCGACGCCTTCGCCGAGCTGCTCGACATAGCCTGAGGCCTCGTGGCCCAGAACCATCGGCAGGGGGCGCAGGCGGGTACCGTTAATGACCGATAGGTCCGAATGACAGACGCCGGCCGCGCCGACGCGGATCAGAACCTCGCCCCGGCCTGGCGGTGCAAGATCGACCTCGCGCACCTCCAGAGGGGCCTCGACGGCAAAATTTTCGGTAGTTCCCTCGCGTATCAGCACGGCTGCTGTGATTTTCATAGTAACCTTTCCCCAATATCGCGCCATGCGCGCCTCTGTTGGCCAACCAATTAGTTTTGCACTTGTTAAGCTTAATGCAGAAGAGACTTGTGCGCCACAAGGGATAGGCATTGGCTTTAACCAGTAAAGGTACAAACTATTAGCGATCCCCTCGCGATGACGCATATGCTTCCCTCAGTCACACTTTGGGAGGAGGCAAGACTATGTCTTTTACACGAACAACCGCCCTTGCGGCGATGATCAGCTGCGTCGGTGCGGCTGCTGTTGCGCAAGACAATACCAAACCTGATTGGACTGAATCGCCGTGGGGCGCGGAGGATGAGTTGGGTGCCGCCAACACTATGACGCCTGAACGGGTCAAATCTGCAGCGGAGCTCGTGACAACGGGGAAGGTCTATAGTCTTGGCATGGTCGTTGGCCCCGATACTCCCGCGTTTGCGCCGCGCTCGCTATCGGTCACGGTGCTCCAGCCCAATCAGGTGTCGACCAGCGGCTTGGGCGAAAATGCCTTCACTTACAACGATGACATTTTCATGGGCTGGTTAGGCATCGGTTCGCAGATTGACGGTTTGGGCCACGCAGGCGTCGACCACATGTATTACAACGGCCATACCGACGATGAGTTTGCCGGGGCCGCAGGTCTAAGCAAGCTGGGTCTGGAAAAATTGCCGGGCCTTGTAGGGCGCGGTGTCATGCTGGACATGGCCAAGCATTTTGATGTGGAAATGGTCGCTTCTGGCACGCCCTATACTGAGGAAGACGTAAAGGCCGCCGCCGAGGCGCAGGGTGTGAGCATCGGAGAGGGTGATATCGTACTTTTCAATTCCAACTGGATGAACCTGCTGGACGGAGATGATGCCGATCCCGCGCGGTTTGGCAGTGCCGAGCCAGGTCTTGGTGTCAGCGGTGCGGAATATCTTGCTTCGCTCGGCGTTATGGCCGTTGGCGCAGACACCTGGGGCATGGAGGTTGTGCCAGCCGAAAAAGAAGGGGAGGCCTTTCGCGCGCACCAGATCCTGCAACCCGAACATGGAATCTATATCTTAGAGAATATGGACACCCGCGAACTGGCTGCAGACGGGGTCCATGAATTTCTATTCGTAATGGGTCAGGCCCGCATCCAGGGTGCTGTTCAAATGATTATCAATCCGATCGCCATCCGCTGATCGGCCATCGGACCGCACTGGTCAGGCCAAGGCGGTCCAAAACAAAAGAAGGGGAGAGAAATCAATGAAAAAACTAGTTATGGCTACAGCAGCTAGTGCTCTGCTGCCGCTTGCGGCATTTGCGCAGGATAAGCCCGAGAAAATACAGGTTGGCGTTACGTCCTTTCTGACCGGTCCCGCTTCAGTTTTTGGCGTGCCAGCTAAAGCAGCGGCCGAAATTCTGGTCGAGGACATCAATGCCGCGGGTGGTATTCAGGGGGTTCCTGTTGAATTGACCTTCATTGATGAGGGCGCGGGCACCGAGGTTCTGACGTCCGAATACCGCCGTATTGTCGAAGGTGGAGCCGATGTCATGCTCGCGGCGATTTCGTCGGGCAACTGTAAAACACTTGCACCGCTGGCTGAAGATCTCAAAGTCATCAACATCATGTGGGATTGCGGTACGCAAAAAATCTTTGAAGAAGACGACTATAAATACGTGTTCCGTTCGGGTGCGCATGCCGGTACCGAAATGCTCGCCGCAGTCGCCTATCTGCTCAAGACAAAGCCTGACTTTAAAACTATCGCAGTTGTAAATCAGGACTATGCTTGGGGCCGTGACAGCTGGGATATCTTCAGTGCTGCACTAACGGCCCTGCGTCCCGATGTCGAAGTAGTCGGTGAGTTCTTTCCCAAGTTCGGCTCGGCTGACTTTTCGACTGAAATCTCGCGCCTTCAAGCCCTTCAGCCTGATGTTATCCTGTCGACAAGTTGGGGCGGCGATCTGGACACATTCGTTCAGCAAGCTTCGCAGCGGGGTCTGACGAATACATCGACATTCGTTCTGCCGCTGGCCGAAAGTTCGCTTGAGCGTCTTGGATCGGCCCTTCCTGCCGGCCATATCGTTGGTGCGCGTGGCGATCACTATTGGGATCACCCCGAACGTCGCGGCGACGCTGACTTCCAAGCGTTTATGACGAAATTCGAAGAGAAGACCGGTGCAAAGGCGATCTACCCTGTTTTTCATATGAGCCAAGGTATGGCCGCAATTCAAGCCGCCTATGACAAGGCTGCCGAGGCGAATGGCGGCAACTGGCCCAATGAGGATCAGGTGATTGAGGCGATGGCCGGGTTGGAATTCCAGGGTCTGGGTCGTCCGGTGACGCTGCGTGAGGATCATCAGGGCATTGAGGCACAGTTGATGGGCACGTCGGTTCAAAACGGCGACCTTCCTTTTGCAACGCTTGAGAACATGATGATCTTTGACGGTGCGGAACTGACGACACCCGTGGGCGAGGAGTCGGTCGCTTGGGTTGGCACCCTTCAGCCGGGTTGGGCCGATAGCCTAACCGTAGAAACATTCGGGAACTGATCTCGGATTTGTTCGGAGACGGGGCCCTCGCCAGTCGATGGCCCCGTTTACCCTTGTCTTCGATCTCATCTTTTTGGCGGTGTCTACCCGATTACTGCCGTACAAACTCCGCCCCAAACAGTGTGGACCCCAATGAACCTAACCCTGTTCCTGCTCGCTTTGTTCGACGGTATCGCCTATGCCGCTCTCGTCTTTATTGTTGCCGTCGGCTTGACGCTGATCTTTGGCGTAATGCGAATTCTCAATGTCGCGCATGGCTCGCTGTATGCGATGGGCGCTTATCTGACGGCCTCGCTAACTACATTCGTTCTTGCGGCTGGGTTGCCGCCAATCTTTGCGTTTCCTTGCATGCTGGTCTCGGCCGTCCTGATCGGCGTAGTACTGGGAGGCCCACTGGAGTGGCTGCTGCTTAGGCGCATTTATCACAAACCCGAAGTGCTACAACTGTTGGTTACCTTCGCGATCTTCATGATCCTCGAAGATGTTCAGCGTCTGATTTGGGGCACGCAGCCGATATTTCAATCGACCGCGCTACAACTGATGGGGAATGTCCGGGCGTTTTCGGTCAACTACACAGTTTATCAGCTAATCTTGCTGCCTATGGTCGCGATCGCCCTTCTTTTGGGGCTCCGCTTTTTCCTGCGCCGCACGGTGGCAGGCAAGCTGATTTTGGCCACGACAGAGGACCGCGAAGCTGCGCAGGCGATCGGCATTGACGCCGATAAGGTGTTTCTTCTGACCTTTATCGTGGGCGCGGGCCTTGCAGGCCTCGGTGGGGCGCTGGCTTCGCCGACCACTTCCATTCTGCCGGGGATCGGCGCGGATATGATCGTGCTTAGCTTTGCGGTGGTCGCAACCGCCGGACTAGGCCAAATTGAAGGCGCGGCGCTGACTGCACTGCTGATTGGTCTCGGCCGCTCTTTCGCCGTCTATGTATGGCCCGAGACGCAGGTGCTGGTTCCATATTTAATTATGGTTGCCGTGCTGCTGGTTCGCCCCGAGGGGCTGTTTGGCAGCCCTTCGGCTCGCAAGATTTGAAGGGAGCTAGATAATGTCAATCCGTATCATTATCCCCGCAATCTTGCTGCTCCTGCTGGCACTGGTTCCGTTCGTGGCGCAGACATTGCAGGTGCTGCTGACGCTGGCGCTGGCCAAGGGCATCGCCGTCATGGGCATCACCGTCCTGTTACGCAGCGGTCAGGTATCATTCGGTCATGCGCTGTTTTTTGCGATCGCGGCATATGGCGGCGCGTTTACCCTCATGCTCATGCCCGGTGCCGATCTGATTGTCGTTTTCTTGTTGGGCGTGCTGGCGGCGGTTCTGTCGGGCATTCTTGTGGGCCTATTCGTGGCACGCTATCGCTTTATCTTCTTTGCGATGCTCAACCTCGCATTTTCCATGATCTTCTGGTCGATCCTGGAAAAGTTCTACCACTACACCGGCGGCGCGGACGGAATGCGTTTGCCACGTCCCACCGTTTTCTGGTTCGAAATGGAGCGTGGCGCATATGAGCTTCTTATGTTCTACCTTTCGCTAGCGCTGGCGATTGGCCTTGGCTGGTTTTCGATGCGCTGGCTGGAGTCACCCGCCGGACAGCTGTTCCGCACCCTCAAAACGAACGAAACACGTTTGCAATATCTGGGCATGTCACCTCAACGCGTAATGATGAATGGGTATGTGCTGTCTGCCATGCTATGCGGCACCGGCGGCATTTTGATGGGGTTGGTTCAGGGTGTTGTGACGCCGGAATACGCCTATTGGATCCGCTCGGGCGAGATGGTGTTCATTGCCGTCCTCGGTGGCGCCGGATCGGTGCCGGGGGCCTTGGTAGGGGCTGCGATTTATGAAATCGTGCGGACCTATGCCTCGGCCTTTGCGGGGGATGTATGGCAGATGGTGCTGGGTGGTTTCCTACTGATCATCATTCTCTTTGCGCCGGGCGGCATCGCCGGAATCTATAACAGTTTGATCGACCGCATCGCTGGAACGAAGGAGGATGGCGAATGACCCATCTACTTGAAACCAAAGGGTTGGAAATCCGCTTTGGCGGGGTCGTAGCCGCCGACAATATCTCGTTGCAGATCGACGCGGGCAAGAACCTTGCCATCATCGGACCCAACGGCGCGGGCAAGACTACCTTTTTGAACATTTGCACTGGCTGGCTGAAACCGGCCAAGGGCAAAGTGTATTTCGAAGGTTACGACGTTACACCCTTGTCGCCTCGACAGATTACGCGGCGCGGTGTTGCGCGCGCATTTCAAATTCCTCAGTTGTTCACCGAACATACAGCGCTGGAAAATCTACTCATTGCTGCCGCTGCGCGTGACCAGCTCCGCAATCCGATCCGCGCGTTGAAAGACACGCGCCAGCGGTCCGAGATGATGCACCTTTTGGACATGATTAATTGTACCGATGTTGCACACCGTCAGGTGGATGAGTTGTCGGAGGGTCAGCGCAAGCTGATTGACATTGCTGTGGCCTTGGCCCTGAAGCCCAAGCTGCTGTTGATGGACGAGCCGACATCCGGCGTCGCCAGCTCTGAGAAGTTCGAGGTGATGGAAATTCTAGTAAATGCCTTGAGCGAGGCAGAAGTCACCGCCGTGTTTGTCGAGCATGATATGGGCATCGTCGAGCAGTATGCCGACGAGGTTGCCGTGTGGAACATGGGTAAGATCGAAATGCGCGGATCGCCTGCCGAAGTGTTGGAGCACCCCGATGTGATCCGTGATGTGATCGGGGAGGTTGTCTAATGTTAAGTTTTCATAATGCTAATGCGTCAATCGGAAAAATCCCCATTTTGCGCGGTCTGAATTTCACTATACCGGCCTCTGGCACCGTTGCTCTGATTGGCCGCAACGGCGCGGGCAAGACGACACTGCTGCGCTCGGTCATGGGATTCACTAATGTTATCGGCGAAATTCGTTTTGACGGGCAGAACATTACCGACATTGCACCAGCCAAACGTCCTGCCCTTGGTATCGGCTATGCGCCCGAGGATCGGCGTCTGTTTTCGGCCTTTACGGTCGAAGAAAACATCCTGCTGCCTGCGCAAGTCGCCAAGCTGGATGCGCAAACCACTCAATCGCGCCTTGATCGCGTTTACCACATTCTGCCGGAACTAAAGGTAATGGGAGATCGTCCCGCCGGGAACGTGTCCGGCGGGCAGGGCAAGATGGTGGCGCTTGGGCGGGCGCTGATGCTGGGCACGAAACTAATCATGCTGGATGAACCTTTTCAGGGGCTCGCGCCCGCATTGGCCAAACGCTATGCGGACGCGCTGCGAGACCTGCGCGATACAGATCCGAACGTAACGCTAATTATTACTGAATCGAATCCGTCCCTGTTGCGCGGCTTTGCTAGCCTGACCTTTGTCATCGAACGGGGCGCGGTCGCAGAAGGGTCGCTTGACGAAAAGAAGGAGACAGCATGATGCCGACCGAAATCTGCCTACCCAAACCGCTGAACCTTATTGCAGGCAAATGGGTGCCGGCCGCATCAGGCGACGAAATGGATGTGCGCTCGCCCTTGGACGGCGAGGTTTTCACGACCATTGCAGCTGCGCAGCCAAACGATGTGGACGCGGCCGTCATGGCGGCCCGCGAGGCGTTTGACACTGGCGCCTGGGGTCAGCTTACGGCTGCCGAGCGCGGGCGTCTAATGCTGAAGTTCAGCCTCCGCATACTGGAAGAGGCCGAGTCGCTGGCACAGTTGGAATCCCGCGACAATGGTAAGCCGTTGAAACAGGCGCGCGCCGATATGGCAGCGTGCGCGCGTTATTTCGAATTCTACGGCGGCGCGGCCGACAAGGTTCACGGCGAGGTGATCCCGTTCATGAAGGGCTACAACGTTCAGGTCACACGTGAGCCTTATGGCGTAATCGCCTGCATTATCCCGTGGAACTATCCGTCGCAGATGTTTGCCCGTGCGCTAGCGCCTGCGCTGGCGATAGGCAATTCCACTGTCTTGAAACCAGCTGAAGATGCGTGCCTGACTTGCCTGCGCTTGGCAGAGCTGGCGGGTGAAGTCGGCTTCCCGGATGGTGCGATTAATGTGGTCACTGGGCGTGGCGACGTGGCGGGCAGGGCCCTGTCCGAGCACCCCGGCGTGGATTTCATCGCCTTTACCGGCTCGCCGGAAGTGGGCCAGATGATCCAGATCGCCGCTGCTAAAAACTATATCCCTTGCACGCTAGAACTGGGCGGCAAATCTCCGCAAATCGTATTTGAGGATGCTGATATAGATGCGGCACTGCCGTTTCTTGTGGGCGGGATCATCGCCAACGCGGGGCAGACCTGCTCGGCCGGGTCGCGCATTTTGGTTCAGGAAGGCGTCTACGACAAAGTTGTCGCAGGCCTGAAAGACCGTTTCGAAGCGTTAGTAGCGTCCGACGTCTCGGAAGAGGCAGCCCTTGGCCCCGTCATCTCGGCTAAGCAGAAAAAGCGGGTCGAGGCCTATATCGAGGGTGCCGACGCTCCGCTAATCGCACGAGGCACGGTGCGGGAAGGGGCGCCCAAGGGGGATATTACGTGGCTCCCGCGTTGTTCGGACCGGTCGATCCGCAATCCAAGATCGGGCAAGAAGAGGTGTTCGGCCCCGTTCTGTGCGTAATGACGTTCAAGGATGAGGCGGACGCGATCCGCATCGCCAACGATACGGAATATGGCCTGATGGCATCAGTCTGGACCCGCGAAGGCGCGCGTCAACAGCGTGTCGCCAAAAAGCTGCGCGGCGGTCAGGTCTATATCAATGGTTTCGGCGCGGGCGGCGGTATCGAACTGCCGTTTGGGGGTGTGCGCAAATCCGGGCATGGCCGCGAGAAAGGGTTCGCGGCGCTGCTGGAGTTTTCACAGATCAAAACGATCATTAATAAACACGACTAAGGATAGAACGATGAAACTTTTAGGTAAAGTAGCGCTGGTAACGGGTGCTGCGTCGGGTTTTGGCAAGGGGATTGCCGAACTGTTTGTGGCCGAGGGCGCCAAGGTTGCTATCGTTGACCTGAACGAGCGAGGCGCGCGTGATGTTGCCGCCAGTCTGGGCGATGGGGCTATCGCGATCGGCTGCGACGTGGCGGACGGCGCGCAGGTGGCGGCGGCAGTCAAGCAAACAACCGAGGCGTTCGGGCAGCTGGATATCGTGATCAACAACGCGGGATGGACCAACAAGAACAGCCCGCTGATGGAGACGGACGAGGCGACATTCCGAAAGATTTATGACATCAACGTCCTGTCGATTTTCCACATGACCAAGGCCTGCGTGCCGGTATGGCGTAGCCAAAACGGCGGTGTAATGATCAATATCGGCTCAGTCGCGGGCATCCGCCCGCGCCCCGGCTTGACGTGGTACAATTCATCCAAAGGCGCGGTCAATCTGATGACCAAATCGCTGGCGGTGGAACTGGCACCGGATAACATCCGCGTCAATTGCGTGGCGCCCGTCATGGGCGCCACCGGTCTGCTGGAGCAGTTCATGGGTATGGAAGACACGCCTGAAAATCGTAAAAAATTCATCGCTACCGTGCCGATGGGGCGTCTGTCAGAGGCGCGTGATATCGCCAATGCAACGCTTTATCTTGCATCGGGTGATGCCGATTTCATCACAGGCGTTGTGCTGGAGGTTGATGGCGGACGGACCATCTAATTTCCATCCTATCTAGGTCTACATTCAGGCCCGCGTCCATTGACGCGGGCCTGTCTCATGAATTGAGGTGCCGGTTTTGTCGACGGCAACGGTCACCGGCATGTCCAAAACCGTGAACTCGCGGATCGCTTCCATTCCTAAATCGTCATACGCCACAACGCGCGCCGCCTTGATCGACTGGGCCACTAGATAGGCCGCGCCGCCCACGGCAATCATGTAGACCGCGCCGTGACGGCGAATTGCTTCTATCGCCTCGGCTCCGCGTTCCGCCTTGCCGATCATGATCTTGAGGCCGGTCGCGGCCAGCACTTCGTCGGTGAATTCGTCCATGCGGGTCGATGTGGTGGGACCGGCGGGGCCGATGATTTCGCCGGGGATGGCATCGACAGGACCCACATAGTACAGCGCACGCCCATTTAGGTCGAGGGGAAGGTCGCCACCTGCGCGCAAGGTGTCAACCATGCGTTTATGCGCGGCATCGCGACCCGTATAAAGCGTGCCTGACAGCAAGAGCGTCTCGCCGGACTTCAATTCTGCCAGCACATCTTCGCTTAGATCGTCGAGCGACAATCGCCGCCCGACCGGCCCCTGGCCGTCGATCTGTGGCCACAGCGACAAATCCGGCGGAGTAAACAGGGCAGGACCATCGCCGGTCAGCGTAAAATCAACATGCCGGGTGGCGGCGCAGTTGGGGATCAACGCGACGGGCATCGAAGCAGCATGGGTGGGATAAGTCGCGATCTTGACGTCCAGCACGGTGGTGAGACCGCCCAAACCCTGCGCGCCAATGCCCAGCGCGTTGACGCGGTTCAGTATCTCTAGCCGCATTTCCTCGGTCCGCGTCGATGGCCCACGTTCGCGTAGCTCTGTGATGTCAATCGGCTCGTTCAGCGCGGCCTTAGCAATTGTCATCGCCTTGTCCACGCTGCCGCCGACTCCGATGCCTAGAATCCCCGGTGGGCACCAGCCCGCGCCCATTTGCGCGACACGGTCCACGACCCAGTCCCCTACGCTGGCCGAAGGGTTCAGCACCGCGAACTGAGTCTTGTTTTCCGAGCCGCCGCCCTTGGCTGAGACGGTGACATGCACAGCGTCGCCCTCGACCATCTGGACCTGCACCATAGCGGGGGTATTGTCGCCGCTATTGCGCCGAGCCTCCAGCGGATCAACGATGACGGATGCGCGCAAGGGGTTCGTCTCGACACGCCACGCGGCGCGCACGGCGTCGTCGATCATATCCTGTAGCGGGCGCGTCCAGTTGGTACGCGCCTCGACGCCGATCTCGACAAAGACATTGGCGATGCCGGTATCCTGACAAATTGGGCGATGCCCTGTGGCGCACATCCGCGAATTGATCAGGATTTGCGCGATTGCGGCCTTGGCGGACGGGCTTTGTTCGCGGGTGTAGGCGTCGGCCATGGCGGTGATAAAATCGGGCGGGTGATAGTATGAGATATACTGAAGCGCATCAGTGATGCTAGTAATCAGATCGGCCTCCAGAATGCGCGCGCTCATGCGGCAAGTTCGCTTCGGGCCAGGATCTGCTGCGCACGGATAATGACCGGAGCGTCGATCATGGCGCCACCCAGTTGTGCCGCTGCACTGCCGTTAGCTTCTATTGCCGCTGCGACAACCCGGCGGGCCCATGCCACTTCATCATCAGAGGGCGCAAAGCCGCGCCGCGCCGGGGCAAGCTGCGCGGGGTGGATGATCAGCTTGCCCGTCAACCCCATTTCAACCGCGTGGCGGCAGTCCGCCTCAATCAGGACGTCGTCTCGGGTGGCGGTAGTGACGCCGTCCAGCGGGGCAGGCTGGCCCGCCACCCGAGCGGCCAGCACCAGCGCGGATCGCGCTGCCATTAGCGAGTTGCGCGTGTGTCCCATCCCCAGATCGGCGGCATAATCGATTGACCCAAAGGCCATACGCGCAGATGCGCTCGCGATCTCGGTCAACGAGGCGACCCCGCGCGCCGTTTCGATCAACGCGATCACCGGCATTTCCGTCTTACGCGCGACATGGGCGCAGGCGTCGGCTGATTCAGCCTTCGCCAGCACCACGGCGGCAAGGGGCAACGTGGCAGCCGCGGCAAGATCGGCATCGAACCATTCGGTTCCGGCGGCGTTGATGCGAAGAAAGATAGGGGCGTCAATGGCAATCAGCGCCTCGGTCAGATTTGCGCGGGCCGACGTGCGTGCCATGGGGGCGACCGCGTCCTCCAGATCGACGAGCACCGCATCCGGGCCTGCGACAGCGGCCTTGGCGAAGCGATCGGGGCGGTCGGCAGGGACAAAGAGGGGCAAGTTTATACGGTCGATCGGCGCGGGCATCTGAGGCACTCCGGTATCAGGATTGACCGCTGTAGGCTAACGGGTCGGCGGTTTCGCCGCTAGACCTGCAAGGTATAGCTCTCTCCTATGCCCCCCCCGCCTTTCGGCTATTTCCGGGCGCGCGTATATTCAGGCATCATCGCGCTGAATGAAGAAGAGGACGACAAAATGGCGGGTGATCTGGATGGGCTTTTGGTGGTTTCGGTCGAACAGGCCGTCGCCGCGCCTTATGCGTCAAGTCGTCTTGCGGAGGCGGGTGCGCGTGTCATCAAGGTTGAGCGCCCCGAGGGCGATTTCGCTCGCGGCTATGATCATTTGGTACATGGCGAAAGCGCCTATTTTGTCTGGCTTAATCGTGGCAAGGAGTCAGTTTGTCTCGATCTTTGCGACGCCGATGACAAGGCGCTGATGGATCGCATGCTGGCCGACGCTGATGTATTTATTCAGAATCTTGCGCCGGGCGCTATCGCCCGTCTTGGCTTTGATCAGGCCGTACTGCGCAAACGGTATCCGCGCCTGATCACGGTGGCGATCTCGGGCTATGGCGAAGAGGGGCCGCTGAAAGACCTTAAGGCCTACGACCTTCTGGTGCAGGCTGAAAGCGGACTGTCCCAGATCACCGGCACCAAGGACGGGCTAACCCGTGTGGGGGTGTCGGTCTGTGATATAGCAGCGGGCATGACGGCCTATCAGGCGGTGCTCCAAGCCTTGATCGGGCGCGGCGTCACGGGGCAAGGTCGGCACTTGTCGATATCGTTGTTTCATGCGCTGACTGACTGGATGAACGTGCCCTATCTTCAATACGTCTATGGCAGCAAGGAGCCTGTGCGCAGCGGTCTGAACCATCCGACTATCGCGCCCTACGGGGCCTACACGCTCGCGGACGGCAAAGATGTGCTATTCTCCATTCAGAACGAGCGAGAATGGCGTGTTTTCTGTGCCGACATTCTAGGGCTGGCGGACCTACCGCAGGATCCGCGCTTTAATAGTAATTCTCATAGGGTTGCGCATCGCGCCGAGCTGGACGCGATCATTCGCCGGGTATTCGAACAAGTGCCCCGCGATCAGATGGTGGCCAAATTGGAGGCTGCGCGCATCGCCTACGGGCGGGTCAGTACGATGGACGATCTGGCCGCGCATCCGCAAATCCGCTTTGTTGAAGTGGGCAGTCCCACAGGACCGATTAAGATGCTTGCACCCGGTGCGGTGTCCGACGGTCAAGTACCTGAACTAGGCGACGTGCCCGCGCTCGGCCAGCATACAGATGCGGTGCGGGTGGAATTTACCGAGTGAATTAGGGTAGCTAGCACAGTGTAGCTTACTGTAGCACGCCAGAAACTTGCGGATTGAAGGCCGCGTGGCAAAAACGAAAATTGCGATTCGAAAACTGCTTCATGCAGCATTCGCGAGCAACGCTCAATGGCTCGGCGCCGCTGATATGGAATGATCGTCCAGTAGTTCTGACCTACTGCCCAGCCATGATACATAGGCAAGGGCAGCCACTAATGGTATCTCCAGAGAAACATCTGTCTGGTGGTGTACCCCCATTGGGTAGTCCAGTCTGAATGTTAGTGCATGGTCGCGGAAACACTAGCGAAGCGTGGAGTTGGACATCCGTCTGGACTCGGGTTTCAGGATGTCACGTCGGACGGATTCCGGCGCTGCGTCCATCTCGCGACCTCCGATCCGCTTTGATGCACGCTTCCTTCATGGCAACTGCCCAACCGAAACTTCACTCGAAAAATGCATTGACCGGGGGATTGCTAGGATCGCGAGCGGCACGTTCTGCACGGATCGCTTCCCACATTCCCACATTTAGCCGGGATAGCCGCTGTCTTTTGCTCTACAGGTTGAAGCCTTCACGAGGCTTATCACCCGGTCTTTCCGGTGGGAGTTGTGGGAAATGTGGGATTTTCATTCACCGGAACCAACGGTCGGCTTGAATGGGGTCCTGAAAAATAATTTAACAATATCAATGTGTTGTAGTTAAATTCTCTGCGGGCAGAAAGTTTATCCACATAAACCAGATGGCGGCGGGATAGAAAATTTCGTCGTTATCTCTAATATTGTCTTCACGACAAAGACAAAAGTCAGGGTGCAGGACGGGCACCAGTTTCCACGCTTTCGCCCGCCCCGCAGGTCTCTTCTGGCACTGTCTCATAACTCAATCTCGGCGACAAGAACGTCGCATAAAATGGAGTGCCTGGATGCATCCTTCCGAAATCGGCGTACACCGCCCCAAGCCCAAGCCCAAGCCCAAGCCCAAACCGCACAAGTGCGATATCTTTGCTGAAGTCAAAAGTGCCGCCCATTCACAGATCAGGTCTCTGGCCGAGCGCTGGTTGCCCCACACGCGTATGAGCGGCAGTAACCTGATGGCCTTGAATCCCACCCGGGTGGACAAGTCCATCGGGTCTTTCGGCATCAATGTCAGGACCGGTGCTTGGGCGGATTTCGCAACTGATGATGCCGGTGGCGACATCATCTCCTTCTACGCCTACCTGCATTGCAAAAGCCAGATCGAGGCCGCACGTGAACTGGCCGATATCTTGGGGGTGAACGCATGAACGCAATTTCTCCTCCTAGCCTGCGCCCACTGCCGGCAAGCGCCATCTCCGACGATATGACGCATGTCCGCAGCATTCCCTTCCCATTTCCGCAGCCGGACTTGCGCTGGCAGGGCGAATTGCCAGTCGCCGTCTACGAGTACCGCAATGCAGATGCGACTCTCGCGTGTCTGATCGCGCGCTATCAGACCGATGCAGGAAAGATCCTCCGGCCTGCCACGGTCTGGCGCAACGGCGCGGGGCAGATGAGCTGGGTTTGTAAGGGGCTGCCTGAAGACCGTCCGCTCTATCGCCTTGCGGATCTGCTGGCAAACCCTGATTTGCCAGTCCTGATCTCCGAAGGTGAGAAGTGTGCCGATGCCACCGCCAATTTCCGCGGCTTCTCCAGCGTGACTTGGATGGGTGGCTCTAACGCGCTGGCCAAAACCGATTTCACACCGCTGGCCGGACGGGATGTGTTCATCCTTCCGGACAATGATAATGCCGGGACCAAGGCCACGGAGGAGCTTGCACGCATTCTGACCGGGATTGATGCCCGTATCCGGGTGCTGGATATCGCAAAGTTGGCAGAAGACATGAGTGCCATCGATGTCACGGGCTATGACATTGCCGACGCCATTGATGCCGGTTTGAGCGAACCGCAGTTTGCTGCTCGGCTCGAGCGACCCACGGCGGTCAGGGACCTGAGTATCAGGCCGAACCTCCCGGATAATCCCGTTTATCACGAAATCTGGGACCGGTTCTCTTTTGTCGCGGAGCTGCCGGAGGTTTTCGAACTCACTGAAGTCGGGATCATCAAGACCGAATTTGATCGTTATGGAGAGCCAGTGAAGGTCTATGCAGGGTCACCGCTTGTGGTGCTTGGCCGCACCCGAGCGGCAGGCACACGTGGAGGGTGGGGATACCTCGTCGCATTCCGCACGCCGGCTGGTGACTGGGACACGCTCAGCATTCCCGCTTCCTTGCTTGCGGGAGACGGACGAGAAATGCGCGAACTCTTGGCCGAGGCTGGCTTCGTCGTGCCGCAGCAGTTGGCCGGTCGTCGGGCCTTAGCTGAATACATCGGCTATGCACAGATGAGCAAGATCATCGAAGTGACAAGGCGTGTGGGCTGGACTGACAAGGCGTTTGCGCATCCCGACGGCATGATCGTATCTGAAGCTGAAAGCCGGAATGTCGTTCTCGATCTTGGTGGGCGGTCGCACTATCTTACCTCTGCCGGCAGTATCGAAAAGTGGCACGAGCTTGCGCGCCTCGCGGAGCCGAACAGCCGGGTCGCTTTTGCCCTCTGTGTCGCATTTGCCGCACCGCTGCTGCGGCCCCTCAATATGTCCGGTGGCGGTTTCCATTTTTGGGGCCAATCCTCCCGGGGGAAGACCACATTGCTTACCATCGCGGGTTCTGTCTGGGGCGGAGGCGGGAATGATGGGTTCGTGCGCAACTGGCGGATGACTGATAACGGAGCGGAGGCACTGATCGCCGATCACAACGACATCTTGCTTCCGCTCGACGAGTTGACGCTCGTCGCCCCGAAATGGCGGCCGAGCTCTACTACATGCTTGCCAACGGCCACGGCAAGGCTCGGGCCAAAAAGGATGGCACCGGCGCGGGTACTGTGCAATGGAAAGCCCTGGTCGTGTCTTCGGGCGAAAATACTTCGGCACACCAGATCGACAAGGGGCGCGGCAAGACACGGATGACCGGAGGTCTTGCAGTGCGCATGGTGGATATTCCCATTGAGATTGAGCCGGGCGTAAGCTTTGAGACCTACGCCCCTTTGCCCATCCCGGAGAATTGGCGGATAGGATGTCTTCGATCGCAAAGACACATTACGGCCATGCCGGACGCGCATTCGTGGCCGAGCTCGTCAACGATCAGGATCATCTGATTGGGCGAGCTCGGGCTCTTCGTGAAGAAATCGTACCCAGCTTAACCAACGTCGCTGACGATCCGCAGGTGCGGCGTGTAGCCGAGCGTTTTGCGCTAGCCGGTGCGGCAGGCATTCTTGCCGCAGAGCTTGGGATCTTGCCAATGCAGAGCAGCAGCATTCTCAAGGCGACCACGGCCTGCTTTGAGGGCTGGAAGTCCCACCGTGGAGGAGGAAAGTCCGAAGACGAACTGAATGCTCTCCGGGATCTCAAGTATTTCTTTGAGGCTCATGGCGCGGCTCGTTTCGAGCGGATCATCCGCAAGGATCCAAATAAGGTCGGTCAGAAAAGCGAGGATTTCGTGGTCCGGGATCGCTGCGGATATCGCGTACAGCAGCCGGATGGCGCTTGGCTCTACTATGTCCTGCCCGAAGCCTGGAACCGTGAAGTATGTGGCGACCATGCGCCGAGTCTGATGGTCAAGATCGCCAAAGCCTCAGGAGCGCTGCTTCCGGGTGATGGGCGTCACCTTCAGAAAAAGGTGCAGCTTCCTGACTACCCTTCGCAGACGAGAGTCTACGCGTTGCAGCCAGACCTTCTGCCCTGATTGGTGCTGCGCCACCCTGGAGGCGGGGTGGTGCGTGGTCGTTTAATAATGCAATCGAGGCTAAATTAATTGTTAAACGATCAGTGGGAAAACCCTCGATCCAAGATTCTGGCGGGATGCTTTACATAGCAAACTGGCTTTATAATGGTTCTTAAGGTTCTTCGGCTTGGCTCCGAAAAAAATTAAACCTCCGTCGAGGGCCGTCTGACTGTTGGGCCGTGAGGTCGTTTATCGAGTGTCCTTATGGACGCACACGAAGACACCCCCGTATTCAAGTTCTGTCTGTCTCTGATACCGGCCGTCGCCGCCGTTGGTCAGGTGCCGTAAAGGGCGGCCGCAACCGAGGAGGCGCTGGCAGCTGAACAGGCTGCGGACAAGGCCAGCACCGAGCGTGCCTTTACACGACGCAAGCCCGTGCGCAAACCCTTTCCCGCCCATCTACCGCGCGAGCGTGTGGTGGTAGAGGTCCCAACCAGCTGCACCTGCTGTGGTTCAGACCGGATCATCAAAATGGGCGGGGATATTTCGGAGACACTGGAGGTCATCCCACTCCAGTGGAAGGTGATCCAGACGGTCCGTTAGAAGTTCACCTGCCGAGCTTGCGAGAAGATCAGCCAACCGCCGGCTTCCGTTCCACGTCATTCCGCGCGGCTGGGCAGAGCCGCAACTGATCGCGATGATCGCCTTCGACAAGTATGGACAACATCAACCGTTGAACCGGAAATCCGAGCGCATTGCACCGGAGGGGATTGATCTGAGCCTGTCCACCTTAGCTGATCTGACCGGTCATGCCTGTGTGGCGTTGACCCCCAATTCATGCGTTGATCGCGCGCTACAGCTCGATGCTGGCCTTGTGCATGATGTTTGTTAAAAGGCGATGATGGGCCGAGGCAGGCGAGGTGCCGATCCAGGAAGGGCAGCAAGCTTCGTGTCTTCTTTCTGCTTCACAATTTCGGTAAGCTGGGAAAATATTAAGTTGGGTAAACAGCACCTATCCCATCCTAGGCTGGGGAATTCGCGCGGACAGCGGATTTCGACGCGCAGTAGGTCAGCAGAAAGTCGGTTTGCGTGGTACCCTCGGCAATGGCGCCCGGGTCGGTACCGACAAGGGTGACAGAAGCTTGGGCTTCGTTCTGCCAATCGAGGATGGGTGCTGCAGCCGCAACGAGGCCGGGGATGAAGCGGCCTTCTACCGACGCAAAACCGCGCGCGCGGGTACGCTCTGCCATTGCGGCAACGCTAGACCTCGACGGTTCTATATCGAGCAACAGATTGGGCTGTCGCATCAATCGACGCAGCTGGGTGTCGCGCACTGGAGCGATGGCGCGGGGAGGGCCCCATGCTAAAAATACGCGTCCCGTGGCCGATGTGAGCAGAGGCAGGGTGGTCCCCAGACCCATCGAAGTGTCCGTTGGGGCTGCGCCGCGCTCCCACCGGACCACGGTTGCCCCTTGATTGGCCCAGACCGACAGTAGCACAGTCATGCCGGTGTCGGCGGACAGTCCGGCCAGCCCATCAGCGGCGGTGTTGACAAAGTCGTGCCGGGCCAGGGCCGCCAAACCGAGCTGCAGCGCCCCTGGCCCAAGATCGTACTGCCCTGAACGCCCCTGTTGCTGTACCAGCCCCGCGCCTACGAAAGAAGCAAGATACCGATGCACCTTGCTGGGCGGCATGCCGCAGCCTCGGCCAATGTCGGACAGCGTCTGCGGTCCACCCTGATCAGCTAGATAGGACAGCACTCTGAGGGCTGTATCCAGGGACTTTAATCCTTGACCGTGTGCAGTTTCGTCAGACATTTTCAATCTCCAATAGCGCGCGCAGCGGCGCGACGTCAGCGGCCACAATACCGCTTTCGGTCCGACTGAAAAGGCAGCGCACTTCGCGACCTCGGAAAGCCCGCTTGCCCTCAACAATGCCGTCATAGTTCAGAGTGAACGTCCGGTGTGACCATTCGGTGATTGTGATTCGCAACGAGAGGCGATCCCCATCGCGCATCGGATGGCGGAACTCAGCAGAGGCATCGACCAAGCCCAGCCCCACAGCTTGCAGATTTCGGCAAAGGGTCGCGTGGCCCCCGGCAGGTCTAAGAAGGGTGTGAAAGCCTGCATCCATCCATCGAAATGCATTGGGATAAAAGACAATTCCGGCAGGATCGCAGTCGCCGAATGTGATGTCGAAGTCTTGCGCCGCAGCCATCTGTTTGTTCCTTATTGTGAAATCAATTGTATAATTTAAAAATGTACGGTAATCCTCGAAAAAGGTCGAGGAGATTTGGGAGGACCTATGACAAAGCTTTCCACCGTAGAGATTCTGGGTGCTGGGCCCGCGGGCCTTTACACCGCGATCCTGCTGCGCCGTTTGATGCCGCAGCTGCGTATCCGGGTTACCGAGCAAAACCCAGAAGGTGCCACCTTTGGCTTCGGCGTGGTCTTTTCCGATCAGGCGCTAGAGTTTCTCAAGGCCGATGACCCCGAGACCCATGACCTAGTGGCGCCGCATATGGAGCGCTGGCAAAACATGACGTTGAACCTGCCCGATGGTTCGGTGACCTTGGATGGGGTGGGCTTTACTGCCATCGGCCGGTTGAACCTGATCCAGATCCTGACTGAGCGGGCGCGTGCCCTCGGCATTCCCATCCGCTTCGATACCCAAATTACGGAAGTGGAGGAACTGGAGGCCGATCTTGTTATCGGCGCTGATGGGCTGAACTCGCTGGTGCGGCGCGCCTTCGAGGAGAGTTTCGGGCCAAAGATCGACTATTTCGACAATCACTTCGCGTGGTTTGGCGCGCGAATCCCATTCGACACACTGACCCAGACTTTCATCGAAACTGAACACGGCCCGATGAACGCCCACCATTACCGCTTCACTCCCGACCGCAGCACTTTCATCGTTGAATGCGAGGCAGCAACCTATCGTAAGGCTGGATTCGGCGAGATGACCGAGGAAGAAGGCGCCGAACGCTGCGCCGCGCTTTTCTCGGACGTGTTGAAGGGTACCAAGCTTATCACCAACAAGTCGATGTGGCGGCAGTTCCCCCGGCTTTGGTGCGAGAATTGGGTTGCCGGGAAGTATGCCTTGTTGGGAGATGCAGTGCATACCGCGCATTTCTCGATCGGGTCGGGAACCCGGCTGGCGCTCGAAGACGCCATTGCCTTGGTGCAGGCCCTGGCGACGGAACCGGACTTAGAAACGGCGCTCGCCAGTTACCAAGACCACCGCCAGCCCATCGCGCGTAAGATCGTCAATGCGGCCAATACCTCGGCAGAATGGTACGACAGTTTCGGCCAGAAGATGCAGCTAGCCCCGATGGATTTTGCTTTCGACTACCTGATGCGGTCCGGGCGAATGACCGAAGAGCGGCTGCGCAAGATCGCGCCGCAATTCGCCGCGGACTATGCCGCCAAACGGACCATGGCGGACTAACGGCTCGGCCCCTTCATTTAACGTAGGAACATCACGGCCTGCGCAGTCCCCACCTGGGGCTCCGGCCGAGGGAGGAAAACACCATGTCACAGGGATCGAACCCCAAGACCCCGCTCACCGATCCGGTCGCTCTGAATGCGGCGGGCGCGCAAGAGATCGGTTTTGATAAAGCGCAGCATCGCAACTGCTCGGACATTCTGTGGCAGAACCTCGCGCGCAACCCCGATAAGACCGCCGTGACCGGTCCGAACGGCAGCCTCAGCTATCGTGAATTGATTGCCGAGGCGGCGCGGTGGGGGCATGCTTTTACCCGCGCGGGACTGACGCGCGGCGAACGGATTGCCTTTTTTCTTGATGATACACCGATCTATCCGGCGGCCTTTTACGGGGCGGTCCGGGCGGGCCTAGTTCCGGTGCTTCTGAACATCCAGACCAAGCCTGACGTGCTGAATTACTTCCTGAAGGACAGCGGCGCGCGCATTGCGCTAGTCGAGGCGCAACTGGACGAGGTGTTCAATGATGAGACGCTGGCAGGCACCGAATTGGACAGGCTGGTCATCGCCAATGGGAGTGCCGACCTTGCCAAGTCGATTGAGGCGGAGAGCTTTCTCGATGGCAGTGACACGGTTCTCGACGCCACGGACACTGGCCCCGATGACATGGCATTCTGGATGTATTCCTCGGGCTCGACCGGGCGGCCCAAGGGCATCGTCCATCTGCATCACGACGCGGCCTATATCCACGACAGCTTCGGCGCGCATGTGCTGAAGTTGAGCCAAGACGATATATGTTATTCGGTGCCTAAGGCCTATTTCGCCTATGGCTTCGGCAACTCTCTAGTCTTCCCCTTTGCCGTCGGTGCGACCACACTGCTGGTCCCAGACCAGCCCCGCCCCGAGGCGGTGTTGAAGGCCATCGAGACCTACCGGCCTACGGTGCTTTTCGGCCTGCCGACGCTCTATACCGCGCTGTGCCGTGCGCCTGATATCGACAGCCGGGACCTCACCTCGCTGCGGCAGTCGATGTCGGCGGCAGAGATCCTGTCGGAAGACGTCTATACTGCGTGGGAAGGCAAGGTCGGCCACGGCCCCACCGAAGGGCTGGGCTCCACCGAAATGCTCCATATCTACCTCAGCAACCGGCTCGACGATCACCGTTTGGGTGCTGCCGGCGCGCGGGTACCGGGTTATGAAATCCGACTTGAGACGCCCGAGGGCAGGCCCGCCCAGCCGGGCGAGGAGGGCGTCATGTTTGTGCGCGGCCATTCCTCCGCGCCGACCTATTGGAACCGGCCCGACAAGACTCGCGATACCATGCGCGGCGACTGGATACACACCGGTGACCGCTTCGTCGAGAAGGACGGCTTCTATTATTTCCAAGGCCGCGCCGATGATCTGGTTAAGGTCTCCGGTCAATGGGTCTGGCCGCTCGAGGTCGAGCGCTGCTTGAACGAACACCCCGATGTTAATGAATGCGCAGTCTTGGCCGAGCAACTGGACGACAAGCGCACCGCGCTGCGCGCCATCGTCAGCCTCGTGCAGGGAGGCACGGGCAACGAGGCGCAGTCACAGCGGCTGCGCGATCACATCAAGACGCATCTGACACCTTACAAGGCACCGCGTCTCTTCGACTATCTGCCCCATCTGCCCAAGACGGGCACCGGCAAGATCGACCGTCAGGCGCTGATCCGCAAACCGGAAACCGCTTGATTCACAGTTCAATGGGAGGAACTTACATGACACTGCTTAAGACACTCGCCGCCGCTGCGCTGCTGGCCACGGGGCTTGCCCCCGCCGTGCAGGCGCAGGTGCAATCCTTCTCCACACCGCCGCAGGGCTCGGTCTGGAATACCATGGCCTCGGTCATCTCAGGCGAGGCGCGCAAGAGCGCCGGGATGCGCCTTGTCGTGCAGCCCTATGGCGGCAATGCGCAGATGATGCAGGCGGTGAACGAGGCACTGGCCGAGTTTTCGCTCAATGATGTAAATGATGTGATCACCGCGGTTCAGGGCTCGGGCGATTACACCGCCGCGATGCCCAACCTGCGTATTGTGGCGCGGATCAACCCGTTTCCGGTGGGCCTCTACGTCAAGGAAAGCTCGGGGCTGACCTCGGTCGCGGACCTCGAAGGCCGCAGCGTGCCTTCCGGCTGGGATGCCTTTCCAATCGCGCGGTCGCATATTTCGGCCATCCTTGCCGCTGGAGGTATCGGCTGGGACGATGTCGAACAGGTGCCGGTCCCGGAACTGATCCGCGGCTCCGACGACATGGCATCGGGGCGCGTTGATAGCGCCTTTTTCGCTGTGGGTGGCCCCAAGGTGGCCGAGGTCGACGCCTCGGTGGGCGGCGTGCGCTTCCTCGGGATCGCGGCCAATGACGAAACGCTGGCGGAAATCCGCGAGGTGCGGCCCGCGTTCTACTTTTCCGAAGTCACGCCGGCTCCGGTCCGCGTTGGCGTGGCCGAGCCGATGATGTTCGTGACTTGGGACAACGTTCTTGTCGCAGGCGCGCATGTCTCCGACGAGCAGGTGCAATCGCTACTGGCGGTGCTGTTCGACGAGCGCGAGGCCATCGGCGCTGCCTATCCGCCGCTCAATGCACTCAACCTCGAGACAGCTTTTAAAGAGTTTCCCGGCGTCGATTATCACCCTGGCGCGGTGGCTTTCTTTGAGGACCGCGGTGTCGAGATGACCTCGGACCAGTGACGCAATGACGGGGCGTCCTTGCCGCCCCGTCCTTCAATCGAAAGGGAATGCTGTGGAACAGGACGTGACTTCTCCGAAGGCCTTGTGCGTAAAGAACATCGTTGTCAGCGCTCTGGCCGGCACTCTGACCATCGCTGCGATGGCACAGGCCGCGAGCTTGCCGTCGCGCATGGGGTATTCCTACTACACTGAGCAATTCCTGGCGTTGGTGCTTGGGTTGAGCTTGGCGATCATCTTCCTTGTTACTGGCGAGAACAAGGAACGCGCGCGCTCGGGAGGCGCCACGGCACTCGATTGGCTGCTCTCAGTTACAGGGCTTGGCCTCTCACTCTACGTGATGCTGGCCTATCCGAGCCTCGTATCGCAGGCGATGTCATTGCCTTGGGACGCGCTGCTGGTTGGCGGAGCGCTGTTTTTTCTAGTGCTTGAAGGCCTGCGCCGCTCGGTGGGCTGGACTCTGGTGATCGTGGTCCTCGTAATCGTCGGGTATGGCATGATCGGTCATCTGGTGCCCGGGGCACTGCAAACCCGCGAGGTCGCGCCACAGCGGCTGGCGGTCTATTTGGCCTTCGACCCGAACGGCTTGCTCGGCCTCACGCTCAACGTCGCGGCCACCGTGGTTGTGGCCTTCGTCTTCTTCGGCCAGTTGCTGCTGCGCTCCGGCGGGGCGGACTTTTTCAATGATATCGCCATGTCGACCATGGGACACAAGCGTGGCGGCGCGGCCAAAATCTCGATTGTCGCGTCCGGCCTCTTTGGCTCGATCTCAGGCGTGGTGGTGTCCAACATCGTCGCCACTGGCGTGGTCACCATCAAGCTGATGATACAGTCCGGCTTTCGTCGTACCACCGCTGGCGCTGTTGAAGCGGTTGCGTCCACCGGCGGCCAGATCGCGCCGCCAGTGATGGGGGCCGTGGCTTTCCTGATGGCTGACATCCTTCAGAAACCCTATTCCGAGATTGTCGTCGCCGCTATCGTGCCGGCGCTGCTTTATTACGTGGCGCTATTCGTGCAGGCCGACCTACAGGCGGCGAAACAGGACATCAAGCCGCTCGACCTCAGCGACGCCCCGACAACCGCCACTGTCCTATCACGCGGCTGGGTCTTCATCCTGCCCTTCGCGGCCATCGTTACGGCGCTTTTCTGGTTCAACCAACCGGCCGAAACCTCTGCGCTTTGGGGCGGGGCGGCGGCACTCGTGATTGGGCTGACCGTGGGCTACGGAGAGACCCGCATGGTGCTGCGTGACCTCTGGGCAGCGTCTGTCGAGGCGGGCAAGTCGATCACCCAGATCATCATGATTTCGGCGGCGGCGGGCTTTATCATCGGCGTGTTGAACGTCACCGGTCTGGGCTTTGCCGCGACCTTCGCGCTGGTAGATCTGGGGCAGGGCAATGTCTTTGTGTTGCTGCTGATCTCGGCCTTAGTCTGTCTGATCCTCGGCATGGGGATGCCCACGGTGGGGGTTTATCTGCTGCTCGCCGTGCTGATCGCGCCCTCTCTGGTTCAGTCGGGGGTCGAGCCCATCGCGGCGCATCTGTTCATCTTCTACCTCGGCATGATGTCGATGGTAACCCCGCCTATCGGCATCGGCGCCTTCTTTGCCGCTGCCATCGCCAAGGCCTCGCCCATGGCCACGGCTTGGGAATCTATGCGCTTCGGCTGGACTGCCTATATCGTGCCTTTCCTCTTTGTCTTCTCGCCAGCGCTCTTGTTGATCGGTGATCCAATGGAGATCGCCATTGCCGTCACGAGCGCTGTCTTAGGGGTCTACGCGATTTCGGCGGCCTTTGTTGGCTGGTTCCACGGCCCGGCAGGGCAGGGGCGCAGAGCTCTCATTGGCCTCGCCGGGGTAGCGCTCCTGCTGCCGCCGGGTATCGGCGGAGCACATACGTTGTGGATCAACGCGGCAGGTTTTGCAGTGCTTGCTCTGCTCTGGATCACCGCTCGGGCGGAGCGCAATGACTCCCCGCGCTAACGGAAAATGGACAGGGCTGAAAAGGCCCTCAAACTTAGAAAAGGAAACTAAATGTCTTTTGTCTTCACCCCGCCCGAGAGTGCTGACGTGGCCGTTCACGGGAGCGATGACCGCCTGCCGGTGCGCCGTATCTTCTGTGTTGGGCGCAACTACGCCGCCCACGCTGTCGAGATGGGCAAGGACCCGGACCGCGATCCGCCATTCTTCTTCACTAAGCCCGCCGATGCGGTGGTCGATACCGGGGAGACGGTAGCCTATCCGCCCCAGACAGAGAACTTTCACTACGAGGCCGAGCTGGTCGTCGTGATCGGCGGGGGGGCAAGAACATTGCCGAAGAAAACGCGCTCGATCACGTCTGGGGCTATGCCGTCGGCAACGACCTGACCCGCCGCGATCTGCAGCTGGAAGCGCGTGAGAAGGGGCGCCCTTGGGACTGGGGTAAAGCCTTTGACCGCTCTGCAGTGATCGGCCCAGTGTATCCGGTCGCACATGTCGGCCATCCTTCCAAGGGTTCGATCCGGCTGACAGTCAACGGCGAGATCAAGCAGGACGCCGATCTGGCTGACCTGATCTGGTCGGTGCCCGAGGTGATCTCGATCCTGTCCCATTCGATGGAGCTGCGGCCTGGCGATCTGATCATGACCGGCACCCCCGCCGGTGTCGGCCCGCTGGTCGAAGGCGATACCTGCCGGGTGGAGATCGAAGGCCTGGGCGCCATCGAAACCCCGATCGGTCCGCGCGCCTGAACCAATGCGGGGGCCGTCGGCCCCCCGCGTCACCTCAGACAAGGAAAGGCTCTCATGTCCCTGCGGCTTCACAACTTCTTCCGATCTTCAACTTCAACCCGGCTGCGCGCCGCGCTGAACCTCAAGGGACTGGATTACGACTACGTGCCTTACGTCTTGCGGGACGGCGAAACTCGAACGCCGGAATACCTCGACCGTAACCGGCAGGGTCTTGTTCCGACACTGGAGCGCGAAGACGGCAGCCACCTGACACAGTCGCTGGCCATCATTGAATGGCTTGAGGAGACCCACCCTGAGCCAGCGCTTTTGCCGGTCGATCCTGATGGCCGGGCACGGGTGCGGGCGCTGGCACAGATGTTGGCGCTCGAGGTGCATCCACTGAACAACCTGCGGGTGCTGTTTTACCTCCGCGACGAATTCGGTGCAGATGAGGCGGCCCAGAAGAAATGGTTCACCCATTGGGTTACGCTCACCTTCGACGCGCTGGAAGCGACATTGGCCGACAGTCCTGAGACCGGGCGCTATTCTCACGGCGATCAACTGACGCTGGCCGATATCTGTCTCTACGCGCAGGTCTGGAACAACAAGCGCTTCGACATCGCGCTAGACCGTTGGCCCACCATCGCGCGTATCTTCGCGGAGCTCGACCAGCTCCCCGCCTTCACTAATGCCGCGCCGCCGAACCAACCCGACGCTGCCTAGCCAACAAGGAGACCCATGATGGACAACGCCATGCAACCCGAGGATACCGTGGAACTGCGCGCGCTCTATGAGGGCTTCAAGCGGAACCACATGAACCCGCTCTGGACCCAGACCGCCGGCCTCATGCCGCAACACCCCAAACCCAAAGCGGTGCCTTACGTTTGGAGGTGGGCCGATCTGTTGCCTATGGCCGAGCAATCCGGTGACCTGGTGCCGGTCGGACGCGGCGGCGAGCGCCGCGCCATCGGGCTGGCCAACCCCGGCCTCGCCCCGCACGCATATTGCACGCCGACGCTCTGGTGCGCGATCCAGTATCTCCTGCCTGGTGAGAACGCCCCCGAGCACCGCCATTCGCAGAACGCTTTCCGCTTCGTGGTCGAGGGCGAGGGCGTCTGGACCGTCGTCAACGGCGACCCGGTGCGCATGTCGCGCGGCGACCTGCTGCTGACGCCGGGTTGGGCTTTCCACGGACATCACAACGTCGCTACTGAGCCGATGGCTTGGATTGATGGGCTGGATATTCCGTTCAGCCAGCAGATGGATGTGGGTTTTTTCGAGTTCGGCGCGGAGCGTGTCACCGACAATGCCACCCCAAACTACAGCCAAGGCGAGCGGCTGTGGGGCCATCCGGGTCTGCGCCCGCTGTCGGGCCTGCAAGATACGGTATCTTCGCCGATCGGCGCCTACCGCTGGGAGCACACCGACCGCGCCCTGACCGAACAGCTGCTGCTTGAGGACGAGGGCCAGCCCGCCACGGTGAGCCTCGGCCACGCGGCGGTGCGCTACACCAATCCTACCACCGGCGGCGACGTGATGCCGACGATCCGCTGCGAGTTTCACCGGCTGCGAGCAGGCACCGAAACGCCCTTGCGGCAGGAGGTTGGTTCTTCGGTCTTCCAAGTCTTCGAAGGCTCGGGGACGGTGGTTCTGGGCGGCGAGACTCGCAAGCTGGAGAAAGGTGACATCTTCGTCGTGCCCTCCTGGGTCAGCTGGTCGCTGCAGGCCGAGACGCAGTTCGACCTGTTCGGTTTCTCCGACGCTCCGATCATCGAACGCCTGAATTTCATGCGTAGAATGGTCGACGGCAAATGACCCCGGAAGACACCGCCGCCCGTAACGCGTTGCGCGCCCGCCAAGGTGGCGGAGCCCGCTATGATGCCGAGGCGGCGCCGCATGGTGATCTTCTACAGGCCCGTCGCGGCACTGCTTATTTCGCGCGCAAGCTCAACGAGTTGAGCGATGCTGAACTTTCGGGCCCCGCCCTTCGCGACGGCTGGACCTGCGCTCAGATCGTGGCCCATATCTGCTACCACGCCCGGTTCTTTGCACATCTGCTCGAGGCCGTACGCACCGGAATGTCGCAGCCTATTGCCGAGAACCTCGATACCGAGACCGCCCTTGGTGCCACCTTGCCACCGCACGCCTTGCGCAGCCTCTTTCGCCATGCAGAGGTGCATCTCAACGTTGAATGGCGCGATCTCACCGATCAGGACTGGAACGCTCCGCTGCACCTGCCGGACGGGAGAGCCATCACAGCGCGCGAAACGCCTATTTTGCGGGCAAAAGAGGTCTGGCAGGGCGCGATTGATCTATCCCACGGGGCTCCCCCTCCGGATGTTCAGCGCGTTGTGCTTTGGTAGTAGCTTAAGTCAGTGTCCGAATTTCGGGGGGGTAGGTCAATCTGCACTGTATCCACAATGATAGTGCGGTTCATCTTTTTGTTAAGATCAGTTGAGTGCGGGCAATGCCCGGTTTGAGGGCCAATCGCGGCATCGGACTAGGCTGGGTTCATGTTTCAGACCAAGCTTGAAGATCGGACGTGTGCCGAGCACAGTGTTTGCACCCGGGTCCTCCTGCCGACCATCCCGCCCTGGTGGTTGAGCTTGCGAATAGTGTCCGTTTCGCTGCTTTCGGCGATATCAGCCCAGCACTGTGCCAGCGAAAAGACTACCCAATTATCCACAAAAAGAAGCCGGGGCCGGCCTCTTACTCGTATGGCGGCTCAGCGGACATTCCTTTCGTTAGCTGCGACTGCTCAATCTGTGCCGCGCCAGCGAAGGGCGGCGGCAGGGAGGGCGAGAAGCGGTCGTTTGCTGCGTTCTACAGCAACGTCGACTGAGCGAACAAAGTCGACGTCAGTTGCGAGCGGCTCAATGACTGTTACTCTGAACCGAGTGGATAAAGGGCTTCAAGGGGGATCGCAGAATGAGTGCTGTTGTCTTAGACGTGGGAATGTCGATTGACGGCTTTTGGGCTGATGAGAATGGCAGCAGCATCTTTCCCGTCGAGGAAATGCACCATGCCGGTTTGATTGCGCCTTTGGTCTTGCGCACCGGTGCTGTTGTAATGAGTCGTGCATCATTCGAAATGGCCAGCGACCCAAACTGGTATGCCGACAACTATGAGTATCAGGTTCCCATATTCGTCATTAGCGCATATCCCCCTTCGATAGAACCAACTGGAAACGGACGCATTTCAATCGATTTCCTTCCGAACTTCGATGCGGCCTTGGCGGCTGCCCGCAAAGCCTGCGGCGAGCGTGACATTATGATCATCGGCGAGGCAAGCGCCGCGCAATCTGCCATGGCCAGTGGAGAATTGGACGAAATCTACCTACGAATAGTGCCGCGAGTCATGAAAACGGGCATCCCGCTCTTCGACGGCTCTGCACTAAACCGCGACTTTCGTCGGACCAGTGTTACGATGACAGAAGAAGCAACACACATACATCTGACGGCTCATTGAGGCGTCGTCCATTTTGGGAGGACAACATCCGCACTTTTGATGTGTTGAATTGTCTTCCAAGGAGACGTTCGCTGCCGACCCTGCTAAGGTCAGCTGTGGGCCGCTCTTGCAGGCGCAGCCCATGCTGCAACTGCGAAGAACTCCGCCCCTCACTCGGTCAATGTGGGCTCGTTGCTGCCGTTAAGGCATCAGCCTATTTCATGGCCAGCTCAATCCCCATTCAGGCGTGCGGCGCATTTGCCGCCCAATCGCGATGCAGAGAAGCCCGCGCATCTGTTCGACGACAGGTAACGGCTTCCAAGTCGTGGCTGTGACGGTCCTGGTGCCTGACTTCGTTGATTTTCGCCGGACTTTCACAACTGGCTGACGATGGTTCCAGCGCCAGAGGATCTCGTCGATATATCGCTGAAGGTGCTTTCGTCCAAGGCGATGATAGACCCCGACAAGGGCGCGCTGGACCTGAGAATTGACGGCTTCCACCGTATTGATGTGCGCCCCGAGGCTGGGGCGGGAATACTGTCGGGCACCGTGATTGACCCTATGATGTGCAGCAAATGCTTTGCCAATTTTGCGATAGGCCCTATTGCCATCAGTCATCAGAATAGACTGTGTGTCCATCCATTCTGTCATGATCGGGCCGAGCGTTGCGCCTTGGGCATTCGGAACCAAGGTCGCCTTGGCTTGACCGTTGCGGTCAGCGGCGACAAGCACGATAGGTTTCTTGGTGCCACGCCCCCTCTTGTTTTTGACCCCTTTCTTGAACTTGGGGGCCCCTCCGACAAAGGCTTCATCGACTTCAACTGTTCCGCTCAACGGACTGGCGATCCCCTCTCTGTCGTCCATCAGTTCGCGGATTGCATGACCGAGTTTCCAAGCAGTTTTCTGATTCACGCCCAGGATTCGTGACATGACGACCGAGGAGATCCCCTTGCTTGATGTCAGCACGAGAAAAATCGCGGCAATCCACACCCGAAGATCCAGTTTGGTCGAGTGCATTGGCGTTCTTGTGGTGACGGTGAATTGACGACGACATTCGTGCTCGGAACATTGATACAGTCCGGCACGCGCAGATTGACATCGAAGCGCCACAGACCGCACACTGCCGCAGTGTGGGCAATACCGGCCGGTGGGCCAGATCATTTCTTCGAGGAAGACGCGCCCGTGATGTTCGCTCGGCATCTTCTTCCAGATATCCCTGACGGATTTCAGTTCCGTGATCATGTCGGCACTCCAATGACTGGGAGCCGACAATATTGGCCAACTACCTGTTTCCCGAAGGGAACAGTCCATTTCGCGCGAAACGGTGACAGGTCCGAGGTTTTTCTATGGTTTTCATAGCTATGACTCTGCCCGCGCTTCTTTTCGTGGATAACGGGGAAAGACTATCGTCTAACAGTTCTCCGCTAAGGTCAGTCCCAAGAACCTCGTCGAACCCTTCTAGGGGATTGAAGCGTTTAGAGTCCTATGGATAGTTGTCGAACGAAGCAAGTTCAGGGAACGGGCGGTCGCGACGTTCGTGAACCTATGATTAAACGCGAGCTCGGCTCAGCGATTCGTTTTTATCAAGGAAAATTGCCGCTATTGCCTGAATCATGTCCACGTGCTCGGCTGCGATGAAAGCGCTTTCCGACTCAGGAAACAGTTTTTTCAAGTTCAAAGGTCTCCGAGTGCCGTTCGCGACAGATACCGCGGAAGCGTTCCCAGAGGCCCCGGTTGCGGGGTACTGCGTGGTGTTGGCACCCGATGTCCTTAGTGTTCCTTTGCACTTTGCCAGACGTCTTACTGATAAGCGCCCAGAACGAATGGCCGAGCGGGCCTTTGAGTTAGGATTCGATGATTTGCTCCCGGCGCTAACCCTGGTAGCGAGAACATGGCCGGCAATCGGCGATGAAAAAGATGTTAGAGGACAACGTCTGGCTTGGTCTGAAGATTTTTAGAAAATAGTTTCTAAGTTTTTTCACGAACTCCTCGTACTTCCATCCTTATGAGGCGTCGGCGTTCTGGCGCGCCCAAATCGGCTCCGCACAGGAACCAGACAAAATTGCGCAGAAGGACGCGGGTTCAGAGGTCAGTTCACCGAGATCAAAGTCGGGAAGATCGCCATCTACTTCAGCAATTAGCTCTTTCACTGTTGGTGAATCCTCCGGTAGCGCTTATTAAGCGATGTGCATAACGATCAGCCAGCGTCGCGCGGACCTTCCAAGGCGTCTCGCGCAGCTGACATATGATCAGGGCAGTGATGTCCGTATGTCTGCTCAACCATTTTCGTTGAGCTATGTCCGAGGAAGCCGGCGACCTGCCACAAGTCGATCCCGGACTGGCACATCCAAGTCGCGGCTGTGTGGCGCAAGATGTGCGGCGTGATGACGCCAGGGATACCCGCGCGATCTGCGGCAGCTTTTACGCCGTCGCGGCACGACCGGATTGACCCACCGTGATATTCAATCACATGATCACCTGCGGTCCGTTCTCGAGCCTCGCGGAGGATGTCCACGACTCTGTCTGAGATGGGGACCCGGGCCCGGCGTTTGCGCTGACCGCGCTCTTTCTCTTCGTGATCATCGGGGCTCACGCGTAAATCAATCTGCCCTTTTTCAAAATGCACTTGGCTCCACTGAAGCTCCAATAAAGCGCCGTGTCGACCTGCCGTCGCGAGGGCCAGTTCCACGAACAGTTTAGTATGCGGCTTTTGGCATGCATCAATCAGCTGTGCCGCTTCGTGGCGCGTCAACCACCGCTCGCGCGGTTTGCTCTGCGCAGGTAAATCGAACTTTTTCGGACTCATCGACAGCAACTCGTGGTCGCAACAGAGCTTCCATGCGGCCCTGATCGTCGACAGTTCCTGCCGGATCGTTGGGCCTCCGACCCCTTCCGCACGACGGCCGGAAATGTATTTTCGCGACCATGCGAAGCCAGCATCGACGAGTGGGGCATCAGAAGCATGGCGCTTGATCGTATTGACCACAAAACGCCATTTCTTATTCCACTGACCGTTCTCCAGCATCCCCGGCTTCTTAACCTCGACCCAATAGTCGATGACTTCGGCAATGGTCTCCGGCTCCGACGTGGAAATCTTGCCGCCTTTGTTCTCGATATACCCGAGCAGGACGCGCGTCGCTGCGGCCTTCGAAGTCTCGCCCGTCGAGCGTCGATACTTGCCATCTCTGATATGCCACGCATCGCGGCGCGGGACTTTGACGAGATAGGGTGTCCGTTGCGCTTTAGTCATCAAACCCTCTGTTCATCTGCATCTCGAGTAGGCTCGCATCCATTTTATTTTCATATTGCTCGGCGTTGAGCTGTTTCTCGATCGTTTCAGCTATTCGCACTGCCATTCCAGCTGGAAGCTCGACGTTGACACGTAGCGTCAGATAGCCGGGCCTGCGGCTCATTGCGGGCGTCATCTGATAGGCAAATTCATCAGCTGAATGCTCGGCTTCGATGTTGTCGAGCGATACACTTTCAGGATCGATGTCGGATGGCTTGACCTTCAGCGCTGCCGCAATCGCAATTAACTTCTTCGCGGGAGGCTTGGTCTTGCCATGGTAATAGCGGCCAAAGCCATCTCGCTTGAGTCCAGACGCTTCGGCCACTTCGGATTGCTGGAGGTTCCGTTCGCGCAGAATGCGCTGCAGATTCTGAGCATAGATGGGAAGTTCGTCGCCAATGTCATTCATGTCGAGCTCTCCAGAAGTGTTTTTCATACCGCATGAATAACACGAAAACAGACAATATCAAGCGATATAATACAGCGCTCAGCCCAAAAGCGTGGTTTGATTACCGCAGACGGATTTTCGGGGCATACGACATAAGGTATGGTGGTGTAGTAGAACATGTCGTTCTCGAACTCTTTAGACGGGTACGCGGCTGTACCCCGACGAGCTAAGAGCCGCGCTTTGCGTCCGGCACCACACGATGTAAAGACCCAACTACGCTCGTGTCACATAACGCGTAGTCGCCGGAATAGTCGCACTCAGCCGTAAGCGTAGGGTCCTTTCGTTGAGCATCCGGGGCATTATGGCCCTCATCATCACAGTCCTACTGCTTCGGTAGAGAGGAGGGATATCTCCGCATTTTTCATCGATTTCCCCACCTCGATCCCGTTCGAAGCCGATTTTGAGGTGGACGACAATTTTGCGGATAAGATATTTCGCGAATTTCAGACGAAAGCCGCGAGATCGCCCTCCGATCGTGTCAGATCTCAGGTTTTGGGGCCTGAATCCCGACAGCGGTTGCCTAGCCATTCCATGTCGCGAGGTATCCCGAGACAGTTGCAGGACATCTCGACCAACCTCAATCAGACTACCCACACGATCAATTCTGCGAACGTGCGTGGAGATTAAACTGAGAAGTATATCAAGGTGATGCGCCACGCGGTTGCCGCTGGTCATCGAGCACGGACTTCCTCCAAGAAGTAGCTGGCGGAGCAACTTGGGTATGTCTAAGTTACATCTCCAAAGAAAGATATGGACGGTTAAGCTGTGCGCCGGGCAGAACAGGCATTCGTGTCTCGACGGCTCGCGGCAGACGCGCAGGAAAACGGCTAGATCAGTTGGCAGACGCTTCACGCGAGGAATGCTGCGCGTGGGAGCCGCATGAGCAGTTCTTGAAGCGGCGAAAAGAGAACCGGCAGGGCTATTAGATTGGCTGTCGCGCCGGCAGGACGCGGTTTGGTTATGGAGGCTGAGTATTGAGCGCCGGAGGTGCTGGTCTGGTGCCCAGCCTTAGCTGGACCATACAAAAGTCGCCTTGACAGCAATGTCTGTGATCTCGGCCGTGTGCATGCTCACGCGGTCAGCGGTTGGGCGCGCTGCCGTAAGGTGGCCGAGATTAACGCTCAATGAAGAAGATAACCCTCTTTTGTGGGGATCAGCCGTTCGATGACACGGATGATATTGCGCAAGCTAAACCCGGGTTTTTGGTGTGCATCCATCACAAAGCGGCCGACGAGGCTTTTAACATCAGGATCGTCGGGGCATAGGATATCGGCGGCTTGGAGATAGTCCTCGAGGCTCAAGCCTGGCACCTCGATCACCTCGATCCGGGTCAAGAAGGGCGCGGGCAACATGTGGATGGCGTTGCCGGTCATCATCCAGCTGATCCGCGACATATCGCAAATCAAGCCAGAGGCCGGGCAGCGAAAGCTGGCCGCGGTGGACGGCTCGAGCATCGGCAAGAGCGCCGAGATCATGGATGTGTTGAGCCCGTTTGTTGTGTTCACGCCGCCCATGGCTTTCTCGACCTCGTTGATCGTGATGATCGGGTTGGCGATACCGCGCTCAGCGATGAGCCGCAGGGGCTCGCCGATCTGGCGCGTTGAAAAGCCGCTCTCCACGCCCGTGATCCGGAAAGCCGCAGATCCGACCCCGGCGTCCATTTCCAAAGATGGTGCCCCGGCCTCTTCAGCAATGATGGCCGCCAGCTCCGTCTTACCCGTGCCGCCCGGACCCCAGAGCATGAAGGGAGGCGCGGAGTATCCGACAACACCCGCCGCCGCCCGGCCGCGCGCATGTCGCCAGATCCGTTTAGTCGCATGACTTAGCCAAGGCGCCCGTGCATGGACGCGCGCAAAGATCTCATCGATCTCATGTGTTGAGCGTGGACCAGCGAGAGGAAGAGGGCCAGATGAGCCGCCCAGGAAATTCTTGAGGTCTTTGTCTTTGTCGAGCGGCAGGGGGCCGGGGTGGCTCCGGCGCACATTCTCCTCGACGTGCTTTGACAGGGCATCCTGAACAGGCTTGGAGATGCGCAGGAATGAGCGGACAGATTTGCAGAGCATCTCAAGCGTGCCATCACAGGAGAACAGCAGCGCCTTGCCGGCGAGATAGCCGTGGATTTCCGCTGTTGCTTGGGCGAGCGCGACATCGTCAGCGCCACAGAAGTCATGCGGCCGCACCTTGGGCTCTGTGAAATCGCCGGGGTCAACATAGGCAAGGTCATCGATGTGCAGGTCATATCTCCGGAGGATCTCGCCGATGATGTCCATCCGCTTGAGGTATGTCTTGCGCAGCTCTCCCTCGAGCCCGTCATTCCACATCTCTGAGCGATCGCCGGGGAGAGTGTAGACGGTCAGCTTGTCGGCCGTCATTGCGCACCAACTGCGGCGGCGATGGTCAACAGGATCTCGAAGAGGTCACCGCCAAGCACAATGAGGTTGGCGGTAATAATCGCGGAGGTCGTCTCAAGCTGTTGCATCTGGTAATGAGCCATCTCTATTCCCTCTTTCTTGATAATCAAGAGGTAGCACGTGTCGGTCTTATGTCAACGTACTTCATACGATTTTCATACTATAAGCAAGGGGAGTTGCCCAGCGTACATTTGAACGCAAAAAAAAGCCCCAGATCCAAAAGATCCGGGGCCAAGTGACGTGGAGACATCCTGATGCCGCTCAGATCGCTCTCGACCAGCCTCCGATAACCCCTTTATAGCATCGACAGGCGCAAACGGCGGCAGTTTCAAACAAAATCATACGATAAATCACATGCTGCTCCCCTGCTAAGGGAGTAGGCCCGGAAGGGTCTCGAGGGTTCGAATCCCTTCGTCTCCGCCACCCACACCTGCACGACAGCACCGCCCCCATCTGGGCCGTCATCGCATGCGCCCCCAGCGTACCCCCGCTTTGCAACTTTGTAACATTTGCCCGGCACGGTCTCACCAGCCCTCCGCCTTATTCTCGGCAGAATTTTCGGCCAGCATTCTAAACATCCGGGGGACCAGATCCTTGGCGATGGCGGCGAGACGCATCATCGCTCAGCGAAAGGGAGGTTCCAGATGTTGGTTAACGTAAGAGACTGGTCTCGCATCCTGCATAATTGCATCTTCTCCGATGCCGATCAGTCGCTCTGTGCAAGGGCGTGGCAATACCGGGAGGAGAGCGTTCTTTGGGCGCTTTGGGTCATGGTCTTTACCCCGGGCCATTGCGAGCGGAGCTTCCGCCACCACCGCAAGATGCTCCGCCTCAAGGCGCGCAGCTCCGCGGGCAGCGGCGGGTAACAAAGCCGCCAACAAGCACGTTATCCCCGCCGAATTCTCCCGCTGGGCAGTTGCATGCAGATGCATTCACGTTCACTTTGCCGGCAATGCCGCAGGCGGCCGGTTTGACCGCGCCGCTGGCCTTACCCAAGCAAAGGACAGCCATGTTTCGTCACGATCCCATTTACCCGTCCCACCGATCTCCTGTGGTTGCCGACAACGTTGTCGCGACCTCTCAGCCCTTGGCCACGCAGGCCGGTCTCTTGATGATGCAGCAGGGGGCAATGCGGTGGATGCGGCGATCGCCACCGCCGCGGCGCTAACGGTGGTGGAGCCTACGGGCAACGGGCTGGGTTCTGACGCTTTCTGCATCCTGTGGGACGGGGAGAAGCTGCACGGGCTCAATGCCTCGGGCCGCGCGCCTGCCGCTTGGTCGCCTGAGCGGTTCCCCGATGGCATGGTCGAGCATGGCTGGGACAGTGTCACCGTGCCGGGCGCGGTCAGCGCTTGGGTCGAATTGATGGAGAAGTTCGGCAAGCTTGATCTGGCGACGGTGCTGGCCCCGGCGATCCGCTATGCCGAAGAGGGCTTCCTCGTCTCGCCCACCATCGCGACACTCTGGGCGCGCGGGGCCGAGGTTCTGGGCAAACAGCCGGGCTTTGCCGAGACCTTCCTGCCGGAGGGCCGCGCCCCAAAAGCGGGGGAGCGGTTCCGCAATCCCGGCGCGGCCCGCACCCTGAGGCTGATCGCCGAGACCAATGGCCGCGCCTTTTATGAGGGGGAGATTGCCGAAGAGATCGTGGCCCATGCCAAGGCCAATGGCGGCGCGATGACCATGGCGGATCTGGCGGCCAATAAGCCCGAATGGTGCGGCACGATCAGCCAGAGCTTCGACGATGTAGAGCTGCATGAAATTCCGCCAAACGGGCAGGGGATCGCCGCGCTGATGGCGCTCGGCATCCTGGAGCATAGCGACATCCGCGCGCATGGCGCAGACGACCTGATGGCGGTGCATTTGCAGATCGAAGCCTGCAAACTCGCCTATAGTGATTTGCATGCCTATGTGGCGGATCGCACGGCCATGACGGAGGTCGACGAAAAGGCGCTGCTCGATCCCGCATACCTCAAGTCCCGCGCCGCGCTGATCTCGACCGAGAAGGCGCAGGACTTTGGCGCGGGCGCGCCCAAGCAAGGCGGCACGGTTCTGATGAGCACGGCGGATGCCTCGGGCATGATGGTCAGCTTCATCCAGTCGAACTACGCAGGCTTCGGCTCGGGCGTGGTGGTGCCGGGGACGGGCGTGTCGATGCAGAACCGCGGCTTTGGCTTCACCACCGAGCCGGGGCATCAGAATATCGTGGCGGGGGGCAAGCGGCCCTTCCATACGATCATCCCCGGCTTCGCGATGAAGGACGGCCAGCCCCTGATGGCCTATGGCATGATGGGCGGCCCGATTCAGGCCCAAGGTCATATGCAACTGTTGCTGCGTACGCAGCTTTGGGGCAGGACGTTCAGGTCGCCGCCGATGCGCCGCGCTGGCGCATTCTGTCAGGGCTGGAAGTGGCTTGCGAGCCTGCGATGGCGCCCGAGCTTTTGCAAGGGCTGCGCGATCTGGGCCATGTCGTTCATGTCGAAGCGCCGGACAACGCGTTCGGCTTCGGCGGCGCGCAGCTGGTGCAGCGCTTGCCCGAGGGCGGATATTCCGCCGGGTCCGATCCGCGCAAAGACGGGCAGGCGGCGGGTTTCTGATCAGGGCCGCTACCCCTGTGAGTTTGGCATGGCCCGTTCCAGGGCCATGCCGTTTTGTTTTCAGCCTTGCCCGCGCATCGCGTCGACCGACCACGGCCCCGGCCCGGCGGCTGCGAGGTAGAGAAAGCCAAAGCTGTAAAGCGCCGCCAGTTCACCGCCATTCAGCAGCGGAAAGAACCCCTGCGGCATATGCGCGATGAAATAGGCAACCGCCGTCAAGCCGCTCAGGATAAAGGCTGACAGGCGCGAGAACAGGCCGATCACCAGCAAGACGCCAAAGACCAATTCGATCACGCCCGCTATTCCACCCATCGAGGCGATCGACACGCCGTTCATCGGCCCGGCTGGAAAGCTAAGGACCTTGGTCGTGCCATGTTGCAGCACCAAGAGCCCCGACATGATGCGGAAAAGCGAGAGTATCTGCGGCTGGTAGGGGGAGAGGAAGGTCATGTTTTCCCTTTCAGGACATTGAGTTGTTCATATGAGCCCAGTTTCAACCGCAGCCCGCGCAACCCGTCCAGCCCTAAGCGCCGGAGGAGGGGATGTGTCACGGACCTGTGATGCTGAGCCCCGTAGGGAACCGTAGCGAGGGACGCATTTCACGGGCGTTTGCAGATAATCGAAAAAAAATCGCTTCAATCGGCCAATTGCTCTTGCGCACCCCGGACCGCCCGCGTTAAAGAGCCGCTGTCCGAGGGCGTTGCCCGAAAGACAGACATAGGCATTCCGGCGTAGCTCAGCGGTAGAGCAGTTGACTGTTAATCAATTGGTCGTAGGTTCGATCCCTACCGCCGGAGCCAATTTCCCCTAAGTGGTTGATTTTATTGGCAAGGCCCCGGCCAGAGTCCGAGCCACCTGTGCACGTGCACAAACTGGTGCACAGTTGCGTGCCCACACTGGTCCACACTCCCGATTCCTGGATGCCCTTGTTGATTGTCACTGAGAACTGACCCGGTAGCCCCATAAATTGTCACTGAGAATTGACCCATGTGAACACACTTCCCCGACGGTTTTGGTTGGGGGATTTGGAGTGATCGACATGGGATTTTTGAGTGTCATTCGACGCTGGGCATTGCGTGACAAGATGCCAATCAGGGAGATTGCCCGGCGGACGGGTTTGTCTCGGAACACGATAAAGAAGTATCTGCGTGAAGGTGCGGTGGAACCGCAGTTCAAGACGCCCAAGCGTCCAAGCAAGCTGGATCCCTATTCGGATCGGCTGTCAGCCTGGCTTTTAATCCAGACGCGGAAGTCACGCAAAGAGCGGCGGACAGTGAAGCAAATGCATGCTGATCTGGTGAAGCTGGGATATGATGGCTCCTATGAACGCGTAGCAGCTTTCGCCCGGGCATGGCGTGAAGATCGGCATCGAGCGGAACAGACGACGGGGCGCGGCACCTACGTGCCTTTGGTGTTCGCGCCCGGCGAAGCCTTCCAATTCGATTGGAGCGAGGACTGGGCCAACATTGGCGGTGAGCGCGCCAAACTTCAGGTCGCGCATATCAAACTGTCACACAGCCGCGCTTTCTTGGTGCGGGCCTACCCGCTGCAAACGCACGAGATGCTGTTTGACGCCCACTGGCATGCATTCCGCGTCTTCGGCGGCGTGCCTGGTCGCGGGATCTATGACAATATGAAGACCGCCGTTGATCGTGTGGGCAGAGGCAAGCAGCGGGACGTCAATGCACGCTTCAAGGCTATGGCCAGCCACTACGTGTTTGAGCCCGAGTTCTGCAATCCAGCCGCAGGTTGGGAGAAAGGCCAGGTTGAGAAGAACGTGCAGGATGCGCGCAACCGCATGTGGCAAGTCATGCCGGTCTTTGCCGATCTGGACGAGCTGAACCAATGGCTTGAAGATCGCTGTATCGCCCTTTGGGCAGAGACACCGCACAAGGCTTTGCCGGGGTCCATCGCTGACGTGTGGGAGGCCGAGAAGCCCACGCTGATGGCACTGCCGCCGGCATTCGATGGCTTTATCGAACACAGTAAGCGTGTGTCACCCACATGCCTGATCACGTTCGAACGCAATCGCTACAGCGTTCCCGCCAGCTTCGCGAACCGACGTGTCAGTTTGCATGTTTATCCCGAACGGCTGGTCGTGGTCGCTGAAGGGCAAACGGTTTGCGAGCATGCGCGGATCATCGAGCGATCTCATCGCAAGCCCGGCAAGGTCATCTATGAGTGGCGTCACTATCTCGCTGTCATCCAACGCAAACCAGGTGCCTTACGCAATGGTGCGCCGTTCACGGAGATGCCGGATGCCTTCCGGCAACTTCAGGATCACATGCTGCGTAAAGAAGGCGGTGACCGAGAGATGGTCGACATTCTGTCTCTGGTCCTTCAGCACAACGAAGATGACGTTTTGTGCGCAGTGGAGCTGGCACTTGAAGCGGGCGTCCCCACCAAGACGCACATCCTGAACCTGTTGCATCGATTGATCGACCGCAGACCGACAGATCACCCCGAGGTCGATCCGCCGGACGCACTGGCATTGCAGTCAACGCCAGAGGCCAACGTCGATCGCTATGACGGGTTGCGACAGACTAAGGAGAAGCGCCATGCGTCATGACCCAGCAGGAGCTTCTATCGTGATCATGCTACGCAGTCTCAAGCTGTACGGCATGGCAAATGCGATTGAAGACTTGGTCGCCCAGGGCGCGCCAGCGTTCGAAGCTGCCACACCAATGCTGTCACAGCTGCTCAAGGCTGAGATCGCCGAACGCGAGGTACGGTCTATCGCCTACCACACGAAAGTCGCCCGCTTCCCCGCATACAAGGATCTGACGGGCTTCGACTTTGCATCGAGTGAGGTCAACGAAGCGACAGTGCGGCAGCTACATCGATGCGAGTTTATCGAAGCGGCCGAAAATGTCGTTTTGATCGGCGGTCCCGGAACGGGCAAGAGCCACACGGCCACTGCAATTGGCGTCCAAGCGATTGAGCACCACAGGCGCAAGGTCCGCTTCTTCTCGACCGTAGAATTGGTCAATGCGTTGGAACAGGAGAAGGCGCTTGGAAAGGCAGGGAAACTGGCTGAGACGCTGACGAAGGTCGACTTGGTCATTTTGGACGAACTCGGCTACCTGCCGTTCAGTTCATCTGGCGGGGCGCTGCTCTTCCATCTGCTCAGTAAGCTCTATGAGCGCACCAGTGTGATCATCACCACCAACCTTAGCTTCTCAGAATGGGCGCAGGTCTTCGGGGATGCAAAGATGACCACCGCTCTCTTGGATCGGCTTACCCACCGCTGCCACATCCTCGAAACCGGAAACGACAGCTACCGCTTCAAGGTCAGTTCTGAGGCAGCAAAGAAAACTGCAAAGGAGGCCAAAACATTGACCGCATCATAGACCACGACGCATAACTGAGGGTGGGTCAAATCTCGGTGAAAATACCGGGTCAGTTCTCAGTGACAATCAACAGATACGCACCTCAAGTTCAACGCGCGGCTGTGGCGGGCGCGGTTTCAGTCCTCGCAACGTCAATCGGGCCGCGGCCAGACCTTGGCCGAACACCGTGCCATCGTTGACGCGCTATCGCGGCGCGACGCCAAAGCCACCTCCGAGGCACTGCGCCATCACCTCGCCTCGGCAGTTACGAATACGAAAAATGCTTTGCAGGAAGACGGCAAAGCCAAAGACCAGAATACAGAAACGGAGTGAACATGACGCCAAGAATTGGAGTTATCCCCGGTGACCCCAGCGGCATCGGGCCGGAACTTGTCGCCCGGCTGCTGGCCGATGACTGCTGCGATCAGGCGCAGATCCTGCTGATCGGCGACCGCCATGTCTTTGAGACGGGCCAGCGCCAAGCCGGATGCGATCATGCGATGACGGCGGTCGATGCGGCTGCACAGGATTGGACCGAGACCGCGCCAGTCGCATTGCATGAGATGCAGACCATCGCGCCCGGAGATGTCGTTATTGGCCAAAGCACCGAAGCCTCGGGCCGGTCTACGCTCCAAGTCCTCGACCAAGCGCTCGCCTTTGTTCAGGAAGGGGTGATCGACGCGATTGTCTTCGCGCCCTTTAACAAGGCTTCGATGCATATGGCCGGGATCGGTCATTCGGATGAGTTGCACTACATCGCCGAGAAGCTGGGCGTGACGAACTATATTTCGGAACTTAACACGCTCGACGACATGTGGACCAGCCGGGTCACCAGCCATATCGCCCTGCGGGACGTGGCCGACACCATCACCCCCGACCGCATCCAAGAAGCCACCCGCCTGATCGACCGCACCCTGCGTCAAGCCGGCCACGCCAGACCGCGCATCGCCGTGGCCGCGCTCAACCCCCATGCCGGAGACGGCGGCAACTTTGGCCGGGAGGAGATTGACGTGATCGAACCTGCGGTGCGGCACATGGCAGGCGGTCAGATGGCCGTTACAGGCCCGCTGCCGTCCGACACGGTGTTCCTAAAAGTCACGCGCGGCGAGATCGACGCCGTCGTCACGATGTATCACGACCAAGGCCAGATCGCGCTCAAACTACTTGGATTCGACCGCGGTGTGACGGTTCAAGGCGGGCTGCCTGTTCCGGTGACCACCCCCGCACATGGCACGGCATTCGACATTGCAGGCCAAGGCAATGCCGATGTCGGGGCCACCCGCGCCGCGTTTGAAATCGCCTGCAAGATGGTCCGCAATTCGCAAAAGGAGACAGCAGCATGAGCTTTACCCCGCATGGTAAACATCTGATCGCCGGCACATGGATCGGCTCTGACCAGACCTTTGCCTCCGAACCCGCAAACGGTCCGGCGCATGATTTCAGCGTCGGGACAACGGCGCTCGTCGATCAGGCCTGCGCGGCGGCGGAAGATGCCTTCTGGACTTTTGGCTATAGCAGCCGCGAAACACGCGCTGCATTCCTGAACACCATTGCCGATGAGATCGAAGCTCGCGCCGAGGCGATCACCGATATTGGCACCCGTGAAACGGGCCTGCCCGAAGCCCGTCTGAATGGCGAACGCGGTCGCACCACGGGGCAGCTGAGGCTTTTTGCCGATCATATCCTCAAGGGTGACTACCTCGATGCCCGGCACGACCCGGCCCTTCCCGACCGTCAGCCCCTGCCACGCCCCGACCTGCGCATGGTTCAGCGCCCGATTGGGCCAATCGCGGTCTTCGGCGCCTCCAACTTCCCGCTTGCCTTCTCCGCCGCAGGTGGCGACACCGCCGCGGCGCTGGCCGCAGGGTGCCCGGTTGTCGTAAAAGGCCATTCCGCCCATCCCGGCACGGGCGAGATCGTGGCCGAGGCCGTGCATGCGGCAATCGAAAAATGCGATATGCCCAAAGGTGTGTTCTCCCTCATCCAAGGCGGCAACCGCGAGGTTGGGCAGGCTCTGGTGCAGCACCCGCTGATCAAGGCCGTGGGCTTCACCGGCTCGCTGGGGGGCGGGCGCGCTTTGTTCGACCTCTGCGCGGCCCGTCCCGAGCCGATCCCATTTTTCGGCGAGCTGGGCTCTGTGAACCCCATGTTCGTTTTGCCCGAGGCCATCAAAGCCCGCGGTGCCGCGCTTGGTGAAGGCTGGGCGGGATCGCTGACCATGGGTGCAGGGCAGTTCTGCACCAATCCGGGCATAGCAGTCGTGCCGAAAGGCGCTGAGGGCGACAGCTTCGTCGAAGCTGCAGCGACAGCGCTAAAAGACGCGCCCGCGCAGGTGATGCTCACCGATGGCATCGCGCAGGCTTACCGCGACGGAAAGGACCGGTTTGATCGGCGCAATGCGGTGCAGGCGCGTCTGTCGACCGAAAGCGAAGGCCGCAAAGCACTGCCCAACCTTTATGAGACGGATACCGAAGCGTATCTGCAAGATCATGAGTTGGGAGAGGAGGTTTTCGGCCCCCTTGGCCTCGTTGTTCGGACCGGTTCCATTGAAGAAATGGAAGCGCTGGCAAAAGGGCTGGACGGCCAGCTTACGATCACGCTGCAAATGGATGACGCGGACACCGACGCGGCGCGGCGTCTTATGCCGATCATCGAGCGCAAAGCCGGGCGTCTGCTAATCAACGGCTTCCCAACCGGCGTCGAAGTGGCCAATAGCATGGTACATGGTGGGCCATATCCCGCCTCTACCAACTTTGGCGCAACTTCGGTGGGCACCCTGTCGATCCGGCGCTTCCTTCGCCCCGTGTGCTATCAGAATATGCCTGAAGCATTGTTGCCTGAGGATGCTATTAAGTGACGCCTCAAGCGGGTGAATCGAACTGAGATAGTTTTTGCGTACGCCTTAGATAAAAATCTTGGGCGTACCGTTTCAACCGAATCTCCCAGCCTCCCCGTAGGGATAAGGAATTGATACCAGCCGCAGGGAAACCCACGGTTGAGCGTTAGTGGGACGGACGCTCGAAGGGTTTTGCACCATTTGCGCTCAAATGATTCTAATGCTGGCCTTGATACTTCACGACGCGCTATCTGATATCACAAGACTAATCGCCCGCTTCTAACGCCGCGCGCTCAAATCCACAGGCCAGAAAACACAACAGCCAGTCCACCTGCGCAAAGCGCGAGCGTTGGCAAGGGCCGTCGCGCTCCGATCAAACCGTATGATAGCAGGGTCAACCCCAATGCGACACGACCAGCCGCCAAGAGTGCTGCCAATGGGGCGTCCGAAAGGCTCAGCATATCCGGGTTCGCGACCATACCCAGTGGAATGATGTAGAGCCCAATGCCAAGCGCCATCGCTGTCAGAGCGACCTTCAACCAATTCTCGCCAATCATCCCCGCGGCGATAAAAACAGCGCCGCAGACCGGGGGCGTGATTGTCGAGAGAAGCGCGAACCAAAAGACAAAGAGATGCGCTTGAAGCGGCGAAAGACCCAGTTCGATGAGCGCAGGCCCGGCGACGGAGACGCAGATCACATAGGCCGCCGTGGTGGGCACTTCCATGCCCAGGATGAGGCAGGCAAGCGCCGTGAGCAGCAGGGACGGCCAAAGAAGCCCCCGGACCCCGCCAGAATGAGAGAGGTGATTTTCACGCCGAGCCCGGTGATCGACAGGACACCGATGATGACTGAGGCGCAAAGAATGATAGAGGCGATCAGGGCAACCTGCCGCGCGGCATTGAGAACTGCACTTGCTATTCGCGTGGCGATCTGGCGCGGCTCGAAAGTGAGCCGCGCGTTGAAGAACAAGAGCAGCGCCGCTGCGAGGATCGCCATAGCCGCCGCATATTCCGGCGTGAACTGCGCGACGAACATCCCCCATAGCAGGACCGAGAAGGGGACGAGGAAGAAGAGCGATGTGACAACCACGTCGCGCAATGTGGGGCGATCCGCTTCTGCAATACCTTTGAGGGCGAAGCGCTGCGCGTAGGCGTTAATGCCAACCCAGACCGCCACGAAGTAAAGCACCGCCGGAAGCGCGGCGGCAGCCATGATGCCGGTGTAGGGCACGCCGGTCAGCTCGACCATCACGAAGGCGCCCGCGCCCATCAGGGGCGGCATGATCTGTCCGCCTGAGGAGGCCACGGCCTCGACCGCGGCGGCGAGGCGTTTGGGATAGCCGAGCTTGGTCATTGCGGGCAGGGTGATCGCGCCGGTGGAAGCGACATTTGCGGAGGCCGAGCCGGAGATTGACCCAAAGAGCGCCGACGACAAAACAGACACCTTCGCCGCGCCGCCTTTCAGCCGCCCCGCCGCGGCGGCGGCGACATTCATGAAGCCTTGCCCCGCTTCGCCAGCGTTCAGAACTGCGCCGAAGATGACAAAGATCGCCACGACGGAGACCGAGACACCGGTGAGCGTTCCCCAGATGCCGCCCTCGGCGATGGTCAGTGTTCCGAAATAGCTTTCTATTGGCGTGCCGGAATGGCCGAACTCGCCAGGAATATGCTGCCCGAACAGGCCATAGAGCAGGGCGATTGCCGCGACCAGTGGCAAGGGCCAACCGATCACGCGCCGCGCCGTTTCCAGCACCACCAAGAGCAGGGTCACCGCCACGGCGAGCTGGAAGTTGCTTTCGATGAACCCATATTGATCGCCAAGCGCATCGCTGTTGAAGGCCACCCAAAGCGCTGCGGCGATGCCCAATGCCGCCAAGATGCTGCCAGTGATCCGCCGCAGCGGCGTCTGCGCGTCAAAGACCAAAGCGAAGGGCAGGATGAAGGCCATATGCAGCGGCCTGCTGATCAGGTTCGGCACCAGACCCGAAAACACCAAAGCCAAGTGATAGCTGACCAGCGCGATGGCCAGCGCGATCCAGAAACTCGCCGCCAGTCGGCTTTCGGGGAGGTTTGTCATCTATGGGGGTCCGGCTTTGGCTGGGCAAGCGCGGCGCGGAATACCCGCGCCGCGCATCCTTTTATTGCGAGGTCTCTGTCGCGATCCCGGCTTCTTCGTAATAGCGCAGCGCGCCGGGGTGCAGTTCAGTGGTGATATTGGCCATCAACTCAGGCGTGACATTGCCCCACCAAGGCGATGTATCGGCCATCTTGGCCTTGTTTTCCCAATAGGTCTTGGTCAGCTGATAAGCCGTTTCATCGTCCATCTTGGTTGTCGTGAAAGCGGCGACGGGCAGGGACGTTGTGGTCACATCCTGCTCTTGGCCCGCATAGGTGCCCGCCGGAATGACAATGCGGGTCCGTTTGGATTGGGTGATCTGCTCGTCCGACAACGGGACCACGGTCACGGGGGTCGAAGCGGCGGCTTCGACGACGTTTGGCGCCGGGAATGAACCCGCGGTGACAAAGCCGTCGATCTGCCCGTTCTTCAAAGCGGCCACGGCGTTGCTCAATTCCGCATCAGCGATCTCCACACTGTCTGCCAGCCCGAACATATCCAGATACTTCGCACCTTCGGTCGCGCCGAAAGACCCTTTGCCCAGCAGGATGCTCTTGCCTTCCAGATCCGCGAGCGCGTTGGCGCCGCTGTCCTGAGACATCACGAAATGCATGGTCAGCGATGGGATCGGGAAAAGCGCGCGAATCTCATCGAAAGCAGGTGCGGTCTTGCCTTCAAACATGGCCTTGCCGTTCTGGGCCAGACCAACGAGCGAGGGCGGGGTGGTAAAGACATAGTCGGCCCCGCGCGCGCGGACTTCCATGACGTTTTGAACCGATCCTTGGCTCTCTTCCACGGTAACCGAGATGTCTCCGCCGCTGCCCGCTTTCATAGCCTCGGCAAGCTCCACGCCCATTTGATAGTAGGACGAGCCCGATTTGGCCGACTTATAGGTCACACGGGTCTCGGCGCTTGCGGCGCCCCCCACAAGCCCCAGGGCCAATGCCGCGCAAATAGTTTGTCTCAACGCATTCATGGTTTTTCCTCCTCCAAGCGCAAGGCGAACGATCTCCCGGCGAAACAGGTGCGGGACTGCCTTTGGGTGACTTTGTGGCAGCACACTACGGCATTGTCGAGAATGGGGTTCGCTGTTGGGTGGCTCTTAGGGACCAATACGGCGGGCCGCTTCGGTCTTGCGAGGTCGAAGATATGGGAAGATGGTAGATGCGGCAGGTTCGCTGCGCCCCGCAACCAGTTCTGCGATGCGCGGATCGCAGGCCATAGAGGGCGAAAGATATCGACGCTTGAGATGCGAAGAAACGCAACTGTCTGCGCGCCTTCGCCAATGTCGAAGCCCGATCAAAGGTCCATCCCCTTATCTCTCGGGCAAGGCGCAGTGCGTCAGCTATCGCCTTTCAAAGGATCATGGCCCCAATTCATCAGCGAATAGCGCCATTTCGAGTCTTCAACGCCATCCTTCGGCCCGCCTTGGGAGAGATGTCGTTTGATATAGCCGACGACGGTCGCCATGTGATCCCACTGATCGTCGGTCAGGTCGTCCTTATTGGTGCGTTTGATCTTGACGATCCGGCGGCCGGATTTGTGCCCGGTGCTTTCACCGGTTCCGCTGTCGCCCACGGACTTGGAGTCCTCGGTCTCCAGCCAGTCCTCAAGCTCCGCCGGTGCCATGTTGACCAGATCGCGCCACTCGCCCCAGATTTCGTCCTTCGATTTCGATGAAGACATTTTCTTTCCCAATCCAATACTGGGAAGAAACCGGCCCGCGCGCGCTTTGTTCCCAAGGGTCACAGCGGTCCGCCACGGTCGGCGAGGCGCGCGCCGATCGGTCTGCCGTCAGCTTGTCAGTGTCCGAACGGCCCGCGCCTCGGGCGAGCCGGTCATAGCTCAGGAAGCTTGCGAATAGCGCATGCCTGCCGGCACCTCCCGGTCCAGCAGTGATGCGATCATGCGGGTCAGGGCGCGACCTTCGGGCAGGATGTCGAGGCGCGTTCCGGACAAGCGCACGAATGGGGTGTAGCGGGTCGCGATGGCCTTTAAATCGGGTGCGAGATCGAAGGCCCGCGCGCCGAAGGTTTCTGCCAAGGCGTTCAGGTCAAGGGTGAAGTCGCACATCAGACATTCGATCGCCCGCGCGGTCAGGCGGTCCGCGTCGTTCAAGGCGTAGCCGCGCGTACCGGGCAGGTCGCCAGCCGCGATGCGCGCGGTGTAGGCCGCCGTCGCGGGGGCGTTCTGTACGTAGCCCCCGGAAAACGCGAGATTGACGAGGCGCCGAGGCCGATCAGGGTTTGGCAATTGTCATCGGTGTAGCCTTGGAAATTCCGGCGCAGGCGGCGGTTGTTTTTTGCTTGGGTCAGCCCATCCTGCGGCGTGGCGAAATGATCAATGCCGATTGCCTCCATGCCCGAAGCGGCGAAGCGTGCCGCGGCCTTCTCGGCGAAGTGATAGCGTGCGACCGCGTCGGGCAGTGTCGCCTCGCGGATGAGTTTCTGCCGTTTCGCGACCCAGGGCACATGCGCATAGCCGAAAAGCGCCACGCGATCCGGCGCAAGTGACAGGGTTTTGTCGATCGTATCCTCCAGCCGCGCCATGGTCTGATGAGGCAGGCCGTAAACCAAGTCGGTATTTAGCGAGGTGACCCCCTCGGCGCGCAACTGATCGACACAGCGGCGCGTGACCTCGAAGGACTGAAGGCGCCCGATGGCCTGCTGCACCTCAGGGTCGAAATCCTGAATGCCGATAGAGGCCCGTGTGAGGCCCGCAGCGCGCAGGGCCGCGATTTTGGCGGGGTCGATCTGGGTGGGGTCGATCTCGACGGAGAACTCGAAATCCTCGGTCGGGGTGAAGCGCTGATGAAGGGCGCGGTTCAGGCGGTCGATGAGGGCGGGCGGTAGGATGGTCGGTGTCCCGCCACCCCAATGCATCCGCCCCATCCGCATGCCCGCAGGCATCGCAGCGCGCAGAAGCTCAAGCTCGGCCTCAAGAGCTTCGATATAGCGCTCGACAGGGCTGAGCGTCTTGGTGCCCTGCGTGTGGCAGGCGCAGAAATAGCACAGCCGCTCGCAAAAGGGGATGTGAACATAGACCGAGACCGGCGCGCCGGGGTCCAACGCGTCAAGCGCTGAGCCCTGAAACGCGGCGCCGACCGCGGGGGTGAAAGCCGCCGCGGTGGGATAGGAGGTGTAGCGCGGCACGCGCGCGTCGAAGAGGCCGAGAGCCTCGAGCATCTGTATCTGTTCCATGGCACTGGTTTAGAGGGGCGGGGTAGCGTGGTCTTTGCGCTGGATCAAATCGACTGCAAATATCAGGGCGGTCCCGCGAGGGCGACGCGCTGCGGCCTTTATGGGTTTGTCCGCCGACGCATTCTCCCGCGAATAAAATCTCATCTTTGAGCGACGGAATGTTCTTTCCCCTCCGTATCAGGAGGAGCACCAGCATGACAGGGTCCCTCTACACCGCCAAAACTCGCACAATTCCAAACTGACCGGAGTACAACGTACCGCCCGCTTGGGGAGGCGCCTTTGCAAAACGCGCAGTTGGCAGACGCATGAAGCCCATTTGCCGCGCTGTTTAGGAGCAAAGAAGAAATTGAGAGAATTATCCGACGCCGTTTTCTCCCTGTTTATCATCGCTGGCGCCTATAGCGTCGCATTCGGCTTGCCCGCTGAGGTGACGCGCCTTTGGGGCGGAAGCGCTGGTTCTGGCGACGGGGATGGTCGTGGACGATGCCATCGTGGTGGATGAGAATATCATGCGCAAGCGCAAGTCCGGCATGGGGGGCTTCGCCGCTGCGGCCTCGGGCACGATTGAGGTGTTCTTCGCCGTGATCTCCACCACCGCGACGCTCGCCGCCGTTATCATCCCGATCTCCTTCCTGCCGGGGCAGGCGGGGGGCGTCTTTTCCGAATTCGGCTTCGTGCTGGCCTTTGCTGTCACCCTGTCATCGATCACCGAGCTCACGCTTGCGCCTGTGCTTTTCGCTCTGCTCGACCCCGGCAAGACGCTGACCAGCGCCGACGGTGCCGCACCGGGCGTCTTGGTGCGCGGCTTTGACCGGGTGATGGATTTGGCCATCCGCACGCCGCTGCTGGTTCTATCGGTCGCGATCGGCTTTGCCATGATCGCGATGGGGGCCGCGATGACCCTGCCGTCCGCCGTCACGCCGGTAGAGGGCCGGCGCTTCTTCCTCGTGCAGGCGCGCGGCGCCTCTGACACGACCACCGATTACCTCGATACGCAGGTCGCGCTTGTCGAAGATATCCTCGCTCCCCGTCGCGAGAGAGGGCAGATCGAGACGGTGCAAAGCATCATCGGCGGCGGCGGCGGCGGCGGCACCAGCGCCTTTATTGTCGTGCGCCTGCCGGATTGGGCCGAGCGTGACTTTACCCAGCAAGAGTTGATTGGCCAGATCAGTGGTCAGCTGGCCTCGATCCCCGGTGTGGAGGTCAGCGCGCGGTCGACCAACAGTCTCAACATCCGTGGCGCGGGCGGGGGGCTGAGCTTTGCCGTGACCGGGACGAACCTTGCCAATGTGACTGAGGCGGCAGGCAGGCTCGTGGCGGCGATGGCACAGGATGACACTTTCGTGAACCCGCAACTGTCCAACAACAGTGTCAATGCCCAGTTGGAGGTGACGGTGGATGACAGCGCGGCGGGCGATATGGGGCTTGACGGCTCCGATGTCTCTTCGGTCGTGCGTGCCATGGTGCAAGGCGATGTGGCGGTCAGCGTCTTTTCCGATGATGTCGAGGTTGACGTGAATGTCGTCCCCGGTGGGCAACCGATCGACGATCCATCGGATATCGCCACCATGCCCATCCGCCTCGAGAACGGTGTCTATGTGCCGCTTTCCTCGGTCGCCACGCTCGACATGGTGGTGAGCGAGGCGCAGATCAAGCCTTTGGGCGGTGCCTTGACCGTCTCCTTGCAGGCGAACCTAGGTGAAGGTGTTGACCTCTCCACGGCGATGGACCGGGTGCTGGCCCTGTCGAAAGAAGTGCTGCCCGAGGGGCTGGGGATCACCTTTGCCGGAGAGGCAGCGACGCTGAGTGATAGCCAAGGCGGGATCTACATGGTCTTCGGCGTCGCGCTGATCGTGGTTCTGCTGGTGCTCGCGGCCCAGTTCGAAAGCTTCGCCAGCGGGGTCATTATCATAATGACAGTGCCCTTTGGCCTTGCCGCTGCTTTGCTGGCGATCTCCATCACGGATGGCTCGCTGAACTACTTCAGCCAGATCGGCCGTGTGATGCTGATCGGGGTAATGGCCAAGAACGGCATCCTGATCGTCGAATTCGCCAACCAACTGCGCGAAGCAGGGGGTAATATCGACAGCGCCATCCGAAGCGCGCTGCGCCTGCGCATTCGGCCTGTGATGATGACGATGGTCTCCACCGTCTTTGTCGGCCTGCCATTGATCCTGACCTCGGGCGCAGGGACCCAGGCCCGCATTGCCGTCGGTTGGGTGATCGTCGGCGGCCTAGGCTTTGTCACGGTTCTTACGCTGTTCCTGACACCCATCTTCTATCTCTGGATCGCAGTGTGGGGGGCTGCCCCCGGCGGGGCAGCGCAGCGGCTGAAAGCGGAAGTGGAGGGGGCAGTAGGGGGGAGGGGAACCCCCGGCCAATCGCCCCCTGAACAGCCCCCCTCTCAAACACCCCCCCTCAAACAGCCACCACAACCTTCTCCCCAATTCGATGCACCCGCGCCGAAGTCCCATAAACCTCCGAAAGCATCGCATCCGTCACGACCTCGCGCGCTGCGCCGTGATGCGTGATCCGTCCGTCCTTCATCGCCACGATCTGATCGGCATAGGCGGCGGCGTAATTGATATCGTGCAGCACGATCACGATGGTCCTGCCATGGGTGCGGGCGAGGTCTTGTAATGTGTGCATCAAGCCGCGCGAGGCCGCGATGTCGAGGTTGTTCAGCGGCTCGTCGAGCAGGATATAATCGGTCTCCTGCGCAAAGGTCATGGCCACCTGCGCGCGCTGGCGTTGACCGCCTGACAGCGTATCGAGGCGGCGCTCGGCGAGGGGGGCAAGGTCGAAAGCCGCCAGTGCCGCCTCTACCTTTTCGCGGTCTTCCGCGCTCGGGCGGCCCTTGTGGTAGGGGTAGCGGCCAAAGCTCACCAACTCGCGAACCGTCAGCAGGGGGGCCGCATCGCTGGTTTGGGGCAGAATGGCCAAGCGTCGGGCCAATGCGTCGTTCGCGCAGGCGCCGATTTGCAGGTCATCGACCATGATCTGCCCGTGCTGAAGCGGGATCAGCCGGGCGATTAGTGACAAAAGCGTCGATTTCCCCGCCCCGTTGGGGCCGATCAGCGCCGTGATCCCGCCGCTCTGCAAGGTCAGATCGATCTCGCGCAGGGTCGGCTTGCCGTCCCGGTCGTGGTTCAGGTCACGGATGATGATCATCTGGGTTTCCTCCGCAGCAGCAGGATTAGAAAGACAAGGCCGCCAAGCACATCGACGATGACGACAAGCGGGGTCGAGGAGCGCAGGGCGCGCTCCTGCACCATCTGCCCGCCGACCAGCGTGATGGCCGAGACCAGTCCCGCCGAGGGTAGCATGACGCTATGAAACATCACCGGGGTGATCTGTCGCGCCACGCTGACCACCAAGAGGCCGAGAAAGGCCATCGGCCCCACCAGCGCGGTCGAGACTGAGACGAGGATCGACACGAGCACCAGCACTTGGAACATGCCGCGCTCCGGGTCTTCGCCGAGGTTGACGGCGCTTTCATCGCCCAGCGACAGCACATCAAGCCGCTGGCGCATCCGCCAAGCGGCGACCAGCGCGCCGCCGGTCAAGAGGGTGGCGAGGGTGAGAAGGGGCGTGTCGACCCGGCCAAAACGGGCAAAGGCATTGGCCTGTACGACCATGAATTCATTGGGGTCGATGACCCGTTGCAGAAAGCTTGAGACCGACCGGAACAGCCCGGCAAAGATAATGCCCGTCAGGATCATGCGAAACAGATCATGTCCGCCGCGGCGCAAGAGCGTGCCGAAAAGCGCTAAGGCGGCCCCCATCAGCAGGAGGCTGTTCACGAGGAACTGCGCGATCTCGGGCAGTTGGGTAAAGGTCTGGCCGCCGAGCACGAAGATCAGCACCGTCAGGGTCAGCAGATAGAGCGCATCGAACCCCATGACCGAAGGCGTCAGAATGTGATTGCGGGTGATGGTCTGGAACAGCACCGTGGCGGTCGAGATCGAGACGGCGACCAGCAGCAGGGCGATCAATTTATTGGCGCGAAACGATAGGACAAAGCCCCAGTTCCCCGCGCCCCCAGCCCGAGGTAGAGCGCGATGCAAAGGCCCAGCAGCGCCAGAAGCCACCAAAGACGCTTAGGATACATGGCGTTTCGGCCCATGCAGCAACCACAGGAACAGCAGCGCACCCACCACGCCGAATACCGTGCCCACGGGGATCTCATAAGGATAGCGGATCAGCCGCCCGAGAATGTCGCACAGCAGCACAAGTCCCGCGCCGGTCATCCCGGTGAGCGGCAGGCTCCGCCTCAGATTGTCGCCTGCCAGCCGGGCCACGATATTGGGCACGACCAGCCCGACAAAGGGGATCAGCCCCACTGTCACCACGGTCAGGGCGGTAACGATGGAAATTGCCAGCAGCCCCAGCACCATCGTCTGCCCATAGTTCAGGCCAAGGTTGATGCTGGCCGTGCGGCCCATGCCGATGATCGCGAATTGATCGGCGGCGAGATAGGTCAGCGCCGCCACCAGCGCCACCAGCCAAAGCAACTCATACCGGCCCTGCAACACGCCGGAGAACTCACCGTTCATCCAGATCTCGACATATTGCAGCAGGTCCGCCTGATAGGCGATGAAGGTGACCGCCGCCCCAAGGATGCCGCCGTAGATCAGCCCCACCAGCGCCACCAGCAGGGGCTGGGTTGGGGGCAGGCGCTGCACGATGGCCAGAAACCCCGCGCCCGCCGCAAGGGCGGTGAGGGAGGCGAGGACCATCTTGACGAAGATAGAGGCCCCCGGCGCGAAGAGGGTGACCAAAAGAATGCCAAGCGCTGCGCCTTGGCCCGTGCCCGCGGTCATCGGTTCGACGAAACGGTTGCGCACCAGCATCTGCATGATGGCCCCACTCACCGCCAAAGCCCCGCCCGAGATCACCACGGCGATGGTGCGCGGCGCGCGGCTGACCACCAGCAGCTCCAAGGCCGCCGGATCAGACCAAAGCGCCGCCCAAGACAGGTCGATCACCCCGACGAAAAGCGAGGCGACAGACAGGATCACGAGGAGACAGGCAAGGGCAAACGCCACAGGCTTACTGCTCCGTCAGGGCGGCGTTGATCTCATCCAGCGTGCGGGTCATCGACTGGATGCCGCCGCCTGCGATGTAGATGGGCGCGGCGCTTAGGTGCACGACTTGGCCGGTTTTCCATGCGGTCGTCTCATGCACCAATGCGTTGTCGAGCGTCGCACGCGCGCCTTCGCTTTCCTGACCGATGGCCGCCATCCGGTCGATCACCAGCAGGATGTCGGGGTTGGCCTCGCGAATGAATTCAAAGCTGATCGCCTCACCGTGGTTGGCCATCTCGACATCCTGCACCGCTTCGGGCAGGCCAAGCGCCTCATGCAGCCAGCCAAACCGCCCGCCGATGCCATAGGCGCTGATCTTCGGCCCATTGGTCATCACGATAAGCGCGCGGCCCTTGCCCGCCAGCGCCTCTTTGGTCTGGGCGAGCTTATCCTCAAAAGCCGCCGTCAGGGCTGCGGCCTCTTCCTCTTTGTCGAAAACCTTGCCGTATGCCTCCAGCCGGGCCAGCCCTTCGCCGATGGTGTCTTGCCAAATGGTCATGTCCAAGGTGGGCGCGATCCGCGCCAGTTCCGGCACCTGTTCGGTGCTGCGCCCCCGGCGATGATCAGGTCGGGGTTCAGGGCAAAAAGCGCCTCGTAATCCGGCTCGAAAAGGGAGCCGATGACCTCGGTCCCCTCTGCCGTCTCTTCGAGGTAGGGCAGATAGACCGGGCGCACCAAGCCCTGCGGTGTGACGCCGAGCGCGGTGAGGCTGTCGAAGGCCGCCAGATCGTAGACCGCCACCGTGGCGGGGGTGAGCGGCGCTTCGGCAGGGCCGCGGGCGGTGTCGACCGTCACGGTCTCGGCCAGCGTGGGCGTGGCGAAAAGCAGGGCCAAAAGGGCAAGGGGTTTGATCATAGCGGTAACTCTTTCATCAGGGGGGAGGGGAAGCCGGGCCGGTGTTTACCATTTCCATGGCCCGGCTTAGGACTAAGGCAGAAAATGCATCCGGAGAGAGCGCCATGCCGACGACCACAGGATTTTACCAAACCGAGAACGGCTCGAAATACTTGCAGCAGCTGTGCAAGCATTTCGGCCATAAGATCGAGACATCTTACGACAGCGAAAAGGGCTGGGCCGCTTTCGAGATGGGCACGGCCTATATGACGGCGGACAGCAAGGGCCTCACCGTCACGGCGACGCTCGACGATCCCGAGATGGTGCCTGCGCTGCATAGTGTCATTGACCGGCATCTTGAAACTTTTGCCTTCCGGGAAACAGAAAAGAACATGGTTTGGACGGTCGAATAGGCCGCCCCTTCACAGAAAATCCCGGCGCCGCAATGGGCGCCGGGTAAAAGGCCGAACCGGGGCTCGACCAAGCCTAGCCTCTGATCAGAAGATGATCTCGGCGCTGAGGCGGATGGAGCGGCCGGGTTCGGTCAGCGGCTCCACTTCGCCCACGAACTCTTGGCCATAGGTGGCGCGGCTGCTGTATTGCTCATCAAAGAGGTTGTTTACCTCGGCGCGCAGGGTCAGGTTGTCCATCCGCTTGGGCGTGTATTCGGCAAAGACATTGGCGATCGTGTAGCCGTCCAACTCCGGCCCGCTGCCGCCTGTGGCGGCGTCATAAGTATCGTCAAAGTCGAAGGCCACCTGCACATCGCCACCCAAGAGAACCCCGTTGTTCAAACGATGCGCCACTTGGAAGGTCAGGAAATCCCCCATCGGCATGGTCAGGTAGTTGCCATAGTAGGAGTCGGCCGCGCGGCCATCAATCTCGGTGTCGATGCGGGCAAAACCGGCGCGGAAGAAACCGTCTTCCCATGCGGTGCCAAGACCCAGTTCAAAGCCGCGCGATTGCACATCCGCCGTGAAGGCCGGGCCACCGCGATAGCTGGCAGCGCGGGCGTTGTCGATGTTGGTGGCGAAAAGCTTACCGTCGACGACCCATGCGCCCATGGTGTAATTCGCGGCAAGGTAGAGGTTATCGGCGGTGACTTCTTCGATGCCGGAACCATAGTTCCATGCGGGGTTGAGGATATAGTTCTCGGCCAGTTCCAGACCGCCCCAGACGTGGGAATAGCCCGCGCTGATCGTCAGATCGTCCGAGAGGTCATATTCGCCCGAGATATTGCCCGAGAGGCCCGATTCAGACTGCGAGGAGCCATCGGTGCCCTCGAAATCCTGAAAATCGGCCCGCGCGCCGAAGGACAGACGCGCATTGGGCGTGGGCTCTATCCGCGCTTGGGCGAAAAGACCGATGTTGCTGAGTTTCTCCGTGGCCGCTTCACGCGCGCCGGAGGAGAGGTCGCGATAGTCCAGATCGGCCTCATCGGAGTAAAAGTCGAGACCTGCGTTCAACTCACCCCAACTCAGTGCGAAACGGTTTGAGAATTCGCCGCTCAGGCTCACGGTCTCACCGCTGGTGATCGAATTGGTCGACAGCGCCGACTCGTCGTTAACCAGTTTGGTCCCGCTATAGGCCAGCCGTGCGGTGGGGTTCCACATCGCTGTGGGCGTGGTGTCACTGTAGCTCAGGACGATATTGGTGCGCTCCAGATCATAGGGGCGGTCCGCAGGAAGCGGGCGGCCCCCGATGATGGCACCGAGGTTCGCCCGGTAGGGGCGGATTTCATCGTCGACCACCCGTTCGTACGACAGCTCGACCCGGTCGCCGCTCTGCGCTTCATAGGCCAGTTTGCCCAGCCCGCTAAGCAGGTCAGTGCCCGAACCGATGATCTCGTCGCCATTGCCATCTTCGCGCAGCCCGCCTTCGGCGACCTTTGCAAAGCCGAGGTATTCAAACCCGCCTTCGCGGCCATAGACCGACAGGCTGTTCGAGAAGATGTCGCCGTTGCTGTCGTATTCCAGCTTGTAGCGCCCGCCAAAACTCTCGTCCGGGGCCAGCAGATCGCTCGCATCCTTGGTCTCATAGGCCAGCGCGCCGCCCAAGGCGCCGGGGCCCGCATCGGCGGGGGCCACGCCGGGGTCGACGCGGGCGGCTTTCAGCAGGGCGGGGTCGATCAGCGTGGTGGTGTTGTGGTGGAACACCTTGTTGTTCTGCCGCGCGCCGTCGATGGAAATGGCGAGGTTGTTCTCCTCGATCCCGTTGACATAGACCTTTTGCGACATCGGGATCGAACTGCCCACCGCGATGGTCGGCTCGGCTACGAAAAGTTCGGACAGGTCCGCAGGATTGCTCAGCGCCAGCCCTTCGCTGGAGATGGAGATGTCATCGTCTTCCATCCCCGGAACGGCTGGCATCTCAAGAACGATGGTCCCCAGAAAGGCTTCGTCGTTAGTGCTCTGCGCTTGGCCCGCGGCGGGAATCATCCCCGCGGCAAGGCAAGCAAATGCATGTGTCGGCTTCATCAAATTTCCCCTTACTCAAACGGCCCGGACCCGGAAAAGCACCCCCGGACGGCGTTGCGGCGATTCCTTATAGAAACTGTCAGGAATCTCAAGAGGCATGATTTTGGCGGGGGGCTGCCTGTGTCTTTTGGGTAAAGGAAGTGGGTGGCAGCACGGGTGCGGGGCCGTGGATCACCTTGTTAGAAGGGGCGGCTCGGACCGCGAAGAGGTGCAATTCCCTTTGCCCCCGAAAGCGCAGGCGGCCTCGTCAGCCGTCCGGCCCATGACCGCTTCCGCCGATAGCAACCCTGCCAAAACAAACGGCATTTTCCGCCATTGTCACAAATCTTTTGCACTCTCAGGCCACAAGGAGCCGCGATGCGCCGAAGTATAAATTGACCAACTGGTCTAACGCGCGCATTCTGCCGACAATGAGTACACTAGAAAGAGGATTTCCCATGACAAGAACCATTCTGCTGGCTGGCACCATGCTGGCGGGGCTCGCCTCCGTGGCCCAAGCCGACACGCTGCGCCTTTTGACATGGGGCGGCTACGCACCTGAGGACGTGGTCGCGAAATTCGAAGAAGAGACCGGCCATACCGTCGAAGTCACGAAATCCAACAACGAAGAGATGATCGCCAAGCTGCGCGCCACGGGCGGCGGTGGTTTCGACCTCGCCCAGCCTTCGCAAGACCGCATCATGGGGCCGCAGATGGAATTCGGCATCTACAAGCCGATCGATGTCTCCAAGCTGAACAAAGAGCTTTTCATCCCCTCCATGCTCGACGCGACCATGGCCAACACCACCGTGAACGGCGATGTCTATGGCGTGCCGCATGTCTGGGGCACCTCCGGTCTGGTGATGAACACCGCCGAAGCGGGTGACACCGTCAAGGATTACACCGACCTCTGCGCGCCCGAAGTGGCAGGCAAAGTGTCCTACCGCCTGAAGCGCCCGACGCTCATCGGTTTCGCCTTCGCCATGGGTGAAGACCCCTTTGCCGCCTATGACGACGAAGCGAAATATGCTGAGATCATGGGCAAGGTCGAAGAGAAGCTGATCGAATGCAAAGAGAACGTCAAAACCTACTGGGGTGGCGGCGATGAGCTGATGAACCTGCTGCGCTCGGGCGAGGTGACCGCCTCCATGGCATGGGATACCGGCGGCTGGAAGCTGAACGACGACAACGCCGACATTACCTTCGTGGCCCCGGCCTCGGGTGCGCTGGGCTGGATCGACACCTTCGTTCTGCCCGCCAAAGGGCAGGCCGACGATGTGGCCTATGAATGGATCAACTTCGTCATGCAGCCGGAAATCGCGGCGATGATCACCGCAGCGGCGGGTAACTTCACCGCCTCCGCAGGCGCGGATGAGTTTGCCGAAGACAGCCTGAAAGCCAAGTATCAGAACAGCTTCCCGCAAGAAGCCGTCGACAATATCAAATGGTATCCGCCGGTGCCCGCCGGTCTGGAAACCATCGAAGGCGAAGTGCTGGACCGCGTCCAAGCTGCCAACTGATAACTGACCCTACGAGCGGCACCCTCATATTGGGGGTGTCGCATCTTTATACGGAATTCACATGACCCCAGATCTGGAATGCGTCGACCTCGTTAAGCGGTTCGGCGATACCACCGCTGTTAACAACGTCTCCTTCACGGTGCCGCCCGGCAGTTTCTTCTCCATCCTCGGGCCTTCGGGCTGCGGCAAAACAACAATCATGCGGATGATCGCGGGGTTTCTCGACCCCACCTCTGGTGACATTCGGATCAAGGGCGGCTCAGTGCTCGATACGCCGCCGAACAAGCGCCCGGTGAACATGGTGTTCCAACATCTGGCGCTTTTCCCGATGATGACGATTGCCGAAAACATCGGCTACGGGCTGCGCCGTCGCGGCATGCCCAAGGCCGAGATTGCGCGCAAAGTCGATGAGGCGCTAGACCGGATCGGCCTGCCGGGCATCGGCGCGCGCAAGGCGGATGAGCTTTCGGGCGGGCAGAAGCAACGGGTCGCCATCGCGCGCTGCATGGTGCTGGAGCCTGACGTGCTGCTACTGGATGAGCCGCTGGGGGCGCTGGACCTCAAGCTGCGCGAGCATATGAAGGTTGAGCTAAAGGCCCTGCAAGCCGCCTTTGATACGACATTCGTCTATATCACCCACGACCAATCCGAAGCGCTCGTGATGTCTGACCAGATCGCGGTGATGAGCAATGGCCAGTTCGAGCAGGTGGGCCGGGGGCAAGATCTCTACTACCGCCCCGAAACGCCCTTCGTCGCCGGTTTCATCGGAGAGTCGAACCGCTGGAAAGGCCGGATCGAACGGGTGGAGGGCGACGCCCTGCAATTGCGCACCGACAGCGGGCTTGCCATGCGCGCCACCGGCGCGGGCCTTGTCCAAGGGGCAAAGGCCGAGATTTTCGTGCGGCCCGAATCCATTCGGCTGGCTGCCAGTGCCGATGCGCTGTCGGGGTTCGACAATCAGCTAAAGGGCACCGTCACCAGCCTGTTGTTCAATGGCGCGGCTTCCCGCGTCTTGGTGCAGGATGATGTGGGTGAGACGCTCGAAGTCACGCTGCCGCAATCGGGAGAGTTCTCAAGCCTGAAACGCGGCGACGTGGTCCATATCGGCTGGGGCGCGGGGCAGGCGACCTGCTTTGGGGTCGCGTGATGCGCAGCCAATCTCGACTGACATTCTACTTGCTGCTGACGCCCTTGGTGCTGTGGCTGGGGCTTTTGATCATCATCCCGCATATCGACATGCTGCTGATTTCGCTGCGCGAGCGGATCAGTTTCGGCGTCTATGAAACCAGTCTGGTGCAATATGAAAAGGCGCTGACCGAGCCACTTTACTTGCGCACCTTCTGGCGCACGGCGGTGATGTCCGTGCTGGCCACCGCGCTGACGCTGCTGATCGCCTTTCCGGTGGCCTATTACATCGCCAAAATGGCGAAGGGGCGCTTGCAGCAGGTGTTGTTCCTGCTCTGCCTGATCCCGTTTTACGTCTCCGAACTGGTGCGCACCTTTGGCTGGATGATCCTGCTGCGCGAGACGGGTCTCGTCTCGAACCTGTTGCAATGGGTGGGGCTGGCGGACCGTCCGGTCGAGTTGCTTTATACGGATGCCACGATGATGGTGGGGCTGGTCTATACCTCTATGCTCTTCATGGTGGTGCCGCTTGTCACCACGCTGGAAAGCCTCGACGACAGCGTGATCGAGGCGGGCTATGATCTGGGCGGCAGCGGGCTTTCCGTCTTGCGTGAGATCATCATCCCCCATGCGATGCCCGGCATCGTGTCGGGCTGTATCGTGGTCTTCATGCTGAGCTTGGGCAACTACCTGACGCCGACGATGCTGGGCGGCAAGGACAGTCTGTGGTTCACCGAAATGATCTATAACCAGTTCATCGTGCGCTCCAATTGGGAGCTGGGCGCCGCCTTTGGCTTTATGCTTTTGGTGCTGTCTTCGGTGATCGTCTGGGGGATGCTCTGGCTGACGGGCCGGACCCTCAAGGAAACGATGGGGTGATCCAATGATCCCGACAATCCCGCAATCGCGCAGCTTTCGCATTGTCTATGGTGGCTATGTGGCGCTGTTCTTTCTCTATCTGGCCCTGCCGCTGACCGTGGTGGCGGTCTTTGCCTTCAACGACAGCCAGTTCCCCTCTCTTCCGTGGGAGGGGTTCACATGGAATTGGTTCTTTGGCGAGGAGCGTCCGCAGATCGGCGTCTTTCACGAACGCGGCATTCTGCGCGCGGTCGGCACCTCGGCCTTTGTGGCGCTTTGCGTGGCGGTGCTTTCCGTCTGCGTGGGCACGACCAACGCCTTTTTGTTCAACCGTTATGAGTTCCGTGGCAAGGGGTTCCTCTATGTGCTGATGCTGCTGCCGCTGGTGATCCCCGGCATCGTCTTGGGCATCTCGGTGCTGGTGTTCTCTTCGACGCTGGCCAATGGTGTTTGGGACTTGGCGCAGATCGACATACAGGCGTTGCGCCCCGGTCTGCTTTTGGTGATCCTCGGGCAGTTCAGCTTTATCACCACCATCGCCACGCTGGTGATCTCGGCCCGGTTGCAGAAATTCGACCGGACCTTGGAAGAGGCGGCGCTGAACCTTGGCGCGGACCGTCTGACAGCGGTGCGCACGATCACGCTGCCGTTCCTTGCGCCTGCGATGGTCGGTGCCGTGGTGGTGGCGTTTTTGATGAGCTTTGAGAACTTCAACACCACGCTGATGCTCGTGGGCTCCGACGCGCCGCTGACCATCGCCATGTTCGACCGGCTGAAAGAGGGGTCGACCCCGCTGCTGAACGCCGTGTCGCTGCTCTTGATGCTGGGCTCGTCGCTTTTGGCGCTGCTGGTGATCCTGTTCCAGAAAAAGGGCTAATCCCCCTCGGCAGGCCCGCCAGCCGGGCCTGCTACATCCGGCTAAAGCGCGGCACGCACCGCCCGGCTGAACCTTTCAAGCAAATCCGCATCCTCTGCCAGATGGCGCCTCAGCGACCGGGGCAGTTCAAGCTGGACCCCCGCGCCCTTGCCGGTGCGGTTGCAGATGTTCGTCTCATGTAGGCCGGGCAGGGCGGTGTTCACCTCTGCCCCGAAGCCCGCTTTGCGCAGGGCGGCGCCGATGGCATCGCGCATCGCCTTGTCCCGCCCGCCGAGCCATACGGTTTCTGTGCCATCGTCCTTGCGGCCATGTACGGCGACGGCCCCCTCGGCGCTGCCGACAAGCGCCAGCGCCTGCGGCTCATCGAAACGGTGCGAGGTGATGTGAAAATCCCCATGCGCCCCGGGCTTTAGCGCCTCGAAGACATAGAGCGACAGGTCGCGCCCCGCGATGGCCTCGGCGATCAGGCCCGTCTCGGGTTCGATCGTGCCGCCATGCGGGGCCAGAATGACGACCGCGCTGCCGCGGTCCTCGGCCCGGATGCGGTAATCGACGCCCGCGTTCATCTCAGCGGAGAGGTCGGCAAAATTCTGGAAGCGATCTGCCATAAAGGCTCCTGTTAAATGGCGGTTACACGTCGAGCTTGCGGACCGTTTTGCGGATCAGCCCGTCCTTCCGCTCCAGAAATACGATCTCGCCGAATTCGATCTTCAGCCATTCCTCCGCGTTTTCGGTCAGCGGTTCCGACGCGAGGATGGCCGAGGTGGCCCCCCCTTCGGGGCAGGCGTCGATGTCATAGGTGTTCGCATAGTCCTGAAAATTCGCCCCGGTGAGCAGGTAGATCGGCTCAAGCAGCATCGACAGGGGCAGGCCCTCATCCCGCAGCTTTTGCCAATCGCCCGTGACATCCGTCTCCCCCTCATGGCCGCAGCCAAAGTTCACGCCGATGATCCGCTCCCTGCTGACCAGCGCGATCTTGAGCTTTGTGAGCGCGGCGAGGTCGAGGTCGCGGGCAGCCTTGCAGATCACCTGCAACAGTTTTTCAAACCCGCGCTGCACGTCCTCGTCGCTGTCGCCCTCCAGCAGGGACAGCAGCAGCACATAAAGGAATTCCGTATCCGTCGTGCCGCGCATCTGGGTGAGGTAGCGATCCTTGCAATGGGGTAGGAGTTCACGCTGCAACTGCCGCCAATGGGGCAGGGCGCCGTTCTGGGCGATGATCCACGGCGTATGGTCAAAGGAGAATGGGTGGCAGTTCTCATCGGCCTGCACCACGCTGGCGTCATAAGAGGCCGCGCGGATATGCGACAGCAGCGTGTGCGCCTGTAGGCTAGGGATCACCGATTTGGCGTTGTCGTCGTGAAAGGCGGCCTTGGGCCGGTGGTAGCGCAGCGGTGCTTCGGGATGCAGCAGATGGTCGCTCCAGGCGGCGAACCCCCATCCGGCCAGTTGAAGGCTTGGGTGCAGTTCCGGATCGAGGCTTTGGTTCAGCAGGCTGTTCTCAGGCGCAAGGAGCAGCGACTCGATTGGCAGTTCAGGTCCGATATAGGCGAGGAAGCGGCACATGGTTTTCCTTACTCTTGAGATATTTCAGCGACTTCGAAAAAGGGTGTGAAGGGCTGAGATAGAGCAAGGCGCGCGAAAATCGACTTGGGACGCGGCAGCGCGGCCCTAGAGCCGCGCCCGTCGGGGGCGGCGGCCCGGCAAACGGGCCACCCGAGTTCATAAATCAGATGTCAGAGATATAATCCGCCGAGACATAGCCCTGCACCTCAGGCGCATCGGCCAAGGAGACGCGGCACCACAACTGCCCGATCTCGGTCACGCAATCGCGGCGGTTCAGGATGGTGCCGTCGGGCAGCCCCATGATGATCCCGAAGTCCAAACCCGGCCCGGACCGCAGTTTTAAAAGCTCATCCGGCCCGGTGCGGTGCACCATGACGCGGTCACTGGCCACGCCCGCGCAACCGGCGATGAACATGGCGGTGGAAACGGCTGCGAATGTAATGCTGCGCATGATCTGCCTCTCTTTTGTTTTCTTTCTCATAGATCGAAAACCGGGCTGATCCTAGCCGCCTTATTCCGCCGCCGCCTTGCACTGCTCCAACGCCCGTTTCAACGAATGTTCGTCATAGGGTTTCATCAAGCTGACATAGCGACCCGCCTCTGCATCGCCTTCGGCATATTCCCGCGGATCGGCGCCCGAGGCGATGATCACGGCGATCTCGGGGCGCAGCTGCGTCACATGCTGCACCAGTTCCATGCCGGAGCCATCGGGCAGGCCAAGGTCGGTGAACATGACATCAAACCGTTCTGCCTGAAGGCTGCGTTCCGCGGCGGCGACGCTGTCGGCCTCGGTCACGACATAGCCCAGATCAGCGAGCATATCCGCCGTGGCCATGCAGATCAGCGCATCGTCTTCGACCAACAGCACCTTCGGCGCGTCATCGGTGCTCGGCGCGGCCTCCGCCGCTGGCTGGGCGGTGTCGGCACTGGTTTGGCGCGAGAGGATTTCATGGATTTTCAGCGCCAGCCGTTCGCGGGTGTAGGGTTTGCTCAGCAGATCGACCCCTTCGTCGAGCCGTCCGGCATGAACGATGGCGTTCTGCGTATAGCCCGAGGTGAAGAGCACGCCGACATTCGGCAGATGCGCCTTGGCCTCGCGGGCAAGCTCGGGGCTACGGATTTTGCCGGGCATGACCACATCGGTGAACAGCAGGTTGATCTGCACCCCGCTTTTGACGATCGCCAGCGCGCTGTCCGCATTCTCGGCGGTGAGCACGCCATAGCCAAGATCGCGCAGTTGATCGACGGCAGTCTCACGCACGGCGGCATCGTCTTCGACCACAAGGATCACCTCGCCACTGCCGGTGGGCGTGTCGGTGGTGGCGGGCAGCGGGGCGCTTTCCTCCTTGCGCTGTGTGCGCGGCAGGTAGACCCGCACGGTCGTGCCTTGCTTCTCTTCGCTGTAGAGCTTGATGTGCCCGCCGGATTGTTTGACGAAACCGTAGACCATGCTAAGGCCCAGCCCCGTGCCCTCGCCGGTCTCCTTGGTGGTGAAGAAGGGGTCAAAGACCTTTTCCATGATCTCGGGCGGGATGCCCGCGCCGGTGTCGGTGATCGCCAGCATGACATATTGGCCCGGCGCCACGTTCGGATGGTTCTGCGTATAGGCATCGTCCAGCGCGGCATTGCCCACTTCGATCGTCAGCTTGCCGTGATGGGCCATTGCATCGCGCGCGTTGATGGCGAGGTTCAGGATCACGTTCTCCAACTGCGCCGGGTCGACAAGACAGTTCCACAGGCCCCCGAGATTACCGTCTCGACCTCGATCCCTTCGCCAAGCGTGCGGCGCAGCATGTCGTCCATGCCCCGCACCAATCGGCCAAGGTTCTGCGGTTTCGGCTCCAAGGGCTGCTGCCGCCCAAAGGCCAGCAACTGCGCGGTGAGCTTGGCCCCGCGCGACACGCCTGCCATGGCATTGTCGACGAACCGCCGCTTGGCGTCGCCTTCGGGCAGTTCTTTCGACAAGAGTTGCAGGTTGCTGCCCACCACTTGCAGCAAGTTGTTGAAGTCATGCGCGATGCCGCCGGTCAACTGGCCCACGGCTTCCATCTTTTGCGCCTGCACCAATTGCGCCTCAAGCCGGTCCCGCTCGGCCATGGCCTCTTCGATCTTGGTTTTCAGCGCGTTGTTGAACTCGATCTCGGCATTGCGGGCGCGCAGTTCTTCGCGCAGGTCGCGCACCTCGATCACCGTGCCCACGGTCTTGCCGGTCTCGTCCTTCATCGGGGAGGCGGTGAAGCCCACGGGGTAGAAGCTGCCGTCCTTATGGACAAAGGTCTCTTCCCCTTGGGTCTGGTGGTTCTCGGGAAAGGCCCGGTCGATGGCGCAGTCTTCGATGGGGAAATGCCGCCCGTCGGGATGGGTGTGGTGGATCACATCATGCAACGGTCGGCCTGCGGTTTCCTCGAACCGATAGCCGGTCAGCTCTTCTGCGGCGCGGTTCATGAAAACGCATTGCTGTTTGTCGTCCATCATGAAGATGGCCATCGTCGTGTTGCTCAGGATGGCGTCCAGCCGGGCCGAGACCTTGGTCAGCGCCGCGTTGGCCTCTTTTTGTTTCGTAATGTCCTGAATGGCCGCGTAGAGGACCGTGTCATTCTCAGTCACGATCAATTGCAGATGGGTCAGCACGTTATAGCGCGACCCGTCCTTGCGTTGGTGGATCGTCTCATATTCCAACATCGTCTTCTCACCGCTCAGCAGCGGTTGGACGAGTTCCAGAAAGGCCTCGCGCGAGAGTTCGGGCTTGATGTCCCAAGCCGCCATGCCGCGCAGCTCATCCATCGAATAGCCAAGGTTCTCCCGCGCGCCGCGATTGGCGAGGGTGAAGGTGAAATCTTCGACTGAAAACAGGTAAACTTCGCTGGCCGCATCTTCGACGATCTGGCCAAGGCGATCACTCGCCAATCTGAATGCTTCTCGCACCATTTTCCTCAAACTTGTCGGCCATGATGACCGGCTAAATTATTACTGCAAGATGCAGGTTTGTTTAACCTAGCCTTATGGAGGGACAAGACGAGGGCAAAAAGCCACATTCGTACAAGGGGCGGGTTTTTGCGCAAATAGGTGGGAGGGGCACCCGCCGGGACCGGCGGATGCGCAGGGGGCAGGGCGCGGTTACGCCACGCGGTTGCCCATGGCATAGACCGCGCGCAAAATCGGCGCGTCTTTCATGATGTCAAAGAGGATCAGATCGGCCCGCGCGCCCAGGGCGATCTCGCCCCGGTCGGTCAACCCTGCGTGATGCGAGGGCGTGCGGGTCACGGTGGCGAGCCCGCGTGCCATGTCGCCCCATAGGTTGCCCAGTTGCACTGCGCCCAGCAAAAGGGCTGCGGGCACATAGTCGGACGACAGGATATCGAGCAGGTCCAGTTCCGCCAGTTCCTTGGCCGCGACATTGCCCGAATGTGAGCCGCCGCGCACGAGGTTCGGCGCGCCCATGATCGTGGCGATGTCTTGGGCATGGCACGCCTCTGCCGCTTCGCGGGTGGTGGGGAATTCGGCCAGCCGCACGCCATGGGCATGGCTGGTCGCGACCTGTGCGGCGGTGGTGTCGTCATGGCTGGCCAGCGCCGCGCCATAGCGCGCCGCCGCCGCCACCGCGGCCGCTTCATGTTTCGCGCCAAGCCGGTCCTGCAACCCATGTAGGAAGGTGACGTAATCGCCGAAATCCTCCCGCGGCAGGCCGTTCTTGCCGCAGACGTAATCCTCGAATTTTTGCACGTCGCGGAATTGCCGCTGGCCGGGGGTGTGATCCATCAGGCTGACGATGCCGACCTTATCGTCGGGGCCAAACTCGGCCAGTTCCTCCTCCAGCGTTTCGGAACAGATCTCGGCGCGCAGGTGGATGTGGTGGCTGATCGCCAGCGCCCCGCTGTCGCGCATCATCAGGATCTCATCGGCCATGTCGCGGGCGTATTTTCCGTAACGTTTGCGCCCTTCGTCCGACAGGATCGACCCCACCCGGATCGCGTCGAAAACCGTGGTGATCCCGGTGCCCGCCAGTTCGCGGTCATGGGCGATGATAGCGGCACGGTGCGGCCAGTCGACCTTGGGCCGCGGCTTCATGTGGCGCTCTAGGTTGTCGGTATGCAGCTCCACCAGCCCGGGGGCGACGTAGCGGCCTTCGCAATCGATCGCCCCTTTGGGCAGGGCGGTGCCTTCGGCGATCTCGGCGATCACCCCGTCGCGCAGCACCACGCTGCCGGGGATCACCGCATCGGGCAGGATAATTTTGGCATTGGCGAGAATGGTTTCTTTTGTCATGTGAAGGTCACGCTTGTTGCGCATCCATGGATGCAGGGAGAAGATGAATGAAGTTCGACCGCTACGCGATCTATTACACGCCACAGGGCGCATTGGCCGAGGCTGGGGCCGCTTGGCTGGGGTGGGATTTGGCGCGCGGGCGTGCCGTGGCGCATCCTGAGGTCGCGGGGCTGGACGTGGCCGCCCTGACCGAAACGCCGCGCAAATACGGGCTGCACGCGACGGTCAAGCCGCCGTTCGTGCTGGCCGAAGGCACCACGGCTGACGGGGTGTTGACCGAGTTCAAGACGCTTTGCAAGCGGCTTGCGCCGGTCACGCTGGACGGGCTGGCGCTGACCCCGCTGGGCCGGTTTCTGGCGCTGACGCCCGAGGGGGACACCGCCGCGCTCAACGCGATTGCCGCCGAGGTGGTGCGCGGCCTCGATACTTTCCGCGCGCCGCCGACCGAGGCCGATCTGGCCCGCAGGCGTCAGGCCAATCTGACCCCAGAGCAGGAGGCCAACCTCAGCCAATGGGGCTATCCTTATGTGATGGAGGCGTTCCGCTTTCACATCACCCTGACCGGCAAACTGCCCAAGGCCGATCTGCCGCAGGTCACCGCAGCGCTCGCCCCCTATATCACGCCGCATCTGCCGCAGCCCTTCGTGCTGGACAGCCTGACACTGGTGGGGCAGGCCGAAGACGGTATGTTCCATGAGGTTCACCGCGCGGCCCTTTCGGGATAAAACGCCGCCAGCGCCTGTGCCACGGTCTGCTTCAGCGGGCCGGAGTTGTCGATCTCGATGGCGGCGATATGGTCGGGCAAGGCCCGTTCGGCGCGGGCCAGTCGGGCGGTGATTTCCGCTTCACTCTCGCGCCCACGGCCCCGCAGCCGCGCGGCCAGCACTTCGGGCGCGGCGGTGAGCGACAGCACCTCGAACCGGTCAAACCTGAGCTTCGCTTCGGTCAGCACCGCGCGCGAGAGGTTGGCCAGCACGTCGCGCCCCTCGGCCAGCGCCATATCGACCGCGATGGGAATGCCGTAGCGCAGCCCATGCGCGGCCCAGCTGAGGGCAAAGGCGCCTTCGGCCTCCAGCCGCAGGAACGTGTCCTCTTCGATCCCGTCGAAGTCTTCGCCGCCCGCTTCGCTGGGCCGGGTGATGGCGCGGCGGGCGAGGAAGAGGTCGGGCTGCGCCTCGGCAAGCGCTGCCATCACGCTGTCCTTGCCCACGCCCGACGGCCCCACAACCGCGATGAAACGCCCGCTCATGCCGCCAATCCGGGGGTGAAGCGGGTCACGTCCACTTCGCGGTCGCAGATTTGGTCGCGGGCGGCTTCGTCATGGAAGATGCCCAAGATCGCCGTGCCGCGGGCTTTGGCCTCTTCGATCAGCGCCAGCACCGTGGCGCGGTTGGTGGCATCAAGGCTCGCCGTCGGCTCGTCCAGCAGCAGGACGGGGTAGGGATGCGCAAAGCCGCGCGCGATGTTCACCCGCTGCTGCTCCCCGCCGGAAAAGGTCGTGGGGCTGAGCTGCCAAAGCCGTTCGGGGATGTTGAGTTGTGCCAGCAATTCTTCGGCGCGGGCCCGTGCCTCGGCCTCACTGCTGCCCACCGCGCGCAGCGGCTCGGCTACCACATCCAGCGTTGCTACCCGTGGCACGACGCGCAGGAACTGGCTGACATAGCCCAGCACATGACGGCGCAGCTCCAGTATCTCGCGTGGGGCAGCTTGGGCGACATCCAGATCGCCCACCATGATCCGGCCCGAGGCGGTCAGGTAGTTGCCATAGATCATCCGCATCAGCGTCGATTTCCCGGCGCCCGAAGCGCCAGTCAGCGCCACGCATTCGCCCCGCGCCACGGTCAACTCACCGCCGCGCATCACCGGGATCACCGCAGCGCCCTGATTGTGCAGGGTGAAGGATTTGCTTACATTTTCCACGCGTATCATGGTTTAGCCTTGCTCGGTATAATTCTGAAATTGAATGGTTTTCTTTGCATGTTCACACCTGTAGCACGCTAGAGACCAAAAGCTGCGTATAGCCGTGCTGCGGGTCGTCGAGCACCTGATCGGTCAGGCCGGTTTCCACCACATGGCCGTCTTTCATCACCATCAACCGATCCGCCAAGAGCCGCACCACCGCCAGATCATGGGTCACGATGATGGCGCTCAGCCCCATCTCGCGCACAAGCCCGCGCAGCAGGTCGAGCAGCCGCGCCTGAACGCTCACGTCCAGCCCGCCTGTGGGTTCGTCCATGAAGACCAGCCGCGGTCCGGTCACAAGGTTTCGGGCGATCTGCAAACGCTGCTGCATCCCGCCAGAGAAGGCCGAAGGCCGGTCGTCGATCCGGTCTTCGTTGATCTCAACCCGGCCCAGCCAATCGGTGGCGCTGGCGCGGATGTCGCCGTAGTGCCGCGCGCCCACGGCCATCAGCCGCTCACCGACATTGCCGCCTGCGCTGACGTTCATGCGCAGCCCGTCGCGGGCGTGCTGGTGGACAAAGGCCCAATCGGTGCGCGACAGCATCCGGCGCTCCGGCTCGCTCATCGTCACCGTGTCGCGCAGCCCGTCGGCGCGGGTGTCGAAACGCACCGCCCCGCGATCCGGCGTCAGATGCCCCGCCAGCGTGTTCAGCAGCGTCGACTTGCCCGAGCCGCTTTCCCCGACGATCCCCATGACTTCGCCGGGGAAGAGGTCAAAGCTGACATCGGTGCAGCCGATCCGCGCACCATAGAATTTCGCGATGTTTTCCACTTGCAACAAGGGGGTCATGCCATGCCCTCCACCACAGGTGCCGCATCCGCGCCGCGATGCCCGGCGGCCTGACGGGCCGCGCAATAATCGGTGTCGGAGCACATGAACAAACGCCCACCTGCATCATCGACGATCAACTCATCCAGATAGCTGTCCTCGGCCCCGCAGAGGCCGCAAGGATGGTCGGCCTTGCTCGCCTCAAAGGGGTGGTCCTCAAAATCCAGCGAGACGACCTGCGTATAGGGCGGCAGCGCATAGATCCGCTGCTCGCGCCCCGCGCCGAAGAGTTGGATCGCGGCCATTTCCAGTTTCGGATTGTCGAATTTCGGGATCGGCGATGGGTCCATCACGTAGCGCCCCTCGACCTTGACCGGATAGGCATAGGCCGTGGCAATCGCGCCGTGCTGGGCGATGTCTTCGTAAAGTTTCACATGCATCAGCCCGTATTCCTCCAGCTCGTGCATTTTGCGGGTCTCGACCTCCGAAGGCTCAAGAAAGCGCAGCGGTTCGGGGATCGGCACCTGATAGACCAGCACCTGATCCTCGCGCAGCGTGGCTTCGGGGATGCGGTGGCGGGTTTGGATGACGCTGGCCTCGGTCGTGGCTTCGGTCACGGCGACACTGGCGGTCTTTTGAAAAAAGCGGCGGATCGAGACGGCGTTGGTCGTGTCATCGGCCCCTTGGTCGATCACCTTGAAGGTATCCTCGGGCGTCAGCACCGCGGCAGAGACTTGCACCCCGCCAGTGCCCCAGCCGTAAGGCATCGGCATCTCGCGGCTGGCAAAGGGCACCTGATAGCCCGGGATCGCCAGCCCTTTCAGGATCGCGCGGCGGATCATCCGTTTGGTCTGCTCGTCCAGATAGGCAAAATTGTAGTCGTTCATGCCCCGGTCCTCATGCCTGTCTTGGTCACTCTGTGTCATCGCAAGGTTCATTCCGCGGCCTCCCGTGCTGCGTCTTGCGCCGCGGCTGTCGCCTCGCGGCGCAGTTTGCGGATCAGTTCGAGTTCGGATTGGAAGTCGACGTAATGGGGCAGTTTGATATGCTCCAAGAACCCCGTCGCCTGAATGTTGTCGGCGTGATAGAGCACGAATTCCGCGTCCTGCGCCGGCGCGCCGAGGTTGTCTTCGCCCAACTCCTCCCAACGCAAGGCCCGGTCTACCAGCGCCATGGAGATCGCCTTGCGCTCGGACATGCCGAAGACCAGCCCATAGCCGCGGGTGAACTGCGGCGGCTCGGTCTTGGAGCCTGCAAATTGGTTCACCGTCTCACATTCGGTCAGCTCGACCTCGCCGATCTCAATGGCGAAACCCAGTTCGGGAATATCCATTTCGACCGCGACTTTGCCGATGCGCAGTTCCGCGACGAAAGCGTGGTTGCGCGCATAGCCGCGTTGCGTGGAGTAGGCCATGCCGAGAACAAAGCCCTCGTCGCCACGGGTCAGCGCTTGCAGGCGCAGGTCGCGCGTGGCGGGGAGTTCCAGCGGCTCGCGGGTCAGGTCGCGCGGCGGGGTCTTGCTGTCCGTGTCGCGCTGCATCAACCCTTCGCGGTCGAGGAATTCCATGATGTGCGGCGTCTCCGCGGGCGGTTCGGCCTCGGGCGCTTCGGGGGCCGGGGGCACCTCACCATCGGCGGCGAGTTTGAAATCCAGCAGCCGGTGCGTGTAGTCGAAGGTCGGCCCCAAGACCTGCCCGCCCGGCGCGTCCTTGAAGGTGGCCGAGACGCGGCGGTCGCAGGCCATGGTTCCGGTGTCCATCGGGCGCGAGGCCCCGAAACGCGGCAGGGTGGTGCGATAGGCGCGGATGAGAAACACCGCTTCGATCAGATCGCCCCGCGCCTGTTTGATCGCCAGCGCAGCGAGGTCGGGATCATAGAGTGAGCCTTCGGCCATCACCCGGTTCACCGCCAGCGTCATCTGCTCGCGAATCTGCGCGACGCTGAGTTCGGGCACCTTTGCGTCACCGCGCCGCTCTTCGGCGAGCCATGCGTGGGCGTTGTCGATCGCCCGCTCGCCGCCTTTTACCGCTACATACATCAGGACACCTTTGTGCTTCGGGGCAGCGCCGCCAGACGGTCGCCGCAGGTGAAAATGAAATCCAGCCCACGCGGGAAGAGCGCCGCGTTTTGTTGGAAGGCGGCGCGCTCGGGCAGAGACAATGCCGCGCTGTCTTTGATGCCGGGGCCGGAGAGGGTCGCGCCATCGCCGTGCAGATCATCCACCTCGACGATCAGCGTGGCAGAGCGGTCGGGGTAGGCGGCGGTCCCGAGGGGGAAGTCGCCGCGCGGCAGATCGTCCCAAGCGCCCAAGGCGAATTGCGCCGCAGTTGCGGGGGCGAAGGGCGCGCCGGTGTGGAAGGTGATCCAGTCGCGCACTTCGGGCCGGTCGAAGCCGGGCGCGAGGTAGAGCGGCGTTTCGGGGTCGCAGAGCGTCAGCAGGACAACCCCGGCGGCGGTGGAGAGACCCGCAGGCGGTTCGGCCCCGGTCACGCTGTTGATCTCCCCCGGTTTGGCCATGGCGTTCATCACCGCGCGAAAGGCAAAAGCGGCGTCTTTGGGCGCGTCGCGAAACCCACCTGTCAGCGATAGGGTCTGCATCAGTCTTCTCCTCTGACCATGGTGAAAAAGTCGACCTTGGTGGCGGCGGCCTTGGCGGCACGGCTGGCGCGGCGCTGGCCCTCGATCTCGGCCAGCGGGTCGAGCAGTTTCGCGCGGACCTCATCCGCCGCATCACCCTGCATCAGCGCGTCGGCAAGGGCTGCTTGCAGCGCCTTGTCGCGGCTGCGGCCCTGCACATAGGCGTGCCCGTCTGGCCCATCCGTCAGCCGGACCGAACAGCGCGTGACTGACATCTCACCCATGTTGAAGGCATCGCCCACAGCGCCCATCCGGCCCCGCAGCATGACGCCGCCGATCTCAGGCGCGCGGAGCACCTCATGGGCGGGCAGGGGGCCGAAGCCCTCCCAAAGCCGGGCGAGATCGCGGGCCTCGGCCCGTGCGAGCAGGCCCATCCACGCCTGCCTGTCGCGGGTCTTTTCCTTGGTTTCAACCGTCATCTAGACACCTTGTGCATTTGTCTAATTTACTATACAACTAGACAAGTATTAGCCGCTGGCCTTCCGCTGGCGCAAGCTTGGATATGTGAAACTTCTGCGACATGGCCCGTACTGCGATCTGGAAAACCATTACCGCCGCCCTGACCCATGACATCGCCACGGGGAAATACGCCCCCGGTGACCGGCTCCCGACCGAGGCGCAATTGGCGGCGCGCTTTGGGGTCAACCGGCACACGGTGCGCCGCGCGATCAGCGACATGAACGAGAGCGGGCTGACCTATAGCCGCCGGGGGGCGGGGGTCTTCGTGGCGCAGCGGCCCACGGATTATCCCATCGGCAAACGGGTGCGCTTTCACCAAAACCTCGCGGCGGCGGGGCGGGTGCCAGCCAAGGAGGTCTTGACCTTGGAGACACGCGCCGCCTCGGCCCATGAGGCCGCGCAGTTGGGGCTGGAGGGCGAGGCGCAGGTGCATGTCTATGAGGGGCTGTCGCTGGCCGATGAGCAGCCCATCGCGATCTTCCGCAGCATCTTTCCCGCCGCGCGGTTTCCCGATCTGTTGGCGGCGCTTGAGGCCAGCCGTTCCGTCACCACCGCCTTGGCGCAGGGCGGGGTGGCGGATTACACCCGCGCCTCGACCCGGCTGACGGCGAAGCTTGCCACTGCCACGCAGGCGCTGCATCTGCGGCTGTCCGAAGGCGCGCCGATCCTGCGCTCGGCGGGGATCAACGTGGACCCCGAGGGCGTGCCGGTGGAATACGGGGTGACTTGGTTCGCGGGTGACCGGGTGACGCTGACGCTCAACCCCGGCGACTAGCCGTATTTCTCCAAAAACGCTTCGGCGGATAGCGTTTGGAAGTCCTTGAGCGATGCTTGCAGCCGATCATGGGGCCAATCCCACCACGCCAATTCCTCTATCCGCGCGGCGATGCTTTCGGAAAAGCGGCGGCGCAGCGGCTTGGCGGGGATGCCGGCGACGATCATATAGGGGGCGACATCGCGGGTGACGATGGCTCCGCCCGCCACCACCGCGCCGTGGCCGATGGTCACCTCGGGCCGGACCTGCGCGCCGTGGCCCAACCATGTGTCATGGCCAATCACCGTGCGGCGGCTGCGGCGGAAGGCGAACCAGTCGGCGTCATCCTCGGCCTCGTCGAAGTAATCCCCGGCGCGGTAGTGGAAGTGGTGCAGGCTGGCCTTTTCCATCGGGTGATCGGTGGCCCCGATGCGCACGCTGGCGGCGATATTGCTGAACTTGCCGACTTGCGTGTTGGCGATGTCGCACCAGCGGTCGCAATAGGAGTAATCCCCGATCTCGGAATGGGCGAGGCGCGTGGCGCGCCCGATCTCGACATAGCGCCCGAACTGCGTGTCAGTCACTTCGCAGTCCGGGTGAAGGAAGGGCGCATCGGGTTTGAGACGCGCCATCAGTGGCCCGCCTCATTGCCCGCGATCAGTTTGCGGCGCAGCCAGCCCGAGAAGCTGTCCATCGCCACGACCATCAGAATGATCAGCACGATGTAATAGCTCACCTCTTCCCAGTCTTTCTGGGTGATGATCGCTTGGGTCAGCAAAAGACCGATGCCGCCGCCGGTGATCGCGCCGATGATGGTGGCAGAGCGGGTGTTGGACTCCAGATAGTAGAGGACTTGGCTCAGCAGAACCGGGGTGATCTGCGGGATCACGCCAAAGCGGTAGCGCTGCACGGGGGTGGCCCCGGTAGAGGCGATGCCCTCGATCTGCTTGTCGTCCACATTCTCCAGCGCCTCGGAAAAGATTTTGCCGAAGGTGCCGGTATCGGTCAGCAGGATCGCCAGCGAGCCGGTGAGCGGGCCGGGGCCAAAGGCACGGGACAGGACGATGGTCCAGATCAGCCCATCGACCCCGCGCAGGAAGTCAAAGAGCCGCCGCGCGGCAAAGCGCAGCGCGCCGAGCGGAGAGAAGTTCTTGGCCGCAAGAAACCCCAGCGGCAGGGCGATCATCGCCGCGCCAAAGGTGCCGAGGAAGGCCATGAGAACGGTCTCGACCAGCGCCCAAGCCACATCGCCGTGACGCCACATCTTGTTGGTCCAAAAGTCCTGCCAGATCGCGCCGTATTCACCGCTGCGCAGCAGCTCAAGCGGGGACATGCCGTAGTAGGGGCTGTCGAGCGTGAAGAAGAACAGCTCCCACCCGTTGAAATAGCGGAAGACCTCGGCGCGGTTGCGGGTGATCGTCAGGCGGCCTGCCTCCGTGGTCACGGCAAGACGGTTTTTCGAGGCGTTGATCCACGCGGGCAAGGGGCCATCGGGCAGGGTGGCATTAACGCCGCTGCGCCCCGGCGTGGCGGTGATCAGCCCGTAGCCCGGCACGTCATAGCGCACCTCTGGCCCCAGTTCGACGGTATGGCCGTTGCCCAACTCGACGCGGGTCGTCTCGCCCAAGGTGACCCAATCGGGGGCGGTGCCGGGGGCATAGCGGCCCTTGCGCTCGCCTTCGATGGCGATCTCCATCTCGCCGTTGCGGTTGTCGCGGGCGACATGGGTTTTGTAGCTATAGCTGTCGGCCACCAGCGTCTTCATGTTCGACACATTGATGCGGTCACCCAGACCGGCCACGTCGAAGGCAAAGAAGACGTAAGTGAGATAGGCAAGGATCAGCACCGGGGCGGCAAGGCTCGCCATGCGTTTGCGCCGGAAGCTACGGCTGGCGACCTGCTGAGCGGGGAGGGTGGAAGCGGTAAGGTCGGTCACAGGATGGCTCCCTTGTCCTTATAGGCGCGGCCATGGGTCAGCCGATCGCGGAAATGGCTTGAGACTTGGTCGACGATGATGATGGTGCCGAAGAGCAGCAGAAAGATCGCCGCCGCCTCGTCGAATTTACCTTGACCCCAAGACATCGTGTTGCGCAGGTCATAGCCGATGCCGCCTGCGCCGACGAAGCCGAGGATGGCCGAGGCGCGGATGTTGATCTCGAACCGCAGCAGCGCGTAGGAAAGGTAGTTGGGCGCGACCTGCGGCACGACGCCCAGCACCATGCGTTGCAGCCAGCCCGCCCCGACAGAGGCAAGGCCGTCGACAGGTTTGAGAGAGGCGTTTTCATTCACCTCGGAGAAAAGCTTGCCGAGCGCGCCCACGGTATGCAGCGCGATGGCGATCATCGCAGGCACCGGGCCGCCGCCCAGCAAGAAGATCAGCACCAGCGCGACGACGATCTCAGGCACCGCGCGCAGCACGTCCAGAAGGCGGCGCAGCGGCGCTACGAGCCACGGGGCCGGGGCAAGGCCGCGGGTGGCCAGAAGGGCAGCGAAGAAGGCCAGCAGCGCACCGATCAGCGTGGCGGCCCCGGCGATGTTCACCGTCTCGATCAGAGAGGGGAGGTATTTCACGAAATAGCCGGGCAGCAGATGGATACGCTCCCAAGCCTCGCCCAGCACATCGGCGGGGAAGTCAAAGATATTGGGCAGCCCGTTCCAGAACCCGCCTGCGTTGCGGGCATTGGCGGTGCCAAAACCGCCGATCAGCAGGGCCAGGAAAACGACCAGCAGGATCATGTTCATCACCCGCTTTTGTCGGGTCTGGGCAAGGTAATCCGCCGTGATATCTGGTGCGGTGGTGGTCTGGTGCATCTGTCGTCCCCCTATGACGACAGGCCCCGACAATCGTTGTCGGGACCTGCCAGATGTCTTGTAATCGCTGCGATCAGTTGGATTTCGCCTTGCGCGCTTCGACGATGGAAACATAGGCGTCATGCGCGATCGGATCGAAACCAAGGCTCTCGCCCGCGGCCACACCGTAGGCGCAATCGGCGTCCATCTCGTGCAGTTCATCCACCAGTTGGGTCATCGTCGCCTTGACCTCTTCAGGCAGGGCCTTGCGCAGCACAACCGGGCCTTCGGGGATCGGCTTGGAGCGCCAGATTTCCACCAGATCGTTCATGTCGACGAGGCCCGCGTCCACGGCTTTGCGCAGCGCGCCGGAGTTGTAGCCGTCTTCCCAGTTGCCCTGACCGTCGGCCCATGTCACGCCGCCGTCGACGTCACCGTTGTTGACCGCGACGATGGTCTGCTCATGGCCGCCGGTGAATTTCACTTCGCCGAAGTAGTCGCCGGATTCCATCGTGGCACCAGTGGTCTGGGGGATTTCGATGGAGGGGATCAGGTAGCCGGAGGTGGAGTTCGGATCGCCAAAGCCAAAGACCTTGCCCTGCATGTCTTCGAGGCTCTCGATGCCCGCGTCTTTGCGCGCAAAGCCGATGGAGTGATAGCCGTAGGAGCCGTCGAGGTTGATCTTGACCAGCACCGGCTCGACCGCTTCGGGGTCTTGCAGATGCACGGCGGCATAGGCCGAGGCGCCCAGCCATGCCATGTCGAGCGTGCCGCCCAGCAGACCTTGGATCACGCCGTTATAGTCGGCCGGGGCAAAGAGTTTGGCCGGAACGCCAAGGCGCTCTTCGGTGTAGCCGCGCAGGCATTCGTAGGAGTTCATCCGGTCCTGCGCGTTTTCCCCGCCGAGGATGCCGATGCGGAATTCGTCGATCTCGGCACTTTGGGCCATGGCGGTGCCGGTGAGGGCCGTGGTTGCCAAGGCGGCGGCGATGAGCTTTTTCATTGTGTCGTCTCCGTTTGCAAAAAATGCCCTTTGGGGCGGGTCGTGTCAGGCTGGCACTTTGTCCAGCGTTTCGATCTCGGTTGAGGTGGCGGCTTCGGAAAAGCTGCTGTCCGCACCGTAGATTTCGCGGGCCATGCCGGTGGTCAGCTGTTCGGGCGTGCCGTCAAAGACGATCTTGCCGTCGCGCATCCCCACCACGCGGTCGCAGTAGCGGCGCGCGGTATCCAGCGTGTGAAGGTTGGCGATGACCATGCGGCCATCTTCCTCGTGAATGCGGCGCAGCGATTGCATCACCACCTGCGCGTTCATCGGGTCGAGGCTGGCGATGGGTTCATCCGCCAGAATGATCTGCGGGTCCTGCATCAGGGCGCGGGCGATGGCGACGCGCTGTTGCTGCCCACCAGAAAGCGCCTCGGCCCGTTTGGGCGCGTGCTGTGCGATGCCCAGCCGGTCGAGGATTTCGATGGCGCGGGTGATGTCGGCATCGGGGTAGAGGTTGAAGATGCTGCTCAGCGTCGAGCGACGGTTGAGCGTGCCATGCAGCACGTTCGATACCACATCCATTCGCGGGACGAGGTTGAACTGCTGAAAGATCATCGCGCATTCCGCCTGCCAGCCGCGCCGGGCCGCGCCGCGCAGGGCGGTCACATCGCGCCCTTGAAACAGGATCTGCCCCGAGGAGGCATCGGTCAGCCGGTTGAGCATCCGCAGCAGGGTAGATTTCCCCGCGCCGGAGCGCCCGATGATTCCGATCATCTGCGGCTTGTCGACCTCTAGGTTGGCGCGGGCCACCGCTGTGTTCGCGCCGAATGTTTTGGTCAGTTCAGAAATGACGAGCATAAGTCCCCGGGGTTTGCGGGGCGAGCTATCGCAGCGGTGAATGTCACGAATGTTTAAGTTTGACGAAGCTTTTGTAACGCGTCCCTTTTTGCGGAACGGCTGCCTAAGCCTGCGCGTTTGTGCTTGTTTTATAGGCGATTGTGCGATGCTGCCGGTGCTGCGCATGGGTCAAACGAGCGGGGCTGCGAGGGCCGAAGGGCCGGTGGAACGCAATAAAACAAGGGCCTGCGAAATAGAGCTTGCGGAACAAACTGCGCGGATTAATGCTTTCTCTCACAAGGCGGTTCAGATAGGGCCGCATCTGGTCAGGCCGCGCAATTGGCGCAGCGACCGTTAAGATCTTTGGCCGGATCACCGCGCGCGCAGTGTCCTCCACCCGCGCCCCTATGGTGAGACAGGCCCCGACAAGCATTCAAAGGAGCGCGTTCATGGACGCCCAAGTTATCGCATTTCTGATTCTGCTGCCGATCACGCTGGTTTTCGTCTACGCAGGCATCCACGAGTTTCGGCGCTACAAAAGCGAGGGCAAGGCGAACTACGGGCTGGTCTTTGACGAGGAAAGCGGCACCACCCATGTCAGCGGCATCGCCGAAGACGAAGACCCGTTCGACCCCGAAGACTTTGACCCCAACGATTACAACGACCCCGAGATCAAAAATGACACGGATGAGCGCAAATCGTGAGCGCGAAGCGCCTTTGCGCCGCGCTGCTGCTCTGGCTGGCGCTGCCCGCGAAGGCTGACACCCCCGCCGAGATCGTGATCTTTGGCGAGGTGCATGACAATCCCCATGCCCATCTCGAACAGGCCGCTGCCCTAGAGGCGCTCCGCCCCACTGCCGTCGTGTTCGAGATGCTCACCGCCGAAGAGGCGGCAAAGGCCGACGCCGATCGCAGCCAGATTGCGCAGGCTTGGGCGGCGAGCGGGTGGCAGCACTTCGATATCTATGCCCCGATCTTTGACGCTTTGGGAGACGCCCGCATTATCGGTGCCGCCGCCCCGCGTGAGGCGGTGCAGCGCGTGTACCGCGAGGGGGCAGCCGCGCTCTTCGGGCCTGAGGCGGCGCGCTTCGGCCTTGACCAGCCCTTGCCGGAGGATCAGCAGGCCGCGCGGGTAGAGTTGCAATTCGCTGCCCATTGCGAAGCCATGCCGCGCGAGATGATGGGCGGGATGGTCGCCGTGCAGCGCTACCGCGACGCCACCTTCGCCCGCGCCGCGCTCGATGCGCTCAAAGTCCACGGCCCGCCCGTGGCAGTGATCACCGGCAATGGCCACGCCCGCACCGATTGGGGCATTCCCGCCCTCATCGCCCAAGCCGCTCCCGAGGTCACGACCCATGCCATCGGCTTTGTAGAGGCCGAGACCGCGGTGCCTTTCGATGAGACCCGTCTCATCCCGCCCGCTGAGCACGACGACCCCTGCAACGCCCTAATCAAGAAGTAAAGGACAGGCCCATGTATCTTGCCATGAACCGTTTCACCGTCTTGCCCGAGAATGCCGCCGCTTTCGAAGCGCTTTGGCTGAACCGCGAAAGCCACCTGAAGGAGAGCGAAGGCTTCGTCTCCTTCCACATGCTTAAAGGGCCCGAGGCGGAGGGGACGATCCTCTATGCCTCTCACACCGTTTGGGAGAGCGAGGCGCATTTTCGGGCTTGGACCACCAGCGATGCCTTTCGCGCCGCCCATGCGCGGGCGGGGCAGACCCGCAAGCTGCATGAGGGTGCACCGCGGTTCGAAGGCTTTAGCGCCATTCAGAAGATCGACGCGGAATAACGCGGGAGGGCCGGGGTTTCTATACTTGACTAAAATAATCGGATTAAGTAGCCGTTAAGGGAGCCCGGGCTTTTCGCCGGGGTATGAACGACTTTACGCCGAAACCGTCCAAGCCACCGCGCGTCGGAAGCCCGGATGTCAATGGAAAGGAGCCCGCCCCGTGAGGACACCCGTGACCACGCCCGAGCCAATGGCCCATGCCCGGCTACAGACCCCATCCAACAACAGCTGGCGCGACATCGCGCTTGGCAGCAACGATGCCGCAGCCTGCGACGGTTTCGGGCTGGAGCATCTCATCGATCTGCAACGCGCCCGCCAAATGGGAGAGATGGCATGAGCCTGATGCAAAAACTGCCCGATCCATCGCCCGCCGCTCAACCGGCCCAAGAGGCTGTGCATGATGCCCGCGCCTTGGTGCCCAATGGCTCGACCGCGAATATCGTCTTGGACGGCCAGACCTATACGCTGCGCATCACGCGGGCGGGCAAGTTGATCCTGACCAAATAAGCCTGCGCGCTGTTCCAAAGCGCGGCTTGCCCTGTGGGCGCGGCGTCATTACTGACGCGCCATGCCCTGCCGTCTTTGCCCACTTTTGTCGCCGACATGCTGGCCCTGCTGAGCCTGTTCTTCGCGGCGCTGCTGGCGGCCACCCTGATCCCCGCGCAATCCGAAGCGGTGCTATTGGGGCTGATGTGGTCGGGCGCTCATGCCACGGCGCTTCTGTGGCTGGTGGCGACGCTGGGGAATGTGCTCGGATCGCTGCTGAACTGGTGGCTGGGCCGCTACCTTAGTCATTTCGCCGATCACCGCTGGTTTCCCTTTTCGGCCAAGCAGATGGCCCGCGCCTCTGGCTGGTATCGGCGGTGGGGCTATTGGAGCCTGCTGGCCAGTTGGGTGCCGATCATCGGCGATCCGCTGACCTTGGCCGCGGGCATGTTGCGCGAACCACTTTGGCGGTTTCTGCTGATCGTCAGCTTCGCCAAGGGCGGGCGTTACCTCGTGCTGATCCTGATCGCCCGCGGGGTTCTGTGACCCTCAGTGCGGGGTGATCCCTTCGAGCGGCGGCAGCGGATTGGGCGCGGTCACAAGATGGGCGCGGCGCTTTTCGTAAAAGGCATTGCCGCCTGCGGTCACCACATAGTGCATGTTGTTGTAGTTTGCATTGTACCACGCCGCGTGAAAGAATTTGGCGCGGGTGACCTTCGGGTGCCGCTCCCCTGAAGCACCGCCAGCGCCGTGGCGCGGGCCAACGGGGCGCCGCGGTCGGTCATCGGTTTCGTCATCACGCCGGGGGCGAATTGATTGGGCTGGCCGACCACGCCGCAGACCGTGTTAGGAAAGGCGTCGGAGTGGACGCGGTTCAGCACCACCGTGCCCACGGCCACCATTCCGTCGCGGCTGGAGCGGTTGGATTCGAAATACATCGCGCGGGCCATACACTCCACCTCATCCGCCGGAACCGCGACGACTTCGGTCTGTTTGCCACCGCAGGCGGCGAGCAGGCCAAGGCTCAAGAGCAAAGCGGCAGTGCGGATCTTCGGGGGCTGAACGCGCATGGGCGGCCTTTCTGGCTGAGGGGCAGGTGGCACGTAATTTTCCAGCAAATGCGGCGGGAGGCAAGACCCGCGCCCGGCTCCGGCGGTTTCCCTCTGGGCCGGGCGCGCGGGGGCGCTTGGGCTGGGGATTAATCTAGTGTAATGCTTGGTAAAACAGTCATGATCGCAGCAGGCCGCCCTATGAAAGTCACCTACCGGGATGTGAAGACCGACATCCTGTCAAAGATCACCAAGGGCGAATGGCCGTTGGGCAGCCTTGTGCCCAATGAGGTCGATCTGGCCGAGACCTATGGCTGCGCCCGGGCGACGGTCAACCGCGCCATGCGCGAATTGGCCGAAGAGGGTTTCATTGAGCGGCGGCGCAAGGCGGGGACGCGGGTGCGCATGGCCCCGCTGCGGCAGGCGCGTTTCGACATTCCGCTGGTCCGGGCCGAGATCGAAGAGAAGGGCGCCGACTACCGGTATTCGCGGGTGAGCCACCGGGTCGAGCCTGCGCCCGACTGGCTGCGCGCCCGGCTCAAACTGGGCGCGGGGAGCGAGGCATTGCATCTGGTCTGCATGCATTACGCCGATGGCGATCCCTATCAATTTGAGGACCGTTGGATCAACCTCGCCACCCTGCCGCAGGCGCGGGAGGAGAGTTTCACCGAGGTCGGGCCGAACGAATGGCTGATCTCGGCCATTCCCTTTTCGGATGTGGAGATCAGCCTTTCCGCCGGTTTGGCCGATCAGCGGCTGAGCGAATACCTCGCCTGCGGCTTGGGCGATCCGGTCTTTACCGTCGAGCGGTCGACGTGGTGGGAGGGGCAGGCGGTGACCTATGTGCGGCTGTCCTACCGCCCCGGCCACCGCCTGACCACGCGCTATTAAGCTGCCGCCGCCGCGGGTGGGCGGCGGCGTGCAACCCTTAAAGGATACCCGGCAGGTTCAGCCCATGTTCGCGGGCGCAATCGCGTGCTTCGTCATAGCCCGCATCCGCATGGCGCATCACGCCCGTCGCCGGGTCGTTCCACAGCACCCGCTCGATCCGGCGGTCGGCGTCCTCGGAGCCGTCACAGCAGATCACCATGCCCGAGTGCTGCGAGAAGCCCATGCCGACCCCGCCGCCGTGGTGCAGCGACACCCAAGTCGCCCCCGAGGCGGTGTTCAAAAGCGCGTTCAGCAGCGGCCAGTCCGACACGGCGTCAGAGCCGTCCTTCATTGCCTCCGTCTCGCGGTTGGGCGAGGCGACGGAGCCGCTGTCGAGGTGATCGCGGCCAATCACCACCGGGGCGCTGAGTTCGCCATTGCGGACCATCTCATTGAAGGCCAGCCCCAGCTTGTGGCGCACGCCTAAGCCCACCCAGCAAATCCGTGCGGGCAGCCCTTGGAAAGAGATACGCTCCCGCGCCATGTCGAGCCAGTTGTGCAGATGGGTGTCCTCAGAGAGGATCTCCTTAACCTTGGCGTCGGTCTTGTAGATATCCTCAGGATCGCCCGACAGCGCCGCCCAGCGGAAGGGGCCGATGCCGCGGCAGAACAGCGGGCGGATATAGGCGGGCACGAAGCCGGGGAAGTCGAAAGCGTTCTGCAACCCTTCCTCCAGCGCCATCTGGCGGATGTTATTGCCATAGTCGACCGTGGGGATGCCCGCGGCGTGGAAATCGACCATCGCCTGCACCTGCACCTTCATCGAGGCCCGGGCGGCTTTTTCGACCGCTTTGGGATCGCTCTCACGTTTCTCGCGCCATTCGCCCATCGTCCAGCCCTGCGGCAGGTAGCCGTTCACGGGGTCATGGGCCGAGGTCTGGTCGGTCACGATATCGGGGCGGACCCCGCGTTTCACCAGTTCGGGAAAGACATCTGCCGCATTGCCCAGAAGCGCCACGGACTTCGCTTCGCCCGCGGCAGTCCAGCGCTCGATCATCGTCAGCGCCTCATCAAGGCTGTCGGTCTTCTCGTCGACGTAGCGGGTGCGCAGGCGGAAATCGATGCTGTCGGGATTGCACTCCACCGCCAGACAGCAGGCACCGGCCATGACCGCCGCCAAGGGCTGCGCGCCGCCCATGCCGCCCAAGCCCCCGGTGAGGATCCATTTGCCCTTGAGGTCGCCACCATAGTGCTGGCGGCCCGCCTCGACGAAGGTCTCATAAGTGCCCTGCACGATGCCTTGACTGCCGATGTAGATCCACGATCCGGCGGTCATCTGGCCGTACATCGCCAGACCCTTCTTATCGAGTTCGTTGAAATGGTCCCAATTCGCCCAATGCGGCACGAGGTTGGAGTTGGCGATCAACACGCGGGGCGCGTCCTTATGGGTTTGGAAGACGCCCACGGGCTTGCCTGATTGCACCAGCAGCGTCTGGTCTTCTTCCAGCGCGCGCAGGGAGGCGACGATCTGGTCATAGTCCTCCCACGTCCGCGCCGCGCGCCCGATGCCGCCGTAAACGACCAGCTCATGCGGGTTTTCGGCCACGTCGGGGTGCAGGTTGTTCATCAGCATCCGCAGGGGCGCTTCGGTCAGCCAGCTTTTCGCCGAAAGCTCGGTGCCGGTGGCGGGATAGACGTCACGGGTGTTCTTGCGCGGATCGCTCATGCTGTGCCTTTCAGGGTAGGGGCCAGTGCGGCCAGAGTTGTCAGGATATCGGTCAGATGGACGCGCAGCCGCGCGGCCTTGTCGGGGTCATAGGGCCAAGGCGGCGCCTCGGCGCCGAGGTAGCTGCTTTGCGCCAGTTCCATCTGGATCGCGTGGAGCCCTTCGGCAGGGCGGCCATAGTGGCGCGTGGTCCAGCCGCCTTTGAAGCGCCCGTTGCTGACGGCGGTGTAGCCGGCTGCGGCGGCGCAGATCTCGGCGACGGCGGCTTCGATCGCAGGCGCGCAGGTGGCGCCGAGGTTCGTGCCGATGTTGAAATCGGGCAGCGGGCCGTCAAAGAGGAAGGGGATGAGCGAGCGGATCGAGTGACAGTCATAAAGGATCGCGACCCCATGCAGGTCGCGGACGCGGGCCAGTTCGGCCTTGAGCGCTGCGTGATAGGGCGCGTGGTATGCCACGCGGCGGGCCTCGACCTCGGCTGCGTCGGGCGGGGTGGTCCAGATGTCCTGCCCGTCGAAATCCGTCAGCGGCACCAGCCCGGTGGTGTTCTGCCCCGGATATAGCGATGCGCCCGATGGGTCGCGGTTGGCGTCGATGACATAGCGGTGGAAGGTCGCGCGGACCGTGGTCGCGCCGGGCAGCAACCCGTCGTAGAGCCGGTCGATATGCCAATCGGTATCCGCCAGTTCCCGCCCGCGGGGGTTCAGGTCGCGCCGGATGGCCTCGGGCAGGTCAGTCCCGGTGTGGGGCAGGCCGAGCACGATGGGGCTGTCGCCGCGGGTGATCTCGACGGGTGTGATCTCAGCGGGGGTCATGTGGAAAGCCCCGGCATGTCGCAGGCGGCGGCACGGGTGATCTCACCGCCCGCTACCATCCGTGCCGCGCGTTCCAGATCGGGGGCGAGGTAGCGGTCTTCCTCCAGTGTCGCGACCTCTTCGCGGACCCGCGCGACCACCCGCTGCAAGGTCTCGCTGGTGGCCAGCGGCGCGCGAAAGTCGATGCCCTGCGCGGCGCAGAGCAGTTCCACCCCGAGGATGCGGTTCAGGTTCTCGACCATCTGCCCCAGCCGCCTTGCGCCATGGGCGGCCATGCTGACGTGATCTTCTTGGTTGGCCGAGGTCGGCGTGCTGTCGGTGACGCAGGGGTTGGCGAGATGCTTGTTCTCGCTCATCAACGCGGCGGTGGTGACTTCGGCGATCATATAGCCGCTGTTGAGGCCGGGCGTCGGCGTCAGGAAAGGCGGCAGGTTGAAGCTGAGCACCGGATCGACGATCAGCGCCACCCGGCGCTGCGCGATGGCGCCGATCTCGGCCAGGGCGAGGGCGATCATATCGGCGGCGAAACCCACCGGCTCGGCATGGAAATTCCCGCCCGAGACGATGAGGTCCGCGCCCGTCAGCACCAGCGGGTTGTCGGTGGCGGCATTGGCTTCGACCTCCAGCGTGGCGGCGGCCATACGCAGCACGTCCATCGCCGCCCCGTCACCTGCGGCTGGCAGCGGATGCAGTAAGGGTCTTGGACGCGGGCATCATTCGCCACATGGCTTTCGCGGATCTCCGAACCCTCGAGCAGGGCGCGCATGGTCTCGCCCGCTTCGATCTGGCCGCGATGGCCGCGCAGGGCATGGATTTCCGGTTGTAGGGGCGCGGTGGACCCCATGATCGCATCCGTCGACAGGGCTGAGATCACCAGCGCCGAGTTCGCGGCCTGCCATGCGTCGAAGAGCCCCGCCAGCGCGAAAGCGGTGGAGAATTGCGTGCCGTTGATTAGCGCCAGCCCTTCCTTGGGGCCGAACTCCAACGGGGTCAGGCCTGCGGCGGCCAGCGCCGCGCCACCCGTCATGACGTGGCCCTCGAACTCCGCCTCGCCATGGCCCATCATCACGGCGGCCATATGCGCCAAGGGGGCCAGATCGCCCGAGGCCCCGACCGACCCTTGCGCCGGGATCACCGGGGTCACGCCACGCGCCAGCATGGCTTCGATCAGGTCCACGACCGCCAGCCGCACGCCCGAGGCACCGCGCCCGAGGCTCAGCAGTTTCAGCGCCATCAGCAGCCGTGCATGGCCGCGCGGGATCGCGGGGCCGACACCGCAGCAATGCGACAGGATCAGGTTGCGTTGCAGCGCCGCCGTATCCTCCGCCGCGATCTTGACCGAGGCGAGCTTGCCGAAACCGGTGTTCACGCCGTAAACGGCATCCTCCCCCGCCACGGCCCGCGCGATGCGGGCATGGGCCTCTTCGATCGCGGGGCGGCAGGCGGGGGCGAGCCGCACCGATGCCTCTTCGCGGTAGATGCGGGCCAGATCGTCCAATGTGGCCGCGCCGGGGGTGAGGGTCAGGGTGGTCACGATTGGCCTCCGAAAATGCGGGAGTGAAGCGGGTTGAAGCCGATGCGATAGGCAAGCTCGGCCGGGTGTTTAATGTCCCAAACGGCGAAGTCGGCGCGCAGGCCGGGGCGGATCATGCCGCAATCCGCCAGCCCGAGCGCGCGGGCCGCGTGCTGCGTTGCGCCGCGCAGCGCCTCTTCCGGCGTCAAGCGGAACAGGGTGCAGCCCATGTTGAGCGTCAGCAGCAGCGAGTTCAGCGGCGAGGAGCCGGGGTTGATATCCGTCGCCAGTGCCATTGGCACGCCATGTCGGCGCAGCAGGTCGATGGGCGGCGCTTGGGTCTCGCGCAATGTATAGAAGGCACCGGGCAGTAGAACGGCCACGCTGCCCGCCTCGGCCATCGCGATCACGCCGCTCTCATCAAGGTATTCGATATGATCCGCCGAGAGCGCGCCATAGGAAGCCGCGAGCCGCGCGCCGCCCAAGTTCGACAATTGCTCGGCATGGAGTTTCACCGGCAGGCCCAATTCCCGCGCCAGGTCAAAGACCCGGGCGATCTGGGCGGGCTGAAAGGCGATGCCCTCGCAGAACCCGTCGACCGCATCGACCAGCCCTTCGGCATGGGCGGCACGCAGGGCGGGGAGGCAGACATCGTCGATATAGGCATCCGCGCGGCCTGCGTATTCGGCAGGCACCGCATGGGCGCCGAGAAAGGTGGTGGAGACGCGGATCGGGCGCTGCTGGCCAATGGCGCGGGCGGTGCGCAACATGCGCAGCTCGGTCTCGATATCCAGACCGTAGCCGGATTTGACTTCGATGGCCGTGACCCCTTCGGCGATCAGCACGTCGACGCGGCGCAGGGCATCGGCCAGCAACTCTGCCTCATCGGCGGCGCGGGTGGCGGTGACGGTTGAGACGATGCCGCCCCCGGCGCGGGCGATTTCCTCATAGCTGGCCCCCTCCAGCCGCATCTCGAACTCTCGCGCGCGGTCGCCGCCGTGCACGATATGGGTGTGGCAATCGATCAGCCCGGGGGTGACGAGGCGCTGGCCCAGCGATTCGGCGGGCAGGGCGCGGTAGCCTTGCGGCAGATCACCGCGCGGGCCGACCCATGCGATCTGGCCCTCGGCAATCGCGATCGCCGCATCTTCGATCAAACCATAGGGCTGTGGGCCATCCATCGTCGCCGCCGCGAGGTCGACCAAGACCCGATCCTGCGTTGTCATCCTATCGCCTCCTCCTAAGGTTTCGCTTTTCTACATCGGTTTTATTTGCTATATGTCTATACATAAAGAAGTAGAGGGCCGTCAAATGATTTTCGCTACACATGCAAAACTGCCGCAGGGATGGGCGCGTGACGTTCGGATCACGGTGGCTGATGGGCGGGTGACACAGGTGGAGACCGGGCAGGCACCGCAGGCCGATGACGCCCGTGTCGACACCCTGCTGCCCGCGCTGGCCAATCTGCACAGCCACAGCTTCCAACGCGCCATGGCCGGGATGACCGAGACGCGCTTGGCCGGGAAGGACAGTTTCTGGACATGGCGCGATTTGATGTATCGCTTCACCGCCCATCTGACGCCCGCGCATATCGAAGCCATCGCGGCCTTCGTCTTCCTAGAGATGCAAGAGGCCGGTTTCGCCAGCGTGGGAGAGTTTCACTACCTCCACCACCAGCCCGACGGCACGCCCTATGACGATCTGGGGGAGCTATCGGCCCGGATCGCGGCGGCGGCGGCACAGACGGGGATCGGGCTGACCCATCTGCCGGTGCTTTATACCTATGGCGGGGCGGGGCAGCAGCCCTTGCAGGCGGGGCAGGCGCGGTTTGGCAATGGGGTGGCGCGCTTCGGCGCGCTGGTTGAGCAGGCGCAGCGGGCGGTGCGGGACCTGCCCCCGATTGCCGCGTCGGCATCGCGCCCCATTCGCTGCGCGCCACCGCCCCGGCGGAATTGGCAGAGGTGCTGGCCGCCCATCCCGATGTGCCGGTCCATATCCACATCGCCGAACAGCCCAAAGAGGTCGCGGATATCTCCGCTTGGCTTGGCGCGCGCCCGGTCGAGTGGTTGCTGGCCAATGCCGAGGTCGCCGAGAACTGGTGCCTGATCCACGCTACCCATATGACGGAAGGTGAGACCGCTGCCATGGCCCGCAGCGGCGCGGTGGCAGGGCTTTGCCCGGTGACGGAGGCCAATTTAGGCGATGGGCCGTTCAACGGGCCGGGCTACCTTGCCGCCGGGGGGCGGTTTGGCATCGGATCGGATTCCAATGTGTTGATTTCGCTGACCGAGGAATTGCGCACGCTGGAATATTCCCAACGTCTGCGGGATTTGGCACGCAACGTGATGGTGGCGGGCGAAGGTTCGGTCGGGGCGGCGCTTTACACGGGCGCGGCGCGTGGCGGGGCGCAGGCGCTTGGCCGGGGCCGGGGCGAGATTGCCGTGGGCGAATGGGCCGATCTTGTGGCGATCGACAGCCAAGACCCGGCGCTCTGCGCGCTGCGGCCCGACCAATTGCTCGACGGTCTGGCCTTTGCCGCCAAGGACCGGGTGGTAACCGATCTGTGGTCAGCGGGCCGCCATGCAGTGACGGGCGGGCGGCACCGGCAGCGGGATCGGATCGTGGCGGGTTACCGTCGCGCCATGGCAGCGGTGATGGCGCTTTTGTGAAACCTTCTCTTTTCGGGAACTTTGGCGCGGCCTGCCGGGTTGGCCCGGTAACGAGGACCGCGCGAAGTGCTGCGCGGCACAGCCCGAAGACAGCGAAAGGGAGCGGATCATGAGTCCACCAGACACGAACCTCAAAAAGCAGGAAAGCCGTCATAAATGGCCCCTGATCGGCATGGCGCTTGTGGTGATCTTTGGCGTCGGGATCATCGTCTATTGGACGGGCGAGGAAGTCGCCACCGCGCCCGAGGCGGAAGAAGAAGTGATCGTCGACGAGGAAAACGCCATTGAAGGCGACGATGCAGCATCGGTGCCGATCGCCCCTGATTGATCCAAACGGACAGCAGTCAGACGCGAAACCCGGAAGCCTCGGCTTTCGGGTTTTGTTGTTTGACCTTGGCCGCGCGTGCGGGCCATCTTGCACCGGTATCAAGGGCAGCAGGGCAGGCACATGTGGTATTTGGTAGGGACATCGGCGGCACCAATCTGCGCCTCGCGGCGGTGGACCCGGCGGGGCGGTGGTAGAACGCCGCACCCATCCCACCGACGGGCTGACCACTTTGCCCGACGCCTGCGCGACGCTTTGTGCCGAGATGGGCCGCCCGCCCGAAGGGGTCGCCATGGCGGTGGCCGGGGTGGTTGTCGACGGGCAGGTGCGCATGACCAATGCGGCGCGCAGCATCTCGCGGGATGATCTGGCGCGGGCCTGCGGTTTGGGCCCCGCCAAAGTGCTGTTGCTCAATGATTTCGAGGCGGCGGCTTGGTCCTTGGCCACGCTGGATGCGGAGAAAGTGACCTATCTTCAGGGCGGGCCCGATCCGCAACCAGGGGCGCGGGTGATCATCGGCCCGGGGACGGGCCTTGGCGTCGGGTCTCTGGTCTGGCAGGGCGCGCGGCCCACGGCGGTGCCGGGCGAAGGCGGGCATCTGCGGCTCACCCCCATAGCGCCGAGGAAGTGGCCTATTTCGAAGCCCTGATCGCGCTTTGGCCCGAGGTGCAGATGGGTGAAGCGCTAGCGGTCGAGGCCGAGGCGATCCTGTCGGGCACCGGCATGCCCTATTGGTATCGCGCCATCGCCTCCGCGCGGGGCGAGGCGGCGCATTTGGAGGGGGCGGCGGCGATTTTCGCGGCGGCCAAGGCCGGGGGGACGCGAGCGCCTGTCGCGCGGTTGCTTTGATGGTGCAGTATCTTGGCGGGGTCGCCGGGGATCTGGGCTTGGTCATGGGCGCGCGCGGCGGGGTCTTCATCACGGGGGGCGTGGCGCAGCAGAACCAGTGGATGCTGGATGACAGCTTCCTCGCCGCCTTCAACGCAGGGGGGCGGCACAGCAAATGGCGCGCGGCGATGCCCTTGGGCCTGTGCAGCGACCCCGACTTTGGCCTGCTGGGCGCGCGCAACTGCCTGTTTGTCCAACACGAACGCCCCCTGCCGGATTGACAGCAGGCACCGGGCCGCCATGATCGCCGCAGCAGTCGGAGTGCCCTATGTCCAACCTCAATGACCCGAAACGCCAGTTCTTGGCCGAATTGTTCGACACCGCCGTCGCCGCCGCCGATCCGCATTTGATCCTGAAAGACCAGCTGCCGCCGCCGCCCAAAGGGCGCACGGTGGTGATCGGTGCGGGCAAAGGGGCGGCGCAATTGGCGCAGGCGTTCGAGGCCATCTGGCCGCATCCCTATGACGGTGTTGTGGTCACCCGCTACGGCTATGGCGCGCCTTGTCAGCGGATCAAGGTGCTGGAGGCCGCCCACCCGGTGCCCGATCAGGCCGGGATCGAGGCTGCCCGCGCCTTGCAGGAAGCGGTGCAAGGTCTGGCGCCGGAGGATCAGGTGATCGCGCTGATCTGCGGCGGCGGCTCATCGCTTTTGCCCGCCCCGCCAGAGGGGCTGACGCTAAAGGATTTGCAGGCGTTGAACGCGGCGCTCTTGGCCTCGGGCGCGCCGATCTCTGTCATGAACGACATCCGCAAGCAGTTCAGCACGGTCAACGGCGGACGTCTGGCGGAACTGGCCCATCCCGCGCGGATGGTGAGCCTTGTCGTCTCGGATGTGCCGGGGGATGATCCGGGGGCCGTGGCCTCTGGCCCCACAGTGCCGGGGCGGCGTACTGCGAGGGGGGTGTTGGAAGAGGTGGCCGCGCGGGGGTTGGAACTGCCGGAGCGCTGTATGGCTTTTCTGCAAGAGGCCGCCGCGCAACCGTTGCAGGACGCGCCAAGCACTACGCAGACCCATGTCATTGCCTCTGCCGGTCTGTCGCTTGCCGCCGCGGCCAAGGCCGCGCAGGCGCGGGGGGTGAACGCGTGGATACTGTCGGACGCGATTGAGGGCGAGGCGCGGGAGGTGGCGTTGGTCCATGCGGCCCTCGCGCGGCAGGCGCAGGAAAGCGGTTTTCCCCATCCCGCCCCGCTGGTGCTCCTTTCAGGTGGTGAGACGACGGTCACCCTGCGCCACAAGGGCCGCGGCGGGCGGAATAGTGAGTTTGCGCTGTCCCTCGCGCTGGCGCTCGAAGGGCAGGATGGGATCACGGCCTTGGCCGCCGATACTGATGGTATCGACGGGTCAGAGGATAACGCGGGCGCCTTTGTCGAGGCGGGCACGGCGGCTGCGATGCGCGCGGCGGGGGTGGACCCGCGCGGCGCTTTGCAGCGCAACGATGCTTTTGGGGCCTTCGAGGCGATTGATGCGCTGTTTCACACTGGCCCCACCGGGACCAATGTAAATGATTTTCGCGCCCTTCTGATCGGCGATCTGCCGTAGCGTCCGCCCGCCTCGGGGCCGATTTAGGACCGGTCGAAGACGATCACATTGCGCCGCGCGGCGCCGGTCTTGGTGTCGGCAATCGCCTCGTTGATCTGATCCAGCTGCCAGCGGCCAGAGATCAGGCTGTCGAGTTGCAGGCGGCCCTGAAGATAGAGGTCGACCATCCACGGAATGTCGCGCTGGATCACCACATCGCCCATTTTGGAGCCGACCATGCCTTGCCCTAGGGCGGCGAGGACCACTGGTTCATAGCTGGCCTCGGCCCCGCTGTGGGGCATGCCGACCATGATCACCCGGCCCCCGGCGGCAAGGTAGCGCGGCGCGGTCTCATAGGCGGGGATCGCGCCCACGGTGACGATCACGGCATCCGCCCCGCGCCCCATGGCCTTGAAGGCCGCGCGCCACGGCTTCGCCTCGGTGGCGAGCACAGTGTCGGTCGCGCCGAATTCGCGGGCGATGGCGAGTTTTTCTTCGGTCATGTCGACCGCCACGATCCGCCGCGCGCCCGCGATGCGCGCCCCTTGGATCGCGTTGAGGCCGACCCCGCCCGCGCCGATCACCACCACGTCTTGTCCCGCTCGCAGGCCCGCCGCATTGACCACGGCGCCGACGCCGGTGATCACGCCGCAGGCGATCAGGCAGGCGGCGTCTTTGGGGATGTCATGCGAGATTTTCACGACCTGCGACCGATCGACGACGACCTTCTCGGCGAAACCGCCGGTGTTCATGGCCTGAACGAGCGGTGCGCCCTCCGCCGTTTGCAGCGGCCCTTCGGGCGCTTGCGGGGTTTCGCAGATCGTCGGCTGGCCCGAGGCGCAGTTGGGGCAGCTGCCACAGGCGCGGATCAGGGTGACCACCACGCTGTCGCCTTCGGCCAGACCCTGCACATTCGGCCCCACCGCGCTGACCCGACCTGCGGCCTCATGCCCATAGACGGCGGGCAGGGTGCCACCCCAGCCGCCTTCGGCAAACAGAATGTCGGAATGGCAGATCGCCACGGCATCCAAGGTCACTTCAACCTCACCCGATTGCGGTGCCTTGATGCGGATGTCTTCGACGCTTAGCGGTGTGTCAAAGGCATGGCAGACGGCGGCTTTGATGGTTTGCAATGGCCTGTCCCTTTCTTTCAATTTTCGCCAGCCTGACGCGGATGGGCCGGTGGCGCAAGACGGGGAATGGGCCTACTGCGGGGAAGTTTCACCTTGTGACGTGGGGGTAGGGCGGCTGGCAAAGATCGCCAAGCCGCCAAGGGTCAGCAAAAGCGCCAGTAGGAAGGGCGCGCCGGGCAGGTAAAGCGCAGCTTCCGGTGCGGTGAAATAGGCAAAGACCGCCGTCATCGTCAGCGGTGAGAGGATCATCGCCAGCGCGGTGGAGGAACTGAGCGCGCCATGCAGCTCCCCTTGGGCATCGGCGCTGACGCGGGCCGACATGATGCCTTGAAGCGCGGGCGGGATCACCCCGGCCAGCGCGGCGAGCGGGGTCATGATCAGCGCCCAAGTGCCCGAGGTCAGCACGGTCAGCGCGGCAAAGGCGGCAAGGGCAAAGATGTGGCCCAAGATCACCGTGGCGCGCGCGCCCAAGCGGCGGATCACGGGGCCGATCAAGACGCCTTGGACAAGCGCCATCAACACGCCGAAAAGGCCCAGTGACAGGCCGATCATCGTCGGCGACCAGCCAAAACGCTCGACCCCGAAATAGGCCCAGACCGCGGGATAGGCGGCAAAGCCCACATGGTAGATGAAATAGACCGCGAGCAGCCTGCCAACCTCGGGCAGTCGGCCAAGGGCGCGCAACGCGCCCAGCGGATTGGCCCGCCGCCAGTCGAAAGCGCGGCGTTGCGTCGGGGGCAGGGTTTCGCGCAGCACGGCCCAGCCGAGCGCCGCATTGCCCGCCGCCAGCAGCGCCGCCGCCCAAAAGGGCGCGCGGGTGCCATATTCGCCCAAGACGCCGCCCATCAGCGGCCCCAGAACAAAGCCCGCGCCAAAGGCTGCACCGATCAGCCCGAAACGCGCCGCGCGGTCCTGCGCCGGAGAGATATCGGCCATATAGGCCGAGGCCGTGGCATGGGTGGCCGCCGTGATGCCCCCCACGAGCCGCCCGATCAGCAGCAGCCAAATGCTGCCCGCGAGTGCCATCACGCCATAGTCCACCGTCATCACGATCAGCGCCAGCAGCAGGATCGGGCGGCGGCCAAAACGGTCGGAGAGCCCCCCAGCACCGGGCCGAAGAGAAATTGCATCGCAGCAAAGCCCGTGGCCAGCACGCCGCCCCAAAGGGCCGCATCGCTCAGCCCACCGCCGCGAACTTCGCGGATCAGGTCGGGCATGACGGGCAGGATCAGACCGACGCCCATGGCATCGATCATCACCGTCACAAGGATAAAGATCAGTGGCAGCGGCATTCGGTCAGATTTGGTCCGCGCAGGGGGCGAAGGCAAGAGTGAACGTCGCGATAGGGCGCGAATGCGGCAGGCGTTGCGGGCGCATGGCCCGCTTGCCGCCAGAGACACCTGCCGCCACGATCAGCCCTGCGCCTTCGGGATATGTCCGACACTGGCGAGGAAATCGTTCAGCGTTTCGGCGTATTCCTGCGGCTGCTCGACACAGGGCAGATGGCCCGCGCGGCGGATCAATTTGAATTTCGAGGCAGGGATCAGGTCCATCAACTCGCGCACCAAATCCGGCGGGGTTGAGCCGTCTTCCGACCCTGCGATGCCAAGCGCGGGCAGGCGCAGGCCGGAGGTCGGCGTCATGAAATCACTGTGCGAAATCGCCGCCGAACAGCCCGCATAGCCCGCGTCGGGCTGCCGCGTCAGCATGTTGCGCCAGAGCGCCAGTTCCGGCGTGGCGCGGAACCCGGTCGAGAACCAACGCTCCATCACCGCATCGGCAAGGCTTTCGATGCCGCCCTTTTCGACCTCCGCGATCCGCGCATCCCAGATGTCGCGGTTGCCGATCTTGGTGGCGGTGTTGCTCAGCACCAGCGCGCGGATCATGTCGAGCCGTTTGACCGCAAGGCCCTGCGCGATCATCCCGCCGATCGAGAGGCCGACGAAGACGCAATCGCGCACCTGAAGGTGGTCGAGCAGGCGTTCGGTGTCGGTGATAAGCGAGCCCATGGAATAGGGCGCGGGCGGGCAGGACGACAGGCCGTGGCCGCGTTTGTCGAAGCGGATGATGCGCAGACCGGGCGCGAGCAGCGGCAGGATCGGGTCCCACAGGCGCATGTCGGTGCCGAGCGAGTTGGCGAAGACCACGGGCGCGCCGTCCTCGGGGCCGTCGACACGGTAGTGCAGCTGCACCTCGCCGGTGTCGAAAATCTGCATGGGGGTCTCCTTTGGGCGGCGTTGAGGGTGCAGCATATCGTGCGGGTGGCGGAGGTCAAAGCGTCTCGGCTTCAGAAATGCCCCGCCCGGCCGTAGGCCGGGCAGCGCCGACCCGCCCCCCTGGGGCGGCGCTTTCAGCACCACCCCGCGGGCCGGCGCTGCCCTAATCGCTACCCCAGCGTCTGCAGCGCGTGGGCGAACATATCCGCATCAACGTTCCCGCCGGAGATGGTGACGATCACATCGTCCCCTTCAATCTCTCCGCCCCGGAACAGCGCCGCGGCAAGCGCCACGGCACCGCCCGGCTCAGCCACAACCTTCAACCGGTTGAACGCATGCCCCATCGCCTGCAACGCCTCATCGTCGCTCACCACCAGCCCCGGCCCCACCAACCGCTGCATGATCGGAAAGGTCAGCTCCCCCGGCGCAGGCGTCACGATGGCGTCGCAGATCGAGCCGAGCGCCTTCGCATTCCGCTCGATCTGGCCGGAAACCAGTGACCGGGCCGCATCGTCGAAACCCTCGGGCTCCGCCGGGCGCACGCGGAACCCCGGCGCCTCGGCCTCCAGCGCCAGCGCGATGCCGGAGGTCAGTCCACCGCCGCCGCAGCAGACGATCACCTGGGCCTCTTCGATCCCGGCCTCGGCGGCCTGCTGTGCGATTTCCAGCCCCGTGGTGCCTTGCCCGGCGATCACCTGCGGCTCGTCATAGGGTTTGATCAGCGTGAGCCCGCGTTCCTCGGCCAAACCGGCGCCGATCTCCTCGCGGCTCTCATTCGCGCGGTCATAGAGCACCACCTCGGCGCCATAGGCGCGGGTGTTGGCGATTTTCAGCCGCGGGCTGTCTTCGGGCATGACGATCACGGCAGGCGCGCCGTGCATCTTGGCCGTCAGCGCCACGCCTTGGGCATGGTTGCCGCTGGAATAGGCGATGACACCCTTGGCGCGCTGCGCGCTCGGCAGGGCCGACAGGGCCGACCACGCCCCGCGGAACTTGAAGCTGCCGGTATGCTGCAAACATTCGGGTTTGACCCAGACCCGGCGGCCCGCAATCTCGTCCAGAAAGGGGGAGTTCAAGAGCGGCGTGCGCCGCACATGGCCCTTGGCGCGGTCGGCGGCGGCGCGGATCATGTCGATGTTCATTTGATTTGTCCTATCCATTCGTGCAGCGCGGCAAGCGCTTGGGGTTCGTCGAGAAAGGGCACATGGCCGCGGTCCGGCACGTCGGCCACGATCATATCGGGGCGGCGGGCCTGCATTTGCATCAGCGTCTCGCGGCTGAACAGGGTGGAATTGGCTCCGCGGATCGTGACCAGCGGCAACCCTTGCAGCGCATCGAAGAACGGCCACAGGTCAACAGCCTGCTGGCCTGCGGCGGCCACGGCATCGCGCAGATGCGGATCATAGGTGATTTTCAGCCCATCGTCGGTCGCCCTGTAGTGACGTTTGACCTCCTCAAGCCAGCGGCTCTCGGGCACGCCGTGAAACTCGGGGAAGGCGCGGGCCATGGCGGCGGCGGCTTCTTCATAGGTTTTGGCGGCGGGGTTGCGGCCCAGATAGCCCATGATGAATTCAACGCCCTTGGGGTCAAGCGCGGGGCCCACGTCATTCAGCGCCACGCCCGAAAGGTGATCATGAGCGATCATCGCCAGCGCCATGGCATTCAGCCCGCCACGCGAGGTGCCGATGAGGGCGACCTGTTCCAAATCCAGATGCGCCAGCAATTCCAACACGTCGCGGCATTCCACCGAGAGCGTGTAATTCCGCCAATTCGCGTCGAAATCCGAGTGGCCCCGCCCGCGGTAGTCCATGCGGATCAGCCGGTGGTCGGCCAAATGCGGGGCGAGGTAGTCGAAATCCACGCCGGTGCGGGTGAGACCGGCAAGGCAAAGGATCGGCAAGCCACTGCCCTCATCCGTGTAATGCAGCGACAGCCCGTCGGAGGTGGTGAAACGCGGCATCAGAGCCCCGCCAATGCGGGAATGCCGCTCAGCTCGCGCAACTGATGCGCGGGTTTCCACGGCAGCCGGTCCACCGGATCGCCGCCCCGGTTCACCCATGCGGTGGTGAACCCATAGCCCGTTGCCGCCGCCGCATCCCAGCCGTTGGAGGACACGAACAGCACCTCGTCCTTGGCACAACGGAAGTGTTCTCCGACAAGGTCATAGACCGACGCATGCGGTTTGAAGACGCCGACGCTTTCGACCGAAAGCGAGACATCCAAAAGTTCACCGATTCCCGCCGATTGCACCGCCCCGTCCAGCATCGCGGGGGCGCCGTTGGACAGGATCGCAGTGTTCAGGCCCCCGTCTTTCAGCGCGCGCAGCATGGCGGGCACCTCGTCATAGGCGCGAAGCTCCCAGTAAAGCGCCAGCAGGCGTGCGCGTAAGGCGGGGTCATCGGCGAGGTTCATCTTCTCCAGCGTCCAATCCAGCCCCTCTTGGGTGACTTGCCAGAAATCGTCATGCGCCCCGGTCACCGCCCGCAGCCATGAATACTGCAACTGCTTGAGGCGCCAGTGTTCTGCCAGTTCCGGCCAAGTCTCGGCGATGGCGGCAAAAGCGGGTTCGGCTGCGGCCTCACGGGCGGCGGCGGCCACGTCGAAGAGGGTTCCATAGGCGTCGAAAACGCAGGTGGTGATGGGCATCTGACAGGCTCTCCCTTTCCGTGTCGCGGCAGAGTGGCACGCAGGCGCGGCGGCGAAAAGGGGCGAATTCCGCGATCGACCCGGACGGGGGGTTTACTCTCGGGGTCACAATCTTCATGCTGTCGCGGAATTTGGAGCACCCGCGCAGATACGCGGCCTCCTTCCCTTTTTCCCCCTACAGATTGGAGACACCCGATGGCTGAGGTCAAATCCGGCGACACAGTACAGATTCACTATACCGGCACGTTGAAAGACGGCACCACATTCGACAGCTCCGAGGGCCGTGACCCGCTGGAGTTCGTTGTGGGCTCGGGCCAGATCATCCCCGGCCTCGACAGCGCGCTGCCCGGCATGACCGAGGGCGACAAGAAGGTCGTTCAAGTGCCCAGCGAAGAGGCCTACGGCCCCGTGAATCCCGAGATGCGGCAGGCCGTGCCGCGCGAGGGCATCCCGGCGGACATCCCGCTCGATCCCGGCACGCAGCTGCAGATGCAGACGCCCGAAGGTCAGGCGCTGCCGGTGACCGTGGTTGAGGTTGACGAGACCACCGTCACGCTCGACGCCAACCACCCGCTGGCGGGCAAAGACCTGCAGTTCGACATCGAACTGGTCAAGATCGCTCCGGCGGCCTGATATCGGTGGCCGGGGGCTTCCCCCGGCCCGCCCCAAAGACGTCTCCGGCGTCTTTTCCCCTCGCACGCCCGCGCATTGGCGCTTATGCAGGGGCCATGGATACCCCAGATACCCCAGATACATTCGAGATTTTCCTTGTCTGCCCGCCCGGGCTTGAGGATTTGCTCTGCGCCGAAGCGCAGGAAAAAGGTTTTGCAGCAGCGCAGGCCCAGCCCGGTGGCGTGACCGTTCAGGGCGGCTGGCCCGAGGTCTGGCGCGCCAATCTGGAGCTGCGCGGCGCCGCACGGGTGCTGGCGCGGATCGGCGGTTTCATGGCCTTCCATCTGGCGCAGTTGGACAAACGCTGCCGCAAGTTTCCCTTCGGCGACGTGCTGCGGGCCGATGTGCCGGTGAAGGTACAGGTGACAACCAAGGCCTCGAAGATCTACCATGCCGGGGCGGCAGCCCAGCGGGTGGAGACGGCGCTGCGCGAGAGACATGGCATCACTGTCGATGCCGAGGCCGCGCTGGTGCTGAAGGTGCGCATTCACGACAATCAGGTGACCTTCAGCCTCGATACCTCCGGCGAGGCGCTGCACAAGCGCGGCCACAAGGAGGCCGTGGGCAAGGCGCCGATGCGCGAGAACATGGCGGCACTGATGCTGCGGTCTTGCGGCTATGTGCCGGGTGAGCCGGTGGTCGACCCGATGTGCGGCTCGGGGACGTTCCTGATCGAGGCCGCCGAGATCGCGGCGGGGTTGAAGCCCGGGCGCTCGCGGCGCTTCGCCTTCGAGGATCTGGCGAGTTTCGATGCCGGGGCGTGGGAAGAGATGCGCGCTGCCGGGGCGGAGGTCGAGCCTGCTGTGCGGTTCCACGGCTCTGACCGGGACGCGGGCGCGATCCGCATGAGCACGGCCAATGCCGACCGTGCCGGGGTGGGGGCGTGGTGTCACTTCGCCTGCCACGGGGCAGGGGAGGTGCAGCCGCCCGAAGGCCCGCCGGGGCTGGTGATTGTGAACCCGCCCTACGGCGGGCGGATCGGGAACAAGAAGTTGCTTTATCCGCTCTACGGGACGCTGGGCGAGACGCTGAAGGCGCGGTTCCGTGGCTGGCGTGTCGGGCTCGTGACCTCGGAGCCGCCGCTTGCGAAGGCGACCGGGCTGCCTTGGAAGGGGCAGGGGCCGGCGATTGCGCATGGCGGGATGAAGATTTGGCTCTGGCAGACCGAGGCGTTGCGGTAGAGGCTGCCACTTGGCCCGGAATCAAGCCGCAGGCGCCGGGCCATCGCCTGCCCGCCCGGACGGGTAGGCGATTTGGTGAGGCTGGACGCGACTTGGCGAAGTCACGTCACGGCTGAACCATAAAGTGGCAAGGTCCAGCCGTTGCCAGCGCCCACCCGCGGGCAGGCGATGGCCCTCGTGCTTCGTTAAAGATGCTCCGCCTGCGGCATCCCCAGCACGTGGAAACCACCATCCACGCGGATGATCTCACCCGTCGTGCAGGCGCCTGCGTCGGATGCCAGATAGACCGCCGTGCCGCCCACAGCCTCGAGCGTCGCGTTCGAGCGCAGCGGCGCGTTCTGATCCGTGTGCTTGTAGGTCTTGCGCGCCCCGCCGATGGCTGCCCCTGCCAGCGTCTTCATCGGCCCCGGCGAAATCGCGTTCACGCGGATGCCTTCCGGCCCCAGATCATTCGCCAGATAACGCGTCGCACTTTCCAGCGCCGCCTTGGCCACGCCCATCACGTTGTAGTTCGGCGTCACCCGGTTCGACCCCATGTAGGTCAGCGTCATCAGCGTGCCGCCGTTCTCGACCATCAGCGGATGCGCGCGGCGCGCCACGTCGATGAAGGAATAGGCCGAGATGTCCATCGAGTTTTTGAAGTTCGCCCGGCTGGTGTTCAAGAACCGCCCCGTCAGTTCGGATTTGTCCGAGAAAGCAATGGCATGCACGACGAAGTCGATGGTGGGCCAACGCGCGCCCAGCTCCTCGAAGGCGCGGTCGAGCGAGGCATCGTCGGTCACGTCCACATCGACCATGAAGTCCGAGCCGACGCTCTGCGCCAGCGGCTCCAGCCGCTTGCCAAAGGCCTCGCCCTGATAGGTAAAGGCCAGTTCCGCCCCGGCCTCGGCCATCGCCTTGGCGATGCCCCAGGCGATGGAGCGTTCATTGGCCACACCCATGACGAGGCCGCGTTTTCCTGCAAGCAATCCAGACATGCCCAACCCTCAGCCTTGGTACTTCGACAGGATCATCGACCCGTTGGTGCCGCCGAACCCGAAGGAGTTCGTCATCACCGAGTCGAGACCCGCGTTGTCGACCCGCTCCAGCGCGATCTCGGACGGATCGAGCGCGGGGTCGAGGTTCTGCACGTTGATTGACTTGGCGATGAAATCGTTGTCGAGCATCAGGAGCGAGAAGATCGCCTCCAGCGCGCCGGCAGCGCCTTGTGCATGGCCAGTCATCGACTTGGTGGAGCTGACAGGCGGGGTGTTGCCCTGACCGAAGACGCGGCGCACGGCCTCGATCTCGCCCACATCGCCCACCGGGGTCGAGGTGCCATGGGCGTTGATGTAGCCAACCTTGCGGCCCTCGGGCAGGGTCTCCAGCGCCAGTCGCATGGCGCGCTCGCCGCCCTCGCCGGAAGGGGCGACCATGTCATGGCCGTCGCTGGTGGCGGCATAGCCGGTCACCTCGGCGTAGATTTTCGCACCGCGCGCCAGCGCGTGGTCGAGGTCTTCCAGCACCAGCATGCCGCCGCCGCCGGAGATCACGAAACCGTCGCGGTCCGCGTCGAAGGCGCGGCTCGCCGTCTCGGGCGCGTCGTTGTACTTCGAGGACATCGCCCCCATCGCGTCGAAGAGGCAGCTGAGCGTCCAGTCCAACTCCTCGCCGCCGCCGGCAAACATCACGTCCTGCTTGCCCAGCATGATCTGCTCGGCCGCGTTGCCGATGCAATGTAGCGAGGTGGAGCAGGCCGAGGTGATGGAATAGTTGATGCCCTTGATCTTGAAGGCGGTCGAAAGGTTCGCACTGACGGTCGAAGACATGCACTTGGGCACGGCGAAGGGCCCGATGCGCTTGGTGGCCCCGGTGTCCTTCACGATGTTATGCGCGGCGAACATGGCGGAGGTCGACGGCCCGCCGGAGCCTGCCACCAGACCGGTGCGCGGATTGCTGATCTGCGCCTCGTCGAGGCCCGCATCCTTGATCGCCTGATCCATGGCGACATAGGCATAGCCCGCGCCCGGCCCCATGAAACGCAAGGTCCGCTTGTCGATGTGATCGGCCAGATTGATCTTCAGCGTCCCGGCGACGCGGCTGCGGAACCCGTGTTCGGCCATCTCCGGGCTGGCTTCGATCCCGGAGGTGCCGTTTTTCAGTGCTTCGAGCACTTCTTCGGCGTTGTTTCCGATGGATGAGACAATCCCCAACCCTGTGACGACGACGCGGCGCATGCGCAGCACTCCTTTGTTTTGGCAGCCCCGGTGTATGCCAGCACGCCCATACGGCGCAAGCGGTTTGCCGATCCTCTGCGCGCGAAGGTCGCGGTCAAGGTTCTGTGATGGAACGGGGCAATGGCAGGCGGTGTTGGCTTCACGAGACATAAAGGAGATTAGAATGCCCAAGATCAATACGGTAAATCCCGCCACTGAAGAGGTGCTCGACACCTATGACGTGATGTCCGAAACCGAAGCGACCCAAGCGGTCGAGGCCACGCATGAGGCGTTCAAGGAATGGCGCAAGCTGACCCATGAAGAACGCGCGCCCTATCTGAAAAAGATCGCCGAGAAGCTGCGCGAGAATAAGGAAAGCCTGTCGGAATTGATGACCCGAGAGGTCGGCAAGCTCTACAAAGACGGGCTGACCGAGGTCGAACTCTGCGCGCAGATCTTTGAATACACCGCCGAGAACGGCCCCGAAATGCTGAAGGACGAAGAGCGCAAACACGCCGGCGGCAAGAAGCGCGGTGTGGTGACCTATCAGCCCATCGGCGTGATCTATCAGATCCAGCCGTGGAACTTCCCCCTCTACCAGCCCGTGCGCGTGCTGGCCGCGAACCTGATGACCGGCAACGGCTGCGTCCTGAAACACGCGGAAATCTGCACCGGCAGCGGCTTGCGTTTGAAAGAGCTTTGCGAAGAAGCGGGCCTGCCCAAAGACCTGTTTAACGTTATCATCATCGACCACGATACCTCCGACAAGCTGATCGGCCATAAGCTGGTGCGCGGCGTGACCATGACCGGCTCTGACAGCGCGGGCAGCCATATCGGGTCCGAGGCCGCGAAACATCTGAAGAAATCCGTGCTCGAACTGGGCTCGAACGACGCCTATCTCGTGCTGGACGACGCCGATATCGAAACGGCGGTGAAATTCTCGACCATGGGGCGGCTTTATAACAACGGCCAGACCTGCGTCTCGGCCAAGCGTTTCATTGTGACCGAGAAGAATTACGACGCTTTCGTGAGCGCCTATGTCGATGCGATGAAGGCGATCCCGATGGGCGATCCGATGGACGAAGACACCAAGCTCGGGCCGCTGTCGAGCCAAGAGCAGTTCGAATCCGTCCGCGATCAGGTGAAAGAGAGTGTTGAGAAGGGGGCCAAGGTGCTCTGCGGTGGCGAAGTGCCCGACCGCACGGGTGCCTATTATCCCGCAACCGTACTGGCCGAGGTCAAGCCGGGCATGCCAGCCTATGACGATGAGATCTTCGGCCCCGTCGCCTCGATCATCCGGGCGAAGGATGACGAAGACGCGATGCGCATTGCCAATGACAGCCGCTATGGTCTGGGCGGCGGCATCTTCTGCACGGATGAAGAACACGCCCTGCGCCTTGCGCGGGATGAGTTCGACACCGGCATGGTGCGGATCAACAACTTTGGCGCCGCCGATCCGAATATGCCCTTCGGCGGGGTGAAGAATTCCGGCTATGGGCGCGAACACGGCGGCTTTGGCATGAAAGAGTTCGTCAACGCCAAGTCGATTTTCCTGCCGTCGTAACCGGCAAAGGGCGGGCGGCGCGAAATGCCGCTCGCCCGTATCAAACTAAATTCGGAGAGGTTCCATATGACCATGAAAGTACTTGTCGCCGGTGCGACCGGCAAAACCGGGCGTCTGCTCGTCAGTGAATTGAAAGACCGCGGGGCCGAGCCCATCGCACTGGTGCGCGACGGCTCCGATACCTCTGTTCTGCCCGAGGGCACCGAAGAGCGGAAAGGCGATCTGACCAACCTGCAAACGGGCGTGTGCGACGGTGTCGACGCCGTTGTTTTCGCCGCCGGGTCGGGCGGCAGCACGGGGCCGGAGATGACTGAGAAGGTCGACCGCGAAGGCGCGCAGCGTCTGGTCGATCTGGCCCGCGAGGCCGAGGTCGACCGCTTTGTAATGCTGAGTTCCGTGGGCGCTGACAACCCGCCGGAGGATCATGAGATGACCCATTACCTCAAGGCGAAACAGGCGGCGGATGAACATCTGCAAGCCTCTGGCCTGACCCATTCGATCCTGCGGCCCGTGGCGCTGACCGATGACCCCAAGACCAATGCGGTCAATCTGGGCGAGGGTGTCGATCAGAAGGGCGAGGCGCATCGTGCCGATGTGGCAGCCGTGCTGGCCGAGGCCGCAGTGACCGGGCGTCATGACGGTAAGGTTCAGGAAATGCAGACGCTTTGAGCGACAATGCCAAAGGGGGCCGTGTGGCCCCCTTTTCATATCCGTAAAGTCGCAGCGCTTCAGCTCTCGCTAAGGGCGACTTTCATGTCTTTCACCTGATAGATCACCTCACCATCGGCTTCGACGATGCCGTCGGCCACGCCCATGGTCAGGCGGCGGGTTTGGATCGCCTTGGTGAAATCAATCTTATAGGTCAGCATCTTGCGGTCCGGACGCACCATGCCGGTGAGCTTCACCTCGCCCACGCCAAGCGCATAGCCGCGCCCCTGCCAGCCGCGCCAGCCGAGGTTGAAGCCGGTGAGCTGCCACAGACCGTCGAGGCCGAGGCAGCCGGGCATGATCGGATTGCCGGGGAAGTGGCACTCAAAGAACCACAGGTCCGGGGTGATGTCGAACTCGGCGGTGATATGGCCCTTGCCATGGGCGCCGCCATCGGCCGAGACATCGGTGATCCGGTCCATCATGAGCATCGGCGGGGCGGGAAGCTGTGCGTTGCCGGGGCCAAAAAGCTCGCCGCGGGCGCATTTCAGCAGATCTTCCTTGTCGAAACTCGTGGGGTAGTCGGCCATCCTGCGGCTCTCCTGCTGCTCTGTTATAACATCCGGCCCCGTTTAGCACCCGCCGCCGCGTGCCGCAAGGGCGCGGCAGGGACGCTGCGACGATTGGTGCGAGGTTTTCAATTGAAAACCGGGGATTTCCTCCTTTATATGACCCTGAAAGGCAGGGAACTGATGTCCGCAGAGGTACAAGAGGTCGGAACGCGCTGGTTGGCTCAGGCCGGGCTGCGCCCCACGCGCCAACGTGTCACGCTGGCAAGTCTTCTGGTAGGCGATGGGCAAGACCGTCACGTCACCGCCGAAAGCCTGTTCGAGGCTGCGAAGGGGCAGGGCGAGGCCGTGTCGCTGGCCACGGTCTACAACACGCTGCGGGCGTTCTGCGATGCGGGGCTGTTGCAGGAGGTGACCGTGGATGGCTCGAAAAGCTATTTCGACACCAACACCCACGATCACCCGCATTTCTTTTGGGAAGACGACAGCAAGCTGACCGATGCGCCCTCGGAAGAGTTGGTGATCGCGCAGCTTCCCGACGCGCCCGAGGGGCCGAGATTGCCTCGGTCGATGTGGTGATCCGGCTGCGCCGGAAGACCTGAACCGGCGGGGCAGGCCCTGCCGCCTGCGTGATCAGCCGCGTTTTCGCAACACCAGGAAGGTCATCATGCCCATTGGCGGCAGGGCGCGTTCGTCCTCGACCTCCAGCGCATCTTGTTGCAGCACGGTTTCCATCTCGAAATCCGAATGCCAGCCGAGCGTATTCGCAAAGGGGGCCGAGACTTTTTCCAGAAAGCCCAGCAGCCCCGTGGTGCGCATGAAATGGTTGGCGATGACCACCTGACCGCCGGGTTTCAGCACGCGGGCGATTTCCTCCATCACCCGCTCTGGCTCGGGCACCACGGACAGCACATGCATCGCGGCGATCGTGTCGAAACTGGCATCGGGGAAGTCGAGGTCGCGCGCGTCCATCTGGCGCAGGTCAGCTACATGTTGCAGCCCTTCGCGGGTGACGCGCTGGCGGGCCTTGGCAAGCATTTCATCGCTGAAATCGATGCCCGTGACGGAGAGATGCGGCGCGTAGTGGGGCAGGGACAGGCCGGTGCCGACCCCCACTTCGAGGACAGAGCCGCTGCCCTTGTTGATATGGGCCACGACATGGCGGCGACCGCCGCTGGTCAGCGCGCCGAAGGTCTTGTCGTAGATCGGTGCCCAACGGGCATAGGATGTCTCGACCGCCTTGATGTCCATTTCAATTCCTTTTGGTTAAACTCGTTTTCCGTGCTCTCAAAAGCCCCCAGATCACCATGCCGATATAGGCCAAGCAGAGCACGACGAGCGTGGTCCAAGCGTAGGTGGCCAGGGCGGCGGCGAAAATTGCCACGCCTACCAGCAGGTATTTCACATGACGTCGGGAGACTTTGGTGGTTTTGAAAGACCATGTGGGGATGCGGCTGATCATCAGAAAACCGATCAGCACCATATGCAGGCAGATCATCCAATCCGGCAGAATGGGCCGGTTGTGAAAGGCAAAGGACAGGGTCATCGGCAAGAGCACCAAAAGCGCGCCTGCGGGTGAGGGGATGCCGGTGAAGAAGGAGCCGGATTCGCCCACCGCATCGCCGTTCTTGGCCTTGGCGGCTTCGGCCTTGTCGTTGACGTTGAACCGCGCCAGCCGCACCACGCAGCAGACCGCGTAGACGAGCACGGAAATCCAAGCCGCGCTGCGCATGTCTTGCAGCGCCCAGAAATAGAGGATCAGCGGCGGGGCCACGCCGAAGTTCAAAAAATCGGCCAGCGAGTCCAATTCCGCCCCCATCGGGCTGGAAGACCGCAAGAGCCGCGCAAGCCGCCCGTCCAACCCATCCAGCACGCAGGCCAAAAGGATCAGCTGCACCGCCAGCACGTAGTTGCCCTGCACCCCAAAGCGGATCGCCGAAAGCCCTGCGCAAATCGCGGTGATCGTCAGCGCATTGGGCAGAAGCTGGATCAGCGCAAGGTCTGCGCCGGTCTTTTCAGAAGGGGGCGCATGGGGTCTTTCCTAAAGCGGGGCGGTCTCTATGACCGGCTGTTTCAACTCGGCCAGCACGGTTTCCCCGGCGACCATGGTCTGCCCGATGCGCACCATCGGGTCGACGCCTTCGGGCAGGTAAACATCTAGCCGCGAGCCGAAGCGGATCAAGCCGAAGCGTTCGCCGGCCTCAAGCCCGTCGCCGGATTTCACGAAACAGACGATGCGCCGCGCCACAAGGCCCGCGATCTGCACCACGGCAATGTCGCGCCCGTCGCCCATGCGGATGCACAGGCTGTTGCGCTCATTGTCGGCGCTGGCCTTGTCGAGCGAGGCGTTGAAGAACTTGCCCGGCCGGTAGGCCACGGCCTGCACCTTGCCCGCGACGGGGGCGCGGTTGATGTGGCAGTTAAAGACGCTCATGAAGACGCTGACGCGGGTCAGCGGCACATCCGGCATCCCCAGTTCGGCGGGCGGCACCGCAGGCTCGATGAGTGAGACGATTCCGTCGGCAGGGCTGACGATCAGGTCGGGCCGGTCGGGGGTGACGCGCTCGGGGTCGCGGAAGAAGTAGTAGCACCAGATCGTCAGGCCGACGCCGATCCAGCCGAGGACTTCTTCGATGGCAAAGAGCACCAGCGTGACAGCGGCGAAGATCGCCACGAATTTGATGCCCTCGCGGTGCATCGGTTTGATGAATGTATCGAGCAAGTTGACGGCCATCGGACCCTCCCGTTCAGGCTGTCTTCCGTCATAGGTGCATGGCAGGTGAGTGCAAGGAGGTTTTGGACGGGCGCGGGTTTTGGGCGGTTGCGGGCTGAACGGTGAGGGTAGCGGATACCGGCGGCGTCTTGTCCGGGCATCGAAAATGTTAGCCGCCATGCGCTGAGGGTGTCGCCCTCCCTGGGGGGCGATGAGCGCTTGCGTGATGTAGGGACAGTCATTCTGGACCCTGACTGGCCCGTCCACCGAAACGTTGCAAGATCGCCCTCCGGGGGGAGGGAGGGCGATGCCCGGTGTGCCACCGGGCGGGTCAGTTAAAAGGGGGAGCCTGTCAAAACCACTGCCCCGGCTCCATCAAACCCAGATCCATCAACTGCCGGGAATGCCACTCGAACGGTTCGGAGTTGTGCCATTGGAATGTGGGGATGTCATAGCGGCTGCCGGGATTGCGCTTCAGCGCCTTGGCCGTGCGGAACGAGCAGATCGCCGCCGTGACGTTGTGATGCCACTCGCAGGCGTAGGTGTTGTATTCCTCGTCGTTGAGCGTGTGGTCGCCGCGCAGCTTCAGCCCCGGTTTGGCGCGAAACAGCGGAATACGGTCGATCTTGCGGCTTTGCAGCGGCACATGTTCCTCGAACCGCCAGCGCAGCCCGCCAAAGAAATCAAGCTGCCGTTCCTTGGGGTGCCCCTGCCGGGCCGCATCCTTGCGCGCCAGCGCGTAATAGCCCGATCGGTCCAAATGCGCCTGATCGAGTGAAACGGCATCGGGGTATTGCTTAAGGTCCAGCGCATAGAGGTCCACCACATAGCCCAGCATGGCATCGCGCCGCTCTTCGCTATGAAAGGCCAGCAATTCCTTGACGTTGCGTGTCTCGCTGAAGGGGTGGAACAGATATTCGGCGTTGTAGCAGTAATAAATCCATTGCCCCGGCACCGCCGCGATCATGCGGTTCACTGCCCGCTCCAACGCGGCTTCGGCGGTGGCGTCATAGTCGACCCGCAGCACGCTTTCCTCTAAGTCGCGGGGCAGGTCGAAACCGGGGGCATCAGCGCCACGACGCTGTCGAACCCCGCCTGTTGGTGGTGACGCAGGGTGGTGTCGACCTCAACCTTATCCTCGACCAAGATCATGGCGATAGGGCCTGTGTTCAACGCCGTGCGGCCCTCTTGGATAAGCTGGTCGAGATCGCGATACCGCATAGGCCCCCGCTGGAATTTGCCGCCGGTAAAGTCGGCCAATTCCGGGTGCATTGCAAGACGCGGCCACCGCTGTTAGACGACGCCATCTGCCCGAAATCCGTCAAAACCCTTGGATGCCCGCCATGACCCAACCGAAAAAGCTGTTCATCAAGACCTATGGTTGCCAGATGAACGTCTATGACAGCGAACGCATGGCCGAGAGCCTGGGCGGGCAAGGCTATGTCACCACCGACCGCGCCGATGACGCGGATATGATCCTGCTCAACACCTGCCACATTCGCGAGAAGGCGGCGGAGAAGGTCTATTCCGAACTGGGCCGTCTGAAACCGCTGAAAGACGCGCGGCCCGATCTGAAGATCGGCGTGGCGGGCTGTGTGGCCCAAGCCGAGGGCGAAGAGATCATGCGCCGCCAGCCTGCCGTCGATCTGGTGGTTGGCCCGCAAAGCTACCACCGTCTGCCCGAGATGGAGGCGAAGGTGCAGGGCGGGCAAAGCGCGCTCGACACCGATTTCCCGGCGGAAGACAAATTCGACCACCTCAAGGGCCGCCCCAAGGCGAAACGCGCCCCCGCCGCCTTCCTGACCGTGCAAGAGGGCTGCGACAAGTTCTGCGCCTTCTGCGTGGTGCCCTATACCCGCGGCGCCGAAGTCTCCCGCCCCGCCGAGAAGGTGTTGGACGAGGCGCGCGATCTGGTCGAGCGCGGCGTGCGCGAGGTCACCTTGCTGGGTCAGAACGTCAACGCCTACCACGGCGGCATGACGCTCGCCGGGTTGATCCGTGCGCTGGCCAAGATCGACGGGCTGGAGCGTATCCGCTACACCACCAGCCACCCCAACGACATGGGCGATGACCTGATCGCGGCCCATGGCGAGGTGCCCGAACTGATGCCCTATCTGCATCTGCCGGTGCAGTCGGGCAGCGACCATATCCTGAAACGGATGAACCGCAGCCACACCGCCGAGAGCTACCTCAAGCTGCTCGAGCGCATCCGCGAAGCACGGCCCGACATCGTGCTGTCGGGTGATTTCATCGTCGGCTTCCCGGAAGAAACCGAAGCGGATTTCGAGGCCACGATGGAGCTCGTCCGGCAGGTGCGCTACGGCTATGCCTATTCCTTCAAATACTCGACCCGCCCCGGCACGCCGGCCGCCGAACGTCCGCTGGTCGATCCAGCCGTGGCCGATGACCGGTTGCAGCGTCTGCAAGGGCTGATCACCCAGCACCAGCAGGAAATCCAGCAGTCGATGGTGGGGCGCGAAGTCTCGGTTCTGGTTGAGAAGAAGGGCCGTCTACCCGGTCAGATGCTGGGCAAGTCGGAGTATCTGCATGCGGTGCATATCGAGGATAGCACAGCGCAGATCGGTGACATCCAGCGCGTGCGGGTGACCGAGGCCAAGACGAACTCTCTGGCCGCCGTTCTGGTCTGATCCGCAGCCCCAAAGGGTCTGCAACGGGTGCGCGTCGCCGCGCACCCTTGGCTTGTCAGTAGTTGTGTTTGCGGTGCGATGCGGCATCCGCAAAGATCCGCTTCATCGTCGCTTTCAGCCCCTCGGGGTTGCCGACGAGTGTGTGATCCCGGCAGACCCGTTCTGCCACGGCATGGGCGGTGGCAAAGTCATAGCCCACGGCCACGAGGCTATCCACGAAGACCGAGTTTGGCCGGTCCCAGATCACGTCGTTCCACGGGCCACGGTAGCAGCTGACGTGGATCACATTGCCCGTGGGATGGGCCACACCTTGGTTGTGATAGGCGTATTTCACACCCCCGCGAAAGCGGGCAGGGCAAGCAGGCCGGTGACGGCGGTGGCGAGTAGCGTTCTCATCATAAGTTGGTCCCCCAGTTCTCATTGCAGCAATCAAGATCGGCAAAGCCGCGCGAAGTCCCACCCTCGCGATCCGATGGAAAGAGGTTTAGGTCTAAAGGTGCGGTTTTCAAGAAGATTCAATGGCAGGGGCCGGTGTTTGCGAACAATCCCAGGTGCTTGCGTGGGATTGTCGCCAAGCCGTCTTCAATGGCCCGTTTTCGGCGGATCGGGGCAGGGTGAAATGGCCGCGCTCCGAAGCCCTTTTGCCGCTACCCCGCGGCGGATTCGTTGTAAGCCGCTAAGGTTCGGCCACAAAATGTTGATTTCACAGCTTCACAGCGAGACCGTTTTTACCTAACCTGACCCTATACTCAAAAGGCGCGGGTCCGGGGAGGGGTCGCATTTGCCAAAGATAAGAACCAGAAATTAGAATAGGACAAACGCTGTGGGACCCACTATTTCCAAAGCACTGCGCGCCATGGCCAGCCTGACGATGGCAGCGGCGCTGACCGTGGCCAGCACCTCGGTCGATGCGCAGACACCCTCGCAACAGGGCCGTGACAAGGGCGTTTACACGCCGACCATCTGGGTCGACCCGGATGGCTGTGAACATTGGGTTATGGATGACGGGGCCGAGGGCTATATGACCCCCCATGTCACCCGGCAGGGCATTCCGGTGTGCCGCCGCGGCGATGTCTGCGGCGTGATGGAGGCGGATCAGTTCTTTGCCACCGACAAATACAGCATCTCGCCGCAAGGTCGTGCGCGTCTGGCGAACTTCTTCCAATCGACCGGGGCGGTGTCCTACATCATCACCGGCCATACCGACAGCCGCGCGTCGGACGCCTATAACATGCGCCTGTCCTACAACCGGGCCAATGCCGTGGCGCGCATCGCCAATCAAGTGGGTGCCAAGATCGCCGATGTGCGGGGCTATGGCGAACGGATGCCCGCCGTGCCGAACAATTCCGCTGCGAACATGGCCAAGAACCGCCGTGTCGAAATCATCTGCATTCGCTGAAGGGACCGTAAAAGTGATTAAGACGAAACTTCTCATGGTCACAGCCTGTGCCGTCGGCCTTTCGGCCTGTACCGATTACGAAGGCGGTCTGGGCCGGGGCTACCCTTCGGACAAGACCTTTGACCGGGGCATCGACAAAAAGCACCTGAGCAACCTTCAGGCGGGCATCTGGGTCGATCCCAACGGTTGCGACCACTGGATCATCGACGACGGGGTCGAGGGCTATCTTTCGGCGCGGCTCGATAAATTCGGCAAGCCGGTCTGCTCGGGCGTGGCGCCACCGACACATACCGCGGGCCACTTCAAGGGTGGCTCCAACATCAAAGACCCGAACTGACCTTGGCGGGCCATATCACAGACCCCGGGCCGGAGCGCGTTGCGCTTCGGCCCTTTTTGTCGCGACGGGTTGGTAAATCGATCTGGTCTGACTATTTCAACATTTAGTGCTTCACAAAGGATACGCGCATTGCCTTCAACTGATCTGATGACACCGGAAACCGCGGCCGAACGGGTGGTGGAATTTCCCGACAACCGCCTTTTGATCGACCTCTGCGGCGCCTATGACGCGCATCTGGCGGCCATCGAAAAATCGCTTGAGGTGCAGATCATAAGGCGTGGCAACCACTTGCAAATTCTGGGCGAGGGCGAGGCTGTTGAGAAGGCCGAGAGCCTGCTCAATGCACTCTATGTCCGGCTGGAAAGTGGCCGCGCGGTTGAACCTGCGGATGTGGACGGGCTGCTGCGCATGGGCAACTCCGGCGCGGGCACCGGCGTGCGTCAGGGCGACCAGTTGGAGATGCCGATCTCGGACGCGATCGAGATCCAGACCCGCAAAAAACGGGTGGAGCCGCGCACCGATGCGCAGAAAGCCTATGTGCAATCGCTCTTCGACAACGAACTGGCTTTTGGCATCGGCCCTGCGGGCACCGGCAAGACCTATCTGGCTGTCGCCGTGGGCGTGTCGATGTTCATCGGCGGCCATGTGGATCGGATCATCCTCAGCCGCCCCGCGGTCGAGGCGGGCGAGAAGCTGGGCTACCTGCCGGGCGACATGAAAGACAAGGTCGACCCCTATATGCAGCCGCTCTACGACGCGCTGAACGACTTTTTGCCGAGCAAGCAATTGGCCAAACTGCTGGAGGAAAAGCGCATCGAGATCGCGCCGCTGGCCTTCATGCGGGGCCGCACGCTGTCGAACGCTTTCGTGGTGCTGGACGAAGCGCAAAACGCCACCTCGATGCAGATGAAGATGTTCCTGACCCGGCTGGGGCAGAACTCTCGCATGGTGATCACCGGCGACCGAACCCAGATCGACCTGCCGCGCGGGGTGCAGTCGGGGCTTCAGGATGCGGAGCGCTTGCTCAAGCAAATTCCCAGCATCAGCTTCAACTACTTCTCGTCCAAGGACGTGGTGCGCCATCCGCTGGTCGCCGCGATTATCGAAGCATATGAGGCCGATAGCGGTGCCGCTTGACGTGATGCTGGAAGATTTCGCCATCGTGATCGAAGACGACCGCTGGGCGGCGGTCGACCTTGAGGCGCGCGCCCATGCCGCGGCGCGGGCTACTCTGGGCCATCTCGGCCTTGATGCCGAAGCCGCTGAGATGACCCTGCTGGCCTGCAACGACAGCCGCATCGCCGCGCTGAACGAAGACTTTCGCGGCAAAGCGCGGGCGACCAATGTGCTGAGCTGGCCTGCGGAGGAACGCGGCGCGGTCACCCCGGGCGGCGATCCGCTGCCTGTCGCCCCCGGCATTGACGGGATGCTCGAACTGGGCGACATCGCCTTGGCTTTCGAGACCTGCGCCGCCGAAGCCGCGGCGGCGGAGAAGCCATTAGATGCCCATGTGACCCATTTAATCGTGCACGGGCTGTTGCATCTTCTGGGCTATGACCATGAAAATGACCCCGACGCGACGTTGATGGAGGGGTTGGAGCGCGAAATACTTGGCAAAATGGGTTATGATGACCCATATAAGGAAAATGGGCCTTGAGGGGCTTTGTAACACAGACGGGACCCAATGGGCGATACAGACGGATCATCTGACGCGGCGCAGAGCGCGCTGACAGATGAAGACAGACATGAGCAGCCGGATGATGGCGCGATGCGCACCGGTAATTTCTTTTCTCGGGTGTTCGAGGCGCTAAGCCCATCGGACAGCGAGGACGACACGCCAGAGACCTCGGCAGAGGCCGAGCGGCCCACGGGCCATGGCATGATGAACCTGCGCCGGATGCGGGTCGATGACGTGGCGATCCCAAAGGCGGATATCACCGCCGTGCCGGTCAGCGCCACGCTGGATGAGCTGGTCTCGGTCTTCAAGGAAAGCGGGATGACCCGCCTGCCGGTCTATGATGGCACGCTCGATACGCCCGTGGGCATGGTCCACCTCAAAGACCTGGCGCTAAACCACGGTTTCAACGGCAAAAACACCAAGTTCGATCTGCGCACCCTGCTGCGGCCCTTGGTCTATGTGCCGCCGTCGATGACCATCGGCGTGCTGCTCACCAAAATGCAGGCCGAGCGGCGGCATATGGCGCTGGTGATCGACGAATATGGCGGTGTCGACGGGCTGGTGACCATCGAAGACCTGATCGAACAGGTCATAGGTGAGATCGAAGACGAACATGACGTCGACGAGGGCACCTATTGGACGGTCGAAAAGCCCGGCACTTATCTGGCACTCGCCAAGACCCCGCTGGGGATTTTGAGGCTGAGATTGGCCATTCCCTGACCGATCATGAAACCGTCGACGAAGAAGAGATCGACACGCTTGGCGGCTTGGTCTTCATGCTGTCGGGCCGCGTGCCTGCGCGGGGCGAGGTGGTCTTGCACCCCGATGGGCCGGAGTTCGAGGTGATCGACGCCGACCCGCGCCGCATCAAACGGTTGCGGGTCCGCACCCAAGGGGCCGGGGATGAGGCAACGGCTGGCGATGCGGGGCCGGTTGCTGCTGGCCCCCTCGCCGGGGCCATCGCAGCCTTCGGGCAAGCGCCTTATGAACTGCCTATTCTGCTCTTTGCCGGGCTGGTGGCGGCGTTTTGGCTGTTTCGCGCGCAATCTGGCGGGCCAATGCGCGCGGCGCTTTTGGGCTGGGGCTTTGGCTTTGGCTATTTCCTGCATGCGCTGCAGTGGATCGTCTCGCCCTTCATGGTCGATGTGGCGCGGCATGGGTGGATGGCGCCTTTTGCGCTGATCCTGCTGGCCGCTGGCATGGCGCTGTTCTGGGGGCTGGCCTTTGGCCTCGCCCGTTGGATCGCGCCGAAGCGTGAGCTAGCGCTGGCGCTGACTTGGGCGGCGGTGGAACTGCTGCGGGCCTATATTTTCACGGGCTTTCCATGGGCCATGCCCGCTCAAGGACTGGTCGGCGTGATGGCGGGGCAGGGCCTTGCTTGGGTCGGCCCCTATGCGCTGAACCTCTGGCTATTCGCCATCGCCGCGATCTTGCTGCTGCGCGGCCCTTTGAGCCTGCGGTTGGGGCAGGGGGCGTTGGCCTTCTCGACGGTGCTGCTGTTGCTGCTGCCCCCGCAAGCGACGCCCGCGGTGCTGACCGAGAACGTGGTGCGTTTGGTGCAGCCCAATGCCGCGCAACGCGACAAGTGGAACCCCGATACCTTTGAATTCTATTTCTCCCGCCAGCTCGACTACACCGCCGCCGCGCCGCAGGACAAAGGCGCCGCCCCCGATCTGGTGATCTGGCCCGAGACCGCGATCCCATGGTCGTTGGACATGGCGGGGAGCGCCTTGGATGAGATCGGCGCAGCCTCGGACGTGCCGGTGGTGCTGGGCGTGCAGCGTCGGTCGAACATGCGCTATTACAACTCGCTTGTTGTGTTGGACGAAGGCGGCGCGGTCGATCAGCTTTATGACAAACATCACCTCGTGCCCTTTGGCGAATATATGCCTTTGGGCGATCTGATGGCGCGTTTCGGGATCCACGGCCTCGCCGCGCAGGAGGGGAACGGTTTTTCCAGCGGGCCGGGCGCGCAGGTTTTGGATCTGGGGCCGCTCGGCGCCGCATTGCCGTTGATTTGCTACGAGGCCGTCTTTGCCCATGACGTGAACGCCGCGCCAGCGCGGCCCGCTTTCCTGATGCAGGTCACCAATGACGCATGGTTCGGCAAGGCCGCAGGCCCGCGCCAGCATCTGGCCCAAGCGCGGATGCGCGCGATCGAGCAGGGGTTGCCCATGGCCCGGGCGGCCAATACCGGGATCTCGGCGATGATTGACCCGCAGGGGCGGGTGATCGCTTCGCTGCCGCTCAATTCCGCAGGCTTCATCGACGCGCCGCTGCCGGCGCCACTGGCGCCCACGCTCTACAGCCGCAGCGGTGATTTGCCTTTGATCCTGCTTCTGACCCTCTGCCTTGCCGGGCTTGCCGTGGCCCGCCGTCGCAGCCCGGGAATGCCGATTGACCATCCACCAGCGGTTGTCTAAGCCGTTGGGAGAGCACCACAACGGCTTCCTGACGTGGTGCGTAATTTTTATTGGAGCACTACATGTCCCGTCAGAACTATACTTTCACTTCGGAATCCGTTTCCGAGGGGCACCCGGATAAGGTCTGCGACCGGATTTCCGATGCCATCCTCGACGCTTTCATCAGCGAGGAACCCGAAGCGCGGGTCGCCGCCGAAACCTTTGCCACCACCAACCGCGTCGTGATCGGGGCGAGGTCGGGCTGGCCAACAAGACCAAGCTCGATGAATATCTGGCGGGTGTCGAGGATATCGCCCGCGCCTGCATCAAAGACATCGGTTACGAGCAGGATGAGTTCCACCACGCGACATGTGAGATCACCAATCTGCTGCACCCGCAGTCGGCGCATATCGCCCAAGGCGTCGATGCCTCCGATGGCAAGGAAGAGGGCGCAGGCGATCAGGGCATCATGTTCGGTTTTGCCACCGATGAGACGCCCGAGTTGATGCCCGCGCCGATCCACTACGCCCATGCGATCCTGCGCCGTCTGGCCGAGGTGCGCAAAGACGGGACCGAGCCGACCCTGCGGCCCGATGCGAAAAGCCAACTCTCGGTGCGTTACGAGAACGGCAAACCGGTGGGCGTAAGCTCCATCGTGCTGTCGACGCAGCATGAGAGCGAAAGCCAGACCAGCGCCGATATCCGCGAGATCGTGGAGCCCTATATCCGTGAGGTGCTGCCCGAGGGGTGGATCGACGCCGACACCGTCTGGCACGTGAACCCCACCGGCGTTTTCGTGATCGGCGGGCCGGATGGCGACGCGGGCCTCACCGGGCGCAAGATCATCGTCGATACCTATGGCGGGGCCGCACCGCATGGCGGCGGCGCGTTCTCGGGCAAAGACCCAACCAAGGTCGACCGTTCGGCGGCCTATGTGGCGCGCTATCTGGCCAAGAACGTCGTGGCGGCAGGGCTGGCGAACAAATGCACCATCCAGTTGAGCTATGCGATTGGCGTGAGCGAGCCGCTGTCGATCTATTGCGACACCCATGGCACCGGTGACGTGCATGACGCGGCGATCGAAAAGGCGATCCGCCAGATCATTGACCTGACCCCGCGCGGCATTCGTGAGCATTTGCAGTTGAACAAGCCGATCTACCAGCGCACGGCGGCCTATGGCCACTTTGGCCGCGCGCCCGACGCGGATGGCGGTTTCAGCTGGGAGCGCCGCGATCTGGTCGATCAGTTGAAAACGGCTGTGTAAGTATTGAGGGGGTGGGCGACAGCGCCCACCCTTTTCGCAGCGGGGTTAGCCCCGTTTCGCCTCGACCAAGGCCACGGCGGCGGCCACCGCATCTTCGATCGCCATTTCCGTTGTGTCGATCTGTTTGGCGTCCTCGGCGGGTTTCAGCGGCGCTTGGTCCCGGCTCATGTCGCGCAGGTCGCGCTGGCGTACATCTTCCAACACATCTTCATAGCTGGTCTCGATCCCCTTGCCCGACAGTTCGGCGAAACGGCGCTGTGCGCGCACTTCGGGGCTGGCGGTGATGAAGAGTTTGACCGGCGCGTCGGGGCAGATCACCGTGCCGATGTCGCGCCCGTCGAGCACCGCGCCGCCCGCGCGGGTGGCAAAGCTGCGCTGGAACCGCACAAGGGCGGCACGCACTGCGGGGATCACCGCCACTTTGCTGGCCTCTTGGGCCACCTCGGGGCTGCGCAGAGTAGGGTCTTCCAGATCGACGGGGGCGAGGGTCTGGGCCGCTTCCTCGGGGTCCATCCCGGTGAGGGTCTTGGCCGCGACCGCGCGGTACAAAAGCCCGGTGTCGAGATGCGCAAAGCCGAAATGCGCCGCCACCGCCTTGGCCACGGTGCCTTTGCCCGCAGCGGCGGGGCCGTCGATGGCAACGGTGATGCCGTTGGTTCTGTTATCTGTCATTGCAAATTCCTTTTGTTCCGGGCCCGTAGGCCAAGCAGCAGGGCCGCCGTGAAACAGCCCGCCAGTATCACCCATTTCGCCTTTGTGAACAGGCTCGCCGTTGCGACGGCCTGTGCGGTGATCCGGTCCGGCCCCAATTCGACCAGCCGCCCGATCAGCATGTTTTCGGTGTAATCCGCCCCCAGATATAGTGCCACGGCCAGCGTCAGCCCCAGCCGCAGCCCGCCCGACGACCAGCGCCGGAACCACAGCAGCAGGGCAAGCGCCAAGAGGGCAGGAAACGCGGTGTCGGCCAGCCGGAACTGGCCGAGATACAGCGCCGTCTGTTCGGGGCTGAGTGCTGACAGATAGGCGCGCGCCCCGGGCAGATCATAGCCCAGAAGCCGCCCGTCCAAGACGCCCATGCCCGCCGCGCGCAGATCTGTCTCGGCAAAGCCCGCAAGGGCTGCAAAGGCCAGTGCAGCGCAAAGGCTGAGCCAGATCAGCCGGTTGCCTGTCACGCAGGCAACCGTTCGACCTGTGCACCCAAAGAGGCCATCAGCGGCTCGAAAATCGGGAAGGAGGTGGCGATGGGCCCGCCATCGTCCACCTGCACCGGCTGTTGTGCGACCATGCCAAGGATCAGGAACGACATGGCGATACGGTGGTCGAGATGGCTTTGGCAGGTCGCACCCCCGGGGATATTGCCATGGCCCAGCCCTTTGACAGTCCACCAATCCGGCCCGTCTTCGACCGCGACCCCATTGGCGCGCAGGCCGCTGGCCATGGCCTCGATCCGGTCGCTTTCCTTGACGCGGAGTTCCTTGACGCCGCGCATCACGGTCTCGCCCGTCGCACAGGCTGCAACGACAGAGAGCACGGGGTATTCGTCGATCATGCTCGCCGCACGTTCGGGGGGACTTCGATCCCCTTGAGGTTGGGCGAGAACTTTGCGCGCAGGTCGGCCACAGGCTCGCCGCCCTCGGTACGTTCGTTTTCATACGTCAGATCCGCGCCCATTTCGCGCAGGGTGGTGAACAGCCCTGCGCGGGTCGGGTTCAACCCGATGCCCGGCACCAGCACGTCCGAGCCGGGCACGATCAGCGCGGCGCAAACCGGGAAAGCGGCGGAGGAGGGGTCGCGCGGCACGTCGATATGCTGCGGCTTCAACTCGGGCTGGCCGGTCAGGGTGATGACGCGGCCCTCGTCGGTCTCTTCAACCGTGATCTCGGCGCCAAAGCCCGCCAGCATCCGTTCGGTATGGTCGCGGGTGGCTTCGGCCTCGATCACCACGGTTTTGCCCGGCGCATTCAGCCCCGCCAGCAGCACCGCGGATTTCACCTGCGCGGAAGGCACGGGCACGGTGTAGCGCACCGGCACAGGCTCGGCGGCGCCGACCAGTGTCATCGGCAGGCGGCCCCCGGCGCGGCCCACGGATTGCGTGCCAAACAGCGCCAGCGGATCGGTCACCCGCGCCATCGGGCGGCTGTTGAGGCTGGCATCGCCCGTGAAGGTCACGCTGATCGGAGAGGTCGCCATCGCCCCCATCAACAGCCGCACACCAGTGCCGGAATTGCCGCAATCGATCACATTGTCCGGCTCGGCAAAGCCGCCGACGCCCACGCCATGCACGGAATAGGAACCGCCGCCGTGGTCGACCACCTCGGCCCCGAAAGCGCGCATGGCTTTGGCGGTGTCGAGCACGTCTTGCCCCTCCAAAAGCCCGGTGATCGTGGTCTCGCCCACAGCCATAGCGCCAAGGATCAGGCTGCGGTGCGAGATCGACTTGTCGCCGGGCACTTCGGCGGTGCCGCTAAGCGGCCCGCAGGCGCGCGATGACATGGGAATGGGGCTGCCGTGACTGGACATGAGGTACCTCTGATCTGCTCAAGGTTCCTATTATCGCAGGCGGGCGGCAGCGTCCATCGCCGCGCGTGCGATGGATTGGAAACGGGGTGGTATCAGCTGCAAATACTTAGCGTTTGCGAAAGGTCAGGTAATGCGGGGTGCGCCCTTCGCGCAGCGCCTTTTGCTCATAGCGGGTCGAAATCCAGTCATCCCAAGGCGCGCGCCAATCGTCAGGCCCTTCGGCCAGCCAATCAAACCCATGCTGCGGCACCTGTTCGAGCGTCTGGCGAACGTAGTCTTCGATATCCGTCGCCACGCGGAAGATCGCGCCGGGTTTCAACACGCGGGCCAAGGGCTCCAGATGCTCGGGCGTGACAAAACGGCGGCGGTGGTGACGGGTTTTCGGCCAAGGATCGGGATAAAGCAGGAACGCCCGGTCGATGGAGGCTTCGGGCAGCACGTCGAACATATCGCGCACGTCACCGGGATGAATGGCGAGGTTGTCCACGCCCGCGCGCCGGATTTTGCCCAGCAACATCGCGACGCCGTTGATATAGGGCTCGCAGCCGATGATGCCCACATCGGGGTTCTGCCCGGCCTGATGCACCAGATGCTCACCGCCGCCAAAGCCGATTTCCAGCCAGACCTTGCGCCCGCCAAACAGCGTATCGAGGTCGAGGGGCCTACGGTCGGGATTGCTCTCCCAATCGACGGCCCCCGGCGACAATGCGTCGAGGTCTTCGTCAATATAGGTCTTTTGCGACTTCTTCAGCGCTTTGCCTTTGAGGCGGCCATAGAAGTTGCGGCGGGGGCGTGTTGTATCACTCATGGCGGCTCATGTAGCGGCCCCGCCGCGCCACCGCAACATTCCTCTGCAAGGCTGGCGGCGAATAGGGGCGGGTTAACCATTTGTTAGGCTCCGTGGGTCTAAATGCCGAGGCAAAGCAGGGGGACGGCTGATGAGCGTGGCAAGGCGCGGAAGCGGTGCAGGCGATAGGGCGGATGGCGCGGCGGGGCCTTTGGCGGCGGCGCGTATCCTGATCGTCGATGACCAGCGCTTTGATCGGATGCGGATCAAACGGCTCTGCGGTGGCTTGGACTTTCCGGTTTCTTTGACCGAGGCAGAGAGCGTCGCCGCCCTTGCTCAGCAGTTGGATGAGGGGGCGTTTGACCTCATCTTGCTGGACTACAACCTGCCCGATGGGGATGGCCTGCGCGGCTTGCAGATGATCCGCGCCCACCCGCGCAACGGCGGTGTGGCCACGGTGATGGTCACCGGGACGGAGCAGAGCGACGTCGCAATCGAAGCGCTGCGCGGCGGCTGTAGTGACTATATCGCCAAGGATGAACTCTCGCAAAGCACGCTGAGGCGTTCCGCCTTTCACGCGCTTCACAAGACCGCGCTGCAACTGGGCGTGGCCACGCAGGAGCAAAAACGGTCTGAACTGCGAAGCGTTCTACGGCGGTTCACCGAGGAATGCGCGCAGGATATCAAGCCGATGATGAATGAGAACATGCGCGCGCTATGCGCCTTGGACCGGTCGAACCCCGCCGCCGTGGCGGAGGCGTTGGGGAAGGTCGACTATACTTTCTTGCGTCTGTGGGAGTTTGTTGAGGACCTTGCCAGCTATCAAGGCAGTGACCTTGCCGAAGGCGATCTTGCCGATCCGCCGAAACCCGCGCCGGGGCTGGGCGCGGGCTGGGGCGGGTGAGCGGCAGGCTTACCGCGGCGGAGGCCGTGCAGATCGCTATGAAGAGGTTGCAGCGCCGCGATGGCCCTGATCAGTTGTGGTGCCCTCTATCCCCGGGCGTGCTATGGAACCCTTGCCCGGCAGAACCCCGCATATCCCCGGCCAGCACGCCATAGCCCTTGCAGGAGCGTCAAAATTCGCCTATACGCGCCTTGTCTAAGGGGCGGTTACAGCTTCGGACGCGATATAGCGGGCAGGGTCGGTACTAACCGGCCCTCTTTTGTTTGCGTTCGGCTGCGGGTCAACCGCTGTGCTTTTATGTCGGAGCTTCTCTGACAAGAACGGCACGGTGCCACCACAACGACCAATTGCAACTCCAGACCGGCGGAGACAACCGCGCGGCCAGAAACATTTGATAAGGATACGAAAAGCTACATGACTAAAGCAATGGACGAATTCGAAGCGCTTCTTAACGAAAGCTTTGAAATGGACACGCCCCAAGAGGGCACAGTCGTCAAAGGCAAGGTGATCGCTGTCGAAGCGGGCCAAGCCATCATCGACGTCGGCTACAAAATGGAAGGCCGCGTTGAGCTGAAAGAATTTGCTGATCCCGGCGAATCCCCCAAAATCGAAGTTGGCGACGAAGTCGAAGTTTTCCTTCGCCAAGTCGAAAACGCGCGTGGCGAAGCCGTCATCAGCCGCGAAATGGCCCGCCGTGAGGAAGCCTGGGATCGTCTGGAAAAAGCCTATGCCGCAGAAGAGCGTGTCGAAGGCGCGATCTTTGGCCGTGTCAAAGGTGGCTTCACCGTCGACCTCGGCGGCGCAGTTGCATTCCTGCCCGGCTCCCAAGTCGATGTGCGCCCCGTGCGCGACGCAGGCCCGCTCATGGGTCTCAAGCAGCCGTTCCAAATCCTCAAGATGGACCGCCGTCGTGGCAACATCGTTGTATCGCGCCGTGCGATCCTCGAAGAGTCCCGCGCCGAACAGCGTGCCGAAGTCATTGGCAACCTGACCGAAGGTCAGACCGTCGATGGTGTGGTCAAGAATATCACCGAATACGGTGCGTTTGTTGACCTTGGTGGTGTCGACGGCCTGCTGCACGTCACCGACATGGCATGGCGCCGCGTGAACCACCCGTCCGAGATCCTGTCGATCGGCGAGACCATCAAGGTTCAGGTCATCAAGATCAACAAAGAGACCCACCGCATCAGCCTCGGCATGAAGCAGCTGCAGGAAGATCCGTGGGATCTGGTTGGCGCGAAATACCCGCTGGGTTCCGTGCACAGCGGCCGCGTGACCAACATCACCGACTACGGCGCATTCGTCGAGCTGGAGCCCGGTGTCGAAGGTCTGGTCCACGTCTCCGAGATGTCCTGGACCAAGAAGAACGTGCACCCCGGCAAGATCGTCTCCACTTCGCAAGAAGTCGAAGTCATGGTTCTGGAAATCGACAGCGCCAAACGTCGCGTTTCCCTTGGTCTGAAGCAGACCATGCGCAACCCATGGGAAGTCTTTGCTGAGACCCACCCCGAGGGCACCGAGGTCGAAGGCGAAGTCAAGAACATCACCGAATTCGGTCTGTTCGTTGGCCTGCCCGGTGACATCGACGGCATGGTTCACCTCTCCGACCTCAGCTGGGACCAGCGCGGCGAAGAAGCCATCCAAGACTACCGCAAAGGTGACGTGGTTCAGGCCGTTGTCTCCGAAGTGGACGTCGAGAAGGAGCGCATCTCGCTGTCGATCAAGAACGTCGGCGGTGACAAGTTCGCCGAAGCCGTGGGCGGCGTGAAGCGCGGCTCGATCGTGACCGTGACCGTGACCTCCATCGAAGATGGCGGCATCGAAGTCGAATACGAAGGCATGAAGAGCTTCATCCGTCGTTCCGACCTCAGCCGTGACCGTGCCGAACAGCGCCCGAGCGTTTCTCGGTCGGTGACAAGGTCGACGTGCGCATCACCAACGTCGACGCGAAAGCACACCGTCTGGGCGTCTCCATCAAGGCACGCGAGATCGCGGAAGAGAAAGAGGCGGTACAGCAGTACGGTTCCTCCGACTCCGGCGCGAGCTTGGGCGACATCCTTGGTGCGGCGCTGAAAGGCGACGACGAGTAAGCATATTCCACGTTGAATATGTGACCTTAGCGAAGGCCCCGCATGGCGACATGCGGGGCCTTTTGCTGTTCCGGGGGCGGGGTCGAATCGCGAAGCGGGTTTTAGCCCTTATGCCCAATCCCTACGCGCCTTGGCCTTCAGCGGCGGCAGGCGGCGGAAAAGGGCCGAAATAACAGGGGTTTCGCTGCGAAAAATCTATCGCGGCGCTGGTGGAACACCTTCCCGTGTGGGGCGTTATTTCCTATAGTCGGGTAAGACATCAATAAATTCTCGGGGGACGTGCCATGATCCGGTCGGAACTGATCCAGAAGATCGCTGACGACAATCCGCATCTTTATCAACGTGATGTTGAGCGGATCGTAAACACGGTCTTTGATGAGATCACGGGCGCCATGGCGCGTGGGGACCGGGTCGAATTGCGCGGCTTCGGTGCTTTTTCCGTTAAGAAACGCGATGCCCGAGTGGGGCGCAACCCGCGCACCGGTGAGACGGTGAATGTCGAAGAAAAGCATGTGCCCTTCTTCAAGACGGGCAAGCTCTTGCGTGACCGGCTGAACGGGAAAAGCTGATGCGTTACATTCGTTATGCCTGCATCGCGCTTTTCGCGATTGCGCTGGTTTCCGTTGCTCTGGCGAACCGGAACATCGTGACACTTCAAGTGCTTCCGACCGAGATTTCAGGTTGGTTTGCCGTGAACCCCTCTATCGAACTGCCGCTCTTTATCGTGATCCTTGGCGGGATCATCGTAGGGCTTTTGGTGGGCTTCGTTTGGGAATGGATCCGCGAACACGGCCACCGGGCCGAACTGGCGCGGCAGGCACGCGAGCGGCGCCGGTTGGAGCGTGAGGTGATCCGCCTCAAGGAAGAGAAGCATCAGGGCAAGGATGAGGTGCTGGCGCTGCTCGACGAAGCAGGCTAAACCCCACCCATGCCTGAGAACGTTAACGTAAAAATCTGCGGTCTGACCGACCCTGCCGATGTGCCCGCCGCCCTTCTGGCGGGCGCACGCACGCTGGGGTTCGTCTTTTTCGAAAAATCCCCCCGCCATCTGTCGCTGGAGGCCGCGGCGCATATGACCGAGGCGGTGCCTGACGGCATTTGCAAGGTCGCGCTGACCGTCAATGCCGACGATGCGGCGCTGGATGCGCTGCTGGCCGCGGTGCCCTTTCTGGACATGCTACAGCTGCACGGCAGCGAAAGCCCGGCGCGGGTGGCCGAGGTCAAGGCGCGCTATGGACTGCCGGTGATGAAAGCCGTCGGCGTGGCCGATCGCGATGATCTGGCGCTGCTGAACGACTATGTCACCGTCGCGGATCAGCTTTTGCTCGATGCCAAACCACCCAAGGATGCCGTGCTGCCGGGGGGCAACGGGCTGGCCTTTGACTGGCGGCTAATCGCCGGGCGGCGCTGGCCGAAGCCTTGGATGCTCGCCGGGGGGCTGAACGCCGAGAATGTGGGGGAGGCGATTGCCCTCACCGGGGCGCGACAGGTTGATGTCTCTTCGGGGGTTGAGAGCGCGCCGGGGATGAAGGATGCCGAACGCATCCGCGCCTTCTGCGAAGCGGCGCTGAAGTAAGACCTTCTAGTTCAAAGAAAAAAGGCCCGGTGGCGATGCCCCGGGCCTTTGTCGTTCTGGTGCCGTAACTGGCGATTAGATCGATTGATCGTAATCGCCCACGCCCGGCTCTGTGCGGATCACCGCATCGATATCAGCGAAGATCGCGCGCATTTCCGCGTCAGATTCGGGGCTTTCGCAGACCACGACGAGGTTCGGCGTGTTGGAGGAAGCCCGCACGAGGCCCCAGCCGCCGTTGTCCAGCATGACGCGCGCGCCATTGACGGTAATGACCTCGGCAATCGCGCGGCCGCCGATCTTGTCCCCGGCCTCGGCCTTGGCGGTGAGCTTTTGCACGATCCGGTCGAGGATGGCGTATTTCTCGGTGTCCGAGGCATAGGGCGACATGGTGGGCGTCGAATAGGTCTGGGGCAGGGCGCGGCGCAGGTCCGACATGGATTTGTCGGGGTTGCGGTCCATCAACTTGCAGATTTCCACCGCGACGCGCATGCCGCAGTCATAGCCCCGGCCAATCGGCTCGGCCAAGAAATAGTGGCCGGACTTTTCGAAGCCCGCCAGCGCGCCCAGTTCTTTGACACGGCGTTTCATGTGGCTGTGGCCGGTTTTCCAATAGTCCGCCTTGGCCCCGTGCTTCTGCAACTCAGGGTCCGAGGCGAAGAGCCCGGTGGATTTCACATCCGCGACGAAGGTGCTGGTTGGGTGCAGTTTGGCCAGATCGCGGGCCATGATGACACCCATCTTATCGGCGAAGATCTCTTCGCCCTCGTCATCCACCACGCCGCAGCGGTCCCCGTCACCGTCGAAACCGAGCGCCAGATCAGCGCCGGAGGCGCGGACGCTGTCAGCCATGTCATGTAGCATCTCCATGGCTTCGGGGTTCGGGTTGTAATGGGGGAAGGTGTAGTCGAGCGTGTTGTGGCTATCGACGACCTCGACCCCCAAGCGGCGGAACAATTCGGGCGCGAAGGCCGATGCGGTGCCATTGCCGGTGGCGCAGACGACCTTCAGTTTGCGGGTCATCTTGAAGTCACCGACAAGGTCATCCAGATAGGCTTCGCGCACGCCCTCGACGAACTCGTAGGCCCCGCCCGGACGCCGTTCACCACGGCCATTCAGGACGATGTCGCGCAGTTCGGCCATCTCGTCGGGGCCGTGGGTCAGGGGGCGTTGGAAGCCCATTTTGACGCCGGTCCAGCCGTTCGGGTTGTGGCTCGCCGTGACCATGGCAACGGCGGGGGCATCGAGGTGGAACTGAGCGAAATAGGCCATTGGGGAAAGCGCCGGGCCGATATCCTTGACCGTGATCCCGGCCTGCATCAGCCCCAGCATCAGCGCGTTTTTGATCGAGAGCGAATAGTCGCGATAGTCATTGCCCACGGCGATGACAGGCTCAATCCCACGCGCATGCATCTGCGTGCCAAGCCCAAGGCCAAGGGCGGTGATGCCGGGCAGGTTAATGTCATCGGGGTATTTCCAACGCGCGTCATATTCGCGAAAACCTGTCGGGGTGATCATCGCATCGCGCAGAAATTCCCAAGTGTTCGGGGTCACGGTGGAGGCCGGTTTACTCACGTCAAATACTCGCTTTTTAAGATAAATTTAGAAAGTCAGCGGATGGCTTTTGGCCAGCGCGTCGAATTGCATCAGCAGGTTGATCAGCCCCGGCATCTGGTCGAGGTAGATCATATTGGGCCCGTCGCTAGGCGCGCGGTCGGGGTCTTCGTGGGTTTCCATGAAGATCGCCGCAACGCCGATGGCGGCAGCACCGCGGGCCATGACCGGGGCAAACTCACGCTGGCCGCCCGAAGAGCCGCCCTTGCCGCCGGGCTGGGCGACGGAATGGGTCGCGTCCATCACCACCGGGTAGCCGGTCTGAGCCATCTGCGGCAGGCTGCGCATGTCGGCAACCAGCGTGTTGTAGCCAAAGGTGGTGCCGCGTTCGGTCAGCAGGATGTTGCGGTTCCCGGTGCTTTCGATCTTGTCGACGATGTTCTGCATTTCCCAAGGGGCGAGGAACTGACCCTTCTTCACGTTCACCGCCTTTCCGGTCTCCCCGGCGGCGAGCAGCAGGTCGGTTTGGCGGCAGAGGAAGGCGGGGATTTGCAACACGTCGACCACGTCACCGGCCTGCGCGCATTGCGCCTCATTATGCACATCCGTCAGCACCGGCACTTCATTGGCGCGGGCCACAGATTGCAGGACTTGCAGCCCCTTTTCGATGCCCAAACCGCGTTTGCCCGAGAGGGAGGTGCGGTTGGCCTTGTCATAGCTGCCCTTGAAGATGAACTGCGCGCCTGCGGCGTCACATGCCTCTTTCAACACCCCGCGACCATCTGCGCGTGGTCTTCGCTCTCCAACTGGCAGGGGCCAGCGATCACGGTGAGGGGACGATCATTGCCGACGGTCAGATTGCCAATGCGCAGCTGGGTCATGAAGTTACCTGTTCTCTTAGAATGGACGCTGTCAGAGACAACATCAGGTAGATGCCTGCAAAGATAAGGAAAGCCAATATCGTGTTTTCGAACTTGCGGGGGTAGGTCGCCTCGTCCGGGGCCACGGGGTTGACCGCCACGGTGAGGTAGCGAACCTGCCGCCCGGCCTCGGTTCGGGCCTGTTCCATTGCGGTTTGCGCGCTTTGCAGCACCATGTCGGCAGAGGCCAGATCGGCCTGCGCAAGCTGGGCGGCGACCGCCTGTTGCGCCAGCGAGTTTTCGCCTTCGTTGGCGGCGGTCATCCGCTCACGCAGTTTGGTGAGCTGCTCGCGTAGCCGTCGCACATCCCCGCGCGCGCCATCGACCTTGGCTTGGTTCGGGCGCTGGTTGTCGAGCAGGGCGGCGAGTTCAAGTTCCTTTTCGATCAACAGGGTCTCGTAATTGGTGATCTGCGTGCGGATCGAGGCGATCATCGCCTCGGGGTCGACGTTGTTGTCGACCTGCAATTTGATCAGCGCCTCCTGCGCTGCGCGGCGGTTCTCCAGCGCCGTTTCATAACCCTCCAGCGCGTCGCGCATGCCGTCTTCGCGCTTTTGCTTGCTCAGGTCATTCACCCGCTCTTCGGCATAGGTCAGCAGACGTTTCGAGAATTCTTCCGAGACCTCGGGATCGGCGGCGATCACCTCCATCCGGATCACGCCTTCGGTCGGGTCGTAACCGATTTTGACGTTCTTCTTGTAGGACTTATAGGCTTCTTCGTTGCTGGGGTTTTCCGAAAGCCGTTGGATGGCGTCGATCTCAGGGTCGGCGAAATGGGCGCGAAACCCTGCGTCTTCGTCGAGCCGCAGCATCGCGTCTTTCGATTGCAGATAGGCCTGCGTGGCGATGCTGTCGGCGCTATTGGCGAATTGCGTGGGCAGCAGCCCGCCAAAGGGGCTGGAGCCGCCGCCACCCTCGTTCTGAATGATCAGAAACTGGCTTTCGGTGGCATACATCGGTGTGGCGATTTTGTAGAAATAATAACCCGCGGCGATGGTCGGCAGCATGACGAAAAAGGCCAGCCGGACCAGCAGCATGGCCGCTTTGCGGCGGCGGCGGCGGGTGATGTCGCGCTGAATGTCCGAGATCTCGCGCTGTCGACGTTCGGCGGGGCTGACATCGGTCGAGGGCAGACCGCGCGGGCCGCGGGGCGTGGTCTGGGGCAGTTGCACCTTTGGATCGCCGGGCTGGCCGCGGGTGGCGGGCAGGCCGCTGTCCGCCGGATCGCCCGATTGCGGGACCACGAGTTCCAGCATGTTGGACCGTTGAAACGGGTCGATCCCCTTGGCGCGCAAAAGGCGCACCGCGTCGAAATCCGAGGTCGGCGCCAGCCCGTGTTTCTGCGCTACGCGACGCGCCATGCGCAATTGGCGGCCTGTCAGCCCCTCGCGGCGGATCGCGTCAATGTCCTGCTCGGCTGAGACTTCATTGGCGGAAGACACCTCGCCCGAGCGGGCGCTTTCGGAGTGGGGGGCTTTGCCGCTGCGCGCAGCATGTTCCAAGGCTTCCTTGCTGTGCGAGGGTTCCACCTCGGTCGCATCGGCGACGGCGCGCAGCTTGGCCTTGCGCGCGGCCTTTTCGGCGTCCGTCTGGCCCGCTTGCGCCTTCTCGGTGCTGCTCGGCGCGGTGCTGCTGCCCGAGGGGGGCGGCGCCTTGCGGATGCGGAATTTTCTAGCCTTGGGTTTCGTAGTCATAGAGCTGTTTCGCTTCTTCCAAGGTGTCGAACATATGTAGCTTGCCGTCCAAAAGGACAGCGGCGGAGCGGGCAAATTTCTCAAGCGTATGGGCCTGATGCGAGACGATGATGATCGTGGTGGTCCGCAGCCGTTCTTTCAGAATATCACCCGCCTTGCGGTTGAATTCCACGTCTGTCGTGCCGGGCATGCCTTCGTCAATCAGATAGATATCAAAATCCAGCGCCAACATCAGCGCGAATGAGAAACGCGCCCGCATCCCGGCGGAATAGGTGCCGAGCGGCTGGTCGAAATATTCCCCCAAACCGCAGAGCCAGCGGCAAAAGCTTTCCACGTAATCGGGGTCAAGCCCATAGAGCCGCGCGATATAGCGGGCGTTCTCCATGGCTGAGACCTTGTTGACCACCCCGCCCATAAAACCCAAAGGAAACGAGATGTTACAGCCGCGCCTGATCTCACCTTCGTCGGGTTTTTCTAGCCCGGCCATCATGTTGATCAGGGTCGTTTTGCCGGTGCCGTTGGGGGCCAGAATGCCCAAGGAGTTGCCAAGCTCCACGCGAAAAGACACCCGGTCAAGAATGACCTTGTGCTGCGATCCCGTCCAAAAGGACTTGGACACATTTTCAAATTCCAGCATTCGCTGCTCCGGTTGGTGCTAAGCGGGGCGTCGCGGCGCCTCTGGTATCAGAGGTATCTTAACCGTTTATTCACGGAATTTGACCACAATATGTCGAAACGCGGGCGTTCGCTGGGGCAGGGCGCCGTGAGGGGCTGTTTGGTAACGGTAAAACCTGCTGCCCGCAGGACGGGTATCCTGCGGGGGAGGGGGCATAAGGGAAGGGCATATCGGCCCGCGCCCGCGCGGGGGTCAGTGCAGCGTGTGGGTGCTCTCGGTCGGGGCCATCTCGCCGATGTAGCTGACGTTCATCAAGGCCGCCTGCGTGCGGTCTCCGTCGATGTTTTGCACCGGGCCCACGGGCACGGCGCTCATCAAGCCGAGCCGGGTCATCCAGCGGCTGAAGGTGGCGGGCACGATGCCCAGAACATGGCTTGCGCCCATGGCATAGGCGGCACCGGCCATCTGGTTCATCAGCATACGTTGCACGGCAATGCGGCGTTGGGCGGGGACTGCGCTGGTCAGGAACAGGCGGGTGGCTTCCCAGATGTCGTCGCGCACGGGCGCTTTGAAAAACAGCACGTCCTGCGGAATGTCCGGCAGCATCCCCAGTTGCGCATCACGCAGCATGTAGCTGTATTGCGCGCAGGTCGAGGTGGTGGGCATTAGGCGCACGCCGCCCATGACCTCCCCATATTCATGCAAAACGATCCAACGCGCGCGGGGCGTGTCGTATTGGTCAAACTCCATCCCATCAACCTGAGGGAGATCCCATTGCTTGTCGTCGATGAAGATTCGGCGCCGCGCCCGGAGGAAGTTAACGAATAATTCCCCGTGCTGATGCATGTTCAAAAATGACAAAGTTGTGGCACGCATATAGGGGTTGGCCCGCGCAAGGGCTTCGGGGCTATAGGGATCAGTCTCTGTCGATTTGCTGCCAAGCAGCTTTCGCGGAAAGCGGTTGTTCTTTACTTCCAGCGCCTTAGCGTCCTGTGGCGTCAGTTCGGGAAGAACATCCTGCCAAGATTTTCCACTGAAGCTCCGTCCTTGCAGACTCATGTTGGACCTCGAAAATTCGCTGTAAAAATACCTCTTATCAAGAGGCTAACCTCTAGTTGCATGAAATGGCCATACTTATGTCCCATTTCCGGGTGTAGAAGGGAAGATGATCGCGTCTAACATGTGCTTCGATGCCTAAATGCAACATGTTAAGGGCGTTTGTCGGCAGAATGCCGGCATTCGAGCAGCCGACCGAAGAAAACGAGAGCGATGTCGCAGGAAAAAGTAACATACGGCCCGATTCAAACGCCGCATCTGGCAGACGCGACAAAGGTACAGCAGATGCGGGACTACTCCCAAGTCGGTGTTAACCTTTTCTGGCAGCGGCAGATGATCTTTGCGGCGGCCATTTTCCTGTCTGCGTTCTATTACGATCTGTGGCTGTCGATCTCGACCGTGATCCTGATCGCGATTTCTGAGACTTTTGACTATCTGCTTTTCCTGCGCATCACCCGCTGGCGGGGGCGCAGCCCACGTTTGGCGCGTTTGTTCATGAACCGCATCTATATCGGCACGGTGCTGAGCGCCGGGGTGATCAGCTATTTCGCCCTTGGGATCGCGCTTCAGCAGGGGGCGACGACGCATTTCCTGCCGCTGTTCTTCCTTTTTGCCGCGGCGCTCTTCGCCTCGATGAACAACCACCATATCCTGCCGGTGCTGATGCTGCGGCTTGCGATCTATGGCGCGACATTCCTCTTCATCCCGATCTGGGATATCGTGCGCACGGGGGCGAGCATCGAATCCGAGCTTTGGACCCAGTTGTTCACCGTGGTCTTCGTCCTCTATTTTATCGTCGATTGCTCTCGCATCTTCCTGAAGATGTACCGCACCAATCTGCGCCAGCTTGAAGAACTCAAGGTCGAGCATGAGAAAACCAAGATCGCGTTCAAGGTGAAGACTGAATTCGTCTCGACCATCAGCCATGAGCTGCGCACGCCGATGACCTCGATCAAAGGGTCGCTTGATATGGCCTGCGCCGGGGTTTTGGGCGAAATGACCCCGCAGATGGAGAAAGTTCTAAAGATCGCACAGCGCAATTCGGCGCGGCTGACGTCGATCATTAACGAGATTCTCGACCTGCAAAAGTTCGAGGCGGGCAAGATCAGCTTTGATATCGAACCGCTTGAGGTGCAGACCATCATCGAAGATGCGATTGAGTTGAACCAATCCTTTGCAGGCAATCTTGGCGTGACGCTGCGCTATGCCAAACCGTCGGAGCCTGCAGGGATCGCTACGGACGAGAAACGCCTGCAACAGGTGATGTCCAACCTTCTGTCGAACGCGGCCAAATTCTCGCCCGCCGGGTCGACGGTCAAGGTCACCTCGGTCAACCTTGGCGACAAGGTGCGGATCAGCGTGATCGACGAGGGGATCGGCCTTGCCGAATCCGAGCGCGAGAAGGTCTTTGATGAATTCTCGCAAATCGATTCCTCGGACCAGCGGGCCGTTGGCGGCACCGGGCTGGGGATGAACATCTCCAAACGGATCATCGAAGCCTTGGGCGGGCAGATCGACTATTTCAAGAACGATGGCCCCGGCACGACCTTCTATATCGATATGCCCTTGGGCAATGGTACGGGGAAGGAATTGCCCCATGGGATGGCTGTCAAAGATATGGTGAATGGCGAGGGGCCGATTGGGGATGAGGCTTCTGACAAGCCAGATGGGGAGCGCGCGGCGGCGTAAGTCGCGAGCGCCTCGCTACCCGGCCTCTCGGCGTGGGCGGCATCTGCCCTCGCCTCAGTAACAGTCGAAACGAAAAAAGGGGGCGGCATTTCTCCCGCCCCCGCATTCGGGTCGTCAGTTTGATTCGGTCACGCCACCAACTGCCAGATCACACCCGCAAAGATCGCTCCGACGAAGGCAAAGCCGATATAGGCGGCGAAGACATGCGGTTTCACTAGTGCCCAGACCGCGATGGCCGCCGGAATGCAGCTTACCCCGCCCGCCACGACAAAGGACATGGCCGCGCCTTGGGTCATCCCTTGCGCCAGCAGCGCGTCGATCAGGGGCACGGCGGCATAGCCATTCAGGTAGGCCGGCGCGCCGACGAATGCGCCCAGAATGATCGGCATGATCCCGGTGCCGCCCAAGACATTGGCAATCCATTCCGCGGGCACATAGGTCAGCATGAGGGCTTCGACCACATAGGCGAGGGTCAACCATTTGACGAGGAACAGCGCATTGGTCAGTGCCGTGTCGGCAAAGCTCGCGCGGCGCTCGGCCTCTTGCCAGAACTTCCAGACCGGCGCGCCGGAAAAGGGTTTGGCCGAAGAACAGCAGCTGCTTTTCGCAGGCTGCGGGCGCAGGGGGGCGTTGAAAATCGGCGTGCGGGACAGGGCCATGACGGTGAAACCCCCGAACATGCCGACGCCAAGCGCCGCGATGGTTTTCGCCAAGGCGAAGTCGAAGCCGAGCGTGCCCGAGGTGATCGCGAACATCGCCGGGTCCATCAGCGGGGAGGCCAGCCAAAAGGCCATCACCGCGCCGAGCGGGGCGCCGACCGCCAGCAGCGCGGCGATGAAGGGGATCACCTCGCAGCTGCAAAAGGGGGACAGGCCGCCAAGCGCCGCTGCCATTACCACCATCCGTGCCGGGTTGCCCTCGAACGCGCGGGCAAGCAGGCTCTCGGCTCCGCTGGCTTTGAGATAGGCCACGGCCAGCACCGCGAAGGCGATGAAGGGCGCGGTGTGCAAAAGCGCCTCGGACGCGAAAATGACTGTTGGCATGACCTGCGGCGGATCCAGCAGCGCAATCAGCGCCAAGAGCGCCAGCGTGATGCCCCAAGCGCCTTTCAGAAAGGCCAAGCGGTGCAACGCGGGGAGGGTTTGTGTGGTATCAGCCATGGGTATGCTCCGTGCAGCCGTCGATTGCGTCCGCGCAGCATTCGGTCAGCAGGAAATTCGCCAAGGCTTGCACTTCTTCATAGGCGACGGCGGCGCAGATGGTGCTGCGGCCTTGTTTTTCCTGTTTCACCAGACCGGCAGAGGCCAAAAGTTTCAGATGATGTGTCAGGGTCGAGCCGGTCACGCCGGTGCGTTCGCCCAGCGTGCCGATGTTCAGCCCCTCTGATCCGGCGCGCACCAGCGTGCGCAGCACCAGAAGGCGTTGTTCCGATCCAAGCGCCGCAAAGCTGCTGGCGGCAAGGGTGAGTGCGGGGGTTGAGGATTCTTGTTTCATGATTCTAGAAATATCGAAACGTCAGCGCGATGCAAGGTTTATTTCGATAATTGTCGAAGTGACGGCTCGCCGCCCTTTATCTTTTGGCCCTATCGCTTATCTCCTGCTCATGAAGGATATCCGAGATGATCTGGCGGCCTGCCGCCTTTGTGCCGAGCGTTTCGCCGTGACCGCCACCCAGCATCGCCCGCGGCCCATCGTCTGGTTTAAACCCGGCGCGCGGCTGCTGATCGCCAGCCAAGCGCCCGGCAAGCGGGTGCATGAGGCGGGCAAGCCGTTTTGGGATATGTCCGGCACCCGCCTGCGCGACTGGCTGGGGCTAGATGAGGCGACATTCTATGACCGCGACAGGGTCGCCATCGTGCCGATGGGCTTTTGCTTTCCGGGCTATGACGCCAAGGGCAGCGACCTGCCACCGCCGCGTATCTGTGCGCAGACTTGGCGCAAACCGGTGCTGGAGATGCTGCCCGATCTGCGGCTGACGGTGTTGATTGGGGCCTATGCGATGAAATATCACCTCCCCGGATTTCGCAATGTGACCGAGGCCGTGGCGGGCTGGCGGGATCATCCACCGGGGGTCTTTGCCTTGCCTCATCCGTCGTGGCGCAATACCGGATGGTTGAACAAGAATCCCTGGTTCGCGGAAGAGGTCTTGCCCCGTCTGCGCGCCGCCGTGTCCGAGGTGATGAATGACCGACCGCCAAACTGACCCCAAGACCGAGCCGACCCCGCTCGACCAAGCCCATGCTGCGATGACCTCCGCCCCTGACGACGACGCGGCGCGGCTGCGTTTTTACGAGCGTATCGCGGATGTCGAGCTGTTCATGTTGCTTGAGGATGAGCCGCAGGGCGATCAGATCAGCCCGGTGCTGCTTGACGACAGCTATGTCATGGTCTTCGACCGCGCGGCGCGGCTCTCGGCCCATGTGGGGGAGGCATCTCCTTATGTGGCGCTCTCGGGGCGTGCGATTGCCGCGATGTTGGAGGGGCAGCCCTTGGGCATGGCGGTGAACATCGGCGTGGCCCCGTCCGAGATCCTGCTGCCTGCCGAGGCGATGGACTGGCTGCGCAGCACATTGGCCCATGCGCCGGGCGAGGTGGAGGCGGGCATCGACCGTGTGTTCCCGCCGCAGGGCTTGCCTGAGACGCTGATCGCCGCGATTGACGCAAAGCTCGCCACGGCCACGGGCATGGCGGCAGGGGCCTTCCTTGTCGGTGTCGAATACAGCGGCGGCGGGCGCGGGCATCTGCTGGCCTTCGTCGGCGCGATCCCCGCGCGCAAGACGCGCTGGTGCGCGCGGCGTCCGAGGCGCTGACCTTTTCGGGGATCGAGGCGGGGGCGATGGATGTCGGCTTCTTCGGCCCCAATGACGCGGTGGTCGAGAAGCTGGCCCGCGTCGGCCTGCGGTTTGACCTGCCACAGATGGAGCCTTTGCAGAACACGCCCCGGATGGCCCCGGGCAGCGATCCGGCGAAGCCGCCGAAGCTGCGCTGATCTTGACCTGAGGCAAAGAAAAAGGCGGGCAGGGCACTCAGGCCCGCCCGCCTTTTTTCATTTTATCCCGCCGGTCTTAGCGGCGGCGGTCGCGCCGGGCGCTCATCGGTTGGAAGGCGACGCCGACATGGGCCTCGCAATAGGGTTTGCCCTGCTGCACGGGCAGGCCGCAGAACCAGAAATCATCGGTCGCCGGGTCGCCCACGGGCCATTTGCAGGTGCGTTCGGTCAGTTCCATCAGGCCGATCTTCTTGGCCTTCTTCTCAACTTCGCTGACCTTGGCAAGCGCCTCGGGGCTGATCTCATTCGCCGACGGCTGCGGCGGCAGGGGTTGGCCTGCGGGGATGATCTGCTTGCGCGCGGGCAGGTTGGGCTTGGGTGCCGGGGCTGCGGCGGGCTCTTCGGCTTCGGGCGCGGGGGCGGCTTCGGCCTCCGGCTCGGGCGCGGCTTTGGCGGCGGGCTTTGCCTTTGCCTCGGCCTTGGGGGCTGCGGGCTTGGCCTTGGGTTCCGGCTTGGCAGTCGCCGCCGCCGCGGCGGCAGGCGCGCCCGCGGTGCGGTTCGACAGGCCCAGACGGTGCACCTTGCCGATCACGGCGTTGCGCGTCACCCCACCCAGTTCCTTCGCGATCTGGCTGGCGGACTGGCCTTCGCCCCACATCTTTTTCAGTGTCTCTACGCGCTCATCAGTCCAGGACATACGGGGTTCCCCAGTTAAAAAGCGGCCCCCTAGCCCGGACCGCTTTGTCAGTGTATCGGCCCCCATTTTATCTTCTGGGGCCGCAGGTGCAAGCGCCGATGCCCTCTGGGCACGGGGCGCTGCGATTGGGGCTTTACGTGGGGGATGAAGGGCGGCTATGCAAGAGCCATGATCAAATCTGCCGCATATTCCATCCGACGACGCTTCGTCCGATAACATGGTGCCCCCTTTGGGGCGGCGTGATGACCTGATCTCGCAGCCTGCGTGCTGCATCCTTTCAAAAACAAGCAAATCCCATTGACCCTGCGCCAGCCCCATGCCCTTTTACCGGCGTGACACGGCCCTCTTTCAAGGACAAACAGATGATCCCTTCCGTTCTGCCAACCTATAATCGCGCTCCTTTGACCTTCGTCAAAGGCGAAGGCACTTGGCTGATCGAGGCGGATGGGCGACGTTTTCTTGATCTGGGCGCGGGGATCGCGGTAAATGCGCTTGGCCATGCGCATCCGGCGCTGGTGAAGGCGCTGACCGATCAGGCGCAGGCGCTGTGGCATACCTCGAACCTCTACCACATTCCGCAGCAAGAGGCGCTGGCCGACCGGCTGGTGGCCGAGACCTTTGCCGACACAGCCTTCTTTTGCAATTCGGGGACCGAGGCCTGCGAATTGGCGGTGAAGATGGCGCGCAAGTATTTCTATGAGGCGGGCCAGCCCGAGCGGGTCGAGATCATCGCCTTCAACGGGGCCTTTCACGGCCGCTCTTCCGCCGGGATCGCGGCGGCGGGGTCTGAGAAGATGACCAAAGGCTTCGGCCCGCAACTGCCGGGTTTCGTGCATCTCAACCTTGGCGACAGCGCCGCACTTGAGGCCGCCATCACCGACAAGACCGCCGCCATCATGGTTGAGCCGGTACAGGGCGAAGGCGGTATCCGCGCCGTGCCGGATGCCGAGTTGCAACAGATGCGCGCGCTTTGCGACGCCCATGGGCTTTTGCTGATTTGCGATGAGGTGCAATGCGGCGTGGGCCGGACCGGGCGGCTCTTTGCCCATGAATGGGCCGGGATCACCCCCGACATCATGATGGTCGCCAAGGGCATCGGCGGGGGCTTTCCGCTGGGCGCGGTGCTGGCCACGGAAAAGGCGGCCTCGGGCATGACCGCAGGCACCCATGGCTCGACCTATGGTGGCAACCCGCTGGGCTGTGCCGTGGGCTGCGCCGTGCTGGATGTGGTGGCCGACGCGGCCTTTCTGGCCGAGGTGAGCCGCAAGGCGGGGCTGCTGCGTCAACGTCTCGAAGGGCTGGTTGCTGAGCACCCGGAGGTCTTTGAAGAGGTGCGCGGCGCGGGGCTGATGCTGGGGCTGAAATGCAAAGTGGCGAATGCCGATGTGGTCACCTCGGGCTATGCCCATGAGCTGATCACCGTGCCCGCCGCCGACAATGTGATCCGCCTGCTGCCGCCGCTGACCATTTCCGACGATGAGATTGCCGAGGCGGTGACCCGCCTTGACGCCATCGCGCGTGACCTGACCCCGGCCTGAGCGCCATTCACCCCAAAACATTCCTCGGGCTTTCAAGGCCGTGGCCTTGGACCCCGCAAGACAGAGACGACAGATGAACCATTTCCTCGATATCCACCAAACCGACCCCGCCGATCTGCGGCAGATCATCGACAATGCCGCCGCCATGAAAGCCGCGCGCAATGGCCGCCCGCGCGGCGCGCCGGATGATGACCAGCCGTTGAAAGATCACATGGTCGCGCTGATTTTTGAGAAACCCTCGACCCGGACGCGTGTCTCCTTCGACGTGGGCGTGCGTCAGATGGGCGGGCAGACGATGGTGCTTTCGGGCGCCGATATGCAGCTTGGCCATGGGGAGACCATCGCCGACACCGCCCGCGTGCTGTCGCGCTATGTCGATATGATCATGATCCGCACTTTTGAGGAGCAGACCCTGCTGGAGATGGCGGAATATGCCTCCGTTCCGGTGATCAACGGGCTGACCAACCGCACGCATCCCTGTCAGATCATGGCCGACATTCAGACCTTTGAAGAACACCGCGGCCCGATCAAAGGGCGCAAGGTGGTCTGGTCGGGCGACGGCAACAACGTCTTTGCCAGTTTCGCCCATGCGGCCAAGCAGTTCGACTTCGATCTTGTCTTCACCGGGCCTGAGCCGCTCGACCCCGAGCGCGCGCTCGACGGGCTTTATACCACCGAGCGCGACCCCCAGAAGGCCGTGGAGGGCGCCGATCTGGTGGTCACCGACACTTGGGTCAGCATGCATGATCCGCAATCGGCGCGGGAGCGGCGGCACAATCAGCTGCGCGGCTATCAGGTGAACGATGCGCTGATGGCGCTGGCGAAGCCGGATGCGCTTTTCATGCATTGCCTGCCCGCGCACCGCGATGACGAGGCGACAAGCTCGGTCATGGATGGGCCGCATTCGGTGATCTTTGACGAGGCCGAGAACCGTCTGCACGCGCAGAAAGCCGTCATGCGCTGGTGTCTGGGCGCATGAGCGACGGCCCCCGCATCGTTGTTGCGGGCGCGGGGGCGGTGGGCTGCTTTGTCGGCGGGCTGCTGGCCGGGGCGGGCCATGCTGTGACCCTGCTGGCGCGGCCCCGCATTCAGGCCGAAATCCGCACCCATGGGCTGACCCTGACGGATTTCGGCGGCATGGCGCGCTACCTCTCGCCGGATGATCTGAACCTTGCGGGGGATGAGACCTGCCTGCGCGATGCCGATATCGTGCTGGTCACGGTCAAATCGCGCGACACCGAAGACATGGCCCGGCTGATCGCCCACCACAGCGCGCCGGGCGTGCAGGTCATCAGCCTGCAAAACGGCATGGGCAACCGCGCGGCCTTGGCCCGGCACCTGCCGCAGCATGATCTGCGCGCGGGGCTGGTGCCGTTCAACGTCGTGGCCATGGGGCAGGGCTGCTATCACCGGGCAAGCTCGGGCGATCTGGTGATCGAGGCGGGCCCGGCTGATCTGGCCGCGCGCCTCTCGCTGCCGGACCTGAAGGTAGAGGAACGCGCCGATATCACCGCCCTGCAATGGGGCAAGTTTCTGATGAACCTCAACAACGCCCTGAATGCGCTGAGCGGCTTGCCGCTCCAAGCGCAGTTGCAGGATCGGGCGTGGCGGCGTCTGATGGCCGATCAATGGGCCGAGGCGCTGGCGGTCCTGCGCGCCGACAAGATCCGCCCCGCCATGACCACGCCGATCCCGGCGCGGCTGGTGCCGACACTCCTGCGCCTGCCGACGCTGATTTTTACCCGCGTCGCCGCCACCATGTTGCAGATCGACCCGCAGGCACGGACCTCCATGGCGCAAGACCTCGCCGCCCGCCGCCCGACCGAGATCGACGCGCTCCAAGGCGAGGTGCAGCGCCGCGCAAGGGCGCTTGGCCGCGCGACGCCGGTGACGGATATGGTGCTGCGGGTGATGGGCTGGGCAGAGCTTGCGGATGAAGGGCTGCCGCATTTGCCGGTCACCGCCCTGCGGGCCGAAATGGCGGCAGGGCAGGACCGGCAAGAGGGGTGAGGCGCGCCCGCGCCTGACCTTAGTTTACGAAGGCGTTCAGCACCCAAAAGACGATGCCAGAGAGCAGCGCTGCTGCGGGCACGGTGATCACCCAAGCCGCGACGATGGTCATGAAATGCGAGCGGCGCACCAGCTTGCGGCGGCGGCGCTCTTCCTTGGCGATACGCTTGACCTCACCGGTCTTGGCCCCGATCCGGCGCAGGCGGCGCTCCATATGCCATTCACGGTAAAAGCCCACGCCAAAGACCCCGCCCACAGCGATATGGGTGGAGGACACAGGCAGGCCGAGCCAGCTTGCCACGATCACCGTGATCGCCGCCGAAAGCGCCACGCAATAGGCGCGCATCGGGTTCAGTTTGGTGATCTGGCTGCCGACCATGCGGATCAGTTTCGGCCCGAACAGGAACAGACCGAAGGAGATGCCGAAGGCCCCGATGATCATCACCCATGTGGGAATGCTCACCTTATCCTCGAAACCGCCGAACTCGGTCGCATGGACGATTGCCGCCAGCGGGCCGACCGCATTGGCCACGTCGTTGGCCCCATGGGCAAAGCTGAGCAGCGCGGCAGAGAGGACCAGCGGCAGGCCAAAGAGCGTTTTGACCGAGCGGTTGCGGTTCTCCATCCCTTCCGAGGCGCGCCGGATCAGCGGGGCGGAGATGGCATAGACCACCAGCCCGGTTACAAGCCCGATGATCAGGGCGACCGGCATATCGATGCTGATGATCTTTTTGAGACCCTTGAGCGCCAGATAGGCGGCAAAGACCCCGGCCATTAGCCCCACCAGCACCGGCACCCAAGTGCGCGAAGCGGCGATCTTGTCATCTTGGTAGAGGATGCGCGCCTTGATAAAGGCCAAGAACATCGCCGCTACGGCGCCGCCCAATACGGGCGAGATCACCCAGCTTGCGGCGATCATGCTCATCGAGCTCCAGTTCACCGCGCCAAGGCCCGCTGCCGCGATCCCCGCGCCCATGACCCCGCCGACGACCGAATGGGTGGTCGAGACCGGCGCGCCGACCCATGTGGCAAGGTTGACCCAGAGCGCGGAGGAGACCAGCGCCGCCATCATCGCCCATATGAAGATGCGCGTGTCCGCGACACTCGCCGGGTCGATGATGCCCTTGGAAATGGTCGAGACGACATCGCCCCCGCCAGCAAGGCCCCGGCGGATTCGCACAAGGCCGCGATAACGATGGCGCCGCCCATGGTCAGCGCATTAGCCCCCACGGCGGGGCCCATGTTGTTGGCCACGTCATTCGCGCCGATGTTCACCGCCATATAGGCGCCAAAGACCGCCGCGGCGATCACGACAAAGCTGGAGGGCTGTTGCCCGAAGATTACCGCCGCAACGGCACCTGCCACCACGATAAAGGCCAGCGCGATGCCCGGCGCCACGAGGGGGCGGGCGACATAGGTCGCGGCCAGTTCGACTTGCGAAATGCGGTTGAGGTCCTTGTCCAGTGTCTTCCACTGGCTGCCCTGCGGTTCCGTTGCCATTCCTGTATGATCTCCGATCCTAACGTTCAGGGGGGTGACATAAGGCTACCGAGGGCGCAAGTCACCCTGTCACAAAATTGTAACATCCCGAAACGGGCAGGGGCGGCAATGGGGCAGGGGGGATATGGCACCGGACAGCGGCCCGGTGCCGAAGGGGCTTAATGGAAGGCGGATAAGATTGCTTTAAGATCAGGCTCATCCACGAGTTCCGATGCCTCTTGCGGGGTGAACCACGCGCGTTTGCGCATGCCCGCTTCGGGGTATTCCTCGCTCAGATCGCGCACGCGGGTGAGGTAGACCTGTGTGGTCACGGGCACGGTCAATCCTTCGCCGAGGCCCTTGTCATAGTCGAAAATACCCATCGGATCGGATTCGATATCGGCTTTCGTCACCCCGGCCTCTTCCCATGCTTCTTGCAAGGCGGCTCCGGCGCCGTCCAACCCGTCGATCGGCCAGCCCTTGGGCAAAATCCAGCGGCCCGTGTCGCGGCTGGTGATCAGCAGGACCTTTTTACCCGCCTCGGTGTCGCGGTAGCACAGGGCGGCAACCTGCACACGGCGGGGACGTTTAAAAATAGGAAGGACCATATCCTCCCATGCGCGTCTAAATACTTGTGTCATTACAGAACTATGCCTCGGTCGGGTGTTTTTCTTGTTATCCGCACATTATATAGTCTTCCCGAACGCAAATCAAACTGCGGCCTGCCGGATGGGCGGGCTTGGCAGTATGACAGGCTAGAAATGAGGCATGATCGTTATGGCAACTGGCACGCAGGCGGACGGGGCGCGGCACAGGGCGCAGGCGCCGATATCGGGGTATACGGTCTGGGCACCATGGGCTCGGCACTGGCGCTGAACTTGGCCGATAATGGATTTACTGTGGCGGTGAGCAACCGCGAGGCCGATTGGATCGCGCCGTTCCTTGATGAGGCCGGACCGCTGGCCGAGCGCCTGATCGGGGCTGAGCAGCTTGAGGAGTTCGTCGCCGCCATCGCCCGCCCGCGCAGCATTCTTTTCATGATCCCCTCCGGCGCGCCGGTCGATGCGATGATCGAGGCGATCAAACCGCTGCTGGATGAGGGCGACACTTTGATCGACGGCGGCAACGCCGATTTCCACGACACCCGCCGCCGCAGTGCCGAACTCGAAGGCACGGGGCTGCATTTCGTCGGCATGGGCGTGTCGGGTGGCGAGGCCGGGGCGCGCAATGGTCCGTCGATGATGGTCGGCGGCAGCGCGCATTCTTGGACCCAGTTCAAACCGATGGCCGAGAAGATTGCCGCGCAATTCGAGGGCACGCCTTGCGTGGCGCATCTCGGCCCCGACGGGGCGGGGCATTTTGTCAAAACGGTGCATAACGGCATCGAATATGCCGACATGCAGATGATCGCCGAAGTCTACGGCCTGCTGCGCGATGCCGGCGGGCAGGGCGCGGTGGAAATTGGCAACCTCTTTGCCGATTGGCGCAAAGGGCCGCTGAACTCCTATCTGATCGAAGTCTCGGCCGCGGCGCTTTTGTCGGTCGACACCCAGACCGGGACGCCGATGGTCGATGTGATCCGCGATCAGGCCGGGCAAAAGGGCACCGGGCGTTGGACCTTGATCGAAGCGCTCAAGATGGGGCAATCGGCCAATACCATCGAAGCCGCCGTCGGCGCGCGCGGATGGTCGAGCGAGAAGGCTGTGCGCGAAATGGCCGAGCCGCTGTTACCCGAAGGCGTGCAGGACGCGCCGCTGCCCGAGGTGGCGGATCTTGAGATGGCGCTTTTGGCGGGGCGGATCATCGGCCACGCGCAGGGCTTTCGCATCCTGTCGGCGGCGTCGGAGGAGTTTGACTGGTCGCTCGACATGGCGCGTATTTCTGAGATTTGGCGGGCAGGCTGCATCATCCGCTCGGCGTTGTTGGACGAATTTGCCGATGCCTTCCGGGGCGAATTGCCCGGCGGGCATCTGATCCTCGCCCCCGCCATGCGCAAACGCTTGGAAGAAAGCATTCCGGCGTTGCGCCGGGTGGTGGCGGCGGGCGCTCTGCTCGGTGTCGCGCTGCCCGCGCTGTCGGCGGCGCTGGCGTGGTATGACAGCATGCGCCGGGCGCGGGGCACGGCGAATATGATCCAAGCGCAGCGCGATTTCTTTGGTGCGCATGGGTTTGAGCGGATCAGCGAAGAGGGTAAATTCCACGGGACGTGGACGCCTCTGCCGTAAGAGGGCTTATAGGTCCGGAATCAAGCTGAAGACGCCGGACCATCGCCTGCCCGCCCGGTCGGGGAGGCGAACTCGCCAAGGGCGGTGTCCTCTGGGCAACGCGCCCCGAGGCTGCACGATAAAGTGGCATGAACCGACTGAAGCATCGCCACCCCGCGGGCAGGCGATGGTCCTCGTCACGCCTTGCCGAACGGGTCCACCGGATAGCTCACATGCGCCAAGTATAACCCCTGCGGCGGGCAGACCGGCCCGCAGGCGGCCCGATCCTTCGCCGCAAGTGCTGCACCCATATCCGCCACGCTCCAAGACCCCGCGCCGACCCGCTCCAGCGAACCGACGAAACTGCGCACCTGATTGTGCAGGAAGGACCGCGCGCGCACGTCGAAATGATACTCCGTCCCGACCATGGTCTCGACCTGCGAGACCTGTAACCGGTCGAGTGTTTTCACCGGGCTTTCCGCCTGACAAACGGTCGAGCGGAAGGTGGTGAAATCATGTTTGCCCACCAAAATATCCGCCGCCGCCTGCATGGCCGCGACATCTAGGCGGTGTTTGATCTGCCAGACCAGCCCCGCTTGATGCACCGCCGGGGCACGGCGGCTGAGAATGCGGAAGTGGTAGCGCCGCTCAAGCGCCGAAAAGCGGGCGTGAAAATCCTCGGGCGCCAGCACGCAATCGGTGATCGCGATGGGCTGCGGCTTAAGGTGGTAGTTCAGCGCCTCGCCCAGCCGGAAGGGCGACCAATCGCGGGCCATGTCGCAATGCGCGACCTGCGCCAGCCCATGCACCCCGGTATCGGTGCGCCCGGCGGCGGCGATGGTGTGGTCACCGGGTTCCAGCTTGGCCAAAGCGGCTTCGATTGCGCCTTGCACCGTGGGCTGGTCAACCTGACGCTGCCAGCCGTTGAAGGGCGCGCCGTGGTATTCGATTTTCAGGGCATATCTGGGCATGACCGGGGCCTTAGCGCGGGCGGGCGCTTCTGGCAATCCCTGCCTGCCGGCCCTATGTTGAGGCCAAAGAAAGAAGGACGGGCGCAGCTTTGGGTATCACAGGCATTGCCGACGGGATTTGGCGGCAGTTTGAGAATGTCACCGACACGGTGGGCGAGACGTTTTTCGAGCCGGTGATCCGGCTTGGGGTCACGGGGCTTGCGCGTTCGGGCAAGACGGTCTTCATCACCTCGCTGGTGGCCAACCTGCTGGACCGGGGGCGGATGCCGGGGCTGCTCGCGGCCTCTGAGGGGCGGATCGAGGCGGCGTTTCTGCAGCCCCAGCCCGACGATACCGTGCCCCGGTTCGAGTATGAGACCCACCTTGCCGCGCTGACCGGGAAGACGCCTCATTGGCCCGAGAGCACGCGGGCGATTTCGGAACTGCGGCTCTCGCTCAAGGTGCGGCCCAATGGGTTGCTGGCGGGCTTTCAAGGGCCGCGCACCCTGCATCTGGATATCGTGGATTACCCCGGCGAATGGCTGCTGGATCTGGCGTTGATGGATATCTCCTACGCCGAATGGTCGGCGCAGGTCATTGAACGCATTGCGTCGCGTGAAGAGGCGGCGGGCTACCGCGCACTGGCCGAGCAGACCGATCCCCATGCCGAGTTGGAGGAGACCACCGCCCGCAGGCTTGCCGACAGCTTTGCCGACTATCTGCAAACCGCCCGTGCCAATGGCTATTCCGATTGCACGCCGGGGCGGTTCCTGCTGCCCGGTGACCTTGCAGGCTCACCGGTGCTGACCTTTGCGCCGCTGCCGGGATCGGAAGGCGCGCCGCGCAAATCGCTGATCCGCGAAATGGCGCGGCGGTTCGAGGCCTATAAGAAACAGGTGGTGCAGCCCTTCTTCCGCGATCACTTTTCGCGGATCGACCGGCAAGTGGTGCTGGTTGACGCCCTTGGCGCGATCCACCAAGGGCCGCAGGCGGTCGAAGACCTGCGCGGCGCCATGGCCGATATTCTGGGCGCGTTCCGGCCGGGAACGAATAACTTTCTGACCACCCTCCTGCGGGGCAAACGGGTCGAGAAAATCCTCTTTGCCGCGACCAAGGCCGACCATCTGCACCACAGCCAGCATCCCCGGCTGAGCGGGATCATGCAGGCGCTGATCCGTGAGGCGCGGGACCGGGCGCAATATGCGGGCGCGGGCACGCGGGCCATGGCCATCGCCAGCCTGCGCGCCACGACCGAAGACGTGATGACCCATGGGGGAGAGCCGCTCGACGTGGTGCGCGGCACGCTTTTGAACGAGGATGAGACGCGCGGGCGGCAGGCAGCCTTCTATCCCGGTGAACTGCCCGAAGATCCGGCGCACCTGCTGACCCCCGCGCGGCAGGGCGCGCAGGAATGGCTGGGGGCGGATTATCAGATCATGCGCTTTGCCCCTGCGGTGTTGGACCTGCGGCCCGGCGATGGGCCGCCGCATATCCGGCTCGACCGCGCGGCGGAATTCCTGATTGGGGACCGGCTTTGAGCGCGGTTGTGACAGGCCCCGCCACCCTGCGCCCGGCGCAGCCTCTCGACGCAGGCGCCGTGGGCGGGATCATGAGCGATTTCGCCCGCGATACAGCCTGGTTGCCGCGCATTCATACCGGTGCCGAGGATATCGCCCATGCGGATGCGATGATCGCCCGGGGCTGGGTCACGGTGGCCGAGCGGGAGGGCCGCGTGGCCGGTTTCGCGGCTTGTGAGGGCGGCGCATTGGACGCGTTATTCGTGGCGCAATCGGCCCGGGGGCAGGGCATCGGCTCGGCCCTTCTGGGCGCGTTAAAGACACGGCATAAGTCGCTGACCTGCTGGACCTTTCAGGCCAATGCGCGGGCTATCGCCTTCTACCGCCAACACGGGTTTGCCGAGACCGCGCGCAGCGATGGCAGCGCCAATGACGAAGGGCTGCCCGATTTGACATTGCACTGGCAAAGGGAGGCTGCCTAATGGCCCGCGGACCGATCCTGTTCGACCTTGAGGAAGACACCAAGCCGCAGCCCTCGGTCGCCGATGCGCCCGCCGTGCCCGAGTTGGACGTCGAGGCTCCACCGCCCAAGGGCCAAGCGATGCAGATCGCCGCCCGGCTTGCCGCGCGCAAGCCGTCGCGCTTGGTACGGCTGTTCTGGGCGCTGGCGGGGGCATTGGTCACCGCGCTGGTGTCGATCGCGGCTTGGACTTTCGTCACCGACCTGATGGCGCGCTACCCGTTGCTGGGCTGGGCGATGACGTTGCTGATCGGGGCGTTTCTGCTGGTCCTCTTGTTGCTGTCGCTGCGCGAAATGGCGGCCTTTGGACGGCTCGCGCGGCTCGACGGGCTGCGCCATGACGCGGGCGAAGCGCTGGCGCAGGGCGATCTGACCGCCGCGCGCAGCGTCACGGACCGGCTTGAGGCGCTTTACAAACACCGTGAGGATACCCGCTGGGGCCGCGACCGGCTGACGGAGCTGCGGGGCGATCAATTCGATGCCGAAGCGCTTCTGGGGCTGGCTGAGAGCGAGGTTCTGGCCCCGCTGGACCGTGCCGCCACCCGCGAGGTCGAGGCCGCAGCCCGGCAGGTCGCCGCCGTGACCGCGCTGGTGCCTCTGGCGCTGGCCGATGTTGCCGCCGCCCTCAGCAGCAACCTGCGTATGATCCGATGCATCGCCGAAATCTACGGCGGGCGCTCAGGCTTTTTCGGCTCGTGGCGGCTGACCCGCGCGGTGCTGTCGCATCTGGTGGCGACGGGCGCCGTGGCCGTGGGGGATGATCTGATCGAGCCGCTCTTGGGCGGGTCCATCGTCGCCAAGCTGAGCCGCCGTTTCGGCGAGGGGCTGGTGAACGGGGCGCTGACCGCGCGGGTCGGCGTGGCCGCGATCGAGGTTTGCCGCCCGCTGCCCTTTGCCCGCGAAAAACGCCCCGGGGTGCGGGGCATCATTAAACGCGCGCTGACCGGGGTGCTCGGCGAGGGCTGACCGATCAGGCTGCCTCGACCGCTTCGCGCACGGCGCGCAGCGGGTGCTGGACCAGACCGGGCCAAGGCGAGACCTGCAACCCGGGGGCATAGCCCCATCGCGCGGCCTCAGCCGCCTGTGCCTTCGTCATCTGCGTAGCTCCGGCGTAGGTCTGGTTTCCATCCGCGATGCCTTCGGGCAATGCCGCCTCAGGCAAGTCGACGAAACGCGCGATCCGGCGCAGGGCGCGGGGGGCGTCGGCGACGATATCCTCGTAGCGCAGAACCATCACCGCATGCAGATAGGGCAGGTCATCCAGCATCTGGGCTTGCGCCGCGATCCAATGATCGATCAACGCCTGCGCCGGGGCATCGACCCATGACGCGACCGAGCCGGCGACGGCCTCGGGGTGGCGCAGGACCACGATGAATTGCGACATGGGAAAGAGTTGCTGCATCAGCCGCATGCGGGTCAGGTTCACCGGCGACTTCTCGACCCGCCAGTGCAGGTCCGGGGCGAACCACGGCGCCCAGTCCTGCGCCAGCCGGGTCTTCGTCTCCAAACTGTTGAGCGGATGCGCCTCGGTCAGATGTTCCTCAGGGTTGGTCGCGAAATGCATGGGCCGCCCGGATTGCGCCGTATGGGGAATGGCCCCTTGCAGGTAGGCCCCCTCATTCTCGGGCGCCGCCGATCCGGTGATGCCGCCCGCGCCGGGCAGGGCATTGGCCAAGCGGTTGACCAGCGAGGTGCCAGAGCGGTGCAGCCCGCCGATGAACAGGTAGCGCGGGGGATTTCTGAGGGCATCACGACGGCTCTGATTGGGGGGAGAGAGGCGGGGTTCAATGGCAGGCAGCTAGGACGTCCAACCGCGCTGTCCAGCGATGTATGCATTAACATTTGTTATCGGAACGGATGGCCCGTGAGGGGGGTCACCCCTCCATAAGGAGACCCATTCATGTTCATTTGTCACATTGCCCTCGGGGGCTGCCTCACGGCGCCGTCTGTCAACTATGGCGTGACCGAAGATACCGGCGGTCACATCGCCTATATCTTGGGGCGGCCCGCGCGCAGGCGGCGCGGGGCGATGTGGATGCGGTGCAGATCGTGACCCGTGCTTTCGATGAACCGAGCCTTGGGGCCGTGCATGCCCAGACCGAGCAGCAGGTCAGCCGCAGCCTGTCGATCCGGCGGCTTTGGACGGCGGAGCGGGGGTATCTGAGCAAGGAAAACCTCGCCGCGGAAATCCCCGCGCTGGTTGAGGCGTTTCTTGAGGACTTGGCGCAGGCCAAACGGCTGCCGGATGTGATCCACGCGCATTTCGCCGATGCGGCGCAATTGGCGCTGGCGGCGCGGTCGCGGTTCGGCATTCCGGTGATCTATACCCCCCATTCGCTGGCTTTGAGCAAGTCAGGGGCTAAGGTGGATGCCCCGCGCGTGGCGGCGGAGCGCCGCGCGCTGTTGGAGGCCGATGCGGTGGTGCTCTCTTCGCGCGATGAGGCCGAGGTGCAGGTCGCGGCCTATGGGGCGGATGCGCAGGCGCGGGTGCACCGCGTCTCTCCGGGCGTGTCGCTGCGCCGCCCGGCTGAGGCGGGGGCGGGCCGTGCGCTTTTGGCCGATCAGTTAAGCGACCCCGACCGCCCGACGCTGCTTGCCGTGGCGCGCCCCGTGGCCCGCAAGAACCTTGCGACCCTGGCGCGGGTCTATGCGCAAAGCCCCGCTTTGCAGGCGCGGGCGAACCTTGTGATCCTTGCCGGCCAGCATGGCGATGCGCTTCAGGCGAATGCAGAGGCCCGCGCGGAGCTGATCCGCCTGCGCCAGACGTTGGAGGTGCCGGAACTGCGCGGCAAAGTGGCGCTGCCGCCGAGCCATACGCAGGGCGATGTGGCGGCCCTCTATGACCGCGCGGCGCAGACCGGTGGGGTTTTTGTTAACCTCGCACTGCATGAGCCCTTTGGCCTGACCATGTTGGAGGCGGCATCGCATGGCCTGCCGGTGGTGGCCACGCGCGAAGGCGGGCCTGCCGATATCGTGGCGGACCTTGGCCATGGTCTGTGTGTGCCGCCGCGTGACATGGATGCGATTGAAGCGGCGCTGTTGAAGCTGTTGGACGATCGCGCATTCTGGGCCGAGGCATCTGAGGCCGGGCGCGCCCATGTCGGGCGCTACGACTGGTCGAAATGGGCCGAGGACGTGCAGCACATCTGCGAAGATATCCGCCACGCCGCGCCAGTGACGACGCCTGCGCCGGTCTTGCTTGCCAGCGATATCGACAACACGCTGACGGGCTGTGCACCTTCCGCAGCCCTCTTCAACGCATGGATCGCCCGCGACCGCCCGCTTTTTGCCGTCGCCACGGGCCGCAGCCTGCCGGAAGCCCGCCGCATCCTGCGCGATTGGAACCTACCCAGCCCGCGCGTCTTTATCACCTCTGTCGGCACCGAGGTCTACCTGCCCGATGCCGAGGGGCGGCTGTGTCTGGATGAGCGTTTTGCCCAAAAGCTTGACGCCGGATGGGACCGGGCCGGGGTGGAGCGGGCGCTGAAGGACTTCGGCTTTAACTGGCAAGCGCCGGTCGAGCAGCGGCGGTGGAAGCTCAGCGGTTTCGGCGACATGCGCACGGCGCGCCGGTTGGAGCGGCATCTGGCGCGGCGCGGTGCTGCGGCGCAGATCGTGGCTTCGCATGGGCGGCTGATCGATGTTCTGCCCTTGGCGGCGGGCAAGGGGCCTGCCGTCTGTGCCGCCGCGCGGCGGTTGGGCATGCCGATGGACCGGGTTGTGGTGGCCGGGGACAGTGGCAATGATTTCGACATGTTGCAGGCGGTGGAGGATGGCCCGGGTCGGGGCATCTTGGTCGGCAATGCGATGGACGGGCTGCGCGAACGCCTAAGCGGCAAACGGCTCTACCACGCCCGCGCGGCCCATGCGGCTGGGGTCTTAGAGGGGTTGGAAACCTTCGGCTTCGCCCTCAACGCGATGGAACCGCCGGTGAAGATGGTGGCGCAATGACGCGGCCCATCGGTTACTTCGTCCACCATCAGGGCCGCGGCCATGCGGAGCGCTGCGCGGCGGTCGTCAACGCGCTGCCCGAGAGCCAGCCGGTGACCGTCTTCTGCGCGAAACCGGACATTTTCCCCACCTTCACCCGGGCGGTGGAGGTCATCACCCTGCCATCACTTTTCGAGGCGACCGGGGCCGAGGACATCAACGACACCACCAGCGCGCCGGATATGGTGCATTGCGCGCCGCTTGGCTGGCCCGGCATCCGGCAGGCCATGGCACAACTGGCCGCTTGGTTCGCCAGCGCCAATCCGGTGCTGATGATCAGCGATGTCTCGGCTGAGGTGGCGCAGCTTGCGCGGATCTGTTCGGTGCCGCATGTGAAGGTGCTGCAACACGGTCAGCGCGGCGATCCGGGGCATCGGGCGGCCTATGACGGGGCGGTCGGGTTGCTTTGTCCCGCCGCCAAGGCGCTGGCGCAGCCGGACTGGCCCGCGCGGCATATGGCCAAGACGCATTTCGCCGGGGGCTTGGGCGTCGATGTGAAACGCCCCGATCCCGCGCGGCGGGACAGGTTGCGCGAGAGGCTTGGCGTCGGGCCAGAGCAGCGCATGGTGCTGGTCATGTCGGGCGGGGGCGGCACGGGGTTCGCCTCCGCCCCCTTCGGCATCGCGGCGCGGGCGATGCCCGAGACGGCTTTCATCACCATCGGGCGCATGGCGCGTGATTGGCATGCGACCGAACCCGCCAACCTGCGCCATCACGGCTGGGTCGATAACGCGGCGGATTATCTGGCGGCGGCGGATATGGTCGTGGCCTCGACCGGGAACACCACCTGCCACCAGATCCTCGCGGCAGAGACCCCGTGGCTCGCCGTGCCGGAGTGGCGCTATTTCGACGAACAGGTCGAAAAGGCCGAGGCGCTGGCGCGGGCGGGGGCGGCGCATCACCTGCCGCATTTTCCGTCTTCCGCCGCGGCATGGCGCTGCGCGATTCAAGACACCTTCGATGCCCATGACCCGGCCCTGCAACGGGCCTTGGTCAATGAGGATGCCGCCGTAGAGACGGCCAATTGGCTGATCGGCCTGACCGACCAGCTGCTATTAGAAACACCCAAAGATACCGGAGACTTACATGACGTCGTTCACCCCATCCGTGCCTGAGAATACCACAGTTAGCGCGCTGACGCTCGCGCGGGGGCGGGCGGCGCATCTGCGCAATGTGATCCTTGGCCTGACCCGTCAGACCCGGCAGCCGGATGAACTGGTGATCGGGGTCATGCAGGATAGGCTTTACGACGACCTGCCGCAGACCGATTTCCCGATCCGGCAGGTTCAGGTGACGGGCAGCGAATTGCCCCTCTCACGCGCGCGCAATACCGTCGCGGCAGAGGCCACGGGCGACTGTCTGGTCTTTCTCGACGTGGATTGCATCCCGGCGCCGGAGCTGATCGCCGACTATATGGGCTATGCGGTGCCGGGCAACGGGTTGATCATGGGCGAGGTCAACTACCTGCCTGCAGGCACGGCCACCGAAGGTTGGAGCTATCCCAAACTGGAAGCCGTCGCCGTGCGCCATTCCGACCGTCAGGGGCCGCCCGCCGAGGGGCTGAAACGCTGCAACGACTACCGTTGTTTCTGGTCGCTCAACTTTGCCATCCACCGCGAAGATTGGGACCGCTCCGGCGGGTTTGACGAGCGTTTCACCGGCTACGGAGGTGAGGATACCGACTTTGGCCGAGAGTTGGACGAACGCGGCGTGCCGATCCACTGGGCGAAGGGGGCGAAGGTGTTTCACCAGCATCACCCGCATTGCATGCCGCCGATCCATCACATCCCGTCGATCCTGCGCAATACCGAGATTTTCGCCGACAAATGGGGTCACCGCACCATGAACCACTGGCTCACCGCCTTTCGCCTGATGGGGCTGGTGGGGAGCGACGGTGACGCGCTGGTGCAGCTGCGCGAGCCGGATGCGGATGACTTCGCGCTTTGCGAGCAGCAGTCGGATCAGCCTTACGCCAATACCGCGCGGGTGCTGCGCTATCTGCGCGGCGAAGAGCGGATCGCGGCGGAATGACCCGGCGCATCGCCATCGTCGGCCATATTCGCCATCCCATCGCCGCCCCTTCAAGGGCGGGATGGAGGCGTTTACCCACGGTCTTGCCCGAATCTTGGCCGAACGCGGGCATGAGGTGACCCTATTGGCCAGCGAGGACAGCGCGGCGAGCCTGCCGCCGGGGGTGAAGCTGCTGCCGATCTGTGACGCGCATTACGACGCGCGTTTTCCATGGCATGACTTTCACGGCACCGACGCGCTGAACGACCACCTCGACGCCTGCTATGCCCGCGCTGCGCGGCTCTTGCTGGAGGGTGGCTTTGACGTGGTGCACAACAACGCGCTGCACCGCTTCCTGCCGCGCCTGTCGCGGGCGGAGCGGCTGCCGATGGTGACCTCGCTGCATATTCCGCCCTTCAAAGTGCTGCGCGCTGCGCTGATGGATGGGGCGGCGCCATGGCATCTGTCCTCTGTCGTCTCGGCCCGGCAACGCGGCATCTGGTGGCCCGAGGGCGCGCCCGACACGTCGCATGTGGTGCACAACGGGATCGACCTTGACGAATGGCCCCAAGGCGGGCCGGGGGATGGCAGCGCCGTTTGGGCGGGGCGGATCACCCCGACCAAGGGCACCCATCTGGCGGCAGAGGCGGCGCAGATCGCAGGGGTGCCCCTGCGCATCTACGGGGTGGTCGAGCATCAGGATTACTTTAACGATATGGTAAGACCGCATCTTTATGGCGATGTGGCCTATGTCGGGCACCTGGAAACGGCGGCGCTTGGGGCGGCCTATGGGCGGGCCTCGGTGGCGCTCTTCACCCCGCAGTGGGAGGAACCCTTTGGCCTTGCCGCGGTGGAGGCGATGGCGACGGGCCTGCCTGTTGCCGCGACCCCGCATGGCGCGGTTGAGGAGGTGCTTGGCGAGGCGGGTGTCATCGCGGCGGGGGATGGCGCGGCTGCCTTGGCGCAGGCCTTGCTACAGGCGCGCGATATTCCCGCCGAAGTGCCCCGCGCCCGTGTGGCACGGCTCTTTGATGCGCAGGCGATGGTGACGAAGTTCGAACGGCTCTATCACGCGGCCCGGGCGCAGAGGGATGTCGCGCTGCCGCGTAAAACCTATCCGGCGGTTGCTTTGCAGGTGGAAGGTGCGCCGCAGCCTCTGGCAGAGGCGGGCTAAAGCGCCGCTTCGGCTCGGGGCATATAGAGGTAGGCAGGCTCGAACTGGCCCACTTTATGCAGCCCCGCGCGGTCGTGGATCAGCAGTTTGCCGCCCGTCACGGCGCAGCAGCCATGCTCGCGCAGCTCACGCAGGGTGCGGCTGACATGGACGGAGGTGAGGCCGGTGGCATCGGCGATATCGGTCTGGCGCAGGCTGAAGGGCAGGCTCTGACGCTCCATCCCATAGGCGGCGGTCATGCGGGCATCGAATTCGCTCAGGAAATTCGCCACCCGCGCCAGCGCGCGCATGGCGCTGTTGCGCATCACCCAATGGCGGTGGATGGAGGCATCGACCAAGGTCATCAGCCAGAGTTTCCGGGCCATCTCGACATCGCCATTGAGCAACTCGCGCAGCGGCTCATGCGAGATGATGGCGACATGGGTATCGGTCAGCGAGATCACATCATGGTCGAGTTGTTTCAGCGGGAAGGCGTGCAGATCGACAAACTCACCGGGGAATTGGAGAGCGACGAAGGTGCTGCGGGCACGCTGTCCGCGCGGCACGCTGCGGGCGATCAACCCATCGAGCAGCAACAGGCTGTGATCCAGAAAATCCCCCTGCGACTGATCACGGTTCCGGGCGTGAAACGCTCGTGTTGGGTCATCAGCGGGGCAAGCTTGGCCCATTGCGCGCCGCTTAGGTGGTCGACCATGCCCGACGGTTTTACGGCCATATCGTGATAAAAGGTGTCTTTGATGGTCACACGCAGGTCTTTCTGCCCATTAGAATTGTCGCGGTTTCCCCAAAACGGAGTCCGCGGTAATAAAGCTTTGTCGAATACCTTATGATGCTGTTTTCGCCGAAAAATTCAAGCGAAGGCCGGGGATCATAAAAAATGTTAAGTCCGTCGGGCGGCGACTGTGGCAGTGTTTTCAGCCCCGATTGTCGCGCGTCTTCCGGGGCTTGTCGGGGCAGGGGGGCTGTTTATAAGCGGGCCCATGACACGCCTCACCGCGATCATTATTCGAATTATATTCCCGGCGCTCTAAGCAATTGAGACGCCGGGCCGAGGTGCTTGAGCCATTCGCACCGACCGAGATTGAATAACCCCCAAATGCCTAAAGGACGCCCCCCATGTGCGCCGAGACCCCCGACTACAAAGCCACGCTGAACCTGCCCAAAACCGATTTCCCCATGCGCGCCGGACTGCCCAAGCGCGAACCCGGCTGGCTGGAACGCTGGGAGAAGATCGGCGTCTATGACCGCCTGCGCGAGAAGGAGGGGCGGGAGCCTTTCACTCTGCATGACGGCCCGCCTTACGCCAACGGCAACCTGCACATCGGCCATGCGCTGAACAAGACGATCAAGGACATGATCGTGCGCTCCCACCAGATGATGGGCTATGACGCGCGCTACATCCCCGGTTGGGATTGCCACGGCCTGCCGATCGAGTGGAAGATCGAAGAGCAGTACCGCAAGAAGGGCCGCGACAAGGATCAGGTCCCGGTCAACGAGTTCCGCGCTGAATGCCGCGACTTCGCCGCCAAATGGGTCGACGTGCAGCGCGAGGAGTTCAAGCGCCTTGGCATCACCGGCAACTGGGAAAATCCCTATCTCACAATGGATTTCCACGCCGAGCGGGTGATCGCCGAGGAATTCATGAAGTTCCTGATGAACGGCACGCTCTACCAAGGCTCCAAGCCCGTGATGTGGTCGCCTGTCGAGAAGACCGCGCTGGCCGAGGCCGAGGTCGAGTATCACGACAAGGAAAGCCATACCGTCTGGGTGAAGTTTGAGGTGACAAACCAAGAGCTGAGCGATGCGTCGAAAGACAACATTGCAGAAAAGCAGTCGAATACCGATGATCTGCTTAACTCATACGTTGTAATCTGGACAACGACACCTTGGACAATGCCAAGCAACAAGGCCGTGGTCTACGGCGAGGGCATCTCTTATGGTCTTTACGAGGTCACCGGTACGCCGGACGAATGCTGGGCAAACGTGGGCGACCGGTATCTTCTCGCTGATGATTTGGCGGCTGATGTGTTTTCCAAAGCGCGGCTTGGCGACGAGCATTGGGTTCGTCTTCGGGAGGTCCCGACCGATCAGCTAAAAGGGCTGAAATTGCGTCACCCGCTGGCCGGTGCCGAAGGCGCAAACGGCGAATGGGACGATCTGCGCGATTTCCGTGCCGCCGATTTCGTCACCTCGGACGAGGGCACCGGCTTCGTGCATTGCGCGCCGTCCCACGGTCTGGAGGAATACGAGCTCTACCGCGATCTCGGCATGCTGCCGCAGGTTATCACCTACAACGTCATGGAAGACGGCCGTTTCCGCGACGATCTGCCGTTCTTCGGCGGCAAGGCGATCCTTAAGCCCAACGGCAAGGAGGGCAACGCCAATGCCGCCATCATCGACAAGCTCGTGGAGGTCGGCGGGTTGCTGGCGCGCGGTAAGATCAAGCACAGCTATCCGCATAGCTGGCGCTCCAAGGCGCCGGTGATCTACCGCAACACGCCGCAGTGGTTCGCCGCCATCGACAAGGAGGTGGGCGACGGTCTGGATCAAAACGGCACAACCATCCGCGAGCGTGCGCTCACTTGCATCGACAAGGTCAACTGGGTGCCGAAATCCGGGCGCAACCGCCTGCATTCGATGATGGAGGCGCGGCCCGACTGGGTGCTGAGCCGCCAGCGCGCCTGGGGCGTGCCGCTGACCTGCTTCGTGCGCAAGGGCGTGGCGCCCACGGACGAGAACTTCCTGCTGCGCAACGAGGAAGTGAACCAGCGCATCGTGGAGGCTTTCGAGGCCGAAGGCGCGGACGCCTGGTATGCCGATGGCGCCAAGGAGCGGTTCCTTTCGGGCATCGTCGACCCGACGGAATTCGATCAGGTGACCGACATCCTCGACGTCTGGTTCGACAGCGGTTCGACCCATGCCTTCACCCTGCGCGACCGCGAGGACGGTACCGAGGACGGCATCGCCGATGTCTACATGGAAGGCACCGACCAGCACCGTGGCTGGTTCCATTCCTCGCTCTTGCAATCCGTCGGCACCACGGGCCGCGCGCCCTATCGCAACGTGGTGACCCATGGCTTCACGCTGGATGCCAAGGGCATGAAGATGTCCAAGTCCATCGGAAACACCATCGTGCCCGAGAAGATCGTGCAGCAATATGGCGCGGATATCCTGCGGCTCTGGGTGGCGCAGACCGATTACACCGCCGACCAGCGCATCGGGGATGAGATCCTCAAAGGCGTGGCCGACAGCTATCGCCGCTTGCGCAACACCATGCGCTACATGCTGGGCGCGCTGAGTGACTTCTCCGAGGCGGACCGCGTGGACCCGGCAGAGATGCCGGAACTGGAGCAGTGGGTGCTGCACCGGGTGGCGGAACTCGACAAGGTCGTGCGCGACGGTTTCGCGCGTTTCGACTTCCAAGGCGTGTTCCAAGCGGTCTTCACCTTTGCCACGGTCGATCTCTCGGCCTTTTACTTCGATATCCGCAAGGACGCGCTTTACTGCGATGGCGACACCCTGCGCCGCCGTGCCGCGCGCACGGTGCTGGATATCCTCTTCCACCGTCTGACCACATGGCTGGCCCCGGTGCTGGTCTTCACCATGGAAGAAGTCTGGCTGGAACGCTTCCCGGGCGACGACTCCTCGGTGCATCTGGTCGACATGCCCGAGACGCCCGAAGCATGGTTGAACCCGGAACTGGCGGCGAAATGGGCCAAGGTCCGCGCCGCGCGCCGGGTGGTGACCGCAGCGCTCGAAGTGCAGCGGACCGAGAAGGTGATCGGCGCGTCGCTCGAGGCGGCCCCCGTGGTACATGTCGAGGACGCGGCGCAGCGCGAGGCGCTGGAGAGCGTGTCCTTCGAGGATGTCAGCATCACCTCAGACATCACCGTGACCGGCGATCCGGCACCTGCCGAGGCGTTCCGCATGCCCGAGACCGACGGCGTGGCCGTGGTTTTTGAAAAGGCCGAGGGCGCGAAATGCGAGCGCTGCTGGAAGGTGCTGCCGGATGTCGGCACACATGAATATCCCGGCGTCTGCGGGCGCTGTGATGAGGCAGTGCGTGAGGCGTTGGCGGAAGCCTGAGGCTTTCTAAGAGACTGATAAAACGGGCGTCGGGAAAACCGGCGCCCGTTTTCGTTTGTCAGGTCGCCAATGCCCCGCCCGTGGGAACCACGGGCATCGCCCTCCCTCCCCCGGGGGGCGATTTTGCAGCGTTTGCGCGCATTGCTTGGTCAGCTTGTCACGCACCTATCTGCCCGCCAGATAGGGCGTATCGCCCCCAGGGAGGGCGATGCCCTCAGCGCTCTTTCGCAGGCGTGAATTCTGGCGCAGAGTAGAGTGATGAAACAAGCTTCCCTCTCCACGCCCTTCGGCGATCTGATCGTCACTGAAGAGGATGGCGCGATCACGGCGCTCGGCTGGGGGCAGGCGGCACGCCAGCAGCGCTCGGAGCTGCTTGACACCGCACTGCGCCAACTGAACGAATACGCCACAGGCCAGCGCCAGCAATTTGACCTGCCGCTGCGCGTCACCGGCAGCGATTTCCAGCGCGCGGTTTGCGCCGCCATTGCGGCCATTCCCTTCGGCCACACCCGCACCTACGGCGAGATCGCCCGTGACCTCGGCGTGCCAGCGCAGGCCGTGGGCGGGGCCTGTGGCGGCAATCCGATTCCGATCCTCATCCCCTGCCACCGCGTCATGGGTGCCAAGGGGCTCACCGGTTTCAGCGGCGCGGGCGGGGTGGAGACCAAGGTCGCCCTGCTGCGACATGAAGGCGCGGCGGGGCTGTTGATTTGAGGAGCAATGGCGGGTTTAGTCGTCGCCCGACGGGATCAACTGCTGCGCGGCACCGGCGCAGATCAGGTAGACCGAGGTGATCACCAGACCCCAATGCGCCCAGCTTTCGGGGTGGAAGTTCACCCAAGCGGACCAGCCCGCAAAGAAGGTCCAAGCCAGCGCCATGGGCAGCGTCACGGGGCGCCACCGCTCGGTCCGGACGGGGTGGACGAATTTGATCGGCAGAAACATCGCTGCGGCAAGGATCGTGACCACGATCAGGCTGATCCACCATTCGGGCTGCAAGGCAAAGAGCACCAGCACCAGCATGTTCCAGCAGCCGGGGAAGCCCTTAAAGGAATTATCCTTTGTTTTCATGCGCGTGTCAGAGAAATACATGACGCTGGCGAAGGTGATGATGATGATCATCGCCCAACCGCTCCAGCCATCCATCAGCCCCGAGGTAAAGAGCGCGAAGGCCGGGATGAAGACGTAAGTCAGATAATCGATGATCAGATCCATCAAGACGCCATCGAACTCAGGCGCGTTGGTCTTCACATCATATTTGCGCGCCAGCGGCCCGTCGATGCCATCGACGAAAAAGGCGATCACCAGCCATAGGAACATGAGGTCCCATTTCTCTTCCACGGCGGCGAGCATGGCGAGCATGGCCAGCACTGCTCCGGTGGCAGTGAAAAGGTGAACGAAGAGGGCGCGCATCTGTATGGTCATGCGTCTGCATCGCAAATCCGCCGGGGGGATGCAAAGGAAACTCTGGCCCCGATGGCAAAAACCAGCGTAGCCGGGGCAGGGCGGGGCAGCTATGCTTGACGCGATCGGCGGCGGGCGCAGGAAATATGGCCAAGTCCCGCGCACCGGGTTGACGGCTAGCGCGATTCCCCTTAAAGCCAGCGAACCAATTCAGGGTCGGCTCTGCGCGGCCCCCACGTTATGTGTGTTTCCGGATCGCTGGAAAGACACAACAGCAAAAGGATGAACCCATGTCGCGCCGTTGCGAATTGACCGGAAAAGGCCCGATGACGGGCAACAACGTAAGCCACGCCAACAACCGTACACGCCGTCGGTTCCTGCCGAACCTCAACGACGTGTCGTTGCAGTCCGAAGCACTGGGCCGCGCGTTCAAGCTGCGCATCTCTGCCGCAGCCCTGCGCAGCGTTGACCACCGTGGTGGTCTGGACAAGTTCCTGGCAAAAGCCAAAGACGTTGAACTGTCCGACAACGCGTTGAAAATCAAAAAGGCCATCGCGAAATCCAGCGCGACAGCCGATGTGCTGAGCTAAGGCTTATCGCATAGAGATTGGGGCCTCGATCCGAAAGGATCGGGGCCTTTTTCGTTTTGGGTTTAGGGTTTTGTTAGGGTTTCCGGCCTATCAGGGGCTAGGGCCGTGGCGGCTCGGGGTAATTTTCTTGCGCAGGGGCATGTTTTTATTCGGGAAACCTTGGAAAGGCGCGCTAATTGATCTTCCGACAATTGTTGTTCTGGCCATGCTACCTGCCGAGCGGGGTTCAGACAGTGCATCAAGATCGGAGACTCCATGACCGACCCCACACCCGGCACGCCCAGTTCCACTACGCCACCCGATATGAATGAGATTGAGACTGATTTCGAGGTCGGCCAAGACAATATCGACGGATCCCTCGGCCCGTTGGGTTTTGATATTCACAACCCGGTCTTCATGGTCTCGGGCCTGACGGCGGTGGCCTTTGTGCTGCTGACCATGCTCTTCCCGGATCAGGCCGGGGTGGTCTTCCTCGCCGTTCGCGATTTCGCCACGACCAAGCTGGATTGGCTGTTCATGATCATCGTGAACATCTTCGTTCTGTTCTGCATTGCGCTGATTTTCATGCCGATTTCAAAGGTCAGGCTCGGCGGGCAAGAGGCCGTGCCGGAATATTCCTATCTGGCGTGGTTCGCTATGCTTTTTGCCGCGGGCATGGGGATTGGCCTGTTGTTCTTTGGGGTGCTCGAACCGGTGTATCATATGAACGTCTCCGGCCCGTTGGGGTGCCCCTACCGATTGCCGAGGATGGCTCGATCATTCCCGAGAATGTGGAGGCTGCCCGCGCCATGGGTCTTGCGGCGACCTTTTATCACTGGGGGCTGCACGGTTGGGCGGTCTATGCGATCATGGCGCTAGCCTTGGCGCTCTTCACCTATAACAAGGGGCTGCCCTTTTCGATCCGGTCTTGTTTCTACCCCCTGCTGGGTGACCGGGTCTGGGGCTGGCCGGGGCATATCATTGATATTCTGGCGGTTTTCGCGACGCTCTTTGGTCTTGCCACATCGCTTGGCCTTGGCGCGCAGCAGGCCAATGCAGGGTTCAACTTCGCTTTCGGGCTTGAGATTTCGACCAATGTGCAGGTGATCATCATTCTCTTGGTGACCGCCGTGGCGCTGGTGTCGGTCTGGCGCGGGCTGGATGGCGGGGTGAAGATCCTGTCGGAGGTGAACATGATCGTGGCGGTCCTATTCTTCCTCTTCGTGCTTTTCGTCGGCCCGACGCTGGTGGGGCTCGACGGGTTTTGGACCGGTCTGTTGGCCTATACGCAAGAGATCATCCCGCTCTCCAATCCCTTCGGACGGGAGGATGATTCCTACCGCGAAGGCTGGACCGCGTTCTATTGGGCGTGGTGGGTCTCTTGGGCGCCTTTCGTGGGCATGTTCATCGCGCGCGTCTCGCGCGGGCGCACGGTGCGGGAGTTCTTTATCTGCGTGTTGCTGATCCCGTCGCTGATCATCTTCATCTGGATGGGCGTCTTTGGCGGCATCGCGATCGATCAGATCCTTGCCAGCCCTGAGACATCGCTGGTCAAGGCCAATGTGATCGACAGCTATTCGCCGGAACTCTCGCTCTTCGGGATGCTGAATGAGCTTCCCTTTACCAAGATCGCGTCGACCATCGCGATCCTTCTGGCGTTGGTGTTTTTCGTCACCTCATCGGATTCGGGGTCGCTGGTTGTCGATACGATCACGGCGGGGGGCAAGATTGACGCCCCGGTGCCGCAGCGCATCTTCTGGTGCATTGTCGAAGGGTTGATCGCCATCGTGCTGCTGATCGGCGGCGGGCTGTCGGCGTTGCAGGCCGGGGTCACCGCGACGGGGGTGCCCTTCGCGATTCTGATGCTGGTGATGTGTTACACGATCTACAAAGGGCTGCGCAGCGAACCGCGCTGACGGCCTGTGGCGCGCCGGTGGTTAGCGGCGCGCCTCAAGCACTTCGGCCACCCATTCCGGCACTGTCTGGCTGGCAGGCCCGATGCGATGTTCGGCGAACTGATTGCCCACGGCGGAGCGTTCGAGGTTGAACTCAATCGTATGCGCCCCGGCACGGCGGGCCTCGGCGACGAAACCGGCAGCGGGGTAGACATTGCCCGATGTGCCGATGGCGGCGAAGATATCCGCCTCGGCCAGATGATCGAAAAGCGCGTCCATCTCATAAGGCATTTCACCGAACCAGACGATATCGGGCCGCGCGGCGGGGGCACCGCAGGCGGGGCAGGGATCGCCCGGTGCCATGACCATGGGCGCGGGCCAGCGGTGATCGCAAGCGGCGCAGAGCGCGCCTTTGAGCGCGCCATGCATATGCATGACCTGCTGCGACCCGCCCTGTTCGTGCAGATCGTCGACGTTTTGGGTAATCACCACCACCTCGCCGTGCAACTCGGCCTCCAGCCGGGCAAGGGCGCGGTGCGCAGCGTTGGGGGCCACTTCGGCGGCCTGCGCGCGGCGGGCGTTGTAGAAGTCGACCACCAGTTTGGGGTTGCGGGCGAAACCTTCGGGCGTCGCCACGTCTTCGACCCGGTGCTGCGCCCAGAGGCCATCTGAGGCGCGGAAGGTCTCAAGCCCGCTTTCGGCAGAGATGCCCGCGCCGGTGAGGATCACGATCTTGGTCATGGGGCATTATTCTCCGATAGGGTCCATGTCTTCAAGCAGGTGAAAGCCGTCGGCCAGCCAGGGCAATTGCGCGATGGCGGGGGCGATCATATGGGTCTGCATCAACTGCCGCAGGGTCTGGGCGATGTCGCGCGGCACGGGGCCGGACCATTCCGCGCCCGCGAAGAGAGAGATGGTGCGCGCAGGCGGTTGGGCCTGTGCCGCCGCGGGCAGGGGGTGCGCGGCGAGGCGGTCGTGAAAACGGGCGGCGCGCATGTATCCCAAGGGCGTGGTCATCGCCCAGCCGATGCCGCGGGCCACCATGGCCATCAGGGCCAGATGGCTGCCAATCTCGAAACGGGCGGGCAGGTTGTGTCTCTCTGATGCAAGATGCGCCTCGATCTGCCGCGCGATCAACTGATCGGCGGCATAGCGCAGGAAGGGCAGATCGGTGGCGCCGCGCAGCAGGGCGTCGGGATCGGCAGAGGTGCCCGCGGGGGTGACGAGGATAAACGGATCGCGGGCCAGCGGATATTCCAGAACCCCCGCCATCGGTTCGTCGATCTGCGCCGAGAGTGCCATATGCAGGCTTTTGTCGCGCAGTGCCCCGGCCAATTCATTGCTGCCCGCGGTGATCATCCGAAAGCGGCAGCCGGTCAGGCTGTCGCCAAGGATCGTGGCAAGGCGCGGGGTCAGGTCATCGTCGAAATCGTCGATCACGCCGAGGTTCAGCGCCTCCAGATGGGCCAAATCCATCACCGTGACTTCGCTCTGCGCTTGGCGCAATTCGCTGAGCGCCTGTTCGGCCCGGCGCAGGAACATCTGCCCGGCTGGGGTCAATCGCATGGGGCGGCGGGTGTGGTCGACCAGTTCCGCGCCGATGGCCGCTTCGAGGTTGCGCATCTGCTGGCTGACGGCGGGCTGGCTGAGCCCCGTGGCCTCGGCCGCCTGCGCCACCGACCCGCTCCGCGCCAGCGCCTCAAACACTTCGATGCCCCGCAGGGTGATGCCCTTGTTCAGCATATGGTCCCATCTCTTTCGGATCTTGTGAAACCCCGCGCGGGTCAGGTCAAGCCTTTGCCCAAGCGAGCGGCAGCCTCTCGGGCGGTTCCACGAAAGCGGTGCTGCCGGTCTTGAAGCCATCGGTAAAGCTGCGCAGACTGCGCGGAAACTAGGAGCCATTCAAATGAAGATCGCCACAGCCGCCTATCCGCTCGATGTTCTGACATCATGGGCGCAATACGAAGACAAACTGGCCCATTGGGTCGCCGAGGCGGCAGTGCAGGGGGCGGAACTGCTGGTTTTTCCTGAATATGCGGCGATGGAACTGGCGACGCTCGACGGGGCCGAGGTGGCGGGCGATTTGGAACGGTCGCTCTTTGCGGTGTCGGACAAGCTTGAGGAGGCGGAACGGCTGCATGTGAAACTCGCCGCCGAGCATAACGTGCATATCGTGGCCGGCTCAGGCCCCGCAGCGACTGAGAGCCGCCCGGTCAACCGTGCCCGGCTGATCACGCCCACGGGGCAGATCGGCGTGCAGGACAAGCAGATCATGACCCGTTTCGAGCGCGAGGAATGGGGTGTGATCGGGGCAATGCGCTTCAGGTCTTTGACACGGCCATTGGCAAGATCGGGATTCTCATCTGCTATGACAGCGAGTTTCCCCTGCTGGGCCGTGCGCTGGCGGAATGTGATGTGATCTGCGTGCCCAGTGTGACCGAAACGCTCGCGGGCTATTGGCGGGTGCGCATCGGCTCCATGGCGCGGGCGCTTGAGAATCAGTGCATCACCGCCATGTCCTCGGTCGTAGGCAAGGCCGATTGGTCCGAGGCTTTGGGGCAATCCTATGGCGCGGGCGGGATTTTCTGCCCCCCGGATCGCGGCTTCCCGCCCACGGGGATTTTGGGCATGCGCGAGGTTAACGCCCCCGGCTGGACCGTGGCGGACGCCGATTTGGCGCAGGTCGCCGAGGTGCGCGCGGATGGCATCGTGCTTAACCGAAGGGACTGGCAAGACCAGATTGGCCGCGACGGAAAGGCGATAAACGTCGCTTTGCGCTGAATCCCCCTTGAAAAAGCGCAAAAATGCGCCCATTTAAGCCTGCGCCCTCGTTTTGGAGGGTTTTGTGCTCAAGGAGAGACCATGGCCAAGGAAGATACGCTCGAATTTCCCGGTGTCGTGAAGGAACTCCTGCCTAACGCGACGTTTCGGGTCGAGCTGGAAAACGGCCATGAGATCATCGCGCATACGGCAGGCAAGATGCGGAAAAACCGCATCCGTGTTCTGGCTGGCGACAAGGTTCAGGTGGAAATGACACCCTATGATTTGACCAAGGGTCGGATCAACTATCGCTTCAAGTAAGCGGCACCGCGTTCGCGCGTTGCGCGGCGCAGGCGGGGCCGTGCGCGGCCCCGACCGGGCCGCCGGCCTCAGGCAAAGAGGCCCATAAGATGCAATTCATTCTTGGATCAGGATCGCCGCGCCGGTTGGAGCTTTTGGCCCAGATCGGCGTGACCCCCGATGCCATTCGCGCCCCCGACATCGACGAGACCCCCCATAAGGCCGAGCTGCCGCGCCCCTATTGCGCCCGAATGGCGCGCGAGAAAGTGGCGGCGGTGCCCGCGGGGGCGGAGGATATCGTGCTTTGCGCCGATACCACCGTGGCGCTTGGCCGGCGCATCCTCGGCAAGCCCGAGGATGAGGCCGAGGCCGAAGCCTTTTTGCGGCTGATGTCGGGCCGTCGGCATAAGGTGGTCACCGCCGTCGCCGTGAAGCGCGGCGAAAAGCTCTGGCAGCGTGATGTGCAGAGCAATGTGAAGATGAAATCTCTGTCCGAGCCCGAAATTCGCCGTTACCTCGCCACCGGCGATTGGCGCGGCAAGGCGGGCGGCTATGGTATCCAAGGCCCCGCGGGCGCGCTGATCCCATGGATTAGCGGCTCATTCACTGCAATCGTCGGCCTGCCATTGGCCGAGGCTGCGAACCTGCTGCAAGCCGCAGGTTACCCATTTGACGGAAGGACGCCATGAAGGGCCGTACGATTATTCTCGACCATCTCGGTGATATCGAGGCCGCCGCCCTGATGGTGGACGGCAAGCTGGATGATTTTCTGATCGACAGTGACGGGCCGCGCGTCGGCACCGTTTACCGCGCGATTGCGGATCGTCCGGTGAAGGGGCAGGGGGGCATGTTCCTCAAGACCCCCGATGGCCCGGCGTTCCTGCGTCAGATCAAGGGGCTGGCCCCGGGTCAGACGATTCTCGTGCAGGTCTCGGGCCATGCCGAGCCGGGCAAGGCGATCCCGGTGACCAATAAGCTGCTCTTTAAGTCGCGCTATGCCATCGTGACGCCGGATGCGCCGGGGCTGAACATCTCGCGCAGCATCAAGGACGAGGAAGAGCGCGACCGGCTGCTCGAAATCGCCCATGAGGTGGCGGGCGGGGCCGATCTGGGCTTGATCCTGCGGTCCTCCTGCGCCGGTGCCGATGCGGAGGATATCGCCGAGGATATCGCCAATATGCTCAGCTTGGCGGATACCGTGGCCAATGATGACGCGCAACAGATGGAGGTGCTGAGCGAAGGCGATGGCCCGCATCTGCTCGCTTGGCGCGATTGGACCGCGCCCGCCGAGGTGGTGACCGAGGTCGGTGGTTTTGACGACCACGGCGTTCTGGAAGAGCTCGACCGCGTGGCCTCGGCGCAGGTGCCGCTCGGCGGCGGCGCGTCGATCTTTGTGGAGCCGACACGTGCGCTGGTTGCGGTCGATGTGAACACCGGCAACGATGCCTCGCTCGCCGCCGGGGTGAAGGCCAATATGGCCTGTGCCAAAGCGCTGCCGCGTGCCCTGCGTCTGCGCGGGTTGGGCGGGCAGATCACGCTCGACCTTGCGCCCATGCCCAAGAAGGACCGCCGGACGTTTGAAAGCGCCCTGCGCGCCGCTTTCCGCGCCGACGATGTGGATACGACGCTGGTCGGCTGGACGCCTCTGGGCCATTACGAGCTGCAACGCAAACGCGCCCGCCCGGTGCTGGCGGAGGTGCTGACAGGGGCAGGCCAATGAGCTGCCCGATCTGCAAAGCCGAAACCGTCAAGGCGCATCGCCCCTTCTGCTCGCGCCGCTGCGCCGACATCGATCTGGGCCGCTGGTTCAACGGCAGCTACGCCGTCCCCTCGCGCGACCCCGAAGACGTGGAAGCCGCCATCGACGCCGCCGAAGCGGCACAAGACCGCCCCGCAAAGCCCCATTAACACAGGAAAATTTGCGTTTTTTGAAAAGAAGTGGGTTTCAGGGCAAAATGGGGCTGGACACCCCGCGCCACAGGTCCTAGAACCCGCTCACCCGACCTCGAAAGAGGTGACCCGTGCCCGGGTAGCTCAGGGGTAGAGCAGTGGATTGAAAATCCTCGTGTCGGTGGTTCGATTCCGCCCCCGGGCACCATTCATCATAGAATACGCTATAAAAAACAACAACCTAGGCGGTGTGCCGATTGTTGCTATGTACAGCTCTATGTACGGTTCGCCGTCTGTAGTTTTCGGCGGCACTCATTTCGCCCGCTGTCTCGGTTTGCTAGACGGTCCGCCCAACGCACGCTAGGGTTACGGTAAGGCGAATAGCCATAACAACAAAATCAATAAGCTGAGGTCGCTGCAGGTGCTTCTACAAGACATTTTGGATGAGTATCGCGCGTCAGCGCGGACCGAACGCGAAAAGGGCGACTATTTTGAACGCCTTGTTCGGGTATTTATGGAAAACGACGACACTCAACGTCAGTACTATTCAAAGGTTGAGCCGTTCGCCGATTGGGCGACGTCTCAAGGCTGGAGCAACGCGGACACCGGTATCGATCTTGTTGGAACGCTGTCTGACGGGTCAGGCTATGCGGCGATTCAGTGCAAGTTCTACGCGCCCAATCACAGCATTCAGAAATCCGATATAGACAGTTTCATTTCGGCGGCATCCAATGATCTGTTCACCCGATTGGTCATCGCGGATACAACTCTTAAAGAGTTAGGCCGCAACACGCGGGAAACGCTGGGTAAACTTTCAAAGGATTGGAACCGCATTAGCGTTGCCGAACTTGAGGCAAGCCGCATTGATTGGTCCCAGTTTATTCGTTCTGGCACAGTTAGTTTAGCACCCAAGAAACAACTGCGAGATCACCAGCAAGACGCATTGCGTGAAGTGCAGGCAGGGCTGGAAGCCGCAGATCGCGGCAAGCTGATCATGGCGTGCGGTACGGGCAAGACCTTCACAGGCCTACGAATTGCGGAAACTCTGGCAGGGTCGGGAAAGCGCGTTCTTTTCATGGTTCCATCGCTTGCGCTGATGTCCCAAACCGTCCGGGAATGGAAGAACGACAGCGAAGACGTGTTCACGGCATTTTCTGCCTGTTCTGACTCGAAGGTGGGGCGAAGAACTGACGCTGACAGTCTTGATCTAAACGTGCATGATCTGGCCTTCCCGGCGACGACAGACCCTGAAAAACTTGCTCGTCAGGTCCTATCCGCACCCTCAGATCAGATGACGGTAGTCTTCTCGACCTACCATTCGATTGACGTTCTTACGCGCGCCCAAAAGAACCACGAACTACCAGAGTTCGATTTGGTGATCTGCGACGAGGCACACCGAACCACAGGCGTTACACTGAAGGATGAGGACGACAGCAACTTTGTTCGCATCCACGACAACGACTATGTCGCGGCAAAGAAGCGCCTCTATATGACCGCGACGCCTCGTATCTTTGCTGATACGGCCAAGCGTAAGGCAGACGACTACGACGCCCGCTTGGCGTCGATGGATGACGAAACCAAGTTCGGCAAAGACCTCTTCCATCGTGGCTTTGGTTGGGCGGTGGAGAACCAGCTTCTCACAGACTACAAGGTCGTCGTACTTGCTGTTGACGAAGGCTTGGTCTCTCAAACCATCCAAAACCGCCTCAAGGACGGCCCAGAGCTGACACTGGATGACGCGACGAAAATCATCGGGTGCTATAAGGCGCTGACGAAAAGCGACCTCGCGAAGGATTTGGAGTTTGACCCGCGCCCCATGAAGCGCGCTCTGGCCTTCTGCCAAAGCATCAAGAAATCCGAGATCATCGAAGATGAGTTCACGCAGGTTGTCGACGAATACGTTAGCAACGACCTGATCGACGACGACCGTCATCTAAGCACCGAAGTTCGCCATATCGACGGCAGCTACAACGCCAGCTCGCGGGAGGAAATGCTCAACTGGCTAAAGGCGGACGCAGGCGACAACACGTGCTGGACGTGTCACGGTTTGATGCCGCTCCTTTGATAGCATTTATTGCAGCAAAGGAGACGAACTATGGGAACGAAACGCACGGACGAATTCCGCGCTGATGCGGTGCGGATCGCGCTGACAAGCGGGCTGACACGCAGGCAAGTTGCCTCAGATTTGGGTATTGGCTTATCGACGCTGAACAAGTGGGTGACGGCGCATCGTGACACCAATGTGGTGCCTGACAAGGACTTGGAACTTGCCCGGGAGAATGAACGGCTTCGGCGAGAGAACCGCATTCTCAAGGAGGAGAGGGAGATTCTAAAAAAGGCAACGCAGTTCTTCGCGGGGCAAAAGCCATGAGGTTTCGGTTCATCGAAGAACACCGTCACGCCTTCTGCGCCAAGCGGATGTGTGACGTGCTGGGTGTCAGCTCACGCGGCCTGCGCGCCTATCGCAACCGCCCTGCCAGCCAAAGACAGAGGACTGACATGGTCGTGCTGGCCCACATCAAGGAGCAATCCCGTCTAAGCTTGGGCAGCTATGGACGACCGAGGATGACGGAAGAATTGAAAGAGCTGGGCTTGAATGTCGGCCATCGTCGGGTTGGCAGATTGATGCGTGAGAATGGCATACGGGTCGAGAGATCGAAGAGATACAAGGTGACAACGGATAGTAATCACGCCTTCAACATTGCGCCCAACCTGCTGAACCGTGACTTCCAGGCGGAGGGACCCAATCAGAAGTGGGCAGGTGACATCAGCTATGTGTGGACCCGTGAAGGGTGGTTGTATCTCGCGGTTATCCTCGATCTGCATTCACGCCGGGTGATCGGTTGGGCGGTGAGCAACCGGATGAAGCGCGACCTGGCAATCCGGGCATTGAAAATGGCTGTTGCGCTGCGGCAGCCGCCCAAGGGCTGCATCCATCACACCGACCGTGGGTCGCAATATTGTTCGCACGACTACCAGAAGCTTCTGCGCCACCATGGGTTCATGGTATCGATGAGCGGCAAGGGCAATTGTTATGACAACTCTGCCGTCGAGACCTTCTTCAAGACGATCAAGGCTGATCTGGCGGAGACCATGGCATACGCGAAGAGAAGCAGAGCTGGCCATCTTCCAATACATCAACGGCTTCTACAATCCGCGAAGGCGGCACTCAGCACTGGGTTGGAAAAGCCCGGTCGCTTTCGAAAGGAAAGTGGCCTAAACGAGCACGTGGGGCGGCACAAAAACGCGACAGGTCCAGTCTTTGTGAACACCACAATGGCGCAGGACACTCCGGCATAGGGACGGAACACGCCTGAGGGCATCTTGATGATCGCGTCGAGTTTGTGATCCTCGACCAGCATGCCGCGGATGTCTTTGTGGGCCTTAGAGGAGCCGAACAGCACGCCATCCGGCACAACCACAGCCGCCCGTCCGCCAGTGCGCATCAGGTGCAAGAAAAGACCCATGAACAGCAGCTCGGTTTTTTTTGTTTTGACGACCTTCAGCAGGTCCTTTGCCGTCGTGTCATAGTCCAGTGAACCGGCAAAGGGCGGGTTGGCGAGGATAAGGGAATAGCGCCCTGCGTCCTCGCCGTGCTCCTCGGCAAGGCTATCGCGATAAGAGATGTCGGGGTTCTCGATCCCGTGTGACCTGCCCCCCGCGAAATCCCTCACCATGATGTAGAGTCTGCCCAACCCTGAAGGAGCAGACGAATGCGGAAAAGCCGTTTTACCGAGGCGCAGATTATTGGGATGATCAAGGAGCAAGAGGCAGGCATGCCGACGGCGGAGGTGTGCCGCAGGCACGGGCTCAGCCCGGCAACTTTCTACAAGCTGAAGTCCAAGTATGGCGGCATGGAGGTGTCGGAGGCCGCGAGGCTGAAGGCGCTGGAGGACGAGAACGCCAAGCTGAAGCGGCTGCTGGCCGATACGATGCTGGACAATGTGGTTCTGAAGGATCTTCTGGGAAAGAACTGACGACGCTGACCAAGCGGCGAGAGGCGGCGCTCAGGGCGATGCGGGATCACGGCATCTCGCAGCGCCGGGCCTGTCGGCTTGTTGGTGTCGACCCAAAGACAGTCCGGCGCGAACGCCCGCCGGACTGCCCTGAGATCCGCAAGGAGATGCAGGAGATCGCCGGAAAGCGGCGCCGGTTCGGCTACCGCCGGATTGGCGTGTTGCTTGAGCGCAAGGGCATGAGAATGAACCACAAGAAACTGTATCGGCTCTACCGGGAAGAAGGGCTGTCAGTGAAGCGGCGGCGCGGCCGCAAGCGGGCCCGTGGAACGCGCTCCCCGATGCCGGAGGCTGCGTATCCCAATGCGCGCTGGTCTCTGGACTTCCTGGCTGACAGCTTCGGCCCATCCCGGAAACTCCGCATCCTGGCAGTGATAGACGATTGCAGCCGCGAAAACCTGTGCCTGATTGCTGACACCAGCATCTCCGGCGCGCGTGTTGCGCGTGAGCTGGATGCGTTGGTGCGGATCTACGGTAAACCCGGATGCATAGTCAGCGATCGAGCCATTGGAACGCCATTGGTCCGAGAGACAATGGCGAGGGGGACGGAGTTCACGAGCCGGGCCATTCTGAGGTGGGCCGATCAGAACGCAATTCCGTGGCACTATATCGACCCAGGGAAGCCGCAGCAGAACGCCTTTATCGAGTCATTCAACGGCAGCATGCGCGACGAACTGCTGAACGAGGAGATATTTGACACCCTGGACGACGCCCGCCGGAAGCTGGCGCTCTGGCGTTACGATTACAACACCGTCAGGCCGCACTCATCGCTCGGGAACAAAACACCGGCCGAAGCGCGCCGGACGCTTGAGCAATTTGAGGGCTCCGCGCCCGGCGCGCTTGCCAAGCCCGAAACCGACGACTATCAAAATCAAACCCGCAGGCTCTCGTCATGAACGAGGGACCAGTGGGGGCAGGTCACGTGCAGTGTCATGTTCATGGCGCCGATCCGAAGCATGGTCGCATCGAAGTCAAATCCGTGAAACATCTGGTTGTGAAAGTGGTCACGGCTTTCGGTGTTGCGCAGCATTTGGGGTGGTGCGTGCGCAGATACTCGGCCGCGGCGACCAAGAAACCGCTGGTGCCCGCAGCAGGGTCACAGATCACGTCAGTGGGCGTGGGCGCCATCAGATTAACCATCAATTCAATTATGTGGCGCGGCGTGCGGAACTGGCCGTTCTGGCCGGCGCTGGCGATCTTGCCAAGCATGTATTCGTAAACGTCGCCCTTGGTGTCGCGGTCCTCCATCGGAATCTCGTCGAGCATCTGAACGACCTTGGCCAACAGGTTGGGGTTGGAGAAACCCAATCGCGCGTCTTTCATGTGGGTGCCGTAGGACGAGCCCTCTTCACCTAGGGCCCGCAGGAACGGAAAGACGTGCTCGTCCACGATCCTCATCATCTCCCGAGCTTCAAAATGCTTGAAGCGCGACCAGCGTAGGTTCTCGAACGGTTCGCCCTTGTCGTTTGCGCCCTCTGGGAAGATGCTGCGCTGCATTGGAATGCCCAGATCTTCGGCCTTTCGCTCCTCGACCGTTTGCAGGTCATCTAACCGCTTAATAAACATCAGAAATGTCAGCTGTTCGATTACTGAAAGCGGGTTTGAGACGCCACCGGACCAGAAGGCGTTCCAGATTTGATCGATTTGCGAGCGGATGGTGCCTGTCAGCATTTTGGACCTCAGTTTTTCTGGGACCATAGGCATAGGACGATGACGCTACAACGTCCCAATGCCCATCTTGAAGGAAAAGTATTTCCCGCCCCCGGGCACCATTTCAGACCAAATCAAACAGACCACACCCTCGCCACCATCAGCGCGTGATTTCCCTCACCCGCAACGGAACCCGCGCCTCCTGCCCAACGTTGTTCCCCTACCTAGATAGAGGAGAGCAACCATGGCAAATGACGACCAAGCAAAAGGCAAGGCGAAAGACATCGGTGGCAAGCTGAAAGAAGAAGCTGGCGATGCCACAGGCAACGAAGACCTGAAGCACGAAGGTCAGGCCGATCAGGCCGAGGGCAAAGTGCAAAAGGGTGTCGGTGACGCCAAGGACAAACTATCTGATTGATTGCAAAAGCGCGCCTCTTACCGGAGGCGCGCTTTTTCTATTCGGGCTGCTGCCCGCGCCATCACCTTTTGATGATGATATAGAGCGCATGGACGATCCCGGGCAGGTAGCCCAGCAAGGTCAGGAGAATGTTAATCCAGAAGTGCTTTCCCAGACCTTCCTGCAAGAACACCCCAAGAGGGGGCAGTAGGATAGCGATGATGATGCGAATGATGTCCATAGTGTCACGCCGGGTGCGCCGGGCTCCTTTCCAAACAGATTAAACCTTGCCCTAAGCTAGCCCCCGATCATCACACGGCCAGTGGTGGCGCGTTGAGGGGCGCGCAATTAACACTCGCCGCAGCATGGGTTTTGCGGCAATCTACCAAACAGCCAGAGGAGGGGCAGGGTGGAGCCAGTCAGGATCATGTGGCGCCAGATCATGGAGATGGCGCGAGATGCAATCGCACTCTTGCCACAGATCGCTGTCGCAACCCTCGTATTGATATTGACCTGGGCCATTGCCGCGCTTGGGCGGTCGCTGGTCAGTAGAACCTTGTCCCGCACCAAGCTGCGCCCGAGCCTTCACGACCTCTTTACCCTTTTGACATCTATCCTCATCTGGGTCTTTGGCATCATGATCGCGGCCGTGATCGTCTTTCCCGGCCTCACACCTGCCAGCATTCTGGCGGGGCTCGGCATCGGGTCGGTCGCCATTGGCTTCGCTTTCAAGGACGTCTTTGAGAATTTCCTCGCCGGGATCATCATCCTCTTTCGCCGTGAGATGCGCATGGGGGATCATATCGAATGCGAGGGGATCGAGGGCAAGGTCACCCATATCGCCATCAGGGAAAGTCATATCCGCCAGACAGACGGGCAACTGGTGATCGTGCCCAATGCGATGCTTTTCAAGAACCCCGTCTATGTGCGCACGGATCAAAAGCACCGTCGGCAAACCGTGATCTGCGGGGTGGCCTATGATGTCGATCTGGGTGAGGCGCGGGCAGTGATCTCCGAGGCCGTCGCGCGCTGCGAGACGGTAGAGCAGGGGAGCATCCGATTCAGGTTTTTGCGCAGGAGTTCGGGGAGTCCTCCATCAACTTCGAGGTGACTTGGTGGACAGGCTCAGCCCCGGTCGAGCAGCGCCGCTCTCGGGATGAGGTGGTGACCGCGGTGAAACGGGCGCTGGACGAGGCTGGACTGGAGATTCCTTTCCCTTACCGCACGCTCACCTTCAAAGAGCCGCTTCCGCTCAGTCGGGCGGAGGAGGATGCAGGGGAGGGGTAGGGCCTGCGCCGCGAGTCGCCGATTTTGCCCTGTGATCCCGTGAATCGCGGTCGATTCATGGGCCGGCAGTGAGGGTATCGGCTTAGATAGGGCAGGGGGGCCAGCTCCCGCGCGTTAGATGCGGGAAATTAGCACGCCATTTCAGCATCTTGCCGAAAAGTTCCTCGAAATCTCATCTTTTCTCAAATTTCTGCTTGCGGCTTTGCCCCACTAACCTTAGAACCCCTCTACCGGCGGCGCTGAGACGCACCGCTGGGGCGCCAGACGGGGCGGACGGCAGCGGAGACGCGGTGGTTCGGATCACGAGGCGGATAAGAATTCGAGGTATTAGAGGCGGGGCGCGCCAAGAAGTTAGGGCGCATCTCAGTTTCTTTTGTCTCAACGCTGTTTGAAAATTTGATATCTGAAGAGATATGTGGGCGGTTTGGTTCATTCGATGGATCAACGTCTGTATATCGCGCTCTTAGGCCTCGGCCGATGATAGAGTGTCAGCTTCACTGTTTGGACGGCTTTCGCTACTTTGTAGCTGAAGCACAACAAACAGAGAATGGTCTGCATCTTTCAGTAATGGATGCAGGTCGATGTGCAGAGGTTCGACGTCAAGGATACGCAGTAATGCGTTTCAACTTGAGAGTTTGATCCTGGCTCAGAACGAACGCTGGCGGCAGGCCTAACACATGCAAGTCGAGCGAGACCTTCGGGTCTAGCGGCGGACGGGTTAGTAACGCGTGGGAACGTGCCCTTCTCTGCGGAATAGCCACTGGAAACGGTGAGTAATACCGCATACGCCCTTCGGGGGAAAGATTTATCGGAGAAGGATCGGCCCGCGTTAGATTAGATAGTTGGTGGGGTAATGGCCTACCAAGTCTACGATCTATAGCTGGTTTTAGAGGATGATCAGCAACACTGGGACTGAGACACGGCCCAGACTCCTACGGGAGGCAGCAGTGGGGAATCTTAGACAATGGGCGCAAGCCTGATCTAGCCATGCCGCGTGTGTGATGAAGGTCTTAGGATCGTAAAGCACTTTCGCCAGGGATGATAATGACAGTACCTGGTAAAGAAACCCCGGCTAACTCCGTGCCAGCAGCCGCGGTAATACGGAGGGGGTTAGCGTTGTTCGGAATTACTGGGCGTAAAGCGCGCGTAGGCGGATTGGAAAGTTGGGGGTGAAATCCCGGGGCTCAACCCCGGAACTGCCTCCAAAACTATCAGTCTAGAGTTCGAGAGAGGTGAGTGGAATTCCAAGTGTAGAGGTGAAATTCGTAGATATTTGGAGGAACACCAGTGGCGAAGGCGGCTCACTGGCTCGATACTGACGCTGAGGTGCGAAAGTGTGGGGAGCAAACAGGATTAGATACCCTGGTAGTCCACACCGTAAACGATGAATGCCAGTCGTCGGGCAGTATACTGTTCGGTGACACACCTAACGGATTAAGCATTCCGCCTGGGGAGTACGGTCGCAAGATTAAAACTCAAAGGAATTGACGGGGGCCCGCACAAGCGGTGGAGCATGTGGTTTAATTCGAAGCAACGCGCAGAACCTTACCAACCCTTGACATCCTGTGCCACTCCGAGAGATCGGACGTTCCCTTCGGGGACGCAGTGACAGGTGCTGCATGGCTGTCGTCAGCTCGTGTCGTGAGATGTTCGGTTAAGTCCGGCAACGAGCGCAACCCACATCCTTAGTTGCCAGCAGTTCGGCTGGGCACTCTAAGGAAACTGCCCGTGATAAGCGGGAGGAAGGTGTGGATGACGTCAAGTCCTCATGGCCCTTACGGGTTGGGCTACACACGTGCTACAATGGCAGTGACAATGGGTTAATCCCCAAAAGCTGTCTCAGTTCGGATTGGGGTCTGCAACTCGACCCCATGAAGTCGGAATCGCTAGTAATCGTGGAACAGCATGCCACGGTGAATACGTTCCCGGGCCTTGTACACACCGCCCGTCACACCATGGGAGTTGGTTCTACCCGACGGCCGTGCGCTAACCTTTTGGGGGCAGCGGACCACGGTAGGATCAGCGACTGGGGTGAAGTCGTAACAAGGTAGCCGTAGGGGAACCTGCGGCTGGATCACCTCCTTTCTAAGGATGTTCCTAGCCAGTTGAGCCTCGCTCAACTCGTGGAACACTTAGCAGATCGGCAAACAAAGCCGGTCAATATATAGAACCGAGCCGTCCTCATATCTCTTCAGAAATAGGTCCTGCGCTGAACGCGTGGGTCTCAATAGTTTGGGGCCTTAGCTCAGCTGGGAGAGCGCCTGATTTGCATTCAGGAGGTCAGGAGTTCGATCCTCCTAGGCTCCACCAAGCCTTTTGCAAAGCAAAAGGCGTCGCCCTGGTTGCCCGTCCAACGGACGTGCGAGAAGGGCAGCAATCAGCCCATCGAGACCAGCTTAACCACGCTGGCCCTCCCGGGACATTCCTTCGGAATGCCCTGACGGGCGACGCCGATTTGCCTTCGGCAAATCAGCTGGGTCGGTAGCTCAGGTGGTTAGAGCGCACGCCTGATAAGCGTGAGGTCGGAGGTTCAAGTCCTCCTCGACCCACCACCCCTCCTAGGGTGGTATATGGAACATACCTTCAAGCACATATCGTGTGTTTGAACGTCTGTTTCACAGACGGTAGCGTGACATCCTTCGGATGCACGTGATTGACATCGTAAAGAGAGATACTAACAACATGTTTGATCGCCCCGCGTGAGGGGATGATCTCAGTTGCTGCCCTTCGGGGCCGGTGTTTGACGGGCTGTTTCCTCGGTCTTTCAAGCATATCGCGGCTGAAACGAATATGTTGTCCAAGTCAAGTACACTAACCAGAGCGGTGACGCTGCCTCCTGCACGGACGGCAGCTATCTGCATCGCTCATTGTCCAGACGACAGTCTGGGCGGGTAAAGTATGCTTTTGATGCAGAATAAGAGGGTCAGTTTCTTACCAGCTTCTGATCTTCGCGCGAGGCGCTAAGTCTTGCTTTTTCTGGATCAAATCAAGCGCGAAAAGGGCGTTTGGTGAATGCCTTGGCAGTAAGAGGCGATGAAAGACGTGATACTCTGCGATAAGCCATGGGGAGCTGAGAATAAGCTTTGATCCATGGATTTCTGAATGGGGCAACCCACCTGATTATACTCTGTTATTGCTTCGCAATGAACACTCCGTGCCGACCTTTGGTCGGTACATTTTGATCTTCGATCAAAACACTGGGTGGTCGCCAGCGAAGTGATTATCAGGGTGTAAGACCAGGTATTTTTAGGCTGAATATATAGGCTTAAAAAGGCAAACCCGGGGAACTGAAACATCTAAGTACCCGGAGGAAAGGAAATCAATTGATACTCCCCTAGTAGCGGCGAGCGAACGGGGACCAGCCGAGCCATGAGTGTGATTAGAATGCGTTGGAATGCGCAACCAAAGTGGGTGATAGTCCCGTATAAGAAGCATGATTGGACGTATTAAGTAGGGCGGGACACGTGAAATCCTGTCTGAAGATCGGAGGACCACCTTCGAAGGCTAAGTACTCCTTACTGACCGATAGTGAACCAGTACCGTGAGGGAAAGGTGAAAAGCACCCCGACGAGGGGAGTGAAACAGTACCTGAAACCGAACGCCTACAATCAGTTGGAGCATCCTTGCGATGTGACAGCGTACCTTTTGTATAATGGGTCATCGACTTGGTCTCACGAGCAAGCTTAAGCCGTTAGGTGTAGGCGCAGCGAAAGCGAGTCTTAATAGGGCGTCGAGTTCGTGGGATCAGACCCGAAACCGAGTGATCTAGGCATGGCCAGGTTGAAGATAAGGTAACACTTATTGGAGGACCGAACCCACATCTGTTGAAAAAGATCGGGATGAGCTGTGCCTAGGGGTGAAAGGCCAATCAAACTCGGAGATAGCTGGTTCTCTGCGAAATCTATTTAGGTAGAGCGTCATCCGAATACCCTCGGGGTAGAGCACTGGATGGGTAATGGGGCCCCACAGGCTTACTGATCCTAACCAAACTCCGAATACCGAGGAGTACTGGATGGCAGACACACGGCGAATGCTAACGTCCGTCGTGGAGAGGGAAACAACCCTGACCTCCGGCTAAGGCCCCTAATTCATGGCTAAGTGGGAAAGCAGGTGAGACGACCAAAACAACCAGGAGGTTGGCTTAGAAGCAGCCATCCTTTAAAGATAGCGTAACAGCTCACTGGTCTAAATAAGTTGTCTTGCGGCGAAGATGTAACGGGGCTCAAGCCATGAGCCGAAGCCGAGGATGCATTTATTGCATGGTAGCAGAGCGTAGTGTGACATAGTTCCATGTGTCCTTATCGTCCCTCGGGACGTATTGGACACAAGGAGCTTTCTGTGAAGCCGGCGCGTGAGCGATCCGGTGGAGAGATCACTAGTGAGAATGATGACATGAGTAGCGACAAAGAGTGTGAGAGACACTCTCGCCGAAAGTCCAAGGGTTCCTGCTTAAAGCTAATCTGAGCAGGGTAAGCCGACCCCTAAGGCGAGGCCGAAAGGCGTAGTCGATGGGAACCAGGTTAATATTCCTGGGCCAGATGGAAGTGACGGATCGCAGAGGTAGTTCATCCTTATCGGATTGGATGGGCTGCTGAGCGGTCCCTGGAAATAGCTCCATCATCAGATCGTACCCTAAACCGACACAGGTGGACAGGTAGAGAATACCAAGGCGCTTGAGAGAACTATGTTGAAGGAACTCGGCAAAATACCTCCGTAAGTTCGCGAGAAGGAGGCCCGGTTCCTAGGCAACTAGGGGCTGGGGGCACAAACCAGGGGGTGGCGACTGTTTATTAAAAACACAGGGCTCTGCGAAGTCGCAAGACGACGTATAGGGTCTGACGCCTGCCCGGTGCCTGAAGGTTAAAAGGAGGAGTGAGAGCTCTGAATTGAAGCCCAGGTAAACGGCGGCCGTAACTATAACGGTCCTAAGGTAGCGAAATTCCTTGTCGGGTAAGTTCCGACCTGCACGAATGGCGTAACGACTTCCCCGCTGTCTCCAACATAGACTCAGCGAAATTGAATTACCGGTCAAGATGCCGGTTACCCGCGGTTAGACGGAAAGACCCCGTGCACCTTTACTACAGCTTCACACTGGCATTAGGCCGAACATGTGCAGGATAGGTGGTGGGCTTTGAAACCGAGACGCCAGTCTCGGTGGAGCCTCCCTTGAGATACCACCCTTGTTCTGCTTGATGTCTAACCGCGGACCGTTATCCGGTTCCGGGACCCTGTGTGGCGGGTAGTTTGACTGGGGCGGTCGCCTCCTAAATCGTAACGGAGGCGCGCGAAGGTTGGCTCAGAGCGGTCGGAAATCGCTCGTTGAGTGCAATGGCAGAAGCCAGCCTGACTGCGAGACTGACAAGTCGAGCAGAGTCGAAAGACGGCCATAGTGATCCGGTGGTCCCAAGTGGGAGGGCCATCGCTCAACGGATAAAAGGTACGCCGGGGATAACAGGCTGATACTGCCCAAGAGTCCATATCGACGGCAGTGTTTGGCACCTCGATGTCGGCTCATCTCATCCTGGGGCTGGAGCAGGTCCCAAGGGTACGGCTGTTCGCCGTTTAAAGAGGTACGTGAGCTGGGTTTAGAACGTCGTGAGACAGTTCGGTCCCTATCTTCCGTGGGTGTAGGATACTTGAGAGGAGTTGCCCCTAGTACGAGAGGACCGGGGTGAACGATCCACTGGTGGACCAGTTGTTATGCCAATAGCAGTGCTGGGTAGCTATGATCGGACAGGATAACCGCTGAAGGCATCTAAGCGGGAAGCCCCCTCAAAACAAGGTATCCCTGAGAGCCGTGGTAGACCACCACGTCGATAGGCCAGAGATGTAAGCGTAGTAATACGTTCAGTTGACTGGTACTAATTGCTCGATAGGCTTGATTTGATCCAGTAGAAGCAAGACTGCTTAAACTGATCAAAAGCATACACATACAATCAGTCGTACATGACTTGGACAAACACGCTTTGCGCTCCAATGGAGACGGAGCGGGAACGGGCATCCTTCGGATACCCTGCCTCCCGCCGCCGCTCTGCTGCGCAGAGCGCTGCTAGGAATTTATTCGGTTTGGTGATCATAGCGCGAGCAAAACACCTGGTCCCATCCCGAACCCAGCCGTTAAGTGCCGTAGCGCCGATGGTACTGCGTCTTAAGACGTGGGAGAGTAGGTCATCGCCAAACCTAATAAGTTCCTAGAGCAAAACAGTATCTCTCTACGATGATCAGAATAACAAAACCGCCGCAGCTCAAAGCTGCGGCGGTTTTGCGTTTGAGGGGGTAATCTCCCGACCAGCAAGAACCATATGACGCCCGGTTACCGGGGCCTGCCTTTGGCATCCGCTTGACGCTGCCCGAAGCCCTGTCACAGTAGCGGCAACAGTCGACGTTGGGAGGCGGGGCATGGATATCGATACGCTCTTTGGCTTGGAGGGAAAGACCGCTTTGATTACCGGCGGGGCCACGGGCATCGGGCGGATGGCGGCGGAGGCTTTGGTGCGGGCCGGGGCGCGGGTCCTTTTAGCCAGCCGGAACGGAGAGGCCTGCGCGGCTGTGGCCGATGAGCTGAATGCGCTTGGCGCCCGGGGCAGCGCCGAAGGGTTTGCGGGCGATGTAGGGACTGAGGCTGGTGTGGATGCGTTCGTGGCTGAGGTTCAGGCGCGCAGCGATCAGCTGCATATCTTGATGAACAACGCGGGGATGACTTGGGGTGCGCCTTTGGGGCAGTTCCCTTACCGGGCTTGGGATAAGGTCATGGGTGTCAATGTCGCCGGGCTCTTCGATCTTACGCAAAAGCTATTGCCGCTTCTCAGCGCCGTGGCCACGGCGGATGATCCCGCGCGGATCGTTAATGTCGGGTCGGTCATGGGGGAGCGCGAGATGGGCGACGGCGCCTATAGCTATGCCGCGTCCAAGGCGGCGGTCATTCACCTGAGCAAAATCCTCGCCAAGGAATTGGCCGGGGAGCGGATCACCGTGAACGCATTGGCGCCGGGGCCCTTCGTCTCGCGCATGACGGCATTCGCCACGGGCGATGAGAAGACGCGGGCCGCGGTGGGGCAGGATGTCCCGCTTGGCCGTGTTGGGCGGGATGAAGATATCGCGGGCTGCATGCTGTTTCTCTGCGGACGCGGCGGCGCCTATGTCACCGGGGCCGTGATCCCGGTCAGCGGCGGCATCAATGTGATGTCGGGACCGAATATATTTGAAAAGGCACTGTGATGCCGAGCGATAGACCCCGAACGGAGACCCCATATGCGTGACGACAGCCATCTACCCCAAGCTCTGCGCGGCCTGCGCCTGCCGCTGGTCGCCTCGCCGATGTTCATCCTCTCGGGGCCCGAGCTTGTCATCGCGCAGTGCAAGGCGGGGATCGTCGGGTCTTTCCCGGCGCTGAACGCGCGGGAGGCAGAGGGCGAGCCGCCCTTGTTGGATGCTTGGCTGACCCAGATCACCGAAGCCTTGGACAAGCACAATCAAGAGAACCCCGACCGGCCCGCAGCCCCTTTCGCGGTGAACCAGATCGTGCATCGGTCGAACGCGCGTTTGGAGCGTGATCTTGAGATCTGCGTCAAACATAAGGTGCCGATCTGGATCACCTCGCTTGGCGCGCGGGTCGAGGTGAACGAGGCCGCACATTCCTGTGGCGGCGTGACGCTGCATGACGTCATCAACAACCGTTTCGCGCGCAAGGCGATCGAAAAGGGCGCGGATGGTTTGATTGCCGTGGCCGCGGGGGCCGGGGGCCATGCGGGGCCGCAATCGCCCTTCGCGCTGATCCGCGAAATCCGCGAATGGTTCGACGGGCCGCTCCTGCTTTCCGGCGCCTTGGCCACGGGCGAGGGGCTGCTGGCGGCCCGCGCCATGGGGGCCGATTTGGGCTATATGGGCTCGGCCTTCATCGCCACGCGAGAGGCGAACGCCGTGCCGGGCTACAAGGATATGATCGTCTCGGGCGGGGCGGATGACATTGTGACCTCGTCGCTCTTCACCGGGGTGTCGGGCAACTATCTGCGCCCCTCGATCGTGGCGGCGGGGCTCGACCCGGACAATCTGCCATCGGCGGATGCCTCTTCGATGAATTTTGGCTCGGGGTCGTCCAAACCCAAGGCGTGGAAGGAAATTTGGGGCGCGGGGCAGGGGATTGGCGCTGTCAAAGAGATCGGCGGCGCGGCCGACCTGGTGGACCGTATCGAGGCGGAGTATCGCGCCGCTGGCGCAAGGTTGGCAGCGGAGTTCGCACAGTGAGCACGGATACCCAAACTCTGAATGAGGACGCCGTTTGCCGCTGGTTGGAGGCGAACCTGCCGGGCTTTGCCGGGCCGCTGGAGGTCACGAAGTTTCAGGCCGGGCAATCCAACCCGACATTCCTGCTTTCGACCCCGGCGCATGACTATGTGCTGCGCCGCAAACCCCGGGGGTGCTATTGAAATCGGCCCATGCGGTGGATCGGGAGTTTCGGGTGCAGAAGGCTTTGGCGGGCAGTCAGGTGCCTGTCGCGCGGATGCATCTGCTTTGCGAAGACGAGAGCGTCATCGGCTCGATGTTCTATGTCATGGACCATGTCCCAGGGCGCAACTTCAACGACCCCACGCTGCCAGAGCTTACCCCGGCAGAGCGTGGCGCGGTCATGGATGAGATGAATGGCGTGCTGGCTGCGCTGCATGAGGTCGATATCGACGCGGCGGGGCTGTCAGACTATGGCCCGCCGGGTAACTATTTCGAGCGGCAGGTGGCGCGCTGGTCGAAACAATACCGCGCGTCGGAGACCGAGCCGCAGCCGGATATGGATAGGCTCATGCAGCGCCTCAGCGCGGAGCTGCCCGAGGACGACGGGCAGCGGACGTTGGTGCATGGCGATTACCGGATCGACAATATGATCTTCGACACCCATGGGACCGCCTGCCGTGCGGTTCTGGATTGGGAACTATCGACCATCGGCCATCCCGTTGCCGATCTCGCCGCCGTCATCATGCAGTGGCAGATGCCCGTGGGGGCCGAGGGGCGCGGCTTGGCCGGGGTGGACCGCAAGGCGCTTGGCCTGCCCACCGATGCCGAATTCATCGCCGCCTATTGCCGCAGGCGCGGGCTGAAGGGCATCGACAATTTCGGCTATTACCTCGCCTTTTGCTTTTTCCGCATGGCGGCGATCATCCAAGGCGTGTTGAAACGCGCCTTGGAGGGCAACGCTTCAAACCCCGAATACGGGTTGAAATTAGGGCAATATGTCCCAATTTTTGCGCGCCACGGGCTGGAGGCGCTGGATCGCGACCGCTAAGCGGGCGGCGGGGCGTTTGGCGCTTGAGCTTTGCGGTGAAAACCTGTTGCTAGGGCCGAAATACCCCGGCCCGAAAGGATGACCCATGACCAATGCTGCGCGGCAATTGCTTGATCTGTTGGATATCGAACAGCTTGAGGTCGATCTGTTTCGGGGCACGGGTGCTGGGGGTGAGACCTCGATGCGGATTTTCGGCGGTCATGTCATCGCGCAGGCGCTGATGGCGGCTTACCGCACCGTGCCAGACCGGGCCTGCCATTCGCTCCATGCCTATTTCATCCGGCCCGGCGACCCGAAAATTCCGGTAATCTATCAGGTTGACCGCGCCCGCGACGGGGGCAGTTTCACGACCCGGCGTGTGGTGGCGATCCAGCATGGCAAGCAGATCCTGAACCTCTCCGCCTCTTTTCAGGTCGAAGAAGAGGGGTTCGATTGGCAACATGAGATGCCGCAGGTCTCGGCCCCTGAGAACTGGCCGGACCGGCCCGAATTGCGCGAGGCTTTTGCCGAGAAGCTGCCCGAGAAATACCGTGGGGACTTCCTGCGCGAGCGCCCCATTGAGATCCGTGAGGTTGAGCCGCGCGATTTCATGACGCCGGAAAAAGTGAGCGACCGCAACTATCTGTGGTTCCGCATGGGGGCCGCCGAAGGGCAGAACCCGGTGATGCAGCACGCTCTGCTTGCCTATGCCTCGGACATGAACCTGCTCGGCTCCTCTCTGCGGCCCCATGGGCTGACGTGGTTTCAGGGCAAGGTGATGACGGCCAGCCTTGACCACGCCATGTGGTTTCACGCGCCGATCCGCTTTGACGAATGGCACCTTTATGCGCTCGACGCGCCGTTCACCGGCGGGGCGCGGGGGTTCAACCGTGGGATGATCTACAATCAAAACGGGCAGTTGGTGGCGAGCGTGGCGCAGGAGGGGCTGCTGCGCCCGATCCGGCCCAAGGGGAGAGCTAAGGGCCGCTAGCTCTCTTTCGCCGCCCCAAACCGCCGGTTCAGCTTGCGCATTCCGCCGATCCAGCGGTCATAATCCTGCGCCTTCCCTCGCATATAGTCGCGCACCTGCGGATGCGGCAGCACCAGAAAGACCTCATCGCGGATCGCCTGCACGCAGGCTTCGGCCACCGGTTCAGGCTCCAACATGCCGTCAATCGCGGCGACATGATCCTCTAGCCCGCGCATCATCTCGGTCCGGACCGCCTGCGGGCAAAGCACAGAGACCTTGATCCCGTCGTCGCCATAGCTCATCGCCAGCCATTCGGCGAGGCCGACGGCGGCGTGTTTTGTCACCCCATAGGGCGCAGCGCCGACCTGATTGAGCAGCCCCGCCGCTGAGGCGGTGTTGAGCAGATAGCCACCCCCGCGGGTCCGCATCAGCGGCACCAGATGCCGTGCTGCGCGCACATGGCTCATCACGTTAATCTCCCAAATGCGCTGCCAGTCGGCATCCGGGACTTCGACGCCGCCCTCGACCGAGATACCGGCGTTGGAGCAGAAAAGATCAATCGGCCCGATGTCACGCTCGACGCTGTCGATCAGCGCGGCGATCTCCGCCTCCCGCGCGACATCGACGCGGAAGGCCGTGCCGCCGACCTCAGCCGCCGTCGCCTCGGCCCCCGCGCTGTCGATATCCACGCAGACGATATGCGCAGGCGCTTCCCTAGCAAAGCGCAGCGCCAGTGCCCGCCCGATGCCGCTGGCGGCCCCGGTGATGACGATGACGCGGCCCGCGAGCTCCATATCAGCTGTCGCTGCCAGAGCCGCGCGCGTTCGACGCCTGAAAGGCCTTCACCTCGGCCCGGGCGATCACCTGATGGTGCACCTCATCCGGCCCATCGGCAAAGCGCAGCGCGCGCTGCCATGTGTACATGCCCGAAAGCGGGCTCCACTGGCTCATCCCCGTGGCCCCATGCACCTGCATGGAGGCGTCGATGATCTCGCAGGCCTTTTCCGGCACCAGCGCCTTGATCATGCTGACCCAGATGCGCGCCTCTTTATTGCCCAAGACATCCATCGCCTTGGCCGCTTTCAACACCATCAGCCGCATGGCTTCGATGTCGATCCGCGCGCGGCTGATCGTTTCCATATTCTTGCCGAGGTCGATGATCTTCTTGCCAAAAGCCTCGCGCCCGAGCCCACGTTCGATCATCAGGTCCAGCGCCTTTTCCGCCGCACCAATAGAGCGCATGCAGTGGTGAATCCGCCCCGGCCCAAGCCGCACCTGACTGATCTCGAAGCCACGCCCTTCGCCCCAAAGCACGTTTTCACGCGGCACGCGCACATCGGAAAAACGGATATGCATATGCCCATGCGGCGCGTCGTCATGGCCAAAGACATGCATCGGGCCGAGGATTTCCACCCCCGGCGTGTCCATCGGCACGAGGATCTGGCTCTGCTGGCGGAAAGTCTCGGCCTCGGGTGAGGTTTTCACCATGACGATCATGATCTTGCAACGCGGATCGCCCGCGCCCGAGATATAGAACTTCTCGCCGTTGATCACCCAATCGTCGCCATCCAGCACCGCGCTCGTCGAGATGTTGCGCGCATCCGAAGAGGCGACATCAGGCTCCGTCATGGCAAAGGCCGAGCGGATTTCACCCGCGAGCAGTGGCTTCAGCCAGCGCTCTTTCTGCTCGGGCGTGCCGACGCGTTCCAACACCTCCATATTGCCGGTATCCGGGGCGGAGCAGTTCAGGCTTTCCGGCGCCAGCGGGCTTTTGCCCAATTCGGCGGCGATATAGGCGTAATCGAGGTTCGCCAGCCCTTCACCGGTTTCGGCATTGGGCAGGAAAAAGTTCCACAGCCCAGCCTCCCGCGCTTTTTGCTTGGCCCCGTCGAGCAATTCCAACTGACCGGGCGCATAGGACCAGCGGTCGGCGCGGCCTTCGCCAAGGCGAAAGAACTCCTCAGTGATCGGATCGACATTCTCGCGGATGTGCTTGATGACCGCCGCCAGCAGCGGCTTGGCCTTCTCCGACATTTCGAGATTGTTCATATCCAAGGTCTGATCGATCATCCTATGCTCCCGGTGATGATGGTTCGCGGTGCTGCCCGGTTCCTCCACAGGCGGCCCTTTGGGGCGAGCCTATGCAATCGCCGCGGCCTTGCCAATCGCGGGCAGGGGGTGGCAGGCTTTACGCCACGTCATTAAGCCGTTGAAACCCGCGCGGAGGCGCTTAAGTTCAGCCTATGACAGATGCATTGATCAAAGACGTTCTCACCCGCACCCGCCGCATTGCGGTGGTCGGTGTTTCCCCCAATCCGGCGCGGCCCAGCCACTATGTCGCTGAATACCTTGCCCAAAAAGGGTATGACGTGGTGCCGGTAAACCCGGTGCACGCGGGCAAGGAAGTCTTTGGCGAGACCATCGTCGCCACTCTGGCCGAGATCGACCCGCCGGTGCAAATGGTCGATATTTTCCGCCGCTCCGAGGATGTGCCCCCCGTCGTGGACGAAGCGCTGGAGGCTTTCCCCGAGCTTGAGACCATCTGGATGCAAATGGGCATCACCAATGCCGAAGCTGCGGCCAAGGCCGAGGCACGCGGCGTGGACGTGATCCAGGACCGCTGCCCCAAGGTGGAAATCCCGCGCCTTATGGGCTGATTATTTCCGCGCGGCCTTTTCGGCGATGCCGGAGGTCGATTGCCGCCGCGCCAACTCATCCAGCACATCGCTCAGCGGCACATCCCGCGCCGCCAGCATCACCAACAGGTGGTAGAGCACATCCGCAGCTTCGGAGGTCAGACCTTTGCGGTCATCTTTTACCGCCTCGATGATTGCCTCGACCGCCTCTTCGCCGAACTTTTCAGCGCATTTTTCTGGCCCTTTGGCCAGCAGTTGCGCGGTCCAACTGCTTGAAGGATCGGCGCTTTTGCGGCTCAGAATGGTGGCGTATAGGTCATCAAGTGTCATGAAAGCCTCATTGGAATGCCAGCGGCGGCCATATGCTGTTTGGCCTCCTGCACGGTATATTCGCCAAAGTGAAAGATGGAGGCTGCCAGCACCGCCGAAGCGCCACCTTCGATCACCCCATCGACAAGGTGATCCAAATTGCCGACCCCGCCAGAGGCGATCACGGGCACCGACACGGCATCCGAAATGGCGCGGGTCAGGGGCAGGTTGAACCCCTGTTTGGTGCCATCACGGTCCATGGAAGTCAGCAGAATTTCACCTGCGCCCTTGGCGGCCACGGTGCGGGCGAACTCCACGGCGTCGATGCCCGTGGGCTTGCGCCCGCCATGGGTGAAAATCTCCCATTTGCCGAGGCTTACGGTCTTGGCGTCAATCGCGCAGACGATGCACTGGCTGCCAAAGTGATCCGCCGCTTCGGCGATCACATCCGGGTTCGCCACAGCGGCGGAGTTAAAGCTGACCTTGTCAGCCCCTGCCAACAGCAAGGCCCGCACATCCGCCACGGTCCGCACGCCGCCGCCGACGGTCAGCGGGATATAGCAATGCTCGGCGGTCCGGGTGACCAGATCGAACATCGTGCCGCGGTTTTCATGGGTGGCGTGGATGTCGAGAAAGCAAAGCTCATCCGCCCCCGCCGCATCATAGGCAATCGCGGCATCCACCGGGTCGCCCGCATCACGCAGGCCGACGAAGTTCACACCCTTCACCACGCGGCCATCGGCCACGTCGAGACAAGGGATGATGCGGGTCTTTAGCATGGCTCAGCCCTTCAACATCTTCATGGCGTCGGTCAGATCAATCGCGCCATCATAAAGCGCGCGCCCCGAGATCGCGCCCTCGATGACCCCGGTGTCCCGCAACGCGCTTAAGTCTTCGAGCGATGACACCCCGCCCGAGGCAATCACCGGGATCGAGACAGCCCGCGCCAGATCGGCTGTCGCTTCCACATTCGGCCCGCCCATCGCGCCATCGCGCATGATGTCAGTGTAGATGATCGCGGCGACGCCCGCATCCTCAAAGGATTTCGCGAGGTCGGTGGCCATCACATCGGTCTCTGTGGCCCAACCCTTGGTCGCGACCTTGCCGTTCCGCGCGTCGATTCCTACCGCTACCTGCCCGGGAAAGGCGCGCGCCGCCTCGCGGACCAGTTCGGGGTTCTCAACCGCCACGGTGCCCAGAATGACACGCGCGAGCCCCTTATCCAGCCAACTCTCTATCGTCGCCATATCGCGAATGCCACCGCCCAATTGCGCAGGCACCTTGCAGGCTTTCAAAATCGCCTCCACTGGCGCGGCGTTCACCGGGGTCCCGGCAAAAGCGCCATTAAGGTCCACGAGATGCAGCCAATCACAGCCCGCTTCGACAAAGCTAAGCGCCTGTGCGGCGGGATCGTCGTTGAAAACGGTGGCGCGGTCCATGTCGCCATGCACAAGGCGCACGGCCTGACCGTCTTTGAGATCGATAGCGGGGTAAAGGATCATGGCCGGGCCCTTGTTAGAGAAGTCGCTTTCCTTTTGCACGTCGCCAGGGATTTTGCAACGCGACCCGAGGTCAGTCTTGCCCGATTGAAAGTTGTGGCTAACACTAAAGCCAGATCGGGAGGAGAGATCATGAAACAGCTTTTTGCAGCGGCCCTTCTGGGCCTTGGCCTGAGCGGCGCCGCCCATGCCGCGGATCCGGCGGTCGGTACGTGGAAAACCCAAGTGGATGACGGCGCCTATGCCCATGTGAAAATGGCCCCCTGCGGCGGGGCGATCTGCGGCACCATCGCGCGCACCTTCAACGGCAGCGGCGAATATAAATCCCCCAATATCGGCAAAACACTCGTCATCGACATGAAGCCTCAGGGCGGCGGCAAATACGCCGGTAAGGTTTGGCGCCCGTCAAACGGCAAAATCTACATCGGGAAGATGAATGTCTCAGGCAACTCGCTGAAACTCTCGGGCTGCGTCGCGGGCGGGCTGATCTGCTCGAAACAGACCTGGGCGCGCATCAAGTAAGGGCAGTTCACTTCTGCCAAGGTCGGAAGGCGCGGGGCCAGACCTTCGCGCCTTCATTGCGTTTTGCGTGAGGAAAGCGCAGCGCAGAGGTATTTGTAAAAGGATGAAGTTGAAGAGGGTCTTTCTTCATCTTCATCCTTTCTTAAATACCTTCCGACGTTTCAATAGACGCGGCATGGGTTAAGGCGCCCAAGTCAGGAAGTTCGAGATCAGCCGCAGGCCGGTGGTTTGGCTTTTCTCCGGGTGAAACTGCATGCCCAGCATCGTGTCCCGGCCGATGATCGCCGTGACTTCGCCGCCGTATTCGACATGGGCCAGACGTTCGGCGGGGTCGGCGACGGCCATGTGGTAGCTGTGCACGAAATAGGTGTGATCACCGGTTTGCAGCCCGGTGAAGACAGCGTGGTCGTGATCGATCACCAAGTCGTTCCAGCCCATATGGGGGACTTTGAGCTTCGGGTCTTTCGGCGTGATCTGGGTCACCTCGCCACCGATCCAGCCCAGACCGGGGGTGTCTTCATATTCGCGGCCCATGCTGGCCATCAGTTGCATGCCGACGCAGATGCCGAGGAAGGGGCGGCCTTTTTCCTCGACCGTCTCGACCATCGCGTCATAGAGGCCGCCGGCCCCTTTCAGGGCAGCCATACAGGCCGGGAAAGCGCCATCGCCGGGAAGAACCAGACGGTCAGCGCGGGCCACAACCTCGGCATCCGAGGTCACCATGACTTCGCCAGCGTCATGCTCGCGGGCCATACGCTCGAAGGCTTTATGGGCGGAGTGCAGGTTGCCGGATTCGTAGTCGATAATTGCTGTCAGCATCGGTTCACAAGGCACCCTTGGTGGAGGGGATGGCGTCCGCTTTGCGCGGGTCGGTCTCGACCGCTTCGCGCAGGGCCCGGGCGACGGATTTGAAAGCGGCTTCGGCGATGTGGTGGCTGTTGAACCCGTGGAGCGCGTCGACATGTAGGGTGATGCCGCCGTGGGTGCTGAGCGCTTGGAAGAACTCGCGGACCAGTTCAGTGTCGAACTTGCCGATGCTGCTGGTGGGGAAATCCACGTTCCAGATCAGAAAGGGCCGCGCGGAGAGATCGAGCGCGCAGCGGATTTGTGCGTCGTCCATCGCCAGCAGGCAGGATCCGTAGCGGCGGATGCCGCGTTTGTCGCCGAGCGCTTGGGTCAGTGCTTGGCCCAGCGTGATGCCCACATCTTCGACGGTGTGGTGGTCGTCGATGTGTAGATCGCCCTTGGCACGCACCTTGATGTCGATCAGCGAGTGGCGCGACAGCTGGTCGAGCATATGGTCAAAGAAGCCGACGCCGGTTTCATTGTCATAGCTGCCGGTGCCGTCGAGGTTGATCTCGACCGTGATGTCGGTTTCGGCAGTGGTGCGGGTCAGGGTGCTGCGACGCATGGGGCATCTCCGAAGGCAATTGCTGCGCCCTTATAACAGGGCCTGCCGCCGCGCCAAGCCCAAGCGGTGAAACGCCTTTAGACAGGGACAGCGCGATGGGGGATTGCGGGGGCAGGGCCCATATGTCAGCTTGAACCAAATCCCAGAAAGAGGCGCGACATGACCACCTGCGTATTCATCCAGATCCGCTGCCGACCGGGCACGACCTATCGTGTGGCCGAAGAGATCGCCCTGCGCGAAATCCATTCCGAACTTTATTCCACCTCAGGCGAATATGACCTGTTGATGAAGCTTTATATTCCCAAGGGCGAAGATGTGGGCGTCTACATCAATGACAATCTGTTGGACATCGAAGGCATTGAGCGGTCTTTGACCACGATGACCTTCAAGGTCTTTTGAGGTGGCGCGCCGCTTCGTTCTGACAGCAGCCGTCTGTTCCGTTTTGTTGATCTCTTCGCTCGTGGCCTCTTCTGGCGCGGCTGAGGCGGGCACGCGGGTCTATGAGGGGCGCGAAGCCGCGGCGCTGCGCTGCGCCAATACGCTGGCGCTGACGGCTGTGGCACTATCCGCGGCGGAACTGATTGGCGAGGGAGAGAAGAATGTGATGCTGGGCGTGACCGTGCGCATTCTCGACCGCCATGTTGAGGGAACTTGGGCGCAGAAACGCGCTGCGATGGAGGTGATGCGTGATCGGCGCAGCGTGCCCGACACGCTTGAGGATTACCGCCGCATCGCCGAACGCTGTTTGGTGCAATTCCCCATCAACTGAATGCGAAAACCCGCCCATGAGGCGGGTTTTTCTTGAGGCGATTGCCTTGCCGTCAATGGGCGGCGGAGACGGAGGGTTTCTCGGTCGGGGGGTGTCGAGCTTGACCTTCTGCCGCATCGCCACGCGGCGAATGGCGCGGTCGAATGTCTTTCTGACCCGCTGAGTGCGGCTCGCATTAGGCTGGATCGGGCCACCGACGGAGAGCATCACCGTCATCGGGCTGTTGTCGTCATGGCGCAGGTCCATGCCGTCCAGCTCCCCTTGGATGAGCACCTCGATCTCGGGCCAAGCGGGCAGGCTGTCACCTGTCGCGATGCACAGAAGCGTGCCAGATCCGTTATGGGTCATCAGCAGTTGTGGGCAATCGACCACGCGCGCGATGGCCTCGGCCGCAGCGGCGATGGCGCGGGCGAATTCGGCGGTGTTGCAGGTCGCGTAAAGCTCATCGATATGTTCGATCTTGGCCGCGAAGACCTGACAGATATCAAGGTGTTGGCGTGAAAGCTGCGACAGGTAATTGCCCAAGGAGAAGGGCAGCACCAATTGATCGACCCCATTGATATGCACAGGATCGGCCAGCGCAAAATCGTGGACGCCGGGCTCGCCCACGTCTTTCAAATGCTGCGGATCAAGGCGCGGGGCGCGCTGGGTGTTCTCCAGCATGCGCTCGGCGATATGCACGCGGGTTGCGATGTCCTTCACGTCGAAAGGTTTGGTCACATAGTCGTTGGCCCCGGCGGCAAAGGCGCTTTCGATCGCGGTCGCGTCGGCGCGCGAGGTCACCATCAGGATCGGCGTGTCTTGATAGGCTTCCAGCGTGCGAATGCGGCGGCATAGGGTGATGCCGTCCATCTCGGGCATCTCGATGTCCAAGAGCAGGCAGTCGAAATGTTCTTTGGTGGTTTCGAGCAGTTCCAGAGCGGCAGCGCCGGAGGCGGCCAATGTCAAATGGGGGTAATCGGCTTCGCGGAAAACAACGGGCAGCAATTCGCGGATAAATGGGTCATCGTCGACAGCAAGAATTTTCATTTTTGGCACCTCTTTCGTGGGGCAGACGGGCAGTCCGGGTGTCTTTATAAACTGTTCACATCTAGTCCTATAAACCCGGCGAAATTGTGACGCTTCTGCACCAATACCTTGTGCCGTTGCATAAATTATTAACCATATTTTGAAGCCTCGCGAAACCATTGAATTGGCGAAGAGAGATGGCCATGGCCCCTTTCTTTCCCGCATTGCGGGAGGTGATTGCGTGGAAATTGTGCAGGCTTTCAGGCGCTATTGGGCGCGTGAGGGTGCGAAATCGGGGCGAGAATTTGCGGTTCTTGTGATCGCGCGAATTTTGCGCTGCGACTCGCTGGTCGAAAATGAGCGGTCGGGGGAACTTTATCGGCTGTGGTGCGTAACCCCCAGTTGACGCTTTGCTTGTCGCGCGCTCAACTGCGGCGCGATACGTGAAGAGGATCAGTTAAATGCGTTTGCCCGATGATGTTTTGGCGGAATTCTTGTTGCCCACGCGGGAGCTTAGGGAGGATTTGCCTTTCTTCACCAAAGTGCTGGGCATGCGGCTTGAGACGATCTTTCCCGCGGATGATCCTTCGGTGGCAAGTTTTTCGGGCCATGGGGTGCAAGTGAGGCTTGAACGGGGGCGGATGTGGCACCGGGGCATCTGCGCCTGCTGACCGATGCGCCCGACAGCATCGCAGAAGGGCAGCGGGAACTCACCGCACCCAATGGCACGAAGATCAAGATCCTGCCGCGTAGCCCGCGCGTGGACCAGCCCGAGACACAGCATGAGTTCGCCGTGCGGCGGCTGGCGGATGAGGCCCCATGGGTGATCGGCCGCGCGGGGATGCACTACCGCGATCTCATCCCGTCGCGCCTCGGCGGCTCGATCATCGCCAGCCACATCCGCATCCCCGATGGCGGCCCGGTGCCGGACATGGTCCATTACCACACCGTTGGCTTCCAACTGATCTATTGCTACCGGGGCTGGGTTGATGTGCTTTACGAGGATCAGGGCGATGTGATCCGGCTCCATGCCGGCGATTGCGTGACCCAGCCACCCGGCATCCGTCATCGTGTGGTTGAAGCCTCGCCCTCGATCGAGGTGATCGAGATCGGCGTGCCTGCGGAACATGTCACCACCATCGACCACGAGATGACCCTGCCCAACGGCAAAGGCGACCCTGCCCGCGAATGGGACGGCCAGACCTTCGTGCATCACGTGAAGGAGGGGGCCGAGTGGCAGCCCTTCCGCATCCCCGGCTTCGTCGCGCGCGACACCGGGATCACCAAGGGCACCAAGGGCGTGGCCGGCATTCAGGTGGCGCGTTTCGACGGCGGCATGCCGCCGCCCGCGAAGCACGACGCCGACATTCACTTCAGCTTCGTCATGGAAGGCAGCATGACCCTGAACGCCGAAGGGCAGGAGCCGCGCAAATTGGAGGCAGGCGATGCCTTCGTCATCCCGCCGGGCATGGTGGCGCAATATAGCGATTGCTCGCCCGACCTCGAATTGCTCGAAGCCGGGCTGCGCGGTGATTTCTCGACGACGCTTTTAGCCTAGGCGCGCGGCCACCTCGGCCTGCACTTTCTCGGCTGCGGCCTCTTTCACGGGGCCGTAGCCGCGGATTTCCATCGGCGCGGAAAGCACCGCCAGCGCCGCGTCATGTGGCAGGGCGGGGGCCTTTGCCATGACCTCCTCGTACCAGCCGATCAGACCGACCTCGAGCTTGCGGTCGGCACCGTAGCTGAACGGGTCGGCCCATGTGCCGCGCAGCGGTTTCATCGCCGCCAGAAGGTCGAAGGCGCGGCCCATCCAGGGGCCGAACTTTCGCTTGTTGGGGCGTCCGCGACCATCCGTGCCGGTGGGCCAAGCGGGCGGGGCAAGGTGATAATGCACCTTGTAGTCGCCCTCGAAAGTATCGGCGATACGCTCCTCGAAACCGCTTTGACGGTGCAGGCGCGCGACCTCGTATTCGTCCTTATAGGCCATCAGCTTGAACAGCGATTTCGCCGCCGCGCGCATCAGGTCGTCGGCGCCCTCGGGCAGCTTGCCCGCCAGCGCGTCGAGCTTGTCCTTGTAGCGCTGGGCGTAGGCGGCGTTCTGGTAGCCGGTGAGGAATTCCATCCGCCGCGCGATCAGGCCTTCGACACTGTCGTCGGGCGCGGGCGCGGGGGCGAAATGCGCCTCGATCGCCTGCGGGTTGCCCGCCATGACCCTGCCAAAGCCAAAGGCGGCGCGGTTCTTGTCGGGCACCACGCCGTTCAATTCGATTGCCTGCTCAAGTGCTGTGAGCGAGACCGGCACGAGACCCTTCTGCCAAGCGAAACCGAGCATCATCACGTTGGCAAAGACCGCGTCGCCCATCAGCTTCTCGGCCATGACGTTGGCGTCGAAGGCGGCGAGGTTCTCGGCCCCCACGGCCTGCGCGATCACCGCCTCGCGGTCGTCGATGCGCAGGTCGGCGTCGCGGTTCAGCACCAGATCACCGGTGGGCATCTCGGCACGGTTCAGCACGATCTGCGTCCCGCGCCGGTAATGCGCCGAGGCTTTGGGCGCGGAACTCACCACCATGTCGCAGCCAATCACCGCGTCGGCGCCGCCCTGATCGATGCGCACCTGATGCACCTCCCCGGGCCGTTTCGCCAGACGGACATAGCCCAGCACGGTGCCGAATTTCTGCGCAAAGCCGGTGAAGTCGAGCACGCTGGAGCCCAGCCCCTCGAGATGCGCCGCCATGGTGATGAGCGCGCCCACGGTCACCACGCCGGTGCCGCCGACGCCGGTCACCAGCAGGTTGAAGGGTTGGTCGAGCTTGGGCAACTCCGGCATCGGAAGCTGCGCCGACAGACCCGCCACGTCCAGCCCCGCGCCCGAGCGCTTGCGGCGGCTGCCGCCCTCGACGGTGACGAAGGACGGGCAGAAGCCGTTAAGGCAGGAGTAATCCTTGTTGCAGGTGGACTGGTTGATCTGCCGTTTGGTGCCGAACTCGGTCTTCTTGGGCTCGACGCTCAGGCAGTTCGACTCGAGACTGCAATCGCCGCAGCCTTCGCAGACCAGATCGTTGATCATCACGAATTTCTTCGGGTCGTCCATCAGCCCGCGTTTGCGCTTGCGGCGTTTCTCGGTGGCGCAGGTCTGTTCGTAGATCAGCACGGTGACGCCCGGGATCTCGCGCAGCTCGCGTTGCACGCGGTCAAGATCGCCGCGGTGATCGAAGGTGGTGCCCTCCGGGAAGTCGCCCTTGGGCAGCAGTTCGGGCCGGTCCGAGACCAGCGCGATCCGCTCCACGCCCTCGGCGCGGCAGGCCTGCGCGATGGCGGCGACGGAAACGGGGCCGTCCACCGGCTGGCCGCCGGTCATCGCCACTGCGTCGTTGTAGAGGATCTTGTAGGTGATGTTGGTCTTCGCCGCGACCGCCTGCCGGATCGCCAAGGAGCCGGAGTGATACCAAGTGCCCTCGCCAAGGTTCTGGAAGACGTGCTTGTTCCCGTTAAACATCGAAGTCGCGATCCACGGCACGCCTTCGCCGCCCATCTGGGCAAAACCCGCCGTCTCGCGGTCCATCCACGAGGCCATGACATGGCAGCCGATGCCGGAGTTCGCCTTCGACCCCTCCGGCAGCTTGGTGGAGGAGTTATGCGGGCAGCCGGAGCAGAAATAGGGGGTGCGGGTGGCGCCCTCGACGTTCAGCAGCACCGGCGGCTGGTCGGTCAGGGCGCGGGCTTTTTCGAGCAGCTTCTCTTCGGGGAAGAAGGCGTCGAGACGTGCTGCGATGATCGGCACCAGCTTCAGCGGCGACAGCTCCCCGGTCCAGGGCACCAGTTCTTCGAGGTTCTCGTCATGTTTGCCGACCATCCGCGCCGGTTTCGAGCCGGGCCAGTCGTAGAAGGCCTCCTTGAACTGGCTTTCGATGATGCCGCGTTTCTCTTCGATCACAAGCACTTCGCGTTTGCCCTTCACGAAGTCGAGCGCATCGTCCAGCGCCAGCGGCCAAACCATGCCGATCTTGTAGATATCGATGCCCAGACGGCGGCAGGCGGCCTCATCAAGGTCCAGAAGCCGAAGTGCCTCCATCGTGTCGAGATGGCCCTTGCCAGTGGTGACGATGCCGAAGGAGGCGTCCTGCGTCTCGTAGATATGCCGGTCGATCGGGTTGGCGCGCATGAAGGCCTGCACCGCGTCGAGCTTGTGGTGCAGTCGCGTCTCGATCTCGGGGGAGGGGAGATCGCCCAAGCGCACATGCAGCCCGCCCTGGGGGGCGGTGTAGTCAGGTTGCTTGAACACACGGTCGGGCGTGAGTTCGACCGAGGCGCCGCTCTCCACGGTTTCCGAGATCGCCTTGAAGCCGACCCATGTGCCCGAGAAACGCGACAGCGCGATGCCGTATTCGCCGAAGGCTTGGTATTCGGCGACGGAAGCCGGGTTCAGCGTCGGCATGAACCACGACATGAAGCCCACGTCGGACTGGTGCGGCATCGACGACGACACGCAGCCGTGGTCGTCGCCCGCCACCACCAGCACGCCGCCCTTGGGCGCGGAGCCATAGGCGTTTCCGTGTTTCAGCGCGTCGCCCGAGCGGTCCACCCCCGGCCCCTTGCCGTACCACATGGAGAAGACGCCCTCGACCTCGGCCTGCGGGTCGAGATGCGCCTGCTGCGCGCCCAAGACCGCGGTGGCGCCGAGGTCTTCGTTCACCGCCGGAAGGAACTTCACCCCCGCCTCGGCCACGCGGTCCTTGATGCGCCAGTATTCCAGATCGAGCCCGCCCAGAGGCGAGCCACGGTAGCCCGAGACGAACCCGGCGGTATTCAACCCAGCCGCGCGATCACGCCGGGCCTGATCTAGCATGATGCGCACCAGCGCCTGCGTCCCGGTCAGAAAGACGCGGCCTTCGGACTGATCATAGCGGTCATCAAGTTTATAAGTGGTAAATTCGCGCGGTTGTTCTGTCATGGGGGTCTCCTCACTGGGAAGTATACCGCAGGATGCGCGAATTTTTGCACCCATTCTGCTGGCTTTGTCGCGGATGCGCGGATAAATTATCCGCAGGTACTCCGCTGAGTGAAAGATTTACCCGATGAATGAAATGGACGCGACTGACCGACAGCTTGTCTTCCTGCTCCAGCAGGATTCGCGCCTGCCCAACGCACAACTGGCAGAAAAGCTGAACATTTCCGCCTCCGCCTGCTGGCGGCGGGTCAAGGCGTTGGAGCAGGCGGGGGTGATCAAACGCTACGCCGCCGTGGTCGACCCCAAGGCGATGGGGCTGGGGTTCGAGGCGATGGTGCATGTGCATCTGACCCGGCATGACGCCTCGGCCCTCGCCAGTTTCATCCGGGCGATCCAAAGCCGGACAGAGGTGACGGAATGTTTCGCCACCACGGGCCAAGCAGATTATCACCTGCGCGTGCTGTGTCGCGATATCGACGCCTATAACGCCTTTTTGGAGAGCTTTCTGTTCCTGCATCCGGCGGTGAATTCGGCCACGACGAATGTGATCCTACGGCAGATCAAATCCGACGCGCCGATCACCGGTTGAGGCGATCAGAGCGGCGTTTTCTGCGTTGGACATTTGCCGCATGCGTGCTTCATAAAGCAGCAGAGATCACACCCGAAGGAGAGACCCATGATGAGAACCCGTGCCGCCGTTGCCGTGGAAGCCGGCAAACCGCTTGAAATCATGGAGGTGAACCTCGAAGGCCCGAAACGGGGCGAGGTCTTGGTCGAGATCAAGGCGACCGGCCTGTGCCATACCGATGAGTTCACCCGCTCGGGCGACGATCCCGAAGGCATCTTCCCCGCCATCCTCGGCCATGAGGGGGCGGGCGTCGTGCTGGAAGTGGGCGAGGGCGTCACCACGCTGGAGCCGGGCGATCACGTCATCCCGCTCTACACGCCAGAATGCCGGGAGTGTGAATATTGCTTGAGCGGCAAGACCAACCTGTGTCAGGCGATCCGCGTGACCCAAGGCCAAGGCAAGCTACCCGACGGCACGACGCGGTTCTCCATGCTGGATGGCACGCCGATCCACCACTACATGGGCTGTTCGACCTTCGCCAACCACACCGTGGTGCCCGAAATCGCGCTGGCCAAGGTGCGCAAGGACGCGCCTTTTGACAAGATTTGCTACATCGGCTGTGGCGTCACCACGGGCATCGGGGCGGTGATCAACACTGCTAAGGTCGAGCTGGGCGCGCGTTGCGTGGTCTTTGGGTTGGGCGGCATCGGTCTGAACGTCATTCAGGGCCTGCGCATGGCCGGGGCGGATCAGATCGTGGGCGTCGACCTCAATGACGACAAGGAAGTTGCCGCGCGTTACTTCGGCATGACCGATTTCGTGAACCCCACGAAAGTTGACGGCGATCTGGTCGGGCATCTGGTTGAACTGACCAAGGGCGGCGCCGATTACTCCTTTGACGCGACTGGCAACACCAAAGTCATGCGCGACGCGCTGGAATGCGCGCATAAGGGCTGGGGCGAGAGCATCATCATCGGCGTGGCACCCGCGGGGGCCGAGATTTCGACGCGGCCTTTCCAGCTGGTCACCGGTCGGGTCTGGCGCGGCACCGCCTTTGGCGGGGCCAAGGGGCGGACGGATGTCCCCAAGATCGTCGACTGGTACATGAACGGCAAGATCGAGATCGACCCGATGATCACCCACAAACTGACTTTGGATCAGATCAACGAAGGCTTCGATCTGATGCACAAGGGTGAATCGATCCGCGCGGTCGTCGAGTTTTAAGCGTTGGGCTGGAGGGCTGCGCGCTCTCCAGCCTAGACCTCTGCCGCGAGGGAGAGGAACAGGTCGACATCCATATAGGTCTCGACATGATCGGCCAGCGCGTCCAGCGCCTCTTCGACGCCGGATTCAAAGTCCAGCGATGAGGAGACGCCGAAGCCGCCAAGATAGGCACGGCGGAAGGCATCCGAGCTGAAAATCCCATGCATATAGCAGCCCTGAACCCGGCCCGAAGGGGAGGCCGCGCCCTCGGGCGTGCCGTCGAAAGTCAGCCACGCGCGGGCGCAGTCGGGGCCGGTGGTCTCTCCGATATGGATCTCATAGCCGGTGAGGGCGGTGCCGCTGGCTGGGTGCTGGCCGGACTTTTCCGACAGATGTTTCAGCGGGGCCATCGTGGTTTCGACGTCCAAATGCCCCAGCCCGGCCACCCGCGCCGCCGGGCCTTCGATCCCCTGCGGATCGGTGATAGTCTTGCCCAGCATCTGATAGCCACCGCAAAGCCCCAGCACATGGCCGCCGCGCCGGATATGGGCGGCAAGGTCGATGTCCCACCCCTCGGCCCGGAAGGCTTCGAGGTCGGAGATCGTGGATTTACTGCCGACCATCAGTACCAGATCGGCGTCAGCGGGCAGGGGGCTGCCCGGCATGATCATCCGCAGGTCGACGCCCGGCTCGGCGGCCAATGGGTCGAGGTCATCGAAATTGGCGATCCGGGGCAGGCGCGGCACGGCGATAACGCAGCCCGAACCGCCTGAACGGGCGCGGGCGGGCAGGTCCATCACGTCTTCGGCGGGCAGGCGGTGGGCGGCGTCGAACCAGGGGATCACCCCAAGGCTCGGCCAGCCGGTACGCGCGGCGATGTCATCGCGCCCTGCGTCAAAGAGGCTGCGGTCACCGCGGAATTTGTTCACCGCAAAGCCGCGGATTAGCGCGTTATCCTCGGGGGAGAGCACGGCCTGTGTGCCGACGATCTGCGCGATCACCCCGCCGCGGTCGATATCGCCCATCAGCACCACCGACACCCCGGCGGCGCGTGCAAAGCCCATATTGGCGATGTCGCCGGCTCGCAGGTTCGTCTCAGCCGGAGAGCCCGCACCCTCGATCACGATTAGGTCGCAGCTTTCGGCCAAACGGTGAAAGGATTGCAGCACCGCGGGCATCAGGCTGGCTTTGTTGCGGCCAAATTCCCGTGCCTCTTGCTGGCCTGCGATCTTGCCTTGCACCACCACCTGCGCGCCCGTGGCGCTTTGGGGTTTCAGCAGCACCGGGTTCATATCCGTATGCGGGGCCACGCCCGCCGCGCGGGCCTGCAACGCCTGCGCGCGGCCAATCTCGCCCCCGTCTTCGGTGACGGCGGCGTTGTTGGACATGTTCTGCGGTTTGAAAGGGCGCACACGCAGGCCACGCCGGGTGCAGGCGCGGATCAATCCGGCGACGATCATCGACTTGCCGACATTGCTGCCGGTGCCTTGGATCATGATGGCTTTGGTCATGTCTGCTCGCCCTTGGTTTCGCGCAAATTGGCGCAAATCAGGGGCAGGGGAAAGCCCATCGCCGAGGGGCAGACACAAAAAAACGCAGCCCGAAGGCTGCGTCAATTGCGCCGCTTGGCGAATATCTCTTAGGCGGCTTCGGCCTGAAGCGCGGCATTGCGGCGCTCGGATTCTTCACGCGACAGGGCGACGGATGTCCGCACGCCTTTGCCGACGAATTCCATCAAACCTTCGACGACCCGCTCGTTGGGGTCGATACCGGCACAGCTCAGAACCTCGCGGCCATCGCGCGAGCGGGCCCAGCGGGCGATCTGTTCCGGGCCGTTGCCATATTTCTTGTCATCGGCAATTGCGTCATCCAAAGCAGCTAGCACCACAGCAGCAAAGAGCTTGCGTGCGCGGTTGCCTTGCTCGTTGTTGAAAGCGGTGCCATCAACGAAATCTTTCATCTCGTCGTCCTTTCGATTATTCTTGCTCTTGTCATTCGGGCGTGGAGGCCCTTATGACGGATATCTTTTGATTCGGATACCTCTATTTAGCATATCTCCCATGCAGCTTGCGCATATCTAGTTGGTGTGGCAGCAGAGAATAACGCCTGCTTGCAGGGGACCATCCCTCCCGATATAGACCCGAACATCATATCATCAACCTTATGTCGTGGTTTTGTCACATGCCCAAGATTAACGGAAACGAGATCCGCCCCGGAAACGTCCTTGAACATAACGGTGGCCTCTGGGCGGCTGTGAAGGTCGATCACGTGAAGCCCGGCAAGGGCGGCGCCTTTGCCCAAGTCGAGATGCGCAACCTGCGCAACGGCTCCAAATTGAACGAACGCTTCCGTTCCGCCGACAAGGTCGAGCGCGTGCGTTTGGAGCAAAAAGACCAGCAATTTCTGTATGAAGACGACGGTATGCTGGTGGTGATGGACACCGAAACCTATGAGCAGGTGCAACTGCCTGCCGAGCTTTTGGGCGAGCGTCGCCCCTTCTTGCAGGACGGCATGATGATCGTGGTCGAATATCACGAGGAAGAGGCGCTGAACGCCTCCCTGCCGCAGAAGGTGACCTGCAAAGTGGCCGAAACCGAGCCGGTGGTGAAGGGCCAAACGGCGGCGAATTCCTTTAAACCTGCCGTGCTCGACAACGGTGTGAAGATCACCGTGCCGCCCTTCGTGGGCCAAGACGAAGACATCGTCGTGAACACGGAAACCATGGAATATGTCGAACGCGCTTGACGCAACGTCATCTTTGGTAAAGGAGATCAGCCCCGGCTTTGCCGGGGCTTTTTGTTTCGTGGGGGCCTTTTAGCGTCGCGCGGTGCTTAGGTCGCAGGGCCGGGCCAAGTGACCTCTGCGCCTTCGGCCTGCATCGGGCCTTTGGCACGGTCGAACCGCAGATGCGCCAAAGCCTGGCCGCCCGCTTGGGTGTAGAGCGTGCCTGCGGGTTTCCCCTCTGCCGTGATTGCCGTGCCGGGGGCGGCGCTGCCGCTGACCTCGACCCGGGTCAGCCCTTTGCGCAACTCGGTCTTGTGTTTCATCCGGGCGGTCACCTCTTGGCCGACATAGCAGCCTTTGCGGAAATCCAACCCGTTGATCCGATCGAACCCCGCCTCAAGGATAAAGGTATCGGGGGTGAGTTCGATCCCCGTCTCGGGGATCAGATGGGCCACGCGCAGGGCGTCCCAATCGGTCGCGTCCTCGGTTTGCGGGGTGTCGCGATAGGCGCGCCAGCCGATTTCGGGATGCCGCGGATCGGCTAAGGCGTCGTCGGGCGCAGGCCCGGTGCCGCGGTGCAGGTGCAGATCGGTGGGCGCGATTGTTACCTTTGCGCGCAGTTTATACATCGACAGCCGCTGGGTCAGCATATCGCCAAGGCTCTCATCCACGTCCAGCAGAACGCCTTCGCCCTCGGCGATCAGAAAGAAATCGGCCATATATTTGCCCTGCGGCGTCAGCAGGGCGGCATAGATCGGGCCTTGGTCCAGTTTGCCGACGTCATTGGTCACGATTCCTTGCAGAAAGTCGCGGGTGTCGGGGCCGGAGAGGCGCAGAATGCGGCGCGGGGTCATGCGGGTGTCCTTTGATTGCTGGCCATGACATATAACCTGTCAAAGCCATCCAAAAGGGGCAACCATGCGCGCGCCGATCTCTGTCGTCATTCCCAGTCTCAACGCGGCCACGGGGCTGCCCGCTTGTCTCGCCGCGCTCGTCGAAGGCTTGCAGGCCGGGCTGATCCGCGAGGTGATCTTGAGCGATGGCGGCTCCACGGATGGCACGCGCGCGCTGGCCGAAGGCTGGGGGGCTGAGGTCGTCTCGGGCGCGCCTTCGCGGGGCGGGCAGTTGCGGCGTGGCTGCGACGCGGCGCAGGGCGCGTGGCTCTTGGTGCTGCACGCCGACACGGTGCTGGCCCCGGGCTGGAGCGATGCGGTGCAGGATCACATGGCGCACAGAGCCGAAGGCGCGGGGTGGTTTCGCCTGCGCTTCGATCAGCGCGGTTTGGCGCCGCGTTTGGTGGCGGGCTGGGCGAACCTGCGCAGCGCTCTTGGCTTGCCCTATGGCGATCAGGGTTTGCTTTTGCCCCGCGCGCTTTATGACGCGGTGGGCGGCTATCCCGATCAACCGCTGATGGAGGATGTGGCGCTCGCCCGCGCCCTGCGCGGCCGCTTGACCCGGCTCAATGGCGTCGCCGTGACCAGTGCCGAGAAATACCGCCGTCAGGGCTGGCTGCGGCGCGGGGGGCGCAACCTCTGGACGCTGGCGCGCTATGCGATGGGGGCCAGCCCCGAGGCGCTCGCCGAAAGCTACCGGCGTTCGTGAAAGGGGCGCGGGTTTGCCCACGCCCCGCGCATTCAATTAAAGAACGCCGCCCCGATCCGCTGGAGCAGATTGGGCTGGCGCGCCCTTTCGCGGCGTTTCTTCGCGGAGAGGGCGCTGAGGCCGCGGGCATCCGATACGGTCTTTCCGTCTCGATATTGCAGGCGGTAGAGGTCGGCATAGATGCCGCCGCGTTCCATCAGCTCGTCATGGGTGCCCTCATCGGTGACGCGGCCCCGGTCCATCACCACGATCTTATCCGCGCTGCGGATGGTCGACAGCCGGTGTGCGATGACGATGGTGGTGCGGCCCTTGGCGAGGCGATCAAGCGCATCCTGCACGACCTGTTCCGATTGCGCGTCCAAGGCGCTGGTGGCCTCATCCAACAGCAGGATCGGCGTGTCGCGCAGCAGGGCGCGGGCGATCACCACGCGCTGGCGCTGCCCGCCCGACAGGGCTGAGCCGCGTGGGCCCACGCGGGTTTCCAGCCCCTGTTCCAACTGCGGCAGGAAGTCCGCCACATGGGCGGCTTTCAGCACCCGGTCGAGCTCTTCATCGGTGACATTCTCGCGGCCCAGCACGATGTTTTCGCGCAGGGTTTCATCGAACAAGAGCGCCTCTTGCGTCACGACAGAGAAGAGGCCGCGCAGGTCCGGTATGGTCATCGCGCTGGTGTCGACCCCGCCGATCCGCACGCTGCCGCTTTGCGGGTCCACCAGCCGGGTGAGCAGGTTGAAGATGGTCGATTTCCCCGCCCCCGAGGCCCCGACCAGTGCGGTCGTCTGGCCCGCTTTCGCGGTCAGGTCCAAGCCGTTCAACACCTTCGTGTCACCATAGGAGAGCGAGACATCTGTCAGGGTCACATCGGGCGGGCCATCGGGCGCGGCCTGCGCTTTGTCCGGGCTGCGCAGGTGCAGGGGCGCGTCGAGCAGCTCTTTGATCCGTTCCAGCGCGGCGGCGGCCATCTGCCATAGGCCGCTGATCGCCCCGAGACGCCGCAGGGGGAGAACATGAACCCCAGCGAGGTGAAGAAGGTCATGAACTCGCCAATGGTTTTGTTGCCCGCGATGATCTCGGAACCGCCATAGACGATCACGGCCATGAAGCCGATGCCCGACATGATGTCGATCATCGCTGGGATCGCAGAGTTGCCAAAGGCGGCACGGACTTCGGTGCGGATAAAGGTGCGGGTCAACTCGCGGTACTGGCGGGCCTGGTAGTCCTCCAGCGCGTTGAGCTTGATTTGTACGATGCCGTGGAAAACCTCGTCCAGCCGGGTCGAGAGGCTGGCTCCGATATCGCGCGCCTCGCGCGAGCGGGCGCGGACGAAACGCTGGGCGATGGCGGCGGGCAGCACCATCAGCGGCACGCCGACCATTGCCAGAAGCGCCCAGATCGGGTCAATCGCGATGGCCACGCCCATGAGGATCACCAGCCCCACCAGATCGCGCCCCGCGCCGGTGATCACCGCACGCCAGACATCGCTGACCGCATTCACATCCGATTGCACGCGTTGCACCAGAAAGCCGGGCGGGTGGCTTTGGTGAAAGGCGCCGTCTTGCTGCATCATCCGGTCAAGCAGGTCGATGCGCAGATCCGCCGCCGTGCGCTGTGCCACGCGGGTCAGCAGCACCTTTTGCACCACCGTGGCGAGCGCCCGCAGCGCAAAGATCGCCACCAGCACCAGACCGACCCAGACCAGCGCCCCACGGTCGCCGCCGACGAAGACGCGGTCAAACATCGGCTCCATCAGTTTGGCCAGCACGCCCAAGGTGGAGCCTTCGATGATCATGAAGATCACCGCGATGGCCATCAGACCGGTGTGTTTCTTTAGATAGTCCCGCCAAAGCCAGCGCATCAACTGCGCGGAGGTGTAACTGTCATCATTCATACCGGTGCCTGATCCTTTTGGGCAGTCTGATCCCGTGTACGAAAGCCGCGCAGGCAGGGCAAGGCATCGCGCAGGGCGCGCAAGGCGGGCAGGGGGTGGCCTGCGCGCGTGGAAGGGCGGCGCGGGGGCGCGCCTTACCTAAGGTCCGATCGCGTGTTGACCCCGGCCTGCCGGGCAGTAAGCTGCGCGCGACCGTCCCCCGGTCACGCATTTTCAAAACGGCAGCCAATATCATGATAAAGCAGAATAAACTCGCCCCCGGTCGTTCGTACCTCGCCATTCCCGGCCCCTCGGTCATGCCCGACGCGGTGCTGAGCGCGATGCACCGCGCGGCCCCCAATATCTATGAAGGCGAGTTGGTCGAGATGATGCCTGCACTGGCCGCTGACCTGAAGCGCGTGGCGCGTACAGATCGTCATGTGGCGATGTATATCAGCAACGGCCACGGCGCTTGGGAAGCCGCGCTGAGCAATGTCATAGCCCCCGGCGACCGGGTGTTGGTGCTGGCCACGGGGCGTTTCGGCCATGGCTGGGCCGAAATGGCGACGGGGCTGGGGGCGGAGGTGGATATCCTCGACTTTGGCCGCAACGCGCCCGTCGACCTCGCACAGGTGGCCGAACGCCTGAAGGCCGACAGCGGCCACCAAATCAAGGCGGTGATGGCGGTGCATGTGGACACCTCAAGCTCGGTCCGCAACGATGTGCCGGGCCTGCGCCGCCTGTTGGATGAGGCGGGCCACCCCGCGCTCTTGATGGCCGATTGCATCGCGTCATTGGGCTGTGAGCGCTTTGAGATGGACGCTTGGGGCGTTGATGTCATGGTCACCGCTTCGCAAAAAGGGCTGATGGTGCCGCCGGGCATGGCCTTCGTCTTTTTCAACGACCGGGCCGAGGAAGCCCGTGCGCGTCTGCCCCGCGTGAGCCGCTATTGGGACTGGTCGCCGCGCGCCCATGCGCAGGAGTTTTATCAATACCACGGCGGCACGGCGCCGACGCATCACCTCTACGGCCTGCGCGCCGCCCTCGATATCATCCATGAAGAAGGGATCGAGCAGGTCTGGCAGCGCCATGAAACGCTGGCCCGGGCGGTCTGGGCGGCCTGTGAGGCGTGGTCGGCTGAGGGCAGCCTGCGGTTCAACATCGAAGACCGCGCCCTGCGCAGCCATGCCGTCACCGCGCTGCGGCTGCAAGCGCCCCATGCGACCGAGTTGCGCGATTGGGTGCAGGGCAATTTGGGGCTCACACTGGGCGTGGGTCTGGGCATGGCCCTGCCGGGGGAACCTGCGTGGCACGGGTTCTTCCGCCTTGGCCATATGGGCCATGTGAATGGCCATATGATCATGGGGCTGCTTGGCGGGATCGAAGCCGGGCTTTCGGCGCTGAAGATCGACCACGGGCCGGGCGCCTTGCAGGCGGCGGCGGAGGTGATCGGCGGGGCTTAAGCCCCGCGCGCGTCCGCTAAGGCCTCGGGCAAGGCGGCGGCGAAGTGATCCAGCTCCTCCGCCGTGCTGCAACTGATGCGGATGCAGCGGTTTTGCGGGGCGGCAAAGGGCATGCGCACGAAGATCCCCCGCGCCACCAGCGCGTCGAGCACCGCCTTGGCGAAAGCGCCATCGCGGCCACAGTCGACCGCGACGAAATTGGCGGCAGAGGGGAGGGTGCTGAGCCCGTTTTCTTCGGCGATTTGGGCGATCCGGCGGCGGGCTTCGGCGATCTTGGTCTGAACCTCTTTCAGGTAGCTCTGATCCTGCACCGCCGCCAAAGCCCCCGCCTGCGCCGCGCGGTTCAGGCCAAAGTGATTGCGGACCTTGTGAAAGGCGGTGATCAACTCGGGCGCGGCGATGGCATAGCCGATCCGCGCCCCGGCAAGGCCGTAGGCTTTGGAGAAGGTCCGCATCCGGATCACCCGCGGGTCATCGGCGGAAAGTTCGGGTGCGGTGCCCTCGGGGGCGCATTCGATATAGGCTTCATCCAGCAACAGCAGGCTGCCTTGGGGCAGGTCGTCGAGCGCGCGTGCCAGTGCCGCGCCCTCATGCCAAGTGCCCATCGGGTTGTCGGGGTTGGCGAGGTAGACCAGCTTGGCATCCACCTCCGCCGCCTTGGTGAAAAGCGCCGCCGGGTCTTCGTGATCGTCGCGGTAGGGCACCCTGTGCAGCACGCCGCCAAAGCCCGTGACGTGGTAGTTGAAGGTCGGGTAGGCGCCTTCGGAGGTCACCACCGCATCGCCTTCGCCCACCAGCAGACGGACGAGATAGCCCAGCAGCCCGTCGATCCCTTCGCCGACGATGATGTTCTCGGGCGCGATGCCGTGCAGTTCGGCCAGCGCCGCGCGCAACTCCATGCTTTCAGAATCGCCATATTTCCACATCTCGGTCTCTGCCATGGCCGCGATGGCGCGGGGCGAGGGGCCAAAGACGTTTTCATTGGCGCCAAGCCGCGCTTTGAAGGGGCGGCCAAGGACGCGCTCCTGCGCTTCGGGGCCCACGAAGGGGACATTGGCGGGCAGGCGTTGGGCGAGGGGGTGAGGCGTGCATATGTCATGCGCCAAGGTGTAGGGGCGGGCCCGTGAGAGGGCAAGTGCCGCAGCACCTGCCGCCACGTTTTGCTGGTGCCGCGCGGTGATCTGCGGTGAACTGCGCCAAACATTCAGGAGAACAGCCATGCCCCGCGTCACCACCCGGATCGAAGACCATATCGCCCATGTCACCCTCACCCGCGCCGACAAGATGAACGCGGTGGATGATGAGATGATCGAGGCGATCATCGCGGCAGGGCAGGAGGTTGCGGCCTCGGACGCCCGGGTGGTGTTGCTCTCGGGCGAGGGCAAAGGCTTTTGCGCGGGCATTGATATTGGCGGGCTGTCGGGGATGCTGGGGCAGGATGTTGAGGCGCTGATCATGCCCCGCAGCCATGGCGAGGGCTCGACGAACAAATGGCAAGAGGTGTCGATGGTTTGGCACCGTTTGGAAATCCCGGTGATCGCGGCGCTGCATGGGGTGGTTTTCGGCGCCGGGATGCAGCTGGCGCTTGGGGCAGATATTCGGATTGCCGCGCCGGATACGAAGCTCGCGGTGATGGAGATGAAATGGGGCATCGTGCCGGATATGGGCGGTATGGTGCTGCTGCCGCGGCTGGTGCGCTCGGACGTGTTGCGGCGGTTGACCTATACCGCCGCGCCCGTGGAGGCCACGCAGGCCGAGCGTTGGGGGCTGGTGACCGAGGTCGCCGAAGACCCGCAGGCGGCGGCGTTGGAGCTGGCGCAGGTGATCGCGGGGAAGGGGCCGAACGCGGTGAAGGCGGCGAAACGGTTGATTGGCTATGCGGAGTCGGGGGCGTCGGATTTGGATGTGCTTGAGGCCGAGTCGCGCGAGCAGGCGGCGCTGTTGGGCAAGCCCGAGCAGATGGAGGTGATCGCGGCGGAGTTCGGCAAGCGGCCTGCGGTGTTTAAGTAGGACGGCAAGCGCGGCATTGGCCTTGCGCCTGACAGCCCGGAATCAAGGCCGCAGGCCGCCGGGCAGCGCCAGACCGCCCGAACGGGCTGGCGCTTTTGCAACCGAAGTGCTGTCCTGTGAGCTTGGCGTAAGTGCTGCGGGGATAAATTGCCCAACTGGCGCGTTAGATGCGCCAACCCGCGGTCTGGCACTCCCCGGCTAGCACGCCGATTGCCCGTCTCGCTACAGCCCGGAAACAAGGCCGCAAGGCCGCCGGGCAGCGCCAGACCGCCCCCGGGCTGGCTCTTTTGCAATCGAAGTGCATTCCTGCGAACTTGGCGTAAACGCGGCGGAGATAAACTGCCCAACTGCCCCCTATGCAGCGCCATCCCGCGGTCTGGCGCTGCCCGGCTTTGTTGGTCTCAGCCCAGTTCCGCCAACCGGTCCAGTGCCGCCTGCAATTGGTCCGCCTCTTCCTGACGCGCCGCGAGGTTCGCCTGCGCTTCGGCCACCACCTCTTCCGGCGCGGAGGCGGCGAACTTGGGGTTGTTCAAACGCCCCTTCAGCCCACCGATCTCCTTGCCCAGCTTGTCGAGCGATTTCTGCAGACGCGCCTTCTCGGCGTCGATGTCGATGAGGCCGGCCAAGGGCAGGCCGAAGCTCGCCCCCGGGGCCGCGATCGAGACGGTGCCCTTGGGGAAGCTGTCGGCCTTCTCGAGGCTCTCAACCCGCGCCAGACGCTTGATCATCACCTCGTTGCGGTCCCATGCCCCTTGTGCTGCCTCGTCCATCTCTGTCACCAGCATCGGCACTTTCAGCCCGGCGGGCACGTGCATCTGCTGGCGCGCCGAGCGGATGCTCTCGATGAGGCCGATCACCCAATTGAGCTCCCGGTCCGCGTCGGCATCGAGCAGATCGGCAGTGGTGTAGGCGGGCCAATCGGTGAGGGCCAGAAGCTCATCGCGCTTGGCGGTGGTCTGCCAGAGCTCCTCGGTGATGAAGGGCATGATCGGGTGAAGCAGGATCAGGCATTGCTCCAGCACCCAAGCCATGGTCGCACGGGTTTCCGCAGCCTCGGGCGCGTCGTCCTGCAACAGAGGCTTCGACAGCTCCACATACCAGTCGCAGACCTTGCCCCAAACAAAGGCGTAGAGCGCGTTGGCCGCGTCGTTGAAGCGGAAGTTGCCGAGTGCGGCATCGACCTCCTCGCGCACCCGGGCGGTCTCGCCCACGATCCACTTGTTCAGCGTGGCGGTGGGCTGCGGCAAGGCGGCGGGCATGGCCTCAAACACGCCGTTCATCTCGGCAAAGCGATGCGCGTTCCACAGCTTGGTGCCGAAGTTGCGGTAGCCCGCGATGCGCTGCGTCGAGAGCTTCAGATCGCGCCCCATCGCCGCCATCGAGGTCAGGGTGAAGCGCACGGCGTCGGCGCCGTAGTCGTCGATCAGCTCCAGCGGATCGAGCACATTGCCCAAGCTTTTCGACATCTTCTTGCCCTTCTCGTCGCGCACCAGCGCGTGGACATAGACGGTGTCGAAGGGTTTTTGGTCGACCACGGCATATTGCATCATCATCATCCGGGCGACCCAGAAGAAGATGATGTCGAAGCCGGTGACCAGCACGGAGGTGGGGAAGTATTTTTCCAGCTCCGCCGTCTGCTCGGGCCAGCCCAGCGTGCCGATGGGCCAGAGGCCGGAGGAGAACCACGTGTCGAGCACGTCGGGATCGCGGCGCAGGGTCTTGCCCGGCGCCATGGCCTGCGCCTCTTCCTCGGTGGGGGCGCAATATTCGTTGCCCTCGTCGTCGAACCACACCGGGATCTGATGGCCCCACCAAAGCTGACGCGAAATGCACCACGGCTCGATGTTCTCAAGCCAATGGAAATACACCTTGCGGTCCTGTTCGGGCAGGATCGTCACTTCTCCCGAGCGCACGGCGTCGATGGCGGGCTGCACGATCTTGTCGGTGGCGACGAACCACTGGTCGGTCAGCATCGGCTCGATCACCACCTTGGAGCGGTCGCCGAAGGGCTGCATGATCTTCTTGGCCTCCACTAGCGGCACGAGGTTCTCTTCCTCGGTGCGCATCTCGCCGCCCTCGCCGGGCTCGACGGGGCCTTCTTGGCGGCGCGGCCAAGGCGGGGATCGGTCGCCTCGGTCATCACGGCGAGGCCTTCGGCTGTCACGTCTTCGACCACGCGCTTGCGGGCCTCGAAACGATCGAGGCCACGGTAGGCTTCCGGAACCAGGTTGATCTCGGTTGCGTCCTCGGGCGCGGCTTCGGAGCCCTCGGCGATGGCCTGCGCGCGGGCGGCGGCCTGATCGTAGGGCAAGCCATCGGCGCGCATCCGGCCTTGGGTGTCCATCAGCGCGTAGAGCGGGATGTTGTTGCGCTTGGCGACGCCGTAGTCGTTGAAGTCATGCGCACCGGTGATCTTCACCGCGCCCGAGCCGAAGTTCTTGTCCGGATATTCGTCGGTGATGATCGGAATGAGGCGGCGCTGCTCTTTCGGGCCAACGGGAATTTCGCAAAGTTTACCGACGATTGAGGCGTAACGCGCATCTGATGGATGAACTGCAACAGCACCGTCGCCCAGCATGGTCTCGGGCCGGGTGGTGGCGATGGAAATATAGTCGCGCTCTTCCTCGAAGAGCACGTTGCCGTCTTCGTCCTTCTCCACATAGGTATAGGTTTCACCGCCCGCGAGGGGGTATTTGAAGTGCCACATGTGGCCGTCGACCTCGGTGCTCTCGACCTCGAGGTCGGAGATCGCGGTCTCGAAATGCGGATCCCAGTTGACCAGCCGCTTGCCGCGGTAGATCAGCCCCTTGTTGTACATGTCCACGAAGACCTTGATCACGGCATCGTGGAAGTTGCCTTCCTCGCCCTCGGGGCGCCGGGCGCGCCGGACATGGTGAAGGCGTTGCGCGACCAGTCGCAGGAGGCACCCAGACGGCGCAGCTGGTCGATGATCGTGCCGCCGGATTTCTGCTTTTGCTCCCAGACCTTGGCGGTGAAAGCCTCGCGGCCCAGCTCGCGGCGGCCGGGCTGGCCGGTGGCGGCCAATTCGCGTTCCACCACCATCTGCGTGGCAATCCCCGCGTGGTCCTGACCCGGCTGCCACAGCGTGTCGAAACCCTGCATCCGGTGCCAGCGCACGAGGATATCCTGTAGCGTGTTGTTGAAGGCATGGCCCATGTGCAGCGAGCCGGTGACATTCGGCGGCGGGATCATCACCGAGAAATGCGCGTCCCGCTGCGCATTCGCGCCCGCTTTGAACGCGCCCTTGGTCTCCCAATCGGCGTAGATGCGGCTTTCCGCCTCGGCGGCGTTGAAGGTCTTTTCGAGTGCCATGGTCATGATCCCTTTTGTTGCGCCCCGTTTAGCGCTCTGGCGCGGTAAGGGAAAGACCCCTGACAGGGGCTTGAGGCGCGGGGGCAGGGCTCAGCCGCTGCGGTCGATCTTGGTGCTGAGGTGGATCAGGCTCTCACTGCCCTTGACGCCGCGCGTCTCGCCAATGCGGTCGAGGGTCTCGTCCAACTCCTGCGTGGTTTGCGCCGCGATCTGCACCAGTAGGTCAAAGCGGCCCGAGGTGGTATGCACCACCTGCACCGCAGGCAGGCTGCGCAGCCGCGCTAAAACCGCGGGGCCTGCGCGCAGCTCGATATTGACCAGCGCCGTGGCATGTAGCGGCGCGCGGGCCGCTTCGCCCAAACGCAGCGTATAGCCGAGGATGGCGCCGCCGCGTTCCAACCGTTCCAGCCGGGCTTGAACGGTGGTGCGGGCAAGGCCAAGGCCGCGCGCCAGATCGGCGACCGGCTGGCGAGCATTGGATTGCAGCGCCGCGATCAAAGCGCGGTCGGTATCGTCAAGTTGTGCCGTCATGCTGTCACTTCGCCCAAAGTTCGCATCACTTTAGGCGGTATGACACGATGAATCGACCAAAATTCGCGCTTCACTGGGGAAAAGCAGTGAAGAGGCCCCCATGCAGCATATCACTCCCCTTTCCGACACGCCCACAGCCTATCTGGCGAAACACCGCCCCGACGCGCCGGCGTTGTTTCTGGCCCCTTCGGTGCTGCAAGCCACCGCGCGGCGGTTTCAGGCGGATTTCGACGGGCTGGTGACCTATGCGATCAAGGCGAACGACCGGGCGGAGGTGCTGTCGAACCTTGTCGCGGCAGGGATCACCACCTTCGATGTCGCCTCTCCGGCAGAGATGGCGGCGGTGCGGGCGGTCTGCCCGCAGGCGGTGCTGCATTACAACAACCCCGTGCGCTCGACCTCCGAGGTGGAGGCCGGGATCGCGGCGCGGGTCTATAGCTGGTCGGTCGACGACATGTCGGAACTGGCCAAGCTGCGCGACGTGCCGCGCGACAATGAGGTGGCGGTGCGCTTTGCCTTGCCGGTGAAGGGCGCGGCCTATGACTTCGGCTCAAAATTCGGCGCGGTCCCTGAAGAGGCGGCGGTGCTGTTGCGCGCGGTTGTCGAGATGGGGTTCACGCCGTCGATGTGTTTCCACCCCGGCACGCAGTGCAACGATCCGCAGGCTTGGGTGCAATATGTCCATGCGGCGGCGGATATTCTGCGCATGGCCGGTGTCTCGATCGACCGGCTGAACATCGGCGGGGGCTTCGCCGTGGACCGTGGGTTTGACGCGCCGGACCACCGAGCCGTCTTTGCCGCCGTCAAAGCGGCGCTGGCCGAGAGCTTTGGCGCGGGTGCGCCTGCGCTGCTCTGCGAGCCGGGCCGTGCGATGGTGGCCGATGCCGCCGTGTTGGCCACCCGCATCAAGGGGATGCGCAACGACGGGCGGACTGTCTTTCTGAACGATGGTATCTATGGCGGGCTGCCTGATCTGCGCGACATGGGGCTTTCGGGGCTTGTCGATGTGGTCGGCCCCGATGGCATGCGGCGTCAGGGGGCAGCCAAGCCGCGCGTGGTCTTCGGCCCGACCTGCGATTCGCTGGACCGTCTGCCCGATGGGCTGCCGCTGCCCGAAGATGCGCAAACCGGGGATTACCTCTTGTTCGGCGGCATGGGGGCCTATTCCATCGCCATGTCGACCGCCTTCAACGGCTATGGGTTGGCAGGGGTGACACTGGTCTCAAGCCTTGAAGGCGCGCTTACCCGCAAGGCGGCCTGAGCCTCTGGACACTGGCGGCGCGCCCGCTACTGTTGCGCTGAAAGAGGCAGGGCAGCAAGGGCGGTGTCAGATGGAAAAGTTCGGGAAAAGCCAGCCGGTCAAACGGGTGGAAGACCACCGCTTCCTGACCGGTGCGGGCCGCTATGTTGATGATATCGCCCCGCCGAGGCGCTGCATGGCGTTTTTTTCCGCGCGCCCGTGGCCCATGGGGTGATCACTGAGTTGGACGTAGACGATGCCCGCGCGGCGGATGGCGTGCATCTGGTGCTGACCTGCGCCGATCTGGAGGCGGCGGGACTGAATATCGCCCTGCCGCATACGGTCGTCGACAACCGTGATGGCAGCAAAGGGGCGGCACCGCTGCGTCCGATGCTGGCCAAGGACCGCGTGCGCTATGTGGGCGAGCCGGTGGCGCTGGTGGTGGCCGAGAGTTTGCAACAGGCCCGCGACGCGGCGGAGATGATCCTTTTCGACGCTGACGATCTGCCCGCCAAGATGGATGTCGCCCAGGGCGGTGAGACCCTGCATGCAGAGGCCCCCGACAACCGCGCCTTTGACTGGCATATGGGCGATGAGGCCAAGGTCGAGGCGGCTTTTGCCAAGGCCGCCCATCGCGTCAAGCTGGAGGTGGGGGATAATCGTATCATCGTCAACTCCATGGAGCCGCGTGGCTGCTATGCCGAATGGACAGAGGGCCGGTTGCATGTGGCGCTGGGCGGGCAGGGCGTCTGGGCGCATAAGGGGTTTCTGACCAAAGCCTTCGGCCTGCCCGAAGACGCGGTGCGCGTGACCAATCCCGATGTGGGCGGTGGGTTCGGCATGAAGGCGATGACCTACCCGGAGTATTTCTGCGTGGCCCAAGCCGCGCGGGCGCTGGGCCGTCCGGTGCGCTGGATGTCGGAGCGGACCGAAGCCATGCTCACCGACAACGGGGGGCGCGATCTGTTGTCTTGGGCCGAGTTTGCCTTTGACGAAAACCACAAGATCACCGCCTACCGTGTCGATACACGCTGCAACCTTGGGGCTTATAACAGCCAGTTCGGCCAGCCGATCCAGTCGCAGCTCTTCTCCAAGGTCTTGATGGGCGTCTATGACGTGCAAGACACCTATCTGCATGTCGAAGGGTTCTACACCAACACCGTGCAGGTCGACGCCTACCGTGGGGCCGGACGGCCCGAAGCGATCTATGTGCTGGAGCGGCTGATGGACCGTGCGGCGCGTGAGTTGGGCGTCGATCCGTGGGAGTTGCGGCGGATCAACTTCATCAAGCCTGAGCAATTCCCCTATACCACTGCCACGGGCGAGCTTTACGACGTGGGCGATTTCGCGCGGCTGCTGGCCCGTGTGGGGCAAGAGGCCGACCGCGACGGTTTTGCCGCGCGCCGGGCGGCGGATGCCAAGCGCGGCCTGCTGCGCGGTCAGGGGCTGTGTTACTATATCGAGAGCATTTTGGGCGATCCCTCCGAAGGGGCCAAAGTGGTTTTCGAGGGCGATGGCCGGGTGACGATCTATGTCGGCACCCAAAGCAATGGGCAGGGGCATGAGACGGTCTATGCGCAGTTCCTCTCGGATCAGACTGGCATCCCCGCCGAGCGGATCGACGTGGTGCAGGGCGACAGCGATCTGATCAAGAAGGGTGGCGGCACCGGCGGTTCGCGCTCGGTCACCACGCAGAATACGGCGACCTTGGCCACAGTGGCGAAGATCACCGAAGTCTTCACCGCCTTTCTGGCCGAAGAGTTGGGCGTCGCTGCTGCGGATATCACCTTTGACGACGAACGCTTTCGCGCGGAAGGGTCGAACATCAGCCCGACCATGCTTGAGGTGGCCGAGATGGCCCGCGCCAAGGGCCGGGACGATCTGCTGAGCCATCACGAACGCGCCAGCCTGCCGGGGCGCAGCTATCCCAACGGGGCGCATGTGGCCGAGGTGGTGATCGACCCCGAAACCGGGGTGGTGACGCTCGACCGTTACACGGTGGTCGACGATTTCGGCAATCTGATCAACCCGATGCTGGCCGAGGGGCAAGTCCATGGCGGTGTGGCGCAGGGCATTGGCCAAGCGGTGCAGGAGCGGGTGGTCTATGACGAGGACGGCCAGCTTTTGACCGCCACCTTCATGGATTACGCCATGCCCCGCGCGGCCGATCTGCCGATGATCTCCTTCACCTCCGAACCGGTGCCCTCCACGGCCAATGTCATGGGCATGAAGGGCTGCGGGGAGGCGGGCACCGTTGGCGCCTTGGCGGCGGTGTCGAATGCGGTGCAAGATGCCCTGTGGGAACGCGGCGTGCGGCAGGCAGATATGCCGTTCACCCCGCACCGGGTCTGGGAGATGCTGCAAGGTGCCGCAATCGCAGCCGAGTAAAACCCTGTTCCAACGGCTCTTCGGGCGGTTCTGGCGGCGGCCTGAAAGCGACTTCGGCCCGCGCCGGGGGGCGGTGACCCATGTTATCATCCTCGACGGGACCATGTCCTCGCTCGAACTGGGGCGCGAGACCAATGCGGGCATTGCCTATGGCCTCTGCCGCGAGATGGGCAGCGCCCTGTCGATCTATTACGAGCCGGGGCTGCAATGGCGCGATTGGCGCAGCGCTATGGATGTGATCTTGGGCCGCGGGATCAACCGGCAAATCCGCCGCGCCTATGGATATCTCGCCTCGCGCTACCGACCCGGAGATCGGATTTTCCTGCTGGGCTATTCGCGCGGCGGCTATGCGGTACGCTCCCTCGCCGGGGTGATCGACCGGGTGGGGCTTCTGCGCGCCGAGGTGGCGACAGAGCGTAACATCCGCGATGTTTACCGCCATTATGAGGCGCATCATCTGAGTAAGGCGGGCGAACTCTTTGCCCGGGCCAACTGCCACCCCGAGGTTGAGATCGAGGCGATTGGCGTTTGGGATACGGTCAAGTCGCTGGGACTCAACGCGCCGCTGTTCTGGCGGTTCTCGCAGCCGCTGCATATGTTCCACAACCACGACCTGAGCCGCAACGTGAAGAACGGCTTTCAGGCGCTGGCCCTGAACGAGACCCGCGTCGCCTATGCCCCGGTGCTATGGACCACGCCCGAGGGCTATGACGGGCGGCTTGAGCAGGTCTGGTTCCCCGGCACCCATGGCGACGTGGGCGGCCAGTTGGGCGGGCATGAGGCCGCGCGCCCCTTGGCCAATATCCCGCTGGTCTGGCTGCTGTCGCGGATGGAGGAAAGCGGCCTGCCACTGCCCGCAGGTTGGGCCACGCGGTTCGATCAAGATCCCGCCGCGCCCTCCATCGGGCGCTGGCGCGGCTATGGCAAGATGCTGGTGACCCGCCGCCGCCGGGTGGTGGGCGCGGACCCGTCCGAGCGGCTGCACGAAAGCGTGGAGCAGCGCCGCGAACAAGCCGCGCCACAACCGGGGTTGCTGGCCCGGATGCAGGGGGTGATTTCCAGCCTCTAACCGGGGTCGCGGTCCGAAGGGTGGTTGATGCCATCGCTATAGGGCAGCGGCTCCATCTCCCAAGGCAGGACCCCTTCGATCGCACCAAGGTTCACGCCGCATTCATCGGGGTTCGAGCGGCGGCGGTGGTGGGTGTAGATGCCGCAGGTCTTACAGAAATAGTGCTGCGCCGTATGCGTGCCCCAAGTGTAGAGCGTGAGGTTCTCGGCCCCTTTCAACACGGTCACCGTCTCGACCGGAGCCGTTACCGTGGCGGCGCCGCGGCGGCGGCAAAAGGAGCAGGTGCAGCGCGCGGCCGAGGCCAGACCGCGCGGAAACAGCGCTTCGATCACCACGGCCCCGCAGTGGCAAGAGGCGCGGCGGGTTTCGGAGGTTTCGGTCATTTGCGTCTCACTTTCGGAATGCGACTTTCGCTCAGGTCATAGTCTGCGGCGGCATGGGGCGGATGGCCGTGGGTTTGCCGCCAAAAGGCAAAGCCGCCCCGCCGCAGCCAGAGCGGCAAGGTCAGCAGCAGCCCCGCGATGAACCCGCCCGCATGGGCCCAATAGGCCACCCCGCCGGTGCCCGGCGTGGCCCCGATCCCGCCAATGAATTGCATGCCGAACCACAGGCCCAGCATGATCCACGCCGGGATCGCGAAGATGCGGAAAAACACGATAAAGATCACCAGAATGTCGACCTTGGCACGGGGGAAGAGCAGCAGGTAGCCTCCCATCACCCCCGCAATCGCGCCCGAGGCCCCGACCATAGGCACCCATGAGAGCGGTTCTGTCACGACTTGGCCCAGACCCGCGGCGATGCCGCAGGCAAGGTAGAACAGCAGATAGCGCCCATGGCCCATCTCATCTTCGACATTGTCGCCGAATATCCACAAAAACAGCATGTTACCCGCCAGATGCATCCAGCCGCCATGCAGAAATTGCGAGGTGATGAGGCCGAAATACCCCTCCCCATGGCTCAGCCGCGCGGGCAGCAGGGCGTAGCTGTAGTAAAACTCGGCCAAGGCGCGCTCATCCGCCATCAGCGACAGGGACGACAGGAACACCCCAATGTTGAGCGCCATCAGCCCATAGGTGACGAAGGGCGTTCGGCCCGAGGGGTTGTGATCGCGGATCGGGAACATGCGGGCCAGCCTTTGCCAAGTCGTCCGCAGCGTCAAGCGGCGCGGGGGATCGTCATGCCCTTAGCTGCGCCCGCGGGGGCTTCTGTCAAGCGGAACCGAGCAAATCCCGTGCGATCCGCTCAAAAATACCGGCGCCTAAGGGGATCAGATCATCGGGGAAATCGTAATCGGGATTGTGCAGGGCGGCGTAGCCCTCGCCGGGGCCAAGGCAGAGCATCGCGGCCTTGGCATCGCGCCCGAACAGGCCGAAATCCTCGGAGGCGCGCATCGGCAAGTTTTTCTGCCCGTGCGACACGCCAAGCGCGTCCATCGCCGCGGCGGCGATCGCGTAGGCTTCGGGGTGGTTGATGGAGGCGGCGAAATGGTCTGATTCCGCGAAAGCTGCCGTCAGCCCATGGGCCTCGGTCACGCGGGCGACTTCGGCGTGCAGGGCCACTTCGATCTCGGCCAGCGCATCGTCGCGGGTGCTGCGCAGGGTGGCATAGAGCGCCGCTTCGCCAGGGGCGACGCCAAAGGTCGGCTCGCCCATGCGCAGATGGGTGAGGGTGACGAGACGGAAGTCATCGTCAAGCGGCCCGCCGGGGCCGAGCGCTTGCAGCGCCGGGATCAACTCGGCCAGCGCAAGGGCGGGGGAGGTGCCATCCTCGGGGCTGGCGGCATGGGCGGTCTTGCCGTGCAGGGCGATGGAGATGCCTTTCGAGGCGCAGTTGATCAGCGCGGGCGCGGTGTCGACATGGCCAAAGGGGCGGCCCGGCTCGACATGGATGGCAAAGGCGTAATCGGCAGCGATCTCGGCATAGGTGGGGTCGTTCACCACCGCCCGCGCGCCGCTGCCGTCCTCCTCGGCCGGTTGGAACATCAGCACCACGCGGCCCTTTGCGACGGGGCGGCGCCCGATCATCCGACCGAGCGCCAAGAGCATGGTCATATGACCGTCGTGGCCGCAGACGTGGGACTTGCCCGGCACCTTAGAGACCCAAGGAATGTCATGTTCCTCGGGGATCGGCAGGGCGTCGAGTTCCGCGCGGAAGAGCACCGTGGGGCCGGGGTTGCCGCTATCGAAAACCGCCGCCACCCCATTCCCGCCAAGGCCGGTGAGGATGCGCGTAGGCGCGAGCTTTTCCAGTTCCGCCGCGATGGTTCGGGCGGTCTCCACTTCCTCGCCCGAGATCTCGGGGTATTGGTGGAGCGCCCTGCGAAACTGCGTCAACTCTTCGATATCGCGGTTCGTCAGCATGGCGCTCCCCTCATTGCGCGGCCCGTTCAGGCCATCATTCCCAAGAGCTGTGCATTGCCGCCCGAGGCGGTGGTGTCAACACAGACATGGCGCTCGGCGCGGACGCGCGCGGTGTCGGGCTTGCCGCGCAGAAGCGGGATGATCGCCCCCTCGCGGGCCGCCAGCGCCTTGTCGATCTGCCGCGCCGTCTCCTCATCGCCCCACCAGAGCACGCCGCCATAGGCCGGGCCGGTGGTGAGCCCTTCGGGGTCGATGCGGCCTGTGGCCTCAACCGCGACACCGCCGAGGGCGCGCACGGCCTTGGCCTGCGCCGTGGCCGCCTCGGCCCCCGGTCCCATGCAGAGAAGCGCGGGGCGGGGCAGAGTGGAGAGGCGGTTGCTCTCGCCGGTCGGCCCGGGCATCGACTGGGTTTCAAGCACGGTGGAGGGATGCGCGGGGAGGTCGGGCAGGCTCTGCTGCGCGTTGTCCCATGTGCCCGCGGCCTCCTGATGGTCGGGCGCCGCGAAACGCTCCAGATAGTTCGGCCCGCCCGCCTTCGGCCCGGTGCCCGAAAGCCCCTCGCCACCGAAGGGCTGGCTGCCGACGATGGCGCCGATCTGGTTGCGGTTCACATAGATATTGCCCGCCTCGATCCGCTCCGAGACATGCTGCACCCGGTCGTCGATCCGCGTGTGCAGGCCGAAGGTGAGGCCGTAGCCGGTTGCATTGATCGCGTCGATCACGGCGTCGAGCTCATGGCTCTTGAAGGTCGCCACATGCAGCACGGGGCCGAAGATTTCCCGCTTCATGTCGCTGATGCCGTTCACCCGCAGGATCGCGGGGCCGACGAAAGTGCCGCCTTCGGGCGCTTTCAATTCGGCGATCAGCCGGCCCTCCGCGCGGGCGGCCTCGACATGATCGACGATGGTCTGGCGCGCGGCATTATCGATGACGGGGCCCACGTCGGTCGACAGATGCCACGGATCGCCCATGCGCAGCGCCTGCATTGCGCCCTTGAGCATGGTGATCAGGTCCTCGGCGATGTCCTCTTGCACGTAGAGGCAGCGCACGGCGGAGCAGCGCTGGCCCGCGGACTGGAAGGCGCTTTCGACGATCGCCTGCACGGCCTGCTCGGGCAGGGCGGTGCTGTCGACGATCATGGCGTTAAGACCGCCGGTCTCGGCAATCAGCGGGGTGCCGGGGGCGCAGTGTTCGGCCATGTTGGCGCGGATGCGCAGGGCGGTGGCGGTGGAGCCGGTGAAGGCCACGCCGTTGACGCGGGCGTCGCCCGTGAGTGCCGCGCCCACCTCGCCGCCGCCCGGCAGCAGTTGCAGCGCCGCGCGCGGCACGCCGGCCTCGTGCAGCACCTTGACGGCAAGCTGTGCGATCAGCGGGGTTTGTTCGGCCGGTTTGGCCAGTACGGCATTGCCTGCGGCCAATGCTGCCGTGACCTGCCCGCAGAAGATCGCCAGCGGGAAGTTCCACGGCGAGATGCAGGTGAAGATGTCCGCGGGCGGCTCGTTGGTGGCCTGACCGGCGTAGTAGCGCAGGAAATCCACCGCCTCGCGCAGCTCGGCCACGCAGTCGGGCAGTTGCTTACCGGCTTCGCGGGCAAGGATGGCAAAGATCTCGCCATAGCGGTCCTCGAACATGTCGGCGGCGCGCAGAAGCGTGGCGCGGCGGGTGTTCAGCGAGGCGTCCCAAGGCGCGGCATTGTCGAGCGCCGTGGCCACATCGGCCTCGGAAGCAGGGCGCACCGTGCCGGGAGAGGCACCCCCGGTGGGATTGGCGACGGTTTCATCCGCCTCGGGCGCAGCTTCGCCCGCCAGCAGCGGTGCGGCTTCCCATGTGGCGTCCGCGAAGGGGGCGCGGGCTTCTTCGATCGCGGCGAGGGTTGGAGTATGCGCCAGATCGAAGCCCCGCGCATTGGCGCGCTGCGGTTGGAACACCTCTGGCCCTTTCGGGATCGTTGGGGCGTTGTCCTGAAGTTGGTCGAAGGGGTCGGCGGCCACGACTTCTGGCGGCACGTCCTCGTCAACGATCTGGTTCACGAAGCTGGAGTTCGCGCCGTTCTCCAGCAGACGCCGGACGAGATAGGCCAGCAGATCGCGGTGCGCGCCGACGGGAGCGTAGATGCGGCAGCGGGTGCCGTGTTTCTGCATAACGATGTCATGCAGCGTCTCGCCCATGCCATGCAGGCGCTGGAACTCGTAGGCCTCGGGGTCGTCGGCCATATGCAGCACGGCGGCGACGGTATGGGCGTTATGGGTGGCGAACTGCGGGTAGATGCGGTCGGTCATGCCCAAGAGTTTGCGGGCATTGGCGATGTAGCTGACATCCGTGGCCGCCTTGCGGGTGAAGACCGGGAAACCGTCGATCCCCTCAACCTGCGCTTGCTTGATCTCGGTGTCCCAATAGGCGCCCTTGACCAGCCGCACCATGATGCGGCGGTCATGACGCTGCGCCATGTCATAAAGCGTGTCGATCACCACGCCGGCGCGCGGGCCGTAGGCCTGCACGACCACGCCGAAACCGTCCCAACCGGCCAGCGCGGGCTCGCCCATCACCGTGTCGATCACCTCGAGCGAGAGTGCCAAACGGTCGGCCTCCTCGGCATCGATGTTGAGGCCCATGCCAGCCGATTTCGCCAAGAGCGCCAGCGCCCGGAGGCGTGGCACCAAATCGCGCATCACGGCCTCTTCCTGCGCCAACTCGTAACGCGGGTGCAGGGCCGAGAGCTTGACCGAAATGCCGGGGTTCTTGCGGATGTCGTCATGGGTGCAGGCATCTGCAATGGCCGAGATCGCGCGGGAATAGCTGAGGTGATAGCGTTTGGCATCGGCCTCGGTCCGCGCGGCTTCGCCCAGCATGTCGTAGCTATAGGTGAAGCCCTTCTTCTCCATGCCGCGGGCGCGTTTCATCGCGGCCTGAATGTCCTCGCCCAGCACGAACTGGCGGCCCATCTCGCGCATGGCGCGGCTGACGGCGGTGCGGATCACCGGCTCCCCCAGACGTTTGATCGCCGCCCGCAGGTGGCGCACCGGGCCGGGCTGGTCATCATCCAGCACGCGGCCCGTCAGCATCAGCGCCCATGTCGAGGCGTTGACAAGGCTCGAGGTCGAATGCCCCATGTGGCGGCCCCAGTCCGACGGGGCGATCTTGTCTTCGATCAGCGCATCGATGGTCTCGGCATCCGGCACGCGCAGCAGCGCCTCGGCGAGACACATCAGCGCCACGCCTTCCTCGGTGCTGAGGCCATATTCGGCAAGGAAGACTTCCATCATGCCGGGGGCCGAGGTGCCGCGGATGTCACGCACCAGACCCGCAGCATCGGCGGTGATCTTGGCGCGGTCCTCGGGCGAAAGATCGGCCTGCGCCTTGAGCTCGGTCAGCAGCGCGTCAGGCTCAGCATAGGTGCGCGCGTCGATGGTTTGGCGAAGGGCGGGGGCGTGATCGAGGGCCATGGCAAGCTCCAGTTGATGTTTGGACCAGAATACCGCATGTTGAGCAGGCTAATCGACTTAATATGTCTGTCATGATAGTCGTTGGGACTGAACGAGAGGGTCACCGCATGTCAAATGAACTTTTCAATCTGGACCGGTTCGACAGCGCGATTCTATCGGTGTTGGCCGAGGACGGGCGCATCAGCATCACCGATCTTGCCCGCCGCATCGGCCTGTCGAAATCCCCCACCCAAGCGCGTCTGCGCCGGTTGGAGGAAAGCGGCGTGATCCTTGGCTATCGCGCCCTTTTGGACCCGATCCGGCTGGGGCTGGATCATGTCGCCTTTGTCGAGGTGCGCCTGAACGACACGCGCGAGGCGGCCTTGCGGGCCTTCAACCTTGCCGTGGCTAAGGTGCCAGAGATCGAACAGGCCCATATGATCGCGAGCCATTTCGACTATCTGATCAAGGTGCGCACGCGGAACATGTCAGAATATCGTCGCTTTCTGGGGGAGGTGATTTCAACCCTGCCGCATGTGGCCAGCACCTCGACCTATGTGGCGATGGAGGCGGTGAAGGAAACCATGCTGGCCGATACGGCCTGAAGCATCGTGCCAGAACCATGGGGCCGGGGGCATTCGCCCATTTACACCGCCCGCGTGATGCTTATTGTGCGCCCCGATGCGGGCGTGATGGAATGGTAGACATACCAGACTTAAAATCTGTTGGGGCGTAGCCCCGTGTGGGTTCGAGTCCCACCGCCCGCACCACTGTTTTCAAAGGCTTAGCTTGCTTGGGCCAGCGTCGCAGGCTCTGCCAATTGCGTGGCGCCGGGGATGAAGACGGTAAAGGTCGTGCCCTGACCAAGCGTGCTTTTGACCGTGATGTCGCCGCCATGGGCAAGGGCCAGTTTCTTGCAGATCGCCAGCCCCAGCCCGGTGCCGCCCTCGGCGCGGTCATCGGCGTCTTCGATCTGGGTGAAAGCCTCGAAAATGCGGTCCAAATCCTGCGCGGCGATGCCGACGCCATTGTCTTCGACCTCGAAAACAAACCCGCCCGCGTGCAGGCGCGCGCGCAGATAGATGTCCCGCGCCTTAGAGAATTTCAGCGCATTGCCGACGATATGGCCCAGCAGTTGCAGGCTGCGGCGGCGGTCAGCGGTGACGGTGAGCGGCGGGGTGTCGATATGCAGCGTAGCGGTCTTGTCATGCGCGGCGCCGTGGTGCTCTTCGACCACTTCCTCCAAAAGCGCGCGGGTGTCGAAGGCCGTCTTGTCGAGCGCGAGGTCGTTCAACTCCATATTCGTATAGTCGAGGATGTCGTTGATAATGGTCAACAATTGCCCGCCCGCGAATTTGATGCGCTGGCCGTAGAGTTCCGCCTGATCACCCATTTTGCTGAAATGCTCGGACCCGGGATGCTCCTCAGGGCCCAGCTTGGCGAGGTTGTGGCGTTTGAGTTCCGACAGGAAGCTGGCGTAGCCGATCACGATGGTCAGCGGGGTGCGCAATTCGTGGCTGAGCACGCTCATGAATTCCGATTTCGCCCGGCTGGCACTTTCGGCGGCATCGCGGGCCTTTCGCAGTTCCTCGACGCTTTCGTTGCGAGTGCGGTTTTCGACAACATAGCTAAAGAGCGCGGCCAGCGCGATGATGGCGGCGGTGCCGGCGATGATCAGCGCGATTAATCTATATTCAACTGGGTTGGCGTAAAGCGGCTGCGCGGCCAGCGGGGTGACCTGAAAAGCAGCCATGCCGGTGAAATGGAGCAGGATGATCGCCATCGCCAAAAGCGCGGTCATCCACACCACGCTGCCCTTGCCCCCACGGCCCGCTGCGCCAAGCGCGAGGGTTGCAAGGACGACCGCGATGATGACGGAGGCGGTCAGATACCCCATGTCCCAATGGATCGCGCCCTGCACGCGATAGGCCACCATGCCGGTGTAATGCATGGCCGAAATCGCCAGCCCAAAGATCGTCCCGCCCAGAACCGTGGCCCGTCGGGATTTGAGCAGCCCGGCGATGACGACGCCCAAGATCGAGCCGACGATGGCGATGATCAGCGACAGGAAGGTGAGCGAGAAATGGAACGTCGCCGGCGCGTCGAGCTGATAGGCAAGGATCGCGATGAAATGGGTGCACCAGATCGTCACCCCCGCTGTCATCGCGGTCAGATAGCACCAGATCAACGCCTGGCGACGCGGCTGTTCAAGCACATGCCGATAGAGCCGTGCCACCACCCAGCTGCCGAAGATACAAAGAAGTGCTGCAAGCAGCACGAGCCCGAGGTCGTGATCGTGATGAATTGTATGGGCGACCCGGAACATCTTTATCCTATCTGATATTAACACTTGGTTAATTGCTGTCGGAATAGGGCGAAAATAAGTCTCTCGCAAGTTCACACTGTGCCTACATTTTTTAACTCCGTGGTAAGACCTTGCCGCTAATCCTCTCCCAAGGTCGGCAGTGGGGCGGGACGAGGTAGAGGCGGCAGATGGCAGGTTCAGGGAAAGGAGGGCGATCGTTTAACCTCTTACGGCGCATGGTTTTTTGCCTGCGGGGCTATGTTGCTCGGATGCTGGGCTCCGTTGGGTGGTGCGGCGCGGCAAGGCTCGACGGGCCGCGTGAGAGGGTGAGCATGTCAGACGGAGATACCGCTGCTGGGGAGGACAGCCTTACCTCAGGGCAACTCCCGCTCATCTCCATCGTTTTCGCGGCAGAGCGGCGCATGTTTAGGCAGAACCTTGATGGTCGGCCCAAGGGAGGGCTTCGCGGAGCGCTTGTGCCCTCTCCCGGCCCCGCGGGCGGGAAGGGGGCCGCGGGTGAGGCCATCCTATCCCCGGTCAAGGCCGATATGGCCGAAATCGACGTGGTATTCTCTCCCGATGGGCGCGTTTGCCATGCCAATGAGGCGGCCTGCGGTGTCACCTATGGGCTGGGGGATTGCCTGATCGGGCAGCATATCAGCGATCTGTTCGGGCCGCGGCTCTGCGATGGGGCTGAGATCGGCACGCTTTGGGCGCAGGCGCTTGAGGGGCTGGCGCCGCAGGGCGGCTTTCAGATGCACCCGGGGGAAGAGACGGCCCGCATTGTCCACGGCTGGCTCACGGCGGAGCGGGATCCCGAGGGGCGGCGGCATGGCGTCCGGTTTCGGGGTGTCGAAGCGGCGGCGAATGGCGTGGGGCCGGTGCGCGCGGTCTCAGGCGGAAAGCGCGCGCGGAGCGGTTAGCCGAGCGCCTTCGCCGTAGAACGAAACAGCGGCGCACAACCCGCGCCGCTGTTCCTACATTTCTGATCAGTCGCGCTTACCGGCGAAACGTTCGGCCCAGCTTTCGCGGTCCTCATCGCTGATCTTGGCAAAAAGCACTTCGGGCACTTCAAAGCCGTGGCCGGGGGCAAGCTTGCCCAAGGCCGCGGGCACATCGTCGGGCCAGGGCATGTCTTCGACCTTCATCGCCGCCAGCATCGAGGCCGAGGCCGTGGGGATGAAGGGTGCGGAAAGCACGGCGTAGAGCGGGATCAGGTTCAGCGCCAGCCGCACCTGCGCCGCCGCGCGGTCGGGGTCGGTCTTGAAGGTGGTCCAAGGCGCTTGGGCTTGCAGATATTCGTTGCCCGCCGCCCAGATGCCGCGCAGTTCGGCGGCGGACTTGCGGACCTCCATCGCCTCCATCAGCGTCTCGTAACGGGCGACGCGGGCGGTGATGTCTTCGATCAGCGCCTGTTCCGCCTCGCCGTATTCGCCGGCCTCGGGCACCGCTTCGCCGAATTTGGAGCGGCAGAACTTGGTGATCCGGCTGACGAAATTGCCCAGTACGTCGGCCAAATCCTTGTTCACCGAGGCTTGGAAATTTTCCCAAGTGAATTCGGCATCCGAGGTCTCAGGCGCATGGCTCAAGAGCCACCAGCGCCAGTAATCCGCCGGCAGGATTTCCAACGCCTGATCCATGAAGACGCCGCGCCCACGCGAGGTGGAGAACTGACCGCCGTCATAATTGAGGTAATTGAAGGACTTGATGTAATCCACCAGCTTCCACGGCTCGCCCGAGCCCTTGATCGTGGCGGGGAAGCTGAGCGTGTGGAAGGGGACATTGTCCTTGCCCATGAACTGGGTGTAGCGCACGTCTTCGGCGCCGCGGTCGGTGCGCCACCAGCTTTCCCAATCGACGCCTTTGCCCGCATCGACCCATTCCTGCGCGCAGGCGATGTATTCGATGGGCGCGTCGAACCAGACGTAAAAGACCTTGCCTTCCATGCCCGGCCAATCCTGATCGCCGCGTTTCACCGGCACGCCCCAGCTCAGGTCGCGGGTGATGCCACGGTCTTGCAGCCCGTCGCCGTCATGCAGCCATTTCTTGGCGATGGAGGTGGTCAGCACGGGCCAGTCGGTCTTGCTGTCGATCCAAGCGTCGAGCTCGTCCTTGAGTTGGCTTTGCTTGAGGAACAGGTGCTTCGTCTCGCGCATCTCCAGATCAGTGGCGCCCGAGATCGTCGAGCGCGGGTTGATCAGGTCCTCGGGGTCGAGTTGCTTGGTGCAATTGTCGCATTGATCGCCGCGCGCATCCTCGAAGCCGCAGTTGGGGCAGGTGCCCTCGACATAGCGGTCGGGCAGGAAGCGCCCGTCGGTCGGCGAATAAATCTGCCGTTGGGAGACCTCTTCGATCAGCCCGCGGTCGGCCAGCGCGCCTGCGAAATGCTGCGTGAGCTTGCGGTTCTGCGGGCTGGACGAGCGGCCAAAGTGATCGAAGGACAGGCCGAACCCTTCGGCGATGCGGGCCTGTGTTTCATACATCTCGGCGCAATATTCATCGACCGGTTTGCCCGCTTTCGCGGCGGCAAGCTCGGCGGGGGTGCCGTGCTCGTCCGTGGCGCAGAGGAACAGAACATCCTGCCCCCGGCCACGCTGATAGCGCGCGTAGAGGTCCGCAGGCAGCTGGCTGCCCACGAGGTTACCCAGATGTTTGATCCCGTTGATATAGGGGATGGCGGAGGTGATGAGGTGGCGTGTCATATAAATATTCCCGTGCTTGGCGCAGCCTTATCGCAAGGGCTGCGCCAGTTCCAGCAAAAGACGGGACCGGTCAGTCGCGGTCCCGCGCGCGGCCCAAGAGCCGCCCGATGAGAAAGCTGGTCCGTGGCGCGTAGACGTAGGGCGTCCGCTCGGCCAAGGTGGGGCGCGCGCGCATCCGGGCAAGGCCAAAGACCACCAACCCCCATGCGCCGCCGCGATCATCGCGAAAAGCGCCGCCGCGCCGAAATTGTCGATCAGGACCGAGGCGAGATAGGGCGCGCCGATGGCACCCAGAGCGAAAAAGAACATCAGGGCGGCGGAAAGCTCTACCCGCTCGTCGGAACTGGCAAAGTCATGGGCATGGGCGGCAGAGACCGAATAGATCGGAAAGGTCGTGGCGCCGAAAAGCCCGGCCGAGAGCATGATCCCCGCCGTGCCATAGCCCGCGCCCATCACGGTGACCGCACAGCCGCCCATCGCAGCGACCGAGAGCCAGATCAGCACCCAGCGGCGGTCGAACTTATCGGCCAGCATCCCCATGGGGTATTGCGCAAGCGCACCGCCCAGCACGAAGGCGGCAAGGAACCACGCGATTTGCGGCGCGCTGAGGCCGACTTCTTGACCGTAGATCGGCCCGACCATGCGGAAAGACGCGCTGGAGACGGCGGCCACGATGACCCCCGCCGCCGCCAGCGGTGAGCGGTCAAAGGCGAGGCGTGGGCGCAGCCGTGGCTGGCTGGGCGTTTCGGGCGGGCGGACCTTGGTCAGCGTCAGCGGCAAGAGGGCAGCACAGCAGCCGATGGCCAGCAGGTTGTAAGAGACGTAAGACGCCGGGGCGAGCACGCCCACGATCAACTGCGCGGCGAGCGAGCCGCTCATGTCCACCACCCGGTAAACGCCCATGGTGCGCCCGCGGGTCTCATTGGTGACCTTGGCCTGCATCCATGCTTCGATCACCGTATAGCAGCCCGCCACGCACATGCCTGACGCGACACGCATCAGCCCCCATGCGTAAGGGTCCACCACCATCATATGCGCCATCAGGCCGATTGATCCGGCGGCGGTGAAGGCGGCAAAGGCGCGGCTGTGGCCGACGCTGCCCATCAACCGAGGCGCCCACCAGCAGCCGATGAAGAACCCCAGAAAATGGGCCGAGCCGAGCATACCGATTTCCTGTCGGCTGAACCCAAGCTGCGCGCCTGACAACACGTCGATCGGCCCCACACCCCCGGTGGAGAGTTGCAGAAGGATGACCGAGAAGAACAGGGCGGCGAAGGATATGAGCAGGCGCATGGGCGCAGATTGCGTCCATTGCTGCCCAAACGGAAGGCCGAAAGCACCGAGGCCGCGCTTTTGTCGGGGTGCTAGGATCGGCGCGGGCCAATTGCCCTTGCGAAGGCCGGGCAGGCGGCTAGGTTGCGGGCAAAACACAAGCGAGGACCAAAAGATGAAGATGAAAAAGCTCGGCTCTAGCGATATCGAGGTCTCGCATTTCTGTTTGGGCTCCATGACATGGGGCACCCAGAACACCGCCGAGGAGGGCCATGCGCAGATCGACCGCGCGCTGGAGGCCGGGATCAACTTCATCGACACCGCCGAGATGTACCCCGTGAACCCGATCAGCGCCGAGACGATTGGCCGGACGGAAGAGATCATCGGCCAGTGGTTCGCCCGCGACAAGCGGCGGGACGAGGTGGTTCTGGCCAGCAAACACTCCGGCGAGGGGATGCAGCACGCCCGCGAGGGTGCGCCGATTTCCTCCGACACGATCCCCGGCGCCATCGAAGGTTCGCTGAAGCGCTTGCAGACGGATTACATCGACCTTTATCAATTCCACTGGCCCAACCGCGGCAGCTATATGTTCCGCAAGAATTGGCACTACGACCCGTCGAACCAGAACCGGGCCGAGACCATTGCGCATATGGAAGACACGCTTGGCGTGCTGCAACGTGAGGTCGAACGCGGGACGATCCGCGCCTTCGGCCTTAGCAACGAAAGCGCTTGGGGGCTGACCCAATGGGCCGCCGTGGCCGAACGGGTGGGCGGGCCGCGCCCGATCTCGGTGCAGAACGAATATTCGCTGATGTGCCGACTGGCCGATACCGATGTGTCCGAGACCTGCGTCAATGAGCAGATTGACATGCTGGCCTTCTCTCCGCTGGCCGCGGGGTTGCTGACCGGGAAATATCAGGGCGGGAAGATCCCCGCCGGGTCGCGCCTGTCGCTGAACGAAGATCTGGGCGGTCGGGTCACCCCCCGCGCCTTTGAGGCGGTCGCGGCCTATCTCAATGTAGCTGAGAAACATGGGCTCGATCCGGTGCAGATGGCGCTGGCATGGTGTGCGACACGGCCCTTCATGGGCTCGGTCATCTTTGGCGCGACCAGCCTTGAGCAGCTTGACGTGGCGCTTGGCGGGGCGGAGCTGACCTTGAGCGATGAGGTGATGGCCGATCTCGACGCGGCGCATAAAGCCCATCCGATGCCCTATTGATGGCCCGCTTCGGGATGCATTTGGCGCGGCGGGGGGGCATGTTGCTGCTGTTGGGCGCCCTCGCGGCGTGTAGCGGCGGCGAGGCGCCGCCCGCGCAGACCGGGTTTCGCGATGCGGAGGCTTTGATCGGGGCCACCAGCCGCTATGACGCGGCGCGTTTTGGCGGCGAGTGGCAGGTCCGGGCGGCATTCCCCGGTGACGCCGACCTGAAGGCCGTGACCTTCGCGCCGGAAGGGCCGACCCTGATCGAACAGCGCCAGACCTGCGACAGCGCCGGATGCCGCAACACCCGCACCCTTTGGGCGCTGAGCGCAGAGGGGCCGGGCCGTTACATGATGCGAGCCGCCGTCGGCGGGGCCGAGCGGCCTTTCTGGGTGCTTTGGGTCGACGAAGGCTTCCGCACGGCGGTCATCGGCAGCCCCGATGGCGGATATGGCTGGATCCTCGACCGTCAGGCGACAGGCGGGGCGGACCGGATCGCCGCCGCGCAGGAGATCTTGGCCTTCAACGGCTATGACCTCGGGGCCCTAGAGATGAGACCCTAAGGCACTGGCCCTGCCGCCCGCCTTCGGCCTATAGGCTGTTATGGACAGTGCTTTCGCCCCCGATCTGTGGATCCTCGTCACCCTCGCCGCCGCCGTCTTTCAGACCGGGCGCTTCATGCTGCAAAAACATCTGGCGACCGATACGCTTTCGGCAGGCGGGGCGACCTTTTCGCGGTTTCTCTATTCCGCGCCCTTCGTGGCGCTGTTGCTGCCGCTCTATCTGGCGCTGAGCGGGCAGGGGGTGCCGCCGCTTGGGGCGGGCTTCTGGCTGTACGGGGCGATGGGCGGCACGGCGCAGATCATGGCGACGGTCTGCGTGGTGCTGTTGTTCAAGCAGCGCAATTTCGCCGTGGGCATCACTTTCAAGAAGACCGAGGTGATTCAGACCGTTCTGATGGGCTGGATCGTGCTGGGCGAGGGCGTCTCGGGCGCGGGCTTTGCGGCCATCGCCCTTGGCGTGCTGGGGCTGCTGCTTCTGTCCGGCGGGGCCGAGGCGCAGGGGCTGCGCCTTAGCGATCTGCGCAACCGTGCGGCGGGGCTGGGCATCGCCTCGGGTTTTCTCTTCGCGATCTCGGCGGTCTGTTATCGCGGCGCCTCGCTCGCCGTGGCCTCGGGCGATCCGCTGTTGCGGGCAGGGGTGACGCTGGCGGCGGTGGTGCTGATGCAGACGCTGATCATGGCCCTTTGGCTGCGCCTGCGCGAACCGGGGCAAATGCGCCGGGTCTGGGCCGCGCGGCGGGTGGCGGTTTGGATCGGTCTGACCTCGATGGGCGGGTCGCTCTGTTGGTTCATCGCCTTCACCTTGCAAAACGCGGCCTATGTGAAAGCCTTGGGGCAGGTGGAACTGATGCTGAGCATCGCGGCCACGACCCTGTTCTTTCGCGAGCGAATTTCGCGCCGGGAGTGGGCTGGCATGGCGGTGCTGGCGGTCTCGATCCTGATGCTGGTTTTGGTGACCTAGCCCGTCATCGGGCGGCCATGCAGACGCAGGAACAGGCTTTCTTCGTCGTTGTTCTTGAAAAACGGGACCGAGGCAGGCGGGCTGGTGTCGCGCGCCCGGGCGGCGACCTCGGCCAATACGACCTCGGTGATGAAGGGCATGTCGAAAGACCGCGCCCGGCTCAGCGGCACCCATTGCAGATGTGACAGCTCATCACAGGCGGCATCGAAATCATCGGGGTCGCTGGCGATGTCGTCGGCATCCACCAGAAAGAACCGCGCGTCGAAGCGGCGTGGGCGGCCCGGCGGGGTCAGGGCGCGAAACACGAATTGCAGGGCAGAGGCATCGGGCAAATGGCCCGTGGCGGCAAAGCTCTGCCAGTCGGGCGGCACATCCCCTGCCATGCGCCCTTGCGGCCCAGCACCAGACCGGTCTCTTCCCAAAGTTCACGAATGGCGGCAACGGCGATGGCATGGGCGAGCGACGGCTCGGCATCATCGCAGAGCCTGCCGTGGCAAAGCGCGTTCACCGGTGCGGCAAGGGGCACATCGGCATCACCCGCGTCCACCGCCCCGCCGGGAAAGACGAATTTATTCGGCATGAAGGCCGCCTTGGCCCCGCGTTGGCCCATCAGGATATGCGGGGTCTCATGGCGGTCGCGCAGCACGATCACCGTGGCGGCGTTGCGGATTTTGGTCTTGTCGATGGTCATGCGGTAGCGCTCCGGCAGTCAGGGGCCGAAGGGCAGGCCGCCTTAGCTTGACCGGCCGAAGCCGCCCATCCTTTTGGCCCATTGAAAGCCGATCATGGCCCCCTTCAGTCTGGGCAGAAGGTAAAGCGACAGCGCCGTGCAGCCAACCGCAAAAATGGTGAACAGGGTCAGAGGTTCGGGCCGCCAGACAACATAGGCGATGTGCAGCCCCGGTGCCAAAAGGTGACCGACCAACAGAATCGTCAGATAGGCCGGGCCGTCATCGGCGCGGTGGTGGTGGAACTCCTGACGGCAGACCGCGCAGTCGTCGTTTACCTTCAGATAGCCATGCAGCAGCTCTCCGCCCCCGCAGGAGGGGCATTTGCCACGCCAGCCGCGCAGCATGGCAGGCAGGCGGGGCCGCTCTTCGCTGGCGTCGGTCTCTGCGGTGTCGGGGGACAATTGCTGGGTTTGTGACATGGGGCGATCCTCTGGTTGAGGGATAGATGCAGTCTGGGGCGTGAAATGAAAAGACCGGAGGTTGCCGTTGCGGCGCCATGTCGCGCAGGGTGGGGCTTGGCCGATTTTCTCGAAAAAAGTTTGAAAACCTGCGACGGAAGTTTCGGGCCCCGCCGTTTGACCCTGTGATCGCGGCGCAAAAGCGTGAGACGATCTTTAAAAAACGAGGAGTATCAAGATGACCATTCGTACCAATATGAAGATCGCAGCCCTCAGCGGATTGTTGGCCGTGGGTGCCGTGGCCGCCACCGCCCAGCCAAGCGGGCAGGACCGGTTCCAGCAGCTTGACGCAGATGGCAACGGTGCGATCACGCAGGCAGAGTTTCAGGCCCATGCCGAGGCGCGTTTTGCCAAGGTTGATGCCGATGGCGACGGTTTCGTGACCGGCGAAGAGCTGAAGGCCGCAGGCGATGCACGCCGCGCCGATCGCGCCGCCAAGATGGTTGAGCGTTTCGACACCGATGGCAACGGCAGCCTCGACGCTTCCGAATTGGAAGCCATGGGCGATAAACACGGTGGCAAGCGCGGCGGCAAAGAGGGCGGCAAGCACGGTCATAAGGGCGGTGACAAGGGCGCCCGCATGATCGAGCGTATGGACGCCAATGACGACGGCAAACTCTCGATGGAAGAGATGACGCAGCGCCACGATCCGGCCAAGATGTTCGAGCGTCTGGACAAAGACGGCAACGGCAGCGTCAGCGCCGAAGAGTTCGAAGCGGCGAAAAAAATGCATGGCAAACGGCACCACAAGGGTGACAAAATGGACCATGACAAGCCGCAGCGCGATTAAATGAAGCCTCGGGCGCGCTTGATCATGGCGCGCCCGGACCTTAGCCATGGACGGGATGCAGGATTTGCCCAACGCGCAGCAAGATGCGGATGCCGAGTTGTTGCAACGCTATGCCAATGGCGATGCGGCGGCGGCGCGGTTGCTGACCGCGCGGCTGGTGCCGCGCCTCCACGGCCATGCGCTGCGGGTGCTCGGTGACCGGGCCGAGGCCGAGGATGTGGCCCAAGAGGCGATGCTGCGGCTTTGGCGTCAGGCGCCGAAGTGGCGCAGGGGCGAAGCCAAGGTGACCACTTGGCTCTACCGTGTCGTGGCTAACCTCTGCACCGATCGTCTGCGCCGCCGGGGGCGGGGGTGTCCGGGCTCGATGATGTGGCGGAACCTGCCGATCCGACCCCCGGTGCCGCGCAGCAGATGCAGCAGGCCGCCCGTGTGGACGCGCTGCAACAGGCGCTGGCCACTTTGCCCGACCGCCAGCGGCAAGCGGTGGTGTTGCGCCATATCGACGGTATGGCCAATCCCGAGATCGCCGAGGTGCTGGGCATCGGGGTCGAAGCGGTGGAAAGCCTGACCGCGCGGGGCAAACGGGCATTGGCCGCGCAACTGTCGGCACAACGGGACGCATTGGGGTTTGAAAATGAGTGACGTCGACGATCTGGAAGATTTCTTTGCCGCAGCACGGGCCAATCCGCCACAGGTCTCGGCCGGTTTGCAGGCGCGCGTTCTGGCCGATGCCGAAGCGCATATGCCCAAAGCGCCGCGCCAGCCGTGGCATCAAGCGCTCTGGCAACTTTTGGGCGGTGCGGCGGGGCTGAGCGGTCTTGCCACTGCCGCGGCTGTCGGGGTTTGGGTCGGCGTGGCACCGCCCGAGGGCATGCCGGATTTGGCCGGGCAGTTCGTGACCGGCACATGGGAGACCGAGACCTCGGACCTCACGGCGGCTGACACGGGCAGCGAATTCGGTGGATTTGGCTGGGACATGGAGGAAAGTTGAGATGACACAGGATCCGACACCGCGGCGCAGGCGCCTCATGCGGGTGGCCCTTGGCCTGTCGCTTGCGCTGAACGTGATGATCCTCGGCGCGCTTGGCGGGGCGATGTGGCGTCACGGCGGGCCGGGGCCGCATGGCGGGGGTGATTTGCCGGGGTTGCGCAGCTATGCCTCGCCCTATGTGCAGGCGCTGCCGCCAGAGGCGCGGCGCGGGTTGCACGGCAAAATGCGCGCCAGCGGCAAGGCGCATCACCTCGACCGGGAAGCGCGGCGCGCGCTTTACGACGAAATGCTTGCCGCGCTTCGGGCCGAGCCGTTTCAGGCGGATGTGGCCGCCGCGGTGCTCGCCGCCCAAGGGCAGGCCGCCGCGGGTGTTCAGCAGGTCGCCCATGACGCTTGGTTGGCCGAGGTCAGCGCGATGGATGCCGCCGCCCGTCAAGACTATGCCGACAAGTTGCAACAGCGGCTGGAAGCGGGGCCGCCGCGCAAGAAAGGCAAACGCGACGGCAAGCCCGAACGGTGAGCTGGCCGGGCGCCGCCGCTGCCCGGTCTTGCCCTTTGCCGGACGGCGGGCTAGGCCGAGGGCGAATGACCCCGGCAGGGGGCGGCGTTAACCGACCTCTTGCCTCTTAGAAAGCCCGGCCCATGACCGATACCCCTCACAGCATCCACAGCGGCGCGGAAACCGTGCTGGCCACGGCCAAGGCGTCACCCGCGCGGCGGGCGGTGGGGCTGTTGTCACTGGCGGGGCTGGGGCTGTTGCTGATCTACTCCGCGCTAACCCGCTCGCCCGATCCGGTCTGGCAGACCGTGCTGGTATTGATGGGGCTGGGCTTTATCGCGATTGCCGAGGTGATGCGCCGCGCCACCGCCAGCGCGGTGGAACTGACCGAAGAGGCGCTGCGCGATGCAGATGGCCGGGTGATCGTCCGCATGGACGAGATCGCGCGCATTGATCAGGGTGCGTTTGCGGTCAAACCCTCGAACGGTTTCCTGCTCAAGACCAACCGCCGCGTGGCGCGAGGCTGGCGCTTGGGCCTGTGGTGGAGCCTTGGCCGCCGGATCGGCGTGGGCGGCATGACCCCGGCCAATGAAACCAAGCTCATCGCCGAGATCATCCGCGCCAAACTGGCCGAGCGTGAGGCCGCTTAACCGTCCGACCAGACCGTGCGTGGCGCATAGCGCGGGCGGGTGAAGACGAAGTTGTGAATGTCGCGCCGCTCCAACCCGGTTTTGAACAGCGGCTCGAAGTCACGCCATGTCTCAACCAGCGTGACGCGTTCGTTGTTGGGCATGACGGGCAGCTTGTCATGCCAATTGCGCACATCGTCGCTGGTCAATGGCTGGACCGTTCCGCGCACCTGCGACCAATCCGCGTGGTAGCGGTCGTTTGCCTGATCATACCAGATTGAGCTGACCCGAAGGGCCGTTTGCCCGGTGCCGCGGGTGAGATACTCGAAAAGCTGTTGCATCCCGCGCAGATAATCCGCGTCAATCGCCTGCGTCTCGCGCGAGATGGCATCGCCTACGGTATAGGCCGCCGTCTGGTTAAGGTTGTACATCCGGAAGGTGTCAAAGGTCGAATACATGGCCAAATAGGCCCAGAACATCAGCGGCAACATGATCACCGTCTCAACGGCGATGGAGCCGTCTTCGCGCCCTTTGAACTGGGCCAGCAAACTGCGGAGAGCGCGCATTAATTCGGCTCCTGTACGAAGGCCGCGCTTGAGACCATGGAAACACGGCCTGCGCCGTCTTTCTCAAGGGCATAGCCAAGGCCGGTGGTCGGAAAGAAGGGCTCAAACCGCGCGCAGGCGCGCAGCAGCATCAATTGATGCTCGACCCCAAGGGTCCAGCCGCGCACCGGTCTGGGGTCTTCGGAAGTGTCGACGCAATCGGGCGACTGGTCGAAACTGGCGAAATTGCGCGGGTCCACGCGGATCATCTCAAGGCGCAGGGTCTCTTCACAGTCATCCAAAAAGATCGCGGCCTCGCAGATTTTGTCCTTGATGGTCTGATGCGTCATCGGGGTATTGGTGTTCAGCCGGATGTAGCGCACCGTCATGTCGAGCCCCCGGTCAAGGAACATGTGGCGGATGGCGTAAAAGCTCATCTCAACAGACATGAGCAGGCAGCCGAACAGGAGCGGCGACAGGATGGCGAATTCCATCAACATGGCCGAGCCATCTTCATCGCCCCGAAACCGGCGCCATGCTTTGATGTAGCGCTGTATCATTGCGTCAGCCTCAACTGGTTGATCTGGCGGGCGATGGCCTCGAATGCGCTGACGATTTCCACCCCTTCGACGCGGAAGAAATGGCTGTCGGAGGAGGCGCAGTTCTTCATCACCGATGCACCATGGTCGGTCACTTCAAAGCCGATCGACCAGATTACGATGCCCTTGGCCTTGGCCGCATCGCAGATGTTGTCGAGCAGGGTATCGGCCTGCGATGCGCTGTATTTCGTCCAATACCAGCGGTGACGCTCGCTTGAGCGGACATTGCGGTTCAGCCACCAGTAGAAGGGGTAATCGCTCCAATGGCGGTAGTGGTCCCGGTTGGCATAGACTTGGCGGTTGATCCGGCGGGTGGTCACGTTCACCCCGTCGGTCATCAGGATCACCGTTTTCAGCGTGTCGATATCGCCGTAGTCAGCCGGGCGCCCTTGGAAAGCCGCATCGCCGCCGATGGCTTGATTGATCGCGCGGAAGGACGGGTCGAGCAGCGCCACGCCCCATTTCATGCCCAGATGAATGGCGGTGTTCGCGCGGGGCTGGAAATTGGAAATCCGGGCTTTCAGCGCGGCGGCGTTCTGCGAATAGGGCGCGACTTCTTCGTAATCCTGCTTCGGGCAGCCGGGGTTGTAGATGTTGTCATAACGGCCGGTGTTGTCGCGGTGATAACCGTTCCAGCTATAGCCCGCCTCGAAGTGCTGCATATGCTCATAGCTGCGGGTCTGGCTGATGGCGGTGAGGTCAAACTCGCTGTCGTCGAAATCAACGCAATGGGAGAAGGAATGCAGCTGGGTGACGTTCAACTCATCCATGATGTCCTTCCCGACGTTGACCTGCGCGGTATAGGGCACGACGGAGATTGAGATCAGGTCCGCGTTTTCGGGCTTCAGCACGGTGTCGATGAAGGCATCGCTCGCGTCATGGAGGTTGGCCATTTTGCCGTTCTCCCGCATGGAGCCGGAGATATCGAGCACCATGGAAATCTCGACCTTGTTCACCTTTTCCTCCGCCGTGGATTTGGCAGGGACATGCAGCCGGTCTTGGCCGAACTTGCTCATGAACATCGTGTTGAGCGTGCGCGAGGCATCGACGGTGACGCGGCGGTAGTTCAACCCTTCGTCGACCGTCACGCTGGATACATATTCGGCCAGCCCCGCCTTGTCGAAATAATCGCGGGCCACGGCCTCGGGGCTGAGCGTTTGGTCAAGGTCCGCCGCCGCCAGCACGGCGCGGTCAGCCACGGCCTGCACCCTCGCGCGTTCGCGTTCATGGCGCATCAGGTCCACGCCGATGCCCCCATGAGGATCATCAGCAGGATCATCAGAATGGCAAAGACCGTGACCAGCCCGTCTTCTTCGCGCGCGAAGCGGCGCAGCAGCGCGGGCAGGGGCTGCGGGGGATTTTCCGAACTGTGAGTGCTATCGCGCATTGTCATCAACCTCTCTTCCTGTGGCGTCCTGCGGGCGCCAAAGGGAATGGGCGGCATTTGCCTTGCCCTGTTGTGCTGCGGGAAAGTGTCCAGAGTTTGGCGCGTCTGGGGCAATAGGCGGCGCTTGGGGCCGGTTTTCGGGGGCATTTTCGGCCGATTTCCACCGGGCGGGGAGGGTGGCGCGGGCCGCCCCTACCCACGGTTGATAAAGTTTCGCAAATCGCGAGGAATTGGGTCGCGCCCCGCTATGAGGCGTCCTACGGTGCGACTGCATGCCCCTAGGGCAGCCAGATGAGTCGCGCCCGCAAACAAAGGGACCGCGACCGGACAAGAAGAGGAGAGACCGATGAATCCAGCCAATGAGCCGAGTTTCCGCGACAGTGTGGACCTGATGTTCAATCGCGCGGTCGCGCTAATGGATTTGCCGCCCGGTCTCGAAGAGAAAATCCGCGTTTGCAACGCCACCTACACGGTGCGTTTCGGCGTGCGTCTGCGGGGCCGGATGCATACGTTCACCGGCTACCGTTCGGTCCATTCCGAACATATGGAGCCTGTGAAGGGCGGTATCCGCTATTCCATGGCCGTGAACCAGAACGAGGTCGAAGCGCTGGCCGCGCTGATGACCTATAAATGCGCGCTGGTAGAAGCGCCCTTTGGCGGCTCCAAAGGCGGGCTCTGCATCGATCCGCGCGAATACGATGAACATGAGCTTGAACTGATCACCCGGCGTTTCGCCTATGAGCTGATCAAACGCGACATGATCCACCCCGCGCAGAACGTGCCCGCCCCCGACATGGGCACCGGCGAGCGTGAGATGGCTTGGATCGCGGACCAGTACAAACGCATGAACACCACCGACATCAACGGTGTGGCCTGTGTCACCGGCAAGCCGATCAACGCGGGCGGCATCCAAGGCCGGACCGAGGCGACAGGCCGGGGCGTGCAATATGCGCTGCAAGCCTTCTTCCGCGATCCCGAGGGCCTGAAGAAAGCGGGCCTTTCCGGCAAGCTCGACGGCAAGCGGGTCATCATTCAGGGTCTCGGCAACGTGGGCTATCACGCCGCCAAGTTCCTCAGCGAAGAAGATGGCGCGAAGATCACCGCGATCATCGAACGCGACGGTGCGCTGCACAGCGAAGACGGGCTGAACGTCGAGGCGGTGCATAAGTGGATCGAAAGGCATGGCACGATCAAAGGCTATGCCGATGCGAAGTTCGAAGAGGATGGCGCCAAGTTTCTGGAAGCGGATTGCGATATCCTGATCCCCGCCGCGCTGGAGGGGGTGATCAACCTCACCAATGCCGAGCGTATCCAAGCGCCCCTGATCATCGAAGCCGCGAACGGTCCGGTGACCGCCGGGGCGGATGAGGTGCTGCGCAAGAAGGGCACGGTGATCGTGCCTGATATGTATGCCAACGCAGGCGGTGTGACGGTCTCTTACTTCGAGTGGGTCAAGAACCTCAGCCACATCCGCTTTGGCCGCATGCAGCGCCGTGCCGAGGAATCACGTCACCAACTGGTGGTGGATGAGCTTGAGCGGCTGAGCGCGGATAAGGACCTTGGCTGGACGCTGAGCCCCGACTTCAAAGAGAAGTACCTGCGCGGTGCGGGGGAGTTGGAATTGGTCCGCTCCGGTCTCGATGACACGATGCGCACGGCCTATGAGGCGATGGCCCATGTCTGGCACAGCCGCGACGATGTCGATGATCTGCGCACGGCGGCCTATCTCGTCTCAATCGAAAAGGTCGCGGCGAGCTATCACGCCAAGGGGCTTTGAGGGGCGTATCGCCTCTCTTGAAGTGACCGAAAAAGGGGCGTCCTGCGCCCCTTTTTGCCGTCTGGGGGCCGAGGGGGAGCGAGAGGCGTTTTCGGTCATTGATACTTGCGCCCCAAGTTGCTTGACTGCGCCAAGACCGGGGGAGGCGAAAGATGCGATTTTCAGGACTGCGGGTGTTGCGCGAAGGCTTGACCGGCAATCGGGGTTGGACGGCGCAATGGCGCGATCCAGAGCCGCAAGCGGAATATGACGCGGTGATCATCGGCGGCGGCGGGCATGGGTTGAGCACGGCTTACTACCTCGCCAAGAACCACGGCATGACGAATATCGCGGTGCTTGAAAAAGGCTACCTCGGCGGGGGAACGTCGGGCGCAACACGACCGTCGTGCGCGGCAATTACTTTCTGCCCGGCAATTCCGAGTTCTACAGCCATTCGCTGAAACTCTGGGAGGGGCTGTCGGAGGAGTTGAACTATAACGTGATGTTCAGCCAGCGCGGCGTGATCACCCTGTTTCACTCCGACGCGCAGCGCGATGCCTCGGCCCGGCGCGGCAATGCGATGATCAACCAAGGCGACGATGCGGAACTGCTCGACCGCGACGGCCTGCGCAAACTGCTGCCCTATCTGGATTACGACAACGGGCGCTTTCCCATCCACGGCGGGTTGCTGCACCGGCGCGGGGGCACCGCGCGCCACGATGCGGTGGCTTGGGGCTATGCGCGCGGCGCGGACCAGCGCGGCGTCGATCTGATCCAACAATGCGAAGTCACCGGCATCGACATCGAGAACGGCCGCGTGCGCGGCGTGCAGACCACGCGCGGGGCGATCCGGGCCAAGAAGGTGGCGATCGTCACGGCAGGGCGCTCGGGGCAGGTGGCGGCGATGGCCGGGATGCGCCTGCCGATTGAGAGCCATGTTTTGCAGGCCTTCGTCTCCGAAGGGTTAAAGCCCGTGATCGACCATGTGATCAGCTTTGGCATGGGGCACTTCTATATCAGCCAGTCCGACAAGGGCGGTTTGGTCTTTGGTGGCGATCTGGATTTCTATGCCTCCTACGCGCAGCGCGGCAACCTGCCGATGATGGAACATGTGATGGAGGCGGGGATGACCCTGATGCCGATGATCGGCAAGGCCCGCGTGCTGCGCTCTTGGGGTGGGATCATGGACATGACGCCCGATGGCAGCCCGATCATCGACAAGACCGAGACCGAGGGTTTGTTCGTCGACTGCGGCTGGTGCTACGGCGGCTTCAAGGCGGTGCCTGCCTCGGGCTATGCGCTGGCGCATTTGATGGCCACCGGGCAGCCCCATGAGACGGCGGCGGGCTTCAGGCTCGACCGGTTCCGTTCGGGCGAAGGCCTGATGGATGAAGAGGCCACCGGGTCTCAGCACAACTTGCACTGAGGGAGGGCCAATATGCGGATTGAATGCCCCATCTGCGGCAGCCGGGATCGGCGGGAGTTCTATTATCGCGGCGATGCCATCGCCTTGGCCCGGCCTGCGCCCGATGCCTCGGATGAGGACTGGGACGCCTATCTGCACCTGCGCGACAACCCTGCGGGAGAGACCCGCGACCTGTGGCAGCATGAGACCGGCTGCGGGGCGTGGCTTGTCGTCACCCGCGATACGGTGACCCATGCGGTGCGGGCGGTGGAATTGGCATCGGATGTGAAAAGGGCCATGGCATGAGGATTGCAGGGCGCGGATTGATCGACCGGGAGACGCCGGTCAGCTTTACCTTCGACGGGCGGCGCTACGGGGGCTTTGCGGGCGATACGGTCGCCTCGGCCATGCTGGCGAATGGGCAGCGGCTGATGGGGCGGTCGTTCAAATACCACCGCCCGCGCGGGGTGCTGAGCGCGGGCAGCGAAGAGCCGAACGCGCTGGTGACCACCGGCGTCGGCCCCGCGTCAGAGCCCAATGTCCGCGCCACCATGCAAGAGATTTACGAAGGTTTGCAGGTGCGCAGCCAAAACGCTTGGCCGAGCCTCGATCTTGACCTCATGGCGGTGAACGATCTGGCGTCGCCGTTCCTCGGGGCGGGGTTCTATTACAAGACCTTCATGTGGCCGCGCAATTTTTGGCGGCGCGTCTATGAGCCGGTGATCCGCCGTGCCGCAGGGCTCGGGCGGCTGAGCCGCCAGCCCAATGCGGACGCCTATGAGAAAGCCTATGCCTTTTGCGATCTCTTGGTGATCGGCGCAGGCCCGGCGGGTCTGATGGCGGCGCTGGTGGCGGCGCGGGCGGGGGCGGATGTGATCCTCGCCGACGAAGATGCGCTGATGGGCGGGCGGCTGAATGCCGAGAACGAGCGTGTCGAAGGTGAGCTGGGCCATGCATGGGCGGTGGGCGTGGTCGCGGAACTCGCGGCGATGGACAATGTGCGGCTGATGCCGCGCACGACGGTGACCGGCGCCTATGACGGCGGCATGTTCGGCGCGTTGGAACGGGTCAACCAACACCGCGCACGGCGGGGCGAGGGCGCGCCGCTTGAGTGTTTCTGGCGCATCGCAGCCAAGCAATCCATCCTCGCGGCAGGTGCTTTGGAGCGCCCCGTGGCCTTCGCCAACAACGACCGCCCGGGCATTATGACCGCGGGCGCGGTGCGCGCCTATCTCAACCGTTGGGGCGTGGCGCCGGGCAAGCAGGTCGCGGTTTTCGGCAATAACGACGACGCCCATCGCACGGCCCGCGATCTGGCCGCGGCAGGCGTGCATGTGGCCGCACTGATCGACAGTCGCGAGGGGATCAGCCGCGATGGCGCGGATTTCCCGGTGCTGAGCGGGGCGGTGGTCTGCAACACCTCGGGCGGCAAGGAGTTGGAGGCGGTGTCGATCCGCACCGCCGGGGGCGTGCATAAGATACAGGCCGATTGTCTGGCCATGTCGGGCGGTTGGAACCCATCGCTGCATCTCACCTGCCATATGAACGGGCGACCGACGTGGTCGCCCGAGATCCACGCCTTTGTACCGACCCCCGGCGTGGTGCCGGGGATGCATGCGGCGGGGGCCTGCAACGGCAGTTTCTCGACCCACGGCTGCCTTGCGGCGGGTGTGGCGGCGGCAGGGGACGCGCTGGCGGCTTTGGGCCGCAAGCCAGTGCCCATCGATCTGCCGCAAGCCGATGACGCGCCCTACCGCCTTGCCCCGCTTTGGGCAGTGCCGGGCAAGGGCCGCGCGTGGCTGGATTTCCAGAACGATGTCTGTGTGAAGGACGTGCAGCAGGCGGCGGCAGAGAGCTTCCGCTCGGTCGAGCATATGAAGCGCTACACGACCCAAGGCATGGCCCCCGATCAGGGCAAGAACTCCAACGTGGCGGCGCTGGCGGTGCTGGCCGATGCCACCGGGCGCGGCATTGCCGAGACGGGGACGACCACCTTCCGCCCGCCCTATACCCCGGTTGCGATTGCAGCGATGGGCGCGGGCGGGCAGGGCAAGGGCTTTGCGCCCGAACGGCTGACCACCAGCCACGCGGCCAGCCTTGCCATGAACGCCCCGATGGTGGAGGCGGGGCTGTGGTATCGCCCCAGTTATTTCCCGCGCGGGCAGGAGCGCAATTGGCGTCAGTCCTGCGACCGCGAGATCGGCTTTGTCCGCAAGACGGTGGGCATCTGCGATGTCTCGACCTTAGGCAAAATGGACATTCAGGGGCCGGATGCGGCCAAGCTGCTCGATCTGGTTTATACGAACAAGTTCAGCACCTTGAAGGTCGGTAGGGTGCGCTATGGTCTGATGCTGCGCGAGGATGGTTTCGTCATGGACGATGGCACCTGCGCGCGCTTGAGCGAGGCGCATTACCTGATGACCACCACCACCGGCGCTGCCGGTGAGGTGATGCGCCATCTGGAATTCGTCACGCAATGTCTGCACCCCGAATGGCAGGTGCATCTGTCTTCGGTCACCGAACAATGGGCGCAATTCGCCGTGGCAGGGCCGAAGTCTCGTGAATTGCTGAACGGGCTGCTGGAGCAGCCGATCAACAATGAGAGCTTCCCCTTCATGGCCTGCGGCGATGTGCGGCTCGGCGGGGTGGCGGCACGGCTGTTCCGCATCTCCTTCTCCGGCGAACATGCCTATGAGATCGCCGCACCCGCGCGCTATGGCGCGGCGCTGTTCGACCTGCTGGTCGCGCGGGCCGAGGCGTTGGAGGGCGGCGCCTATGGGATGGAGGCGCTCAACGTGCTGCGGTTGGAAAAGGGCCATATCACCCATGCAGAGATCGACGGCCGCGCCACGGCAGAGGATATCGGCATGGGGCGGATGCTGTCGGATGCTAAGGATTGCATCGGCAAGACCATGTCCGAACGCCCCGGCCTGCGCGACCCAAACCGCGCGCAACTGGTCGGGCTGCGGCCCGTCGGCGCGGTGAAACAACTTACGGCAGGGGCGTTTCTGTTCGAGGCCGGGGCCGAGGCCAGCCGCGAGAATGCGCAAGGCCATACGACCTCGGTCGGCTTTTCGCCAGATGTTGGCACTTTTATCGGGCTGGGCTTCGTCACCCGGGGCCGCGCACGGCATGGGGAAGTGATGCGCATGGTCGACCATCTGCGCGAAATCGAGGCGGAGGTGGAGATCTGCGACCCGGTCTTTGTGGACCCTGAAGGAGGGCGGACCCGTGGTTGAATTGAAAGCGCAAACACCCTTTGGCGATCTGCTCCCGCTGCACATCAGTGACATGACGATGGCGGCCCGCGATCTGGGCCAGTTGACCGTGCTGGGCGTGTTTGATCCGGCTGGCCTGTCGGACACGCTAGAGGCCGCCCATGGGGTTGCCCTGCCGGAGCCGCTTCAGAGCACCGCTAAGGGCGATGTCCGATGCCTTTGGTTTGGCCGGGAAGAGGCGCTGCTTGTCGGGCCCGCACCGGATGAGGCGCTGGCGGAACATGCAGCCCTTGTCGATGTCTCGGACGGATGGGCAGTGGCGGAGTTGCAGGGGCCGGGGGCCGAAGATGTGCTGGCGCGGCTGGCCCCGGTGGACCTGCGCGCGGCGGCCTTCAAACCCGGTCAGACTCTGCGCAGCCCCTTGCGCGACATGCCCGGCGCGATCACCCGCACCGACACCGGCTTCTTGTTGATGGTCTATCGGTCGATGGCCGCCACTTTGGTGCAGGAGTTGCGCCGCGCTATGGAAGCGGTGGCATCGCGGCGCTAGGTTGTCCGGCAGGGGCCCGAATCCCCGTTAGGCAAACAACGGAGCATAGACATGAACAAAACGATTTTCGCCGCATTGGCCGCGATCAGCATGGCGGTCTCGGGCCCGGCGCTGGCGGCCTCGAAGAAAGAGACGAGCTGCATGCATCAGGCCGCCGTGGTCGCCGCCGTGCAGCAGGCCCGCCTCGACCGCGTGAAAGAGCGCCAAGTCCCCGCCGCCGTGAAGGCCAAGGCAACATGGCCCGAAAGCTTTAACACCGCGATCCCGCTGGTGACCCCTTGGGTTTACGAGATGAAGATGCGCGACGTTAAAAAGAACGATCTCGCCGCCGCGTGGAAAGAAATGTGCCTCGCCCAATAGGCTGACCAACGCCGTGCCGGGCAGGGGGCGCTGCCCGGCAAAAGGGGCGTTTTACCGCCCGCTGCCGCGCCGCCTCCTCTGGACTCTGAACTGGCCCAGCCGGTATATGAAGCCATGAGCCTGCCCCCCGGATTTTTGGAAGAACTGCGTGACCGCGCCAGCCTGTCTCAGGTGGTGGGGCGCAAGGTCATTTGGGACAACCGAAAGTCCAATCAGGGCAAGGGCGACATGTGGGCGCCGTGCCCCTTCCATCAGGAAAAATCCGCCAGCTTTCACGTCGATGATCGCAAAGGATTCTACTACTGCTTTGGCTGCCACGCGAAGGGGGATGCAATCTCTTTCGTGCGCGAGACCGAGAATGTGAGCTTCATGGAAGCGGTGGAGATCATCGCCCGCGAAGTCGGCATGCCGATCCCGAAGCAAGACCCCCGCGCGCAGGCAAAGGCCGACAAGCGCACGCAACTGGCCGAGGTGATGGAGCAAGCGGTGCAATGGTTCCGCCTGCAACTGCGCACCGGGGCGGCGGGGGCGGCGCGCGATTATCTGGCCAAGCGCGGATTGTCGGAACAGGCGCAGGCCCATTGGGAGATTGGTTTCGCCCCGAACAGTTGGCAGGGGCTTTGGGATGCGCTCAAGTCAAAGGGCGTGGCGGATGAGTTGATCCTCGGCGCGGGGCTGGCGAAACCCTCCTCCAAAGGCGGCAAGCCCTATGACACGTTCCGGGGGCGCATCATGTTCCCGATCCGCGATGCGCGGGGCCGGGCGATTGCCTTTGGCGGTCGCGCGATGGACCCCGAGGATAAGGCGAAATACCTCAACTCGCCCGAGACCGAACTCTTCGACAAGGGCCGCAGCCTTTATAACGTCAAACACGCCCGCGCCGCCGCAGGGCGGGGGCAGCCGCTGATCGTGGCCGAAGGCTATATGGATGTGATCGCCCTGCATGGGGCGGGGTTCGAAGGTGCGGTGGCCCCCTTGGGCACCGCGATCACCGAGAACCAATTGCAGATGTTGTGGCGTATCGCGCCTGAGCCGATCATCACGCTGGATGGCGATGCGGCGGGCCAACGCGCGGCGCTGCGGCTGATCGATCTGGCGCTACCGCTGTTGGAGGCCGGGCAGAGCCTGCGTTTCGCGGTCATGCCCGAGGGGCAGGACCCCGACGATCTGCTGCGCGCGCAGGGGCGGGGGCCTTGCAGAAGCTCTTGGACAATGCCCTGCCCATGGTGCGCCTGCTGTGGCAGCGTGAGACCGAAGGCAAGGTTTTCGACAGCCCCGAACGCAAGGCCGCGCTGGACAAAAGCCTGCGCGAAAAGATCAAGCTGATCCGCGACCCGTCGATCCGCAGCCATTATGGGCAAGAGATCAAGGACCTGCGGTGGGAACTGTTCCGCCCGCAAAAGAAACGGCCCGAATTCCGCCCCGTCGGGGGCAAAGCGTCGGGCAAGGGCAAAGGCGGCAAGGGCGCTGCTTGGGGCGCGCCGCTGGCCCCGCTGGCCAGCACCAAAGCATCGGCCCTTGTGGCGATGAGCGATGAGCAGGTGGGCATGCATCTGCGCGAGGCGGTGATCCTCGTGGCCCTTGTCGATTGTCCGCAGTTGATCGAGACCTTCGAGACCGGGTTGGAGGCGATGCGCTGCGATGACCCTGATCACGCGCGGCTGCGCGATCTGCTGCTGCGCTTTGGCCATGCGGGCGAAGAGACGCTGCGCGAGGAGATTTCCTATTCCCTCGGCTGGGAGACACTTGAAAATATGAAGGGGCAACGCCACGTTGCCATCACGCCCTGCATCCGCAATCCCGGCAACGTGGACATGACCCGCCTAACCGTGGCCGAGGAACTGGCCAAACTGGATGCCGCCCGTGGGCTGAACGAAGAGATCGCCGAAGCCGTCGAAGACCTCAGCGGCCCGGCGGATGAGGGGGTCACCTGGCGCTTGAGCGAAGCGGCCCGTGCTGCCGATCTTGCCCGCCGCAGCGCACAGGAAGAAAGCAACGGGGAATTCGACGTGGGCGACAACGGCATGACGATGGACCGCGATGAGCGCAGCGCATTGGACGCGCTGTTGGGAGCGATTAAATATGACAAGTCAAAGGGCCGCGGATGAGCATCGGCGTGGCCCATTTGCAGGACTTTTTGAAAATGCTGGGCAACGGGTTTAAGAATCACCCATAACCCCGCATGATTCGGAAAACCGAATCGTCTGCGGATGATTCGCGCTGACGCGCTGAAGGAGCATGAGATGGCTGCCAAAGATACGAATGACGACGCAAAGAGCAACGATTCAGAGGCCGGCCACTCGCTCGACATGAGCCAAGCCGCCGTGAAGAAGATGATCGGTGAGGCCCGGGAGAAGGGCTATATCACCTACGATCAGCTGAACACGGTGCTGCCGCCCGATCAGGTCAGCTCGGAACAGATCGAAGACGTGATGTCGATGCTCTCGGAGATGGGCATCAACATCATCGAAGACGAGGAAGCCGAAGAGGAAGAGAACAAAGGCTCGACCGAGGTTGCGACCACTGAGTCCAACCGCGATGTGGCGCTGTCCTCCGGCACCTCCGAGAAGCTTGACCGCACCGATGACCCGGTGCGCATGTACCTGCGCGAAATGGGCAGCGTGGAGCTTTTGAGCCGCGAGGGCGAGATCGCCATCGCCAAGCGGATCGAAGCTGGCCGCAACACCATGATTGCGGGCCTTTGCGAAAGCCCGCTGACCTTCCAGGCGATCACCATCTGGCGCGACGAACTTCTGTCTGAAGACATTCTGCTGCGCGATGTAATCGACCTTGAAGCCACCTTTGGCACGCAGATGGGCGATGAGGAGGAGACCTCTCCGGTCGTCGCCCCTGCCGCCGGGGCCGAGACCAAGACCGAAGAGTCCAAGCCCGAGTATGACGCCGACGGCAATCCGATCTCGTCGGATGACGACGACGACGAGGACGAACAGGCCAACATGAGCCTTGCGGCCATGGAAGCGGCGCTGAAGCCGCAGGTTCTGGAAGCGCTCGACATCATCGCGGATGACTATGAAAAGCTCAGCGCGATGCAGGACAGCCGCATCTCGGCCACGCTGAACGAAGACGGCTCTTTCACCAAGGAACAGGAAGAGACCTATCAGAAGCTGCGGTCGGAAATCGTGCTTTTGGTGAACGACCTGCACCTGCACAACAACCGTATCGAAGCGCTGATCGACCAGCTTTACGGCATTAACCGCCGCATCATGCAGATCGACAGCGCCATGGTGAAGCTCGCCGATCAGGCGCGCATCAACCGCAAGGAATTCGTCGACAATTATCGCGGCTATGAGCTTGATCCCAACTGGATGGAGCGGATGGCCGAGAAGTCGGGCCGTGGCTGGCAGATGTTCATCGAACGCTCCTCCGAAAAGGTCGAAGAACTGCGCGCCGACATGGCGCAGGTTGGCCAATATGTCGGTCTGGATATCTCTGAATTCCGCCGCATCGTGCAGCAGGTCCAGAAGGGTGAGAAAGAAGCCCGTCAGGCCAAGAAAGAAATGGTCGAGGCGAACCTGCGCCTCGTGATCTCCATCGCGAAGAAATACACGAACCGCGGTCTGCAATTCCTTGATCTCATTCAGGAAGGCAACATCGGCCTGATGAAGGCTGTCGATAAGTTCGAGTATCGCCGCGGCTACAAGTTCTCCACCTACGCGACATGGTGGATTCGTCAGGCGATCACTCGCTCGATTGCTGACCAAGCGCGCACCATCCGCATCCCGGTGCATATGATCGAGACGATCAACAAGCTGGTCCGGACCGGTCGCCAGATGCTGCACGAGATTGGCCGCGAGCCGACGCCGGAGGAACTGGCCGAGAAGCTGCAAATGCCGCTCGAAAAGGTCCGCAAGGTGATGAAGATCGCCAAGGAGCCGATCAGCCTTGAGACGCCCATCGGCGACGAGGAAGACAGCCAGCTGGGCGATTTCATCGAGGACAAGAATGCCGTGCTGCCGCTCGACAGTGCCATTCAGGAAAACCTCAAGGAGACCACGACGCGGGTGCTGTCCTCGCTCACCCCGCGCGAGGAACGCGTGCTGCGGATGCGTTTCGGCATCGGCATGAACACCGACCACACGCTCGAAGAGGTCGGCCAGCAATTCTCGGTCACGCGCGAACGTATTCGACAGATCGAAGCCAAAGCATTGCGCAAGCTCAAACATCCGAGCCGCTCGCGCAAGCTGCGCAGCTTCCTTGATCAATAAACCAAAACGCGGCCCCGGTGGCCGCGTTTTCTTTTGCGGGGCGGGTCTTTGACCTGCCGCCCGCGCCGCTTACATCAAGGGGGTATCCCAAGAAGGTTCCCATGATGCGCAAAACTGTCCTTACCCTTCTTTGCCTTATGCTGCCGCTGCAAGCCGCCGCACAGGCCTACCGGGCCGAGAACCGGCTGATCGTCGTGCCACTTACCGCGCAGGAGTTCGAGGTGATCGAAGACCACGGCGCAGGCGCGCGTCACATCTGGTGCGCCGCAGCGGAGTTTGCGCAGGACGTTCTGGGCCTTCCGCGCGGGGAGCGGCTTTATATCAAAACCCCCGCGGCCCGTCGGTGAGCGGCGTGGGCCGCACTGGCGTCGTTTACACCACCAATCCTGAGCGGGCGAGCGGCGACAGGGGGCAGTCCTATTCCGTCACGATCAACCGCGCGGGAGAGAACCTGCCCAGCCACCATGCGCGGCAGTTCTGTCTGGATCGCATAATTGAGTTGCGGGATTTCTGAACCGGGGAAGCCGTTGTTTTCACGCGGTGGCGGGCTTATTCTGCGGGTATTGTTACGACGGATTTTTCTCATGCGTTTTCTGCTCGCCAGCCTGTTTCTGACCCTTGGCATCAGCCAAGCCCTTGCCCACTGCCATCAGCGCAGCGCCACGGTTCTAACCTGTACGATTGATCAAGGGGCAAAACAGTTGGAGGTCTGCCTCGACGGGGAAGAGGTGATCTACCGCTTCGGCCCGGCTGACGCGCCCGATCTGATCCTGAGCGCCCCGATCACGGAGGTGGCGCATCAGCCTTGGCCGGGCATAAGTCGCGCCATCTGGGAGAGCACGACCTTTCGGAATGGCGCTTTTACATATGAGGTCCATAGCTCTTTCGACAAACTCGATCAGGTCAGCGATGGCGGGGTGACGGTGCGCGAGAATGGGCGCGAGATCGCCTCGCTTTCTTGCGACAGGGGGTCAACGGAACTGGGCCTCTTTGCCATAAGCGACGCGAAAGAGGCGGCTGGCCAATGTTGGGACGCTGAGGCGCAGCACTGGGGGGCCTGCTGAGATGCAGACAGTCTTTACCATTCAAACCCGCGGTCAGGCGCTCTACGAGTTCACGAATGACGTGGCCCGCTGGATTGCGGGGCAGGGGGACGGGCTGCTGACGCTCTTGGTGCAGCACACCTCGGCCTCTTTGCTGATCCAAGAGAACGCAGACCCGGATGTGCAGTGCGACCTTTTGGCCTATTTCGCCCGGCTGGTGCCGCCCGCCGATGCGCCAGAAATGCGCTATCTCACGCATCTGATGGAAGGGCCGGATGATATGCCTGCGCATATCAAAGCCTCGGTCCTGCCGGTCAGCCTTAGCATCCCCGTCGCGCGGGGGCGGATGATGTTGGGGACTTGGCAAGGCATCTACTTGTTCGAGCATCGCGACGCCCCGCATGAGCGGCGCATCGCGGCGCATTTCCGGCCCGACTGACGCCGGACCGGGCAGGGGTCACCCTGTCGGCATCAGGTGAATTTCACGCACCGCCGCCCGCGCGGGCGCTTCGAGCGCATGCATCACCGCATCTGCCACATCCTCAGGCTGCAACTTGTCGGGTTTGGCCTCGTCGAAAAAGGCGGTGTCGACCATGCCGGGTGAGACCACCATGCAGCGGCCACCCCATTCGGCCATCTCATCCGCCAAGTTACCTGCGTAGCCGTGGATAAACCACTTGGTCGCCCCGTAGATCGACCCTTGGATATGCCGCCGCCCGGCGGCAGAGCCGGTGACGACATATTGCCCCGTGGTCTTGCGCAGATGCGGCATGGCGGCATGAGCGGTATAGAGTGCGCCCATGATGTTGAGGTCGACCATCGCTTTCCAATCCTGCGGGTCGCCATTCTCTGTCCCCGCTGGGCTGGTGCCGCGCCCGGCATTGGCAAAGGCGGCATCGACCTGTCCGAAGTGATCGGCCAGTTTGTCGATCGCTTGTTTCTGCGCGTCGTAGTCGGTAGCGTCGCCCACCAGCACGAGTGCTTGGTCGCCAATCTCGGCGGCGAGGTCGTTCAGCTTGTCTTCGCTGCGGGCAAACAGGCCGATGTTCCAGCCCGCTTTCGCGGCGGCGCGGGCGGTGGCGGCGCCGATCCCGCTGGAGGCGCCGGTCAGGAAAAGTGTCTTGGTCATAACATGCTCCGTTTATAGCCTTCGCTGACCAACGCAGGGGCATGCCGTTGGGTCCATGACACATATTTGAACGCAAGATATAGCTGTGGAAATCTTCTCTACCCAAAACCTCGCGGCTCCCCTATAAGTTTTGACAAGAGGGCCGCGCGCCCCACAAGTGAGGCAGGATGAAGAGGGGGACGGCCGATGCGCTGCCCGTTTTGCGGAAATATCGACACCCAAGTGAAAGACAGCCGCCCGGCCGAGGATCACGTCTCGATCCGGCGCAGACGGTTCTGCCCGGCCTGCGGGGGCCGCTTCACCACCTATGAACGGGTGCAACTGCGCGACCTTGTGGTCATCAAAACCTCCGGCAAGCGCGAGGATTTTGACCGCGACAAGCTGGAACGCTCGATCCGTATCTCCATGCAGAAACGCCCCATTGATCCCGAACGTATCGATCAGATGATCTCGGGCATCGTGCGCCGGTTGGAAAGCATGGGCGAGACCGACATCAGCTCAAAACATATCGGTGAGATCGTAATGGAGGCGCTGGCCCGGATCGACACCGTGGCCTATGTGCGTTTCGCCTCTGTTTACAAGAACTTCCAAGCCGCGGACGATTTCGACAAATTCGTTCAGGAACTGCGGCCCGACGCCCTGCCGGAAGAGTGACCGGCGAGCGGGTGAGCGACGCGCGGTATATGGCGCTGGCGCTGTCCTTGGGGCGGCGCGGGCAGGGCAATGTCTGGCCCAACCCGGCGGTGGGCTGTGTCATCGTGCAAGGCACGCGGATCGTCGGGCGCGGTTGGACCCAGCCGGGCGGGCGCCCCCATGCCGAGCCGCAGGCGCTGGCGCAGGCCGGTGCGGCGGCGCGGGGGGCGACGGTCTATGTTACGCTTGAACCCTGCTCCCACCACGGCAAAACGCCGCCCTGTGCGCAGGCGCTGATCGACGCAGGCGTGGCCCGCGTGGTGATCGCGACCCAAGATGACGACGCGCGGGTCAACGGGCGCGGCATCGCGATGTTGCAAGATGCCGGGATCGAGGTCTCGGTCGGGCTGCACGAAGATGCGGCCCGCGCGGATAACGCCGGTTTTTTCTGCCGCACCGATCTGGGGCGCCCGATGCTCACGCTGAAACTGGCCAATTCCTTTGACGGGCGGATCGCCACCGGCACGGGCGAAAGTCAGTGGATCACCGACGCCCCCGCGCGGCGGCTGACCCATGCCATGCGCAGCCGCCATGACGCGGTGATGGTCGGGGCGGGCACCGCCCGCAAGGACGACCCAAGCCTGACGGTGCGTGGTCTCGGGCTTGCCCAGCAACCGGCGCGCGTCGTCGTCTCGCGCAGGCTCGACCTGCCGTTGATGGGGCAACTGGCGCGCACGGCGGCTGAGGTGCCTTTGATCCTCTGCCACGGTGCGGATGCCGATCCGGCTTTGGTCAAAGCCTGGGCCGATCTTGGGGCGACACTGCTGCCCTGTGCCGCACGCGGGGCGCAGTTGGACCCGCAGGATGTGATGCGGCAATTGGCGGCGCATGGTCTCACAAGGATCTTCTGCGAGGGGGGGAGCGCCTTGGCCGCCTCGCTCATCGAGGCGGATTTGGTCGACCGGCTGGTGGGGTTCACCGCCGGGCTGGTGATCGGGGCCGAAGGTCTGCCCGGCATCGGGGCGCTTGGCCTGTCGCGGCTGGCCGAGGCCCCGCGCTTTGCGCTGCAATCCAGTCAGCAGATTGGGCCGGACCTTCTGCACATCTGGCGGCGCAACGCAGCCGGTTAAGCGCTATCGCCGCCAGAGGTGGCTCTGGCTGGCAAAGACCCCTTGGAGCTTCGACAGCATTCGGTTGCCCAGCCCGGCGCGGGGCAGACGGCCCGTGGCCAGCCGTTCGACCACCACTTCGACGGGGCAGGGCAAGCCGCTGACCGGGTCGCGGTAGCGCGGGTAATCGATGAGCGCGGCATGAATAAGCCCTTCGAGCGTCGGTGTCGCGCGGCGGCGGGGCGGGACATCGCCCCGGTCTTCCGTCAGCCCCCAGCCTGCGTAGAAGGGCGCGCCCAAGGTCACCACCGGGACCCGGCGGAGGAGCGCTTCGAACCCCAAGAGGGAGGTCATGGTCCAAACCGCGTCGACTTGGCTGAGAAGCGCCACCGGGTCGGCGTGATGCAGGATCAGATCGGCCTCGCCCGCCTCCGTCGCGCCTTTGCGCAGGCCCGCTTCGACATCGGGGTGGGGTTTGTAGAGGATCACGGCATCCGGGTTTGCGGCGCGGGCGGCGGCCAGCAGGGCCGCATTGCTGCACACATCGCCCGTGCCGGTGAGGATGGAGGCGTCGTCTTCGACCTGTCCGGGGACAAGGATGCGCCGCCCCGGCGGCAGGTCGGGCGCGGCACCGCCGAGGTTGTATTTGCTGAGGCCCGCCCCGGTGAGCGCCGCGATCAGCGCGCGGGCGCGGGCCAGTTGATCGGGGCGCAAGTCTGCGCGTTTCGCGATCCATTTCTCCAACCGGCTCGGTCCTTGGGGATCGTAGTAAATGCCCAGATCGTCACAGACCAGCGACAGGGGCGGGACCAGTTCGGCCCCCAGCCCGCGCGAGCGCAGAAACCCGTCCTCGACCCGCAGCGCATCTTGGGGCGCGACCTCGGCCTTGCTGGCCCAGACCATGGCGCGGCGGGGCGGCTTGGGGGCTTCTGCCGCGCCTTTGCGAAAGCGAAGGGGCGTGGTCGTTCCGAAGAACTGTTGCAGGGGGCGGCGCTTCCACAGGCGCATGCCCCATGCGTCCCAGCCGCGATGATCCTCTCGCCACGCGCGGGCCTGCGCGGCGAGGGCGGTAAGGGCCGTCTCGAAACTGCCGAGTTCGTCGCGATAGGGGTCGTACCACGTCGGATAGAGGATCATCGCGGCGGCGAAAAGTTGCGCGCGGCTAAGGCGGCGCTGGCGGCGTTGGACGGGGAATTCATCCTCCGTCAGCCCCCAACCGGCATAGAAGGGCTGGCCGAAGACGCGCGGCCTGTGACCGGCAAAGATCGCCTCGAACCCCATTTGCGATGAGACGGTGTAGACACCCACCGCCCCTTCGAACAGTGCCCAAGGGCTGATGGAATTGGTCAGCAGGGTGATCCGCTCGTTGGTATCCTCGGGGCCGTAATGCCCGGCGCGGTAGCCCTGTGCGGTCTCGGGGTGGCTCTTGATGATGACCCGCGCGCCGGGGTGTTCCTCTTGCGCGAAGACGAGCATTTCCAGAAACCGCGCACGATCCGCGCCCGAAGCGGTGACCGAGGCGTCGCCGCGGGTTTGGTCGATCACCAGCACATAGCCCGGCTCCGGCGCAGGCAGGTCGGGGTCAAAGCCCGCATATTTCGTCAGATGCGCCTCGGCCATCTGCGCCATGCCGCCCCGGGCGCGGTCCAGAAGGGCGGTGTTGTCCAGCGGGTGATGGGCCAGTAGCTCTTCGAGGTCTGAGGGCTGGGCGGGGTCGAAATGCGCCCCCCGGCTGTCGATCAGCAGGCCCAAGGGCGGCTCGCCCGCGCGACCGGGGTGGAGCGAGCGCAGCCATGCGTCCTCCACCCGGATCACCGGCACGCCGCGTTTGGCCGCCACGGCCAGTCCGCGATGCGCGGTGGGGGAGTTACCCCAGACCGCCACCGCATCATCCGGCCCGGGCAGGCCAAGGCGCAGGGAATGGCCCGACAGTTGCAGGATGCGCCGCAGGCGGCGCTGCGTCAGAAATCCACCGTTATATACGAAAAGCCGCCGGCTCCTTTCGGGACCGGCGGCGGGGTATTGGTATGGGTCAGCTTCGAATGCCACCGGGGTGGATCATTCGGTCAGCGAGGTGATGCTATCCGCCGAACCCGCCGTGCCGGTGATGGCCGAGATTACCTTGCTCCACTGGGTGAAGGGCGCTTCGGTCACATAGATCGTGTCGCCGTCGCGGATCACGAAATCGCGGGCCATGAACATGCCGTTGGGTTTGGTCAGGTCGGTCACATAGACCATGCGCTGCGCACCGGTCAGATCGCTGCGGCCCAGCACCTGTTCGGCGACTTCCTCAGGCTCATTGCGGAACACGAAGACGCCCGTGGGGTCGGCCGAGAGGGGGCTGAGACCGCCCACCTGCGCGATGCCTTCCAAGAGCGAGAGGTTTTGCGATTCAAAGGGCACGCGGGCCTGCCCGCCGGTGGCGCCAAGCGCGGTGAAAGAACGGGTGTCTTCCTCGACCAAAATCCGGTCGCCCGGGCGCAGGGCAATGTCGAGCTCGGGGTGGTCATAAAGGTCTTGGAACCAAATCTTGCCGCGCTGCCCGCCGCGGATCACGGTGACCTGCGCGATTTCGGGGATGATGGTCACACCGCCCGCGCGTGCCAGCATGGCGGCCAGCGTACGGGTGGGGCGCTCGATCGGGTAGACGCCCTGCGCCCCGATGGAACCGATGAGCGAGACGGTCGAGCCGTCACCGGCGGCGCGGCGCACTTCGACCTGCGGGTCGGGGGTTTGCTCGCCCAGCTTGTTGGTGATGATGCGGCGGATCGCTTCGGGCGTGTTGCCCGCAGCGCGAATGCGGCCCGCGTAGGGGATAAAGATAAAGCCCGCGCCGTCGACCTGCACCTCTTCCAGCATGGTGGCTGGGGCGCCTTCGACGCCGAGAAGCGGATCGTCCACGTTTTCATAAACCGTGATGCCAAGGATATCGCCCGGCTGGATCGTGTCGGAACCGACCCGGCCCGCATTCTTGAAGCTTTCCGAAAAGCCAAGCGCCGGGGCCACGGCGGTGGCGCGGGTCACACGGTCATTCACGCTGACGACAAAGGCATCGCCCTCGCGCTGAACAGAGCCTGCGTAGATTTGCCGTTTGTTCGGCCCGACCTGCGGCAAACCACATGATGAGACGACGGCCACCGCCGCCAGCGCTGCGATGGGGCGCGCCCACCGGAAAGATACGGATTTCACTGCCCGGTCTCCTCGACCTGAAATATCTGCCTCGAAATCGCCAATTGTCTTGACGTATTACTTTGCAACTTAGCGCAGCCTAGCGAAAAAATCTACAGGGCGGAATGGGTTAACTCAGGTGACGACCCGCAACTGTTGCCGAGGGGCCGCGGTGCCCTGTTCCAGCGCGTTATAGGGATCCTCGGCGGCGAGCATCATATCGACCACTTGGCGCAGCAATTGCCGCCGCCCGCGCGCGGCATAGAAACCGCCCGGAACCTGAGAGGTTTCAAGCAGATAGCGGCGGTAATCCTTATAGGCGCGGTTGTCGGGGCGGTTGGCGGTGGCAAAGAATTCCGGCAGCGGCTGGTCCGAGACAAACTCAGGCTGGGAATAGACCGCGCGGCCAAAGACCTTGAGGGGGATGCCGCGCCAAAGCACCTGTTGCCCGGCGGTGGAATTCACCGTGACAGCACTGCGGGTGTCATTGAGAAGCTGTGCCAGCTTGCCGCCGCGCACGAAATGCACACGGTCGGAAACCCCATGCGCGCGGGCCAGCCGTTTGACATCGCGCCGCACCGGCACGCGGCCATCCTCCAGCGGATGCGCCTTGATGACGAGGTGGTGATGCTGCGGCGCGCCCTTGGCGAAACCTTCGATCACCAGTTCAAGGAAATCGGCCATCGTGTTGAAGGGCGAATGTTTCTGGAAGGAGGAATCATGCTCCAGTTGCAGCAGCGCCAGATGATAGGGAAAGCCGCCCAGCCGGATCTTCAGCGTGGCCAGCAGGCGGTCGGCGGCCAGCACCGGCATCAGCACGAGCCGCTTGAGGTAGAGGCGGAATTCCTTGGTCACCGGCAGGCTGCGGTGGGGTTTGAAATTGCGGTAATCGCCGTTTCGGAACATCACGAACCAATGGTAAAGCGCGCCGTAAAAGATGTGGTGGCGCATGTCGCCCCAATGGCCGGGGGGCAGGGGGGCTTCCATGTCTGAGCGGGCGAGCGCGGCCTGCATCTGGGGAATGGTCATCTCCATCAGCCGAGAGTTGCCGTTCGATCCGCCGCGCTCATAGGTGACCCAATAGGGCCGCATATAGCCTTCCTCGAAGACATGGACGGTGATGCCACGGCGCTTTGCCTCGGCCACCGCTTCGGCATGGATGGGGCGGGTGTCGCCGTAAAGCACGATGTCGGTGACCTGCTTGTCGTCCAGCAGGCTGGCAAAGACGCGCGGCCAATCCTCGACCCTGCCGCGATAGGGGATGTATGTCGACGGGTGAAACCAAAAGGCCCGGTCGCCCGCGTTGAAGCCCACCCGCCAGACCTCGGCCCCCGCACGGCGCAGCATCTTGCCCAGACTGTTAAAGAAAGGGCCATGCGGTCCTTGCAGGAACAGGAAGGTTCTGGTCGGGGCGGCGGTCACGGTCATTCTGGTCCTTCGGTGGGCATTTGCCCTTCAACCACCATATAATAGGGGCGACAATGTGGCGTCACCCGCTCTTGCCTGTGGCGGTGACCGGGTTTACCACTGCGCGGAACCAGCAAAGGAGCCTACCCCATGTTCACCGGCATTATCACAGACGTTGGCACCGTGACCAAGCTGGAGCAGGAAGGCGACCTGCGCGCGCGCATCCAGACCGGCTATGACACCAGAGGCATCGACATGGGCGCCTCCATCGCCAGCGACGGCGTCTGCCTGACCGTCGTGGGGCTGGGCGCGGATTGGTATGAGGTGCAGATCAGCGCCGAGACCGTGGCTAAGACAAACCTCGGCCAGCACTGGCGCGAGGGCAAACGCGTGAACCTTGAACGCGCCTTGAAGGTGGGTGACGAGTTGGGCGGGCATATCGTCTCGGGCCATGTCGATGGCGTGGCTGAGATCATTGAGATGAAAGACGAGGGCGACAGCACCCGCGTGACCCTGCGCGCGCCCGAGGATCTGGCGCGGTTCATCGCGCCCAAAGGCTCGGTGGCGCTGAACGGCACCTCGCTGACGGTGAATGATGTCGATGGCTGCGATTTCGGCATCAACTTCATCCCGCATACCAAGGAGGTGACGACGTGGGGCGATGCAGGCGTCGGCGATCTGGTGAACCTCGAAATCGACACGCTGGCCCGTTACGTGGCACGCCTGAACGAGATGTGACGCTGCGCCCTTCGGGGCGCGCTCTGGCCAAGCGGCGCGGGTCAGGCTAAGAGCCGGGCAACAGATAGATGGAAGCAGCCGATGCAATTTGACAAACCCGGACCGGTCGAGACAGGGCTGAGCGATGCGATCTCGCCCATCGAAGAGATCATCGAAGACGCCCGCCAAGGTCGCATGTTCATTCTGGTGGATCATGAGGACCGCGAGAACGAAGGCGATCTGGTGATCCCGGCTGAGTTTGCCGATGCTGCGGCGATCAACTTCATGGCGACCCATGGGCGCGGGCTGATCTGTCTGCCGATGACGGCGGAGCGGGTCGATCACCTCGGCCTGCCAATGATGGCGGTGAACAATTCCTCGCGGCATGAGACGGCCTTTACCGTCAGCATCGAAGCGCGGGAAGGTGTCAGCACCGGCATCTCTGCCGCCGACCGTGCGCTGACCGTGGCCGTGGCGATCTCGGAACAATCCGGTTCGGCAGATATTGCCACCCCCGGCCATGTCTTCCCCCTGCGCGCCCGCGATGGTGGCGTGCTGGTGCGGGCAGGCCATACCGAAGCGGCGGTCGATATTTCGCGCCTCGCGGGGCTGCACCCTTCGGGCGTGATCTGCGAGATCATGAAGGACGACGGCGAAATGGCCCGTCTGCCCGATCTGGTGGAATTCGCCGCCGCGCATGGGCTCAAGATCGGGACGATCAGCGATCTCATCACCTACCGCCACAAGCACGACAACCTGCTGGTGGAGCGCGACAGCCGCACCGTGACCTCCGCCTATGGCGGCGACTGGCAGATGCGGGTGTTCTCCGACCAAATCACCGGCACCGACCATGTGGTGCTGACCAAGGGCGACATCTCAACCCCCGAGCCGGTGCTGATCCGCACCCATGCGATCAACGCGCTGGAAGATATTCTCGGGCTCGGCCCCAGCCCGGCGGATGAGTTGCCCCGTGCCATGCAGATCATCGCCGAAGAGGGGCGAGGGGCCGTGGTGCTCTTCCGCGATCCTTATCCGCGCCTCAAACTCGACCCAGAGGATGACGACCGCCCGCGCACGATCAAACGCACTGGGCTTGGCGCGCAGATCCTCTCGACAATGGGGCTGCATGAACTGGTCCTGCTGACCGACAATCCAGACACGCGCTATCTGGGCCTCGACGCCTATGCGTTGGAAATCGTGGGCACCCGGCCCATCACTACGGAGTAATCGCCATGGCATCCGCCGAAGAGCATACCATCCTGCCGCGCCCCAGCTTTGACGAACCGGTGAAACTGCTGATCGTCGTCTCGCCCTATTACTCGGACATTGCGAACGGCCTTCTAACCGGCGCCAAGGCCGAGTTGGAGGCTGCGGGCGCCAGTTACGAGGTGATCGAAATGCCCGGCGCGTTGGAGATTCCCACCGCCATCGGCATTTCCGACCGGGGCAGCCATTTCGACGGCTATGTCGCGCTTGGGTGCGTCATCCGCGGTGAGACCACGCATTATGAGACCGTCTGCAATGACAGCAGCCGTGCCTTGCAACTGCTTGGCTTGCAAGGGCTTTGCATCGGCAATGGCATCCTCACGGTCGAGAACAAACAACAGGCCGAAGTGCGCGCCGACCCCGAGGGGCAAAACAAAGGTGGCGGCGCGGCCGCTGCGGCCTTGCATCTTATCGCGCTCGCTCGTAAATGGGGCCGCCAGAGCAAGGGCATCGGGTTCAAGCCATTCGGGCAGGACACTTTGATGGCCGGCGACACGGATGGATCAAACATCGCATGACCAGCAACGGGCCTTCGGGCAACCAGAAACGTAAGATGAAGTCGGCCTCGCGGCTCTATGCCGTGCAGGCGCTGTTCCAGATGGAGCATTCCGCGCAGACGGTCGATGTCGTGCGTCACGAATTCATCGACCACCGTTTCGGTGCCGTCTATGAGGGCGATGAGATGCAGGAGGGGGATGTCGACCACTTCTCTCGCGTGCTTGAAGATGCGGTGAACTATCAAGCGCCAATCGACCAGATGGCCAACCGCGCCATCGTCGCCAAATGGGCCATTGCCCGGATCGACCCGACCCTGCGCGCGCTGTTCCGCGCCGCCGGGGCCGAGTTCCGCCATGACGACACGCCGCCGCGCGTGGTGATCAAGGAATATGTCGACGTGGCCCATGCCTTCTTCCCCGATGGGCGCGAGCCGAGCTTTGTCAACGCCGTACTTGACCATATGGCCCGCGAGGCGCGCCCCGAAGCGTTCTAAACGCGCGGGAAAGTGGCCCCGAGGGGGCCATCTACCACATTGATGTCTTGGGAAAGTGACGGGAACCGCGCCTGCCGCTGCTGTTTTATATTCCCGAGGACCTGTATGTACAGGTGGGCGCCAGGTAACCGAACCAGGGCTCGGACAGAGCCAGCTCCCTCGGATTTGCTTAAGGCCACTGGAATGTAACGTTCACGAACAGGGCAGAACCCGTCGACCCCCGATGTAGGGGCCAAGTGGGGCTGCGGCAAGGGGGCGGAAGTGGATTTGCAAAACTTCTCTGCCCCGTTCAATCTTCGGCGGGGATAAAGCCGTAGCGGCGCAATTCTTCGGGCAGCAGCACATAGATTTCATCGGGTGGCGTGACCAGCGCATGCTGCATCACCATCGGATCAATGCCCATATCATCGAGGTATTGCATCACCTCACCTTGGCCGCGCTGGATGTCCTCCACGGCGACAAAGGCGGGCAGGATCGTGCTTTCGCCAAAGTAATGCTGATGCACCCCGACCGAGGCGCTCTCGGGCACCGCCCGTGCCGCGCCGGCGGCCAGCAGATAGGGGCAGGCGGAATAGCAGATGTCCCCCTCCCGCAGTGCGGTGTTCAGCTCTTCGCGCCGAAGATAGCGGCCCAGTTCCAAAGCGTCGCGGACCGATCCGCCGGGGGAATTGAGGTAGATTTCCTCGGGCGTGGGGGTCAGTTCGCTCAACTGTTTGACGATCCGCTCCGCATCGCCTGCCTCGATGGCCCCTTCCAGCAGCGCCGCCCGCCCGCCCGAGACGGGGGTGAGCACCAGCCGGTCGGGCAGGGCGGTCTCGGGCATCGGCTGGCCGGGGGTTGGCGCGCGTTCGGGCGGAAGCGCCGGGTCTGGTCGCCGGGGCGGATCGGCTCGGTCAGTTCCGGGGCGCGCGGGCCGAAGCCCGGCAGGCGCAGCCCTGCGCCCAAATCCCCCAGAACAGCAGCACCGCAAGGCCAAGTTGAAAGATCAGTACGCCGATCAGCACCCGCCCGACAATCGGCTTCCGGTGGGGGCTTCGGCCTCCGGTGGGTCTCCTCGCTCATGTGCTTTTGATCGATGTGACGGGGCCGGGGGCCGGTTCATCGGTCGCATCCGCGCGCGGCGCTTCGGCGGCGGGGCGTTTGTGGGCGGGGCTTTCCTGCATCGCCACATCAACATCACGCACGGCGGCCAGCGCGGCGCGCAGTTCTGCAAGGGTCAGCGTGTCTTCGACCGCGGCCCCTTCACGGCCGGAGCGGATCGCCCCTTGTGTGATGGAGAGGATCAGCACCAGAACGGCGGGCAACAGGTCAATCGCGATGGCCCCGGCCCAGGAGGGCACGAAATTGCGCGCGTAGAGGATCACCGCATCGGCGCTGGAGATCGGCGTATAGGTCGTGTCGGCAGCGGGTGGCATGGCCTGCACATCCTGCGCCGCGCGCTCCAATGTCGCTGCACGCTGTGCCAGCACCTCAAGAACCGAGGTGATTGTCGCCCCTTGCGCGCCGCGTTGTTCTTCGTTGCTGCCGTCAAGCTCAGGCAGCACGACGGAGGCCGCCAAATCCTGCGCTGCGCGTTCCACCAGCGGGGCCACGGAAAGCTGCCGTAGCCGGGTGATCAGACCTGCAAGCCGCACGGCCTGTTCGGAAAACTCGACCGAGCGCGCCTGAACCGGGCCGGGCTCTACCGTCAGGGCGCGCATCCGGCTGAGGATCTGGTTCCCCTCGGCGAAGGCGTCATTCACCAGCGGGGTCTGGGTGGCGATCTGCGCCTCCAGCGCGCCCAGTTCCGCCGATTTCTGCCGCAGCACCCGGAACACCGCGCCGCGCCCCGCAAGGCCCGACAGGCTGCCAGCCGCCTCTTGCTCGCTCAGGTCCTCAAAGCTCTGTCTGACCCGCGCCACGTCCCGCTCAAGCCCTTGAGCGGACAAGGCAATCTCGTGTGTGCGCTCCAACGCGCCTTGGTAATCTTGCACCGTCTCGGCCAGATGCTGCTCCACCGCCGCCGATCCGGCGAGCGCGGCGGCGTTCAGCCAGCTTGACATCGCGATGATCGCGACGGAGCCGAGCCCCATGGCCCCCAAAAGCCCCATCCGCGCGCGCGTGGTGCGCACAGCGGGGAAGAGCCTCAGCAGATAGGACCAGAAGACGAAAATCCCTACCGAGACCGCCACCGAATAGGCGATCGCGGCAAAGGCCGACATGGCGCCGTTGTCATCCAGCAGCGACGAGACGCCAAGATAGGTGTAAATGCCCGAGGCCACGGCCAGAACGCCAAGCGCTGTGCCCGAGAATGTATCGAGCCATGTCAGATGGCCCTCCAATTCACGGGCGTAACGCACCCCGCGCGCCTGCGTCTCACTCATCGGTTCGCGTTGTGCCATGGGCCTCCCTCGCTTTGCTGGGGTGAAGATAGGGGGTCGCGGGGAAATTACCAAACTTTCCGGTGCTGCCCCTTGTGGATGTTCATCAAATGTTCATATTTGTCGCCATGATGGAGAATGACATACGACAGCTCCAACCCGGCCAATTACTGGCGCGGGGGGTGATGCGGCATCTGGCCGATCTTGGGTTCGCCTCGGTCGAGGAGCTTGTGCCGACGCGCGGTTTGCGGGTCGACGTGATGGCGCTTGGCCCGAAGGGGGAGATTTGGATCGTCGAATGCAAATCCAGTCGCGCCGACTTCATGGGCGACGCAAAATGGGAGGGCTATTTGGAATGGGCCGACCGGTTCTTTTGGGCCGTGGACAGTGATTTCCCGGTAGAACTGCTGCCCGAGGAAAGCGGCCTCATCATCGGTGACGCCTATGGGGCCGAGATTGTGAGGATGTGCGATGAGACCAAGCTTGCGCCCGCCCGGCGCAAGGTGATGGTGCAGAAATTCGCGACCCATGCCGCCCGGCGCCTGCATCGTCTACGCGATCCCGACATGGCGCCGAACTGGTCTTGAAAGGGGGACGGAGGTTGTTCGCGCATATCCCTAAGGCGTGGCGAACCCGCTTTTAGGCGGCTTAGCGCTTTTGTTTGCCCGCGCGGTTTGCGGCGGCCATAATCTCTTCCGCGATTTCGCGGGCTTCTTCCGGGGTGAAATCCATCGGAATTTCAACGCCGCCGCCTTCGACGAAAAGGCGGACCATGCCCTTGTCTGTCGGGCCGATTTGCAGGTTTGCTTCGATGTCGCGTTCGGTGTCGATGCCCATGGGAGCCTCCGGTTTGGTGGGGCTTATCGCTAGCGCGGCATGGGCGGAAAGGCAAGATATCTTGGCGGGTTGCGACGCAGGGCAGAGGGGGCGCGTTGGCCTTAGGTGGCGGATGGGTCATCACCGTTCTGCAAGAGGGTGGGGTGCCGGTCTGGCGGATCGGGAGATTGCCGCGACGCGCAGCTTGGAGACCGCGGGCGGAATCGCCGCGTCATCCACCCGCGTTTCCCGCAGGAGTGCCGATGACACCGGGCGCGCGAAAAATCTGACGGAAACCGGCATTTCTTCTGACTTTGAGGTCTTGCATTCCTCCGCCACGGGCGCTAAATCCGCCCCAGTGCCGCCTTAGCTCAGTTGGTTAGAGCGCTTGATTGTGGATCAAGAGGTCCCTGGTTCGAGACCAGGAGGTGGTACCACCCCCCCCAATTTCATTCTATCTGCGCCCTGGGGCGAACGGCTGGGTTGCGCGGCGCGCCGCATGATGCTGCCAGCGCGCTGGCACCGTAACCCATCGTAAATTTTAGATTTTCTGGAACGTTCTGTCCGAGCTTTCGTTGTGACCATAGAAAATAACGAAGAGGAGAGAGACATGAAAACGCTTACAGCCAGCACCTTTGCCCTGACACTCGCAGGCACCGCCGCTTTCGCTGAAACGCATATGACCGACTATTCCAACGTCGACAGCATGCAGATGAACGAAATGCGCGGCGATCTGATCCGCTCGCGCGATATCACTGGCGGTGAGATCTACACCCTCAACGAAGCCGGCGACGAATGGAGCCCCAATACGGCCTATAATGAAATCGGCGCCGACTGGAACGAGATCGGTGAGATCGAAGACATCGTTCTGTCCAAAAACGGTCAGATGGTCGGCATCGTGGCCGAAGTGGGCGGTTTCCTCGATATCGGTGACAAACACGTCATGATCTCGACACCCGATGTGAACCTCGTGGCCGTCGATGACCAGACCTACGCCTATGTCACGCGTCTGAGCGAAGAAGAACTCGAAGCACTGCCCGGCGTTGACGAAGGCTTCTGGGACTAATTTAGACGGTTAACGCTTAAGTTGAATTCTTGGACCCCGGCGTGGAGCTTTCCGCGCCGGGGTTCTTCGTGAATGGGCTTAGGCCAGCTTCATCACGATGCAAGTGGTGGAACCTGTGGCGTAGTGTTTGCCATCCTCGACGCCGCGAATCTCGCCATGTGCGACACCGGTCGAACGGCCCACGTGATCGGTCACCCCGATACAGTCGATCTCCATCCCCAAAGGCAGGCCGCGCAGGATATTTATCTTGTATTCCAAAGTGGTATAGACCGAGCCGCGGGGGATTTTCGTCATCACCGCGCAGGCCATCGCTGAATCGAGCAGCGTCCCGTACCAGCCGCCGTGCACCGTGCCCATCGGGTTTGTCATGGCAAAGCTCGGTGCGCCGCGAAAGACGATGCGGCCCTCTTCGACCGAATGCAGCGCATAGCCCATGGTCTGGCCGATGGGCGGCCCGGGGTTGGTGCCGTCGAGAATGGCCTGCATGAACTCCAGCCCCGAAAGCTTGAGCGCTTCGGATTGGGACAAAAGGTCAGCAGGGCTTTGGGCGATGCGGGGCATGGTCTTCTCCGGCAAGTGAATTTCGCCGGAGGATACGCCCGCGCGGGGCAGGGGCAAGCCCCCCTGCCGGAGGGACAGCGCTTACGCGACGTCCGAGAGATCGACCTGCGGGGTCACACCGATGGCGCGGCAGACATCGCGGGTGAGTTCCGCGCGGTTGAGCGTGTAGAAATGCAGCGCATCCACGCCTTCGTCGATCAACTCGCTGCACAGTTCGGTGCACATGGCTTGGGCCAGCAGATCGTGCCGGTCATCGCGGATCGCGGCCTCATAGGCTTGGTCGACCCATTCCGGGACCGGCGTGCCGCATTTGACGGCGAATTTACGGGCTGAAGTCCAGTTCACCACCGGCAGGATGCCCGGCGTGATCGGCTTGTCGATGCCCGCTTTTACGCAGGCGTCGCGGAAACGCAGGAAGGTCTCCGCCTCAAAGAAGAACTGGGTCAGCGCCTCATCCGCGCCCGCGTCGAACTTGCGTTTCAGCCAGTCGATATTGGCCTGCTGATCCGCCGCCTCGGGGTGCGGGTCGGGGTAGGCGCCGACGCGGATTGTGAATTTGCCGGTTTTCGCCAGCGCCTCGATCAGCTCGCAGCTGTCGGCGAAGCCTTCGGGGTGGGGTACGAACTTGTCGGTGCCCGCTTGCGGGTCGCCGCGCAGGGCGACGATGTCTTTGATGCCCGCTTCGGCGAATTTATCGGCCACGTCGAGCGTCTCCGCCCGGCTGGCGCCGACGCAGGTCAGGTGGCCTGCGACGGGCAGGCCCGAGGTGCGGTGCAGCACATGCGCCGAATCATGGGTGAGATCGCGCGTGGTGCCGCCCGCGCCGTAGGTGACGGAAAAGAAGCGCGGCGCCAGCGGGGCCAATGCCTGCGCCGCATCCCACAGTTTGAACGCCGCGCCGACGGTGCGGGGCGGGAAGACTTCGAAGGAAACGGCAGGCGTGGTCATTGAGAGATCCTTTTGGCGGTTTCACGTCTTGTCTCACATCTAGGCTTGTGAGACAAACTCATAACATTCATCTTGAACATGAGTAATGCCTCAAATGCACATTGAGTTCCGTCACCTGCGCACAATCAAGGCCATCCACGAGGCGGGCGGCTTGGCCCGCGCGGCGGATCAGATGAATATCACGCAATCGGCGTTGAGTCATCAGGTGAAGGGGTTGGAGGATCAGGCGGGGGTCGAACTCTTTGTGCGGCGCTCGAAACCGTTGAAGCTGTCGCCTGCCGGGCAGCGGTTGTTAAAGCTCGCGCAGCAGGTCTTGCCGCAGGTCGAAGCCTTGCAGGACGAGTTTTCGGGCCTGCGGGCGGGCAGCACGGGGCGGATGCACATTGCGATCGAATGTCATGCCTGTTTCGAGTGGCTCTTCCCAGTGTTGGAGCAGTTCCGCCGCCATTGGCCGGATGTGGACGTCGATATCCGCCCCGGTCTCGCCTTCGACGCGCTGCCCGCGCTTTTGCGGGAAGAGGTTGATTTGGTGGTCTCCTCGGACCCTGAGGAATTGCCGGGCGTCGAATTTGTCGAACTCTTTGATTACAATCCAGTTTTCGTGGCCTCGCAGAACCACCCTTTGGCGGAGAAGCCCTTTGTCGAGGCGGCTGATTTTCGCGGGGAGACGCTGATTACCTATCCAGTGGAGCGGACCCGGCTGGACGTGTTCAGCCAGTTGTTGATCCCCGCCAAGGTCGAGCCTGCGACGATCCGGCAGGTGGAACTGACGGCGGTAATCCTGTTGCTGGTGGCGTCCAACCGCGGGGTCTCGGTCCTGCCGGATTGGGTGGTGCGGGAGGTGAAATACTCCTCCGATTACGTGACGCGGCCTTTGACGTCCGAGGGGATCACGCGACGGCTTTATGCGGCAGTGCGGCGGGATGATCTGGGCAAGCCGTTCATGGATGAGTTGCTAAAGCTGGCCGGGCAGGAGGCGCGGAAGTTGCAGCGGGCCTAAGCGGGGTACCGAGGGCCATCGCCTACCCGGAGGACGGGCAGGCGATGGCCCGGCGTCTGCGGCTTGACGCCGGGCCGGGTGGGTGAACGCGCCGTTCTACAAGGCCGAACGACGCATTCCAAAGCTTACTTCACCTTAACGATGGCCTTGCCCGTGTTCCCGCCATTCAGCATGTCGATGAAGGCCTGCGGTGCATTCTCCAGCCCTTCGGTGATGTCCTCTTTCACCTTCACGCGGCCATCGGCGACCATCGGCGCCACTTCGCGCTGGAACTTCGGCATCTGGTCCCAGTGGTTCGAGATGATGAAGCCGCGCACGGTGAGGAAGTTCACCAAAATCGTGCGCCACAGCCGCGGCGCGGTGAGGCCAGCGCCTTCGGCATCGGCACCCAGCGCGCCCGCGTTATACCACGCGATCATGCCGCAAAGCGGGATCCGGCCATGGGGGTTCATCAGCGGCAGCACCGCGTCCAGCACCTTGCCGCCGACGTTTTCGTAATAGATATCAATGCCATCCGGCGCGGCCTCTTTCAGGGCGGCGCGCAGGGATTTGGCATCGTCATAGGCGCGGTGATCAAGGCAGACGTCAAAGCCGAAATCGCGGGTGGCGATCTCGCATTTCTCGGCGCCGCCTGCGATGCCCACGGTGCGCAGCCCTTTGGCCTTGGCCAATTGCCCCACGATCGAGCCGACGGGGCCGGTGGCCGCGGCCACGACGAGGGTCTCGCCTTCTTTCGGCTGGCCGATGTCGTTCAAACCGTACCAACCGGTCAGGCCGGGCATGCCCAGCACGCCGAGGGAGGCGGTGATCGGCACGCCTTCGGCATCGACCTTCTGACACTGTTTCGCCGGGGCGACGCCATGGGTGGCCCAGCCGAAGGCGCCAAAGGCAAAATCGCCCTCGGCAAAGCTTGGGTCATTCGAGGCGATCACCTTGCCCACGCTGCCGCCTTCCATCAGCCCGCCGATCGGCACAGGTTCGGCATAGGATTTCGCATCGTCCATCCGGCCCCGCATGTATGGGTCGAGCGACATGTAATGCACTTCGACCAGAATTTCGCCATCGCCCGGCTGCGGGATATCCGCGCTTTCTAGGCGGAAGTTCTCGGGCGTCGGTGCGCCATCGGGGCGGGAGGCGAGGACGATTCTCTGCATCTGGTCGGACATGGGGTTTCCTTCGTGCTGGTTGCTACAGCGTCCAAGGTGTTCCCTCGCGCCCTGAATGCAACCCGTGAGGTGCGCAAGAATCAATAAGCGGTGCAGGTTTCTGCCCCTTGGCAATTGCGCTCTTGCGCCCTATACGTCCCGCCTTATCCATCAAAGGGCGCGAACAATGATCGGCAGTGCGAATCTCAACATCATGATCAAGGCGGCACGCAAAGCGGGGCGTGCATTGGTCAAGGATTTCCGCGAGGTCGAGAACCTTCAGGTCTCGGTCAAGGGTGCGGGCGATTTCGTGACCAAAGCCGACATTGGCGCCGAGAAGATTATCAAAGACGACCTGATGGGCGCGCGCCCGACCTATGGCTGGCTGGCCGAAGAGGGGGGCGAGGAAGAGGGCCAAGACCCGACCCGTCGCTGGATCGTCGACCCGCTGGATGGCACGACGAACTTTCTGCACGGTCTGCCGCATTGGGCCATCTCTATCGCGCTGGAGCATAAGGGCGAGATCGTCGCCGGTGTGGTTTTTGACCCTGCCAAAGACGAGATGTTCTTTGCCGAGAAGGGCACCGGCGCTTGGATGAACGAAGGCCGCCTGCGGGTTTCTGGCCGTCACCGTATGATCGAGTCGATCTTTGCCACAGGGCTGCCTTTCGGGGGCCGTGCCGATCTGCCTGAAACGCTCAAGGATTTGGGCCGCTTGCTGCCCGTCTGCGCCGGTGTGCGCCGCTGGGGCGCGGCATCGCTCGATCTGGCCTATGTCGCCTCGGGCCGTTACGATGGCTTCTGGGAGCGTCGTCTGAAGCCTTGGGATGTGGCCGCGGGCATGTTGATCGTTAAAGAGGCCGGTGGCCTTGTCGAGCCGATCCGCCCTGAGCGCAACATCCTGCAACATGGTGAGATCATCTGCGCGAACGAGCCGATCTATTCGACCTTCGCCAAGACGATCCGCGGCTGATCACTCGATCACGACCGTCTGGCGCAATGCGCCGGTCAACTGGTCAAAGATCAGGATCTCATCCGCATCCGTCACCACCGCATACCAGCCGCGGCCTTGCGTGAACGCTTGGGCGCTGCTGCCATCGGGCAGGGTGATGCTGCGCGGCATGGTCGGGCCCTGATCGCTCAGGCGGGTGACAAGCACGAAGATCAGCACTAGAACCCCGCCAATCATCACGACGGTCAAGACCGTCACCATCCGCCGCAGAAACCGCAGGTTCGTCGGTTCATCAGGGTTGTCCGTGTCCATGTCTCACCGCCGCATTGATTTCATTCTGAACGATAGCCCGCCCGCCCGTCTTGATAAGGCGCTGGCCCGCGATGTGCCAGAGGAAGCGAACCTGTCGCGCACCCGTTTGGGCCGTTTGATCACCGAGGGCGCGGTGACGCTCGACGGTGTCGTGGTCCAAGACCCCCGCGCCAAAGTCGCCGAAGGGCAGGCGGTGCAGATCACGGTTGAAGAAGCGGCGGAAAGCCACATCCTGCCCGAGGACATCCCGCTGTCGGTGGTGTTCGAGGACGACGATCTGATCGTGATCGACAAACCTGCGGGCATGGTGGTGCATCCTGCGCCCGGCTCGCCTTCCGGCACCCTCGTTAATGCATTGCTGGCGCATTGCGGTGATGACCTCTCAGGCGTGGGCGGAATGAAGCGGCCCGGCATCGTGCACCGGATTGACAAGGATACCACCGGCCTGCTCGTCGTCGCCAAATCTGATGCTGCGCATCACGGGCTGGCGGCCCAGTTCGAGAAACATACCGTAGAGCGTTATTACCAGACCCTCGTCTATGGGGTGCCGGATGCCAATGACCCGCGCCTGCGGGGCGTCAAAGGCGCGTCCTTCGAGGCGGGGAATATCCTGCGGATGACCACCCAACTGGCGCGGCACAAGACCGACCGCCAGCGGCAGGCGGTGCTGTTTCAAGGCGGGCGGCACGCGGTGACCCGCGCCCGCACGGTCGAGCGTTTCGGCACCCCGCCCGGGCTGGCGCTGCTGGAATGCTGGCTTGAGACGGGTCGCACGCACCAAATCCGCGTGCATATGTCCCACGCGGGCCATGGGCTGGTGGGGGATGCCACCTATGGCGGGCGGCGCAAGCTGGCCAAGTCGGCCTTGCCTGAGGCCACCGCCGAAGCAATCCGCGCCTTCCCCCGCCAAGCGCTGCACGCCGCCGTTCTGGGGTTCGAACATCCGGTGACTGGTGAGAACCTGCGTTTCGAAGCACCGCTGCCGCCCGATATGGCCGCCCTGCTGGACCTGCTGCGCGACGGCCCCACCGCCCCATCGGCGTGACCCCGCCACCCCGCGGAACCGCCTAAGGATCGGTTACGTTTTGTTCACAGAAACTGTGCAGACATGAACAAAAGCGTGAATGCTTCTGTCTTGAAAGCACGAAGGGGGCCGCCCATATTGCATGTTAAGCGAAATAACATAGGCCCCGATTAAACTGGGGAAAGGGACAAGACATGGCAAATTATGCAAATCTGCCCGCACCAACGCCCGAAGGCGGGCTGAACCGCTATATGCAAGAGATCCGCAAGTTCCCGCTGCTGGAGCCTGAGGAAGAATACATGCTGGCCAAACGCTGGGTCGAAGAGCAAGACACCGAAGCTGCGCATAAGATGGTTACCTCTCACCTGCGCCTCGCGGCGAAGATCGCGATGGGCTACCGCGGCTATGGATTGCCGCAGTCCGAGGTGATCTCGGAGGCGAACGTCGGCCTGATGCAGGCGGTGAAACGTTTCGATCCAGAGAAGGGCTTCCGCCTTGCCACCTATGCGATGTGGTGGATCCGCGCCTCCATTCAGGAATATATTCTGCGGTCGTGGTCGCTGGTTAAGCTCGGCACGACCTCGGGTCAGAAAAAGCTGTTCTTCAACCTGCGTAAGGCCAAGAACAAGATTGGCGCGCTGGAAGAGGGCGATCTGCGCCCCGAAAACGTGAAAGAGATCGCGACGCAACTCGGCGTGACCGAGGATGAGGTCGTCTCCATGAACCGGCGGATGTCGGGCGGGGATGCCTCGCTCAACGCGACTGTCGGGTCCGAAGGCGAAGGCACGATGCAGTGGCAAGATTGGTTGGAGGATGAAGACGCCGACCAAGCCGGCGACTATGCCGAGCGTGACGAGCTGGAAACCCGGCGTGAGATGCTGGCAGAGGCTTTGGACGTGCTGAACGAGCGCGAGAAGGACATTCTGACCCAGCGTCGCCTGTCGGACGAGACAGTCACGCTGGAAGACCTCTCGGCGCAATACGATGTCAGCCGCGAGCGGATCCGCCAGATCGAAGTGCGGGCCTTCGAGAAGCTGCAAAAGCGGATGCGCGACTTGGCGAAGGAAAAGGGCATGTTGGCGGCCAGCTAACGGCTGATCCCGATGATGCAGAGGGCCCCGCTTCTATGGAGCGGGGCTTTTCTCTATTAAATTTGGGGTTCGATGAGCTGGCTTTCGAGCCTTGCGACTTCTTCAAAACAGGCGGCGATCGTGCCCGACTGCATCGCCCGGGCAGCGGCTTGCAGCACCGTCCGCAGATGCGCGATCTGAGGTTCCGGCGCGGTGTCGAAATCACGCAGGGACCACCTGATCAGCCGCCAATAGGCCGCGCGAAAGGCGTCGCTGAGGATCGGGTTCTCGATCATTTCCGATAGGGCGTTCAAAAGCCGGGCGCGGATGTCGAAAAAGGCCTCGGCATTGTCCAGCGGGGCGAGGTCCATCATGCCCAGTATCCCGGCGAGTGACATGAAATGCGCCGGTGGGGCGGGGGAGAGCACTGCACATTTGCCAGCAGCTTCGATGATCGCCCCAGCCGCGCGTATGTCATCCGCGCGCATGGGCGCGTCCAAAGGGGTCACGACAGACCCCACGCCGGACTTCACGGCGATCATGCGTTCGTAGGCCAAACGTTGCAACGCTTGCCGGATGGGCGTGCGGGACACGCCGAAACGCTGGGCGAGGGCCACCTCATGCAGCATGCCGTCGGCGATATTGCGGTTCAGGCAGATGTCCGTCCGAAGCGCCTCTGCAATCGCCGCGCTGGATTTGACTTGGTTAGACATTGCCCGGCATCCTTCGTCTATTCGATTTTACCTATTTAACATGTATACAGGTGACGTTGCCGTTACTCAAATTCTATGGATGTTTTTATGTCTCGTGATGTGCCTTTTTTCGATCCTGAAGCGACCTCGATACGCGCCGTTATCCCCACCCCCGCGGCGGGCATCTGGCGATGACGGGTTTTCCGGGGCTGTTGACCCATGTGGATGGCAGCGCTTACCTCGATCCTCAACAGATGCGGGAAACCTTGGAAGGCCTGCGCGCGGCTGGGGCGCGTGAGTTGTTGGTTCTTACCGAGGAGGTCGAGCTTCCTGACGGAGCTTTTCCCCTGATTTTAAAGACTTCACAGTCTCTTGGTTTAAGGCTCTCCTTCGCGCCGATCGAAGATTTCAACGTCCCTTGCGACAGATTCCTAGCCGAATGGCCTGCACACCGGGTGCGTTTCGAGGCGGCGCTAGAGGCGGGAGAGACGGTTGCCCTTTCCTGCCAATACGGCGCGGGGCGCAGTGGGCTGATCGCGGCATGGTTGCTGATTGGGGCCGGAATGCCCGCTGCGGAAGCCATCGCCTTGGTGCGCAGTCATTTCCCTGAAGCGATCGAAACCCAGCTTCAGGAGAACTGGCTGCTAGAGGTCGAAAAGGAGAGGTAAACCTCCCCTTCGCATAGGAAATGTGAAAAAAGTTTGGCGAATTATACGTTTGCCCCATTGTCGGCAAGTTGTTGCCACATTTACGCCACAATTGGGCCCGACAACATGTATACAGGTTGGGCAAAAGCGGCACCTCAGGGAACGCAAAGGCCCATAGAAAGGGAAGATAAGCGACCAGACGATTAGGAAGAGGATCAGATATGCCAAGCCGCTCCACCGCGCCAGAAACACTCGGCCCCATCACGTCCCTCAATGCAGGTGACATTCTCCGCCGCAAACGCAGCTATGATCCCGTCACCCTTGGTCACCCGTCCGATGAATGCCCCGTCACACTTACCATCTGCGACGCCCGATTTCACAGTGTACAGTATGCCCGCGACTTTGGCCGGGTCGAGGCGATGGTTGAAGTGACCTATACCTGCCATCCCGCCGCCATGCCGCAAAGGGTCTACCTGCGCACCAACGTTCCGCTGCGCCCTGCCGGCCAGCGACAAGAGCTTCGCCGACGGCTCATTCAAAGCGCCGTCACCCTGTCCACTCTGCTAAACCGCTTGAATGGAGGAGATACGACCCTGCGTGCTGCTTGACTCACAGCCCAATGCCTAGCAACTGCACCCCCTTTTGGGGGTGTTTTTTTGTCTGCGCGACCCCATTTAATAACCCTTGGGGCGGGGGACATATCCCGGGTGAAGCCGTGACAAGCCGCCGCTGCGCCCCATATCTATGAAGTGAACCGCATGAGGAGGGCGCAACATGGCAGGCGGATGGACGCGCGATGGCGCGGTGAGCGAGCAGATCGAAGCCTCCATTTCCGACGAATTGGCGCGGCTGAAAGCGCGCCGCGCGCCGGTGGGCGAGAGCCGCACCCATTGCGCGGAATGCGAAGAGCCGATTCCAGAGGCGCGGCGCATGGCGCTGCCGGGGGTAAAGCTTTGTATCGACTGCGTGCGGGAACGAGACGGGCAGGCGCAGATGCGCGGTGGGATCAATCGGCGGGGCTCGAAAGACAGCCAATTGAAGTGACCTCAAGGCCGTTCTGCCCGCCGTCTGCGGCGAAGAGAGCGCCAGCGCCGAAATAGCCGCACATCCATCGCCGCCACCATGAGGCCAAGCGGCAGCATCCAGAAGCCGAGGATCGGCAAGAACCCGAGGATGCCGCCACAGATGAGCAGCAGGCCGAGCGCAAATCTAAATCCGGGCGGCACCCGCCGCTGAATCCAGACAAAGAAGGGGGCGAACCTTTCTTTCATGCGCTCGGCGCGGGACATCAGTCCTCCATCGCTTCCAATTCGTCGATCATGTCAGAGATCATCGACAGGCCCTTGTCCCAGAATGCCGGGTCGCTGGCATCAAGGCCAAAGGGGGCGAGCAGTTCTTTGTGGTGCTTCGATCCGCCCGCTTTCAGCATGTCGAAATACTTCTCTTCAAAGCCTTCTTCGCCTTCCGCGTAGACAGCGTAGAGCGCGTTCACGAGGCCGTCGCCAAAGGCATAGGCATAGACGTAGAAGGGCGAATGCACGAAATGCGGGATATAGGCCCAGAAGGTCTCGTAGCCCTCCATGTACTCGAATGCCGGCCCGAGGCTCTCGGCCTGAACGCTCATCCACAGCGCGTTGATGTCGTCGGGTGTCAGCTCCCCGCCGCGGCGCGCTTCGTGCAGTTTGCACTCGAAGTCATAAAAGGCGATCTGGCGCACGACCGTGTTGATCATGTCCTCGACCTTGCCGGCCAGCAGCACCTTGCGCTCGGCTTGGGTCTGGGCCTTGTCGAGCATCTTGCGGAAGGTCAGCATCTCGCCGAAGACCGAAGCGGTTTCGGCCAGTGTCAGCGGCGTTGAAGACAGCATTTCGCCCTGATCGGCGGCCAGCACCTGGTGCACGCCGTGGCCCAGCTCATGCGCGAGCGTCATCACGTCGCGCGGTTTGCCGAGGTAGTTCAGCATCACGTAGGGGTGCACGTCCGTCACGGTGGGATGCGCGAAGGCCCCGGGCGCCTTGCCCGGCTTCACGCCCGCGTCGATCCAGCCCTTGGTAAAGAACGGCTTGGCCAATTCGCCCATGCGCGGATCGAAGGCGTTGTAGGCCTCCATCACGGTCGCTTCGGCCTGTGCCCAGTCGACCACCTTGGGGTCTTCCATCGGCAGCGGCGCGTTGCGGTCCCAGACCTGCATCACGTCAAGGCCCAGCCACTTGCGCTTGAGCTCATAATACCGGTGGCTCAGCTTCGGATAGGCTTCGACCACCGCGTTACGCAGCGCCTCGACGACCTCGGGCTCCACGTGGTTGCTGAGGTGACGGCCCGTCTGCGGCGTCTCCATACCGCGCCAGCGGTCGATGACCTCTTTCTCCTTCACTTGCGTGTTGTGCACCCGGGCGAAGGTGCGGATGTTGCGGCCCAGCACATTGGCCAGTTCCCGCGCACCCGCCTCGCGCTTGGCGCGGTCGGGGTCGGTCAGCAGGTTCAGCGTGCCTTCGATGTTGAGCGTCTCGCCATCGACCTCGAACTCCAGCCCGGCGATGGTCTCGTCGAACATCCGCTCCCATGCGTCGCCGACGACGCCAAGGTCATGCAGGAACTTCTCCATCTCGTCCGACAGTTGGTAGGGCTTCATCGCGCGGATGCGGTCGAAGACGGGCTTGTAGCGCGCGAGGTCGGGGTTCTCATCCAGCAGTTTGGCGAGGTGATCGTCGGGCAGCTTGTTGAGCTCCAGCGTGAAGAAGACCAGCGGCGTGGTGTAGTCTGTGATTTTCTCCTGCATGTCGGACATGAACTTGGCCCGGCCCGCGTCGGTGGTCTGCTGGTAGTAGCGTAGGCCCGCGAAGGACATGATGCGCCCGGCGACCTGATTGATTTTCTCGTTGCGCAGCACGCAGTCGAGCAGACCCTTGGCATCCAGCGTGGCCAGATTGCCTTCGTAATCGGCGGCGAAGCTGGCGCAGGCTTCCTCCAGCCAGTCGAGGTCGCGTTTCAATTCGGGCGCGTCTTCACTGGTGTAGAGATCGCTCAGATCCCATTCCGGCAGATCGCCAAGGTCTTTGCCCCCGGCGCTGGCGTTGGCATCGTGAAGCGGGAAGGGAAGCTGAAACATCGGTGTACCTCATTTGCGTTTCGTCACATCTATGCCTCCGGGCGGGCCGGAACAACCTATCCGTAGATGCGCAGCATTTCTTTCAGATCGTCGAGGGTGTTGGCCTCTTGCAGGGGCTTGTCCTTGCGCCAGCGCAGCATCCGCGGAAAGCGCAGGGCGACGCCGGATTTATGGCGCGGGCTGGGCTGGATGCCCTCGAAGGCGATCTCGAAGACGTGGTGCGGCGTAACCTGCCGCACGGGGCCGAAGCGCTGCTGCGTGTTCTTGCGCACCCATGCGGTGATCTGGCGGAACTCGGCATCGGTGAGGCCGGAGTAGGCCTTGGTGAAGGGCACCAGATCGTTGCCGTTCCAGACCGCGAAGGTGAAATCGGTAAAGAGGTTCGCGCGGCGGCCCGAGCCTGATTGCGCGTAGATCATCACCGCGTCGATGGTCAGCGGGTCGAGCTTCCATTTCCACCAGTCGCCCTTCTTGCGGCCCGAAAGATAGGGGCTGTCCGCGCGTTTCAGCATCAGCCCCTCGGCCTGCGCCTCACGCGCCGTTTCGCGCAGGGTGGCCAATTCGGCCCAGTCGGTGAACTGGTGTTGGGGCGAGAGGCGCACGGGTGCGTCTTCAGACAGATCGGCGGCGGCCTCTTCCAGCAGGGCGCGGCGCTCGGCAAAGGGGCGGTCGCGGATGTCTTCGCCCTGCCATTCCAGCAGGTCGTAGGCGTGCAGCACGACAGGGGCTTCCGTCAGCAGCTTCTTCGGCACCGTTTTGCGTCCGATGCGGGCTTGCAAAGCATTGAAGGAGGAGGGGAATTCCGCGCCCGCCTGCCATACCAGCAATTCGCCGTCGAGCACCGTGCCCGGGGGCAGGTGATCGGCGGCGCGGGCCAATTCGGGGAAACGGTCCGTCATCAACTCCTCGCCGCGCGACCAGACGAAATAGTCGCCGTCGCGCAGGATGAGCTGGCCCCGGATGCCGTCCCATTTCCACTCCGCCCGCCAGTCCTCAGGTTCGCCCAAGCCTTCCGGCCCGTCCTCCAGCGCATAGGCGAGGTAGAAGGGGTAGGGGCGCGAGGCGTCGGCGCTGGCGTCTTCGGCCTCGATCAGGCTGTGCCATGTGACGTCGTCGGGGTGCCAATTGCCCATCAGACGGTGCGCCATCTCCGCCTCGGGCCGCCCGGTGGCGCGCGAGAGGGCGCGGGTCATCAGCTTCTGGCTGATGCCGATGCGAAAGCCGCCGGTGATGAGCTTGTTAAAGAGGAACCGTTCGGTGCCGCCGAGTTGCTGCCACGCCGACAGCACGAATTCCTTGCGCGCGGCGTCGTCGACGTCTTTCAACCCGCGCAGGGCGTTGATCCACGAGGTGAGCGTGCCGGTGTCCTCGCTCTCCACCGGTGGCAGGACCAGCGCGATGGTCTCGGCCAGATCGCCGACGATGGCGTAGCTATCCTCGAAAAGCCACAGCGGCACGCCGGAGGCCTCGGAAGCCCATTCGCGCAGGCGCGTGATTGTCACGGCGCGTTTCGGGCGGCGGCCCGAGAAGAGCGCGACGGTCCAGAGGCGGTCACCCTCGGCGGCCGTAGTGAAATATTCGGCCAGCGCGGCCACTTTCACCGTGGTCTTGGTGGTCTGGTCGACGGCGTTGAAAAGCGCGGCAAAATCCTTCATTCGCTGTCGCCCCCGTCGCCTTCGAACTGGGTGGGCACGACTTCGGCGTTCCAGCCCTGATCGTTCAGGTATCGCGTGAAGATATCCGTGTAACCATGCGTGACATATATGTTTTCCGCCCCGGTCTCGCGGATCGCCCAGAGCAGCCCATGCCAATCCGCATGGTCCGAAATGACAAACCCCCGGTCCCCCGCACGCCGCCTGCGCACCCCGCGCAGCGTCATCCAGCCCGAGGCGAAGGCGCTCTCCTGCGCGCCGAACCGCCGCGCCCATTGGCTGCCAAGTGCCGAGGGCGGGGCCAGCACCAGCGCGCCGGGATGTTCTTTAGGCGCCAGTTCGGGCGTGACCAGCGTGGTCTCGGGTAGCGCGATGCCTTGGCCGCGCAGCACCTCGTTGGTGTTCTCCACCGCCGTATGGGTCAGGATCGGCCCGATTTCGGAGTCGAGCATCGACAGGAGCCGCTGTGCTTTGCCCAGCGAATAGGCCCCGAGGAAGGCAGTCTTGCCCGCCGCCTTGCAGCTCGCCCACCAGTCGTTGATCTGTGCGGCCACCTCGGCCTGTGGGGCCCAGCGGAAGACCGGCAGGCCAAAGGTGCTCTCAGTAATGAAATGGTGGCAGCGGACCGGCTCGAAAGCCTCGGACATGCCATCGTCGATCACCTTGTAGTCACCCGAGGCAACCCAGACCTCGCCACCGACCTCCACCCGGATCTGCGCGCTGCCGGGGACATGGCCCGCGGGGTGGAAAGAGACCGTGGCCCCGCCGATCTGGCGCGTCTCGCCATAGGCGATGCCCTCGATGGCGATCTCGCCCAACCGGTGGCGCATCACCGGGAGCGCGGCATGGGTAGCCAGATAGCTGCCCATGCCGTCACGGGCATGGTCGGCGTGGCCATGGGTGATCAGCGCCCGGGCGACGGGGCGCCAAGGGTCGATGTAGAAGTCACCAGCGGCGCAGTAGATGCCGTTTTCGGTGAAGCTGAGGACGGGGTCGCGTGTCATCCCAAGCAATCTAGGCGGCGCGGGCCGATTGCACAGGAAAATGACGCGGGCGCGGGGTTAAGGCGCGGGGTTAACCGGTGATATTGCCCAGATAGAGCTTTTCCAGCCCGTCGAAGATCGGCTTGCGCAACTCGGGCCTCTCCAACAGCACCTCATGCTCGCCGCCCGGTACGATCTCAAGCCGCCCGCCTTTCCACTGCGCCATGCGCTTGTGGACGCGGTCGGTGGCGACGATACGCTCGTTGCTGCCAAGGTAGGTGATACAGGGAATGTTGGGCGCGGAGCGTCCGGCGAGGTGTTTCGTCTCGGCCAGTGCCTCGCGCAGCCAGACGAAGCTCGGGCCGCCGAGGCTTAGCTCCGGGTGGGCGGCCAGTTGATCGCGCATCATGTCGTACATCTGCGGATCGGTGGTCAGCAGGTTGTCCTCGAAAGGGGCGATGGCAGGGTAGGCTTCGATCTTGGTGCCCGGCGGCAAGCGGTGGCCCTGTCCGACGCGGGGCATGAATTGCGCCAAGGACCACGCCAGCGCGCGCAGATGCGGGACGACATAGATGCCCCACATCGGGCCGGTGAAGGCGACGGCCTGCACCGGCAGCCCTTCCATCACGGCACGCAGGCCGATGCAGCCGCCCATGGAATGGGCCAGCAGGAAATAGGGGCGCGGCAGGTTCAGGCTGCGCGCGGCGCGCAGCATGGCGGCAACGTCTTTTTGATAGTCGCTGAACACATCCACATGGCCGATGCGGGTATCTGGCAACAGCCGGTCCGACAGACCCTGACCGCGCCAGTCGATCGCCATGGTGGCAAGGCCGCGCCGCGCGAAATCGGCGGCGCAAAGCCCGTATTTTTCGATATATTCAGTCCGCCCCGGGAAGAGCAGCACCGTGCCCCGCGCGCCTGCGCAGGGCCAATGACCCAGCCTGATCCGCTTGCCATCCGATGTCTCAGCCCAATGGGCTTGGCCCCCATCGGGGCCGGGGGCGATATCGGTGTAGAGCGGGGCCGGGTCCAGATGCATCAGCCGAGAACAGCGGCGAGCTTCATCGCCATGCCCATGTCGCCGTCGATCTTGAGCTTGCCGGTCATGAATGCGGATGTGGGGTTGGTGTCGCCTTCGAGGATGGACTGGAAGGTTTCGGCATCCGCGCTCAGCGTCACGTCGGCCTCTTCGTCCGCCGCGCGGGCGCCGTTTTCGTCCATCATCACGGTGCCTTCACCTTCGATGTCGAACTTGGCCGTGCCGTCAAAATCGCTGCCGGCCAGCTTTTCGTTCAGCACCACTACCGCTTCGTTCACAATATCGCTCATCGCTCGCCCTTTTTTGGCATTTGGCCCCGCTACGTCTGGAATTGCGGCGGCAGCCTGTTACATTCAGTTTTGTTATGCGCATCATACCCGTCAACCTCAAACATACCGTTGCGGCAGTTGGTAGCTTTGTGTTGCTTGCGGGCATGGCCGTGGCCGAGAAGGCCCCGCCCGAGCTGATGCAAAAGCTGCGCGAGGCCCCGGCGGAGGAGGCCCCCAGAATCGCCCATGAGATCGAGGCGCATTGGCAGCGCTCCGGTTCGGCTGCGATGGATTTGCTGCTGACGCGGGGGCGGGAGGCGATGGCGGATGGCGATGCACGTTTGGCGATCGAGCATTTGACCGCGCTGACCGATCACGCCCCCGGATTCGCCGAAGGGTTCCATGCCCGGGCGCAGGCCTATTACGGGGCCGATCTCTATGGCCCCGCGCTGGATGATCTAGAGCGGACGCTGGCGCTGAACCCCGACAATTACAATGCGATCTTCGGCCTTGCCGTGATGATACAGGAGTTCGGAGATCTGGGCCGCGCGGCCGCACTTTACCGCAAGACGCTCGCCCTCAACCCGCATCACGAAGACGCCCGCGCGGCCCTTGAAGGGCTGCGCCGGGACGGCATCGGGCGCGAGCTTTAATTCAAGGATAGACAGGTGGCAGGCAACAAGCGCGTCGTGGCCGTTCTCGGCCCGACAAATACCGGCAAGACGACCTATGCAATCGAACGGATGCTGGCCCATCGGACCGGGGTAATCGGCCTGCCGCTGCGGCTTTTGGCGCGTGAGGTATATGACCGGATCGTCAAGGCGCGCGGTCCCTCGGTGGTGGCGCTGGTCACGGGCGAAGAGCGGATCGTGCCACCGCGCACGCAGTATTGGGTGTGCACTGTCGAGGCGATGCCGCAGGAGATGGGTGCGGATTTCGTGGCCATCGACGAGATCCAGCTCTGCGCCGATCCCGAGCGTGGCCATGTCTTTACCGACCGTCTGCTGCGCGCGCGGGGCCTGCATGAGACGCTGTTCATGGGGGCCGACACCATGCGCGGCACCATCGCGGCGCTGGTTCCGGGGGTCGATTTCATGCGCCGCGACCGGATGAGCGAATTGATCTATGCAGGTCAGAAAAAGATAAGCAGGATGAAGCCGCGCAGCGCAATCGTCGGCTTTTCGGTTGAGAATGTATATGCCATCGCCGAGCTCATCCGCCGCCAAAAGGGCGGTGCGGCGGTGGTTATGGGCGCACTCTCTCCGCGCACGCGCAACGCGCAGGTGGCGATGTATCAGAACGGAGAGGTCGACTATCTGGTCGCCACCGATGCCATCGGCATGGGGTTGAACCTTGACGTCGATCATGTGGCCTTCTCGGCGCTCAGCAAATTCGACGGGCGGCGGATGCGGCCCTTGGCCCCGAATGAACTGGCGCAGATCGCGGGCCGGGCAGGGCGCGGGTTCAAATCTGGCACCTTTGGCACCACCGGGGACGCGCCTGCGCTGGACGATCACGTTGCCCGCGCGATCATGGATCACAACTTTACCCCGCAGAACAAGATCAACTGGCGCAACCACGCTTTGCAATTCGGCAGCATTGACCGCCTGATCAGGACCTTGGAAATGCCGCCCGAAGACGAGCGGCTGGTCAGGGCGCGGGAATCCGACGATCTGAGGGCACTCAAGGCGCTGGCGCAGGTGGATGAGGTGTTTGCCCGGGCCACGGATGGCGCTTCGGTGCGGCTCCTGTGGGATGTCTGCCGCATTCCCGATTTCCGCGGCATCAGCCATGCGGAACATGCGGGGCTGCTCGAGACCATTTTCAACGATCTGCACCAGCGCGGATATATCCCCGATGATTGGCTCGCACGACAAATCAAACGAATTGATCGAACCGATGGCGACATTGATGCGTTGTCCAAACGACTCGCGTTTATTCGCACATGGACCTACGTTGCGCAGCGCAAGGGCTGGACAAAGGACGAAAGCCATTGGCGCGACACGACGCGTGTCGTAGAAGACCGCTTGTCGGACGCTCTGCATGAGCGTTTGACTCAAAGATTTGTAGATCGGCGCACAAGTGTATTGCTGCGCCGGCTTGGACAGAAGGAAGCCATGGTGGCCGATGTAAACGAGACCGGTGAAGTCACCGTTGAAGGTGAATTTGTAGGCAAGCTGGACGGGTTCCGCTTTCGGGTGGACAAGGGCGCGGGTGCGGCTGAAGACAAAACGGTGAAAACCGCCGCATTGCAGGCCTTGGCTCCGCAGTTCCATCTGCGCGCCGACCGGTTCTACAACGCCCCGGACACCGAGATTGACTTCACCGAACAGGGCGGCCTCATGTGGGGCAGCGCTGCGGTGGGCAAACTGACCGCTGGCAGCGACGCGCTGAAGCCGCAGGTCGAAGTCTTTGTCGACGATATCGCCGGGCCTGAAGTGGCCGAGAAGGTGAAACGCCGCCTCCAGCACTTCATCGACCGCAAGGTCGCGGCCCTGTTCGAGCCGCTTCTGGGGCTGAGCAAGGATGACACGTTGACTGGGCTGGCCCGTGGCTTTGCCTTCCAACTGGTTGAGAATTTCGGCATTCTGCCCCGCGCCCAAGTGGCCGAGGATGTGAAGGCGCTGGATCAAGACGCCCGCGGTGCGCTGCGCAAACATGGCATCCGGTTCGGCCAGTTTACCATCTTTATGCCGCTAATGCTCAAACCCGCGCCGACGCGGTTGCGTCTGGTGCTCTGGTCGCTGGCCAAAGGGCTGAACGAATTCCCTGAATCCCCCCTCCCGGTCTGGTGACCATTCCGGTTGAAGCCGAGGCACCCGCCGGGGCCGACACCATGTCGGGCTACCGCAACGCCGGCAAACGCGCGATCCGCATCGACATGCTGGAACGTCTCGCCGATATGCTGCGGGCCGAAGATTCGCGCGGTGGGTTCGAGGCCAAGCCTGACATGCTGTCGATCACCGGCATGACGCTTGAGCAATTCGCCGACCTGATGGAAGGTCTGGGCTACAAGGCCGAGAAGGATGAGCGGACCAAGGTGAAACCCGTCGATGTGGTGATGCCCAAAGACGGCAGCCATGACGCGATGGCCCCCTCCGCCGATACCGTGGTGCCCGAGAAAATTGACAGCGATCTGCCCGGTGACGACGCGGCCGACAAGCCGATCATGGATGTCGCCGCCGATGAACCTGCAGGCGGTATCATCGAAACCCCTTCGGATGAGACTAACCCCGATGACCGCCCTGCGGATGTGGCGCAGATGCCCGACGATGGCATCGCGCCCATGGCCGATGTGGCCTCCGAAGAGCCTGAGGTCGACACCAACATCCCCGAAGTGCCAGCGGAAGAAATCCCGCAGGGCACCGCGCCCGACGCCGATGTCGCCGGGCCGGAGATGGAGACCTATTACATCTTCACATGGGCCCGGAGCCCGCGTGGCAATGGCGGTGGCAACCGTCGCGGCGGGGATCGCAACCAAGGGCAGGGCAAGCCGCGTGGCAAACCTGCCAAGGGCAAGGGGCGCAAGCCCGGCGGTGACAAAGGCGGCAAGTCGCAGAACTTCTCGGCCCGTCCTCCGCGCAAGGAAAAGCAGATCGACCCTGACAACCCCTTTGCCGCCGCGCTGATGGGGCTGAAGGACGACAAGTAAGTGGAGGCGGGCGCGAAACTGCGGCTGGACAAATGGCTGTGGCACGCCCGCTTTTTCAAGACCCGTTCGCTCGCTGCCGCGCAGGTGGCGGGCGGCGCGGTTCGGATCAACGGCACGCCGACGCAGAAACGCGCCAGCAACGTCGGCCCCGGCGATGTGCTAACCTTTCCGCAAGGCAACCATGTGCGGGTGATCCGCATCGAGGCGATCGGCCATCGCCGCGGCCCGGCCCCCGAAGCGCAGACGCTCTACACCGATCTGTCCCCGCCGCAGCCCAAATCAAAGGACAGACAGCCCGAAAATCCCGGTTTTGAGGGAAAGGGCCGCCCGACCAAGCGCGACCGCAGGCAGCTTGATCTTTCTAAGGCGCGCCACCTTGAATGATCCCGCGCTCCGGTTTAGCTAGTCCCTCACATATCCAGCCAGAGTTTCCGCATGACCTATATTGTGAATGACGCCTGCATCGCTTGCAAATACACCGACTGCGTCGAAGTGTGCCCGGTGGACTGCTTCTATGAAGGCGAGAACATGCTGGTGATCCACCCCGATGAATGCATCGATTGCGGCGTTTGCGAGCCTGAGTGCCCCGCCGATGCGATCCGTCCGGACACCGAGCCGGATATGGAGAAATGGGTGGAGTTCAACCGCAAGTATTCCGAACTTTGGCCTGTCATCATCACCAAGAAAGACCCGCTGCCCGAAGCGGAAGAGATGGATGGCAAAGAGGGCAAGATGGAGCTCTTCTCGGAAAAACCGGGCGAGGGCGGCTAAGGCACGGCGATTCGCGCTTTGTTGCGCCTCTGTGACCTCAACTTTAGGTGTTAACCCGCTGAATTGACCGGGAAACCGCCGATGGCGGCTCGGGGGCGCTTCCGAAAGGCGTGATTCTGTGCTATAGTGTCTTCAAGCTGTAACACACGAGCCTGATAATGTTTCGACCCTGCTGCCAAGGTTGACCTCACATTTCTAACTCAAACGCACCCGAACGCAGACCGCTCAGGCTGCGCTTCGCATGCGTTTTACGTGCTGTTCAGGTGTCTGAGTTAATGGCGGGGATTCCCCCGCGCGCCAAGGAGCGATCTATATGACCAAATCGAAAAAGCTTGATTTCCGCCCCAATGAATTCGTCGTCTACCCTGCGCATGGCGTGGGGCAGATCGTCTCGATTGAGGAGCAGGAAGTTGCCGGCATCGCGCTGGAGCTCTTCGTAATTTCCTTTGAAAAAGACAAGATGACCCTGCGGGTGCCGACCCATAAGGCGACCGAAATCGGCATGCGCGCCCTGTCGACGCCCGATGTAATCAACCACGCGATGAAGACGCTCAAGGGCAAGGCCAAGGTTAAGCGCGCCATGTGGTCCCGCCGCGCGCAGGAGTATGAGCAAAAGATCAACTCCGGCGATCTGATTGCCATTGCCGAGGTCGTGCGCGACCTGCACCGCACCGACGACCAGCGCGAGCAGAGCTATTCCGAGCGTCAGCTTTACGAAGCAGCGCTTGAGCGCCTGACCCGTGAAGTGGCCGCCGTATCGGGCGGCGATGAACTCGCTGCCGCAAAGCAGGTCGGCGATGTGCTGGAAAGCCGTGTGGCCGCTTAAGCGGGGCACAATTTAAGATAAGGCCGCGTCCCTTCCGGGGGCGCGGTTTTTTTATGGAATGGCCTGCCAGCCGTAGGCCATCATCTGGCAACCAGTCAGCAGGGCGATTTCGGTCACCTGTTGGGTCGCGCCCAAGACATCGCCGGTCTGTCCGCCGATCTTGCGTTTGGCGATCTGGCGGACCACCAATGCGGCAAGCAGCGCCAAAAGCGCCAAGCGCCATGCGGAATAATCCGGCGCCAGCACGATCACGACCACGCCGATCAGCACCGCCACCGCCGTCGCCAATTCCCCGGGGCGGCCCGTGCGGTCAGACAGCCCATCGCGGCGGGCGGTGGGCAGGCTGTCCATCACCCAGACCATCGCCGCCCGCGATGCGCAGGAGGCGACGACCAGCGCCCAGATCAGCGCCTCATCTGTGATCAATTCGCTGATGAGATACCAACGCAGCAAAAGCGACAGCACCAGCGCCACAACGCCATAGGTGCCGATCACGCTGTCTTTCATGATCTTCAGGCGCTTTTCGCGGGTCCAGCCGCCCCAGAACCCATCGGCGCAATCGGCGAGGCCATCCTCATGCATCGCCCCGCTTAGCATCACGAGTGTCAGCAGCACGAAGGCGGCGACCAGCGGCGGCGTCGCGCCTAAGCGCGTCAGCGCCACACCGACGGCCCCGGCAATCAGCGCCAGCACGATCCCGACCAGCGGATAGGCCCAAGCGCTGCGGGCCGGGGGCGGTGCGGCTCGGTCGGGAAATGGAAATGCGGCAGGGGCAGGCGGGTCAGCAAGGCAAAGGCCACGGCGATGTCGCGGGGCCGGAAGGCCTGCCTCAGGGCGGTGATGTCGGGAATGGCCATTATTTCGCCCCTTCGGCACTTTCAGCGCCGACAGGCTAAGGCTAGAAACGATTGAATATCAATCCGCAAAGGGCCGCATATGAACACGTCTTTCGCCAGTCTTACCGAATTTCGCAGCCTGCTGCGTGCGATGCCCGCCTGCGACGACGCGGCGATGGCAGAGGCGCGGTCGCATGACGCCATGCTGACCAAACCCCCCGGCGCGCTTGGCCGGTTGGAGGATCTCGCCGTCTGGTATCGCGGCTGGCGCGGCGGGGCGCGGGCCGAGATCGCCGCGCCCCAGATCATCGTGTTTGCAGGCAACCACGGGGTCGCCGCGCGGGGCGTCTCGGCCTTCCCGGCAGAGGTGACGGCGCAGATGGTGTCGAACTTCGAACAGGGCGGGGCGGCGATTAACCAGATCGCACGGGTCAATGGCGCGAGCCTCGACGTGGTGCCGCTGTCCTTGGACAGGCCCACCCAGGATTTCACCGTCGCGCCCGCGATGGCGGAAGACGAATTCGTCGAGGCGCTGCGGGCGGGCTGGGAGGCGGTCAATCCCGAGGCCGATCTGCTTGTCGTGGGTGAGATGGGCATCGCCAACACCACCTCGGCGGCGGCACTTGCCACGGCGCTTTTGGGCGGCGGGGCGGAGTTTTGGACCGGACGCGGCACCGGGGTGGATGACGCGGGCCTGTCACTGAAGACCGAGGTCGTGGCCGAGGGGGTCGCCCTGCATGCGGACAAGGGCGATGGGCTAGAGGCCCTGCGCCGCCTCGGGGGGCGGGAATTGGCCGCGATGGCCGGAGCACTGGCGCGGGCGCGGGCCTTGCGCATCCCGGTGATCCTCGACGGTTTCATCTGCTGTGCCGCCGCGCTCAGCCTCGCGCGCACGGCACCCGGCGCGCTGGATCACTGCGTCGCGGGGCATCTCAGCGCGGAAAGTGGTCACCGGCGGCTCTTGGGCGCGTTGGACAAGGAGCCGCTGCTGGAGTTGAACCTGCGTCTGGGGGAAGGCTCTGGCGCGGGCTTGGCGATTGGCATCCTCAAGACCGCGCTTGCCTGTCACGCGGGCATGGCCACCTTCGCCGAAGCGGGCGTCAGCGACGCATAGGGCTGTGCTGGCGGCCCCCCAAAGGGCTGCCCGGTTCAGGCGCTTTCCTTGCCCTTGTCTTCGCCAAGATTGAGAAAGGCGGTCTCCAAATCCTTCTGCAACTCCTTCGCCCGGGCCACATAGGCGGCGTTTTGCGAGGGCGGCACATCGGGCCGCCAAAGCGCCGCCAATTCCCGGACCGAGACCCGGTCGTGGGCGTAGAAAAGCTTTTGTGCCTCATTCGCCTCGAAATCTGAAAGCCCCATGTTTTCCAACACATAGCGCCCGGCCCGAAGCGAGCTGTCGAACATTTCGCGCACGATGTCATTCGACCCGGCCTGATAGTGGCGGTAGACCTCCTCCCGGTCGCGCGCGCGGCTGACGATATGCAGGTTCGGGTTCTCTTTCCGCGCGTAGGAGATGAGAGTGACTGCCGATTTCGGGTCATCAAGGGCCACCACCAAGACGCTGGCGTCTTGCAGCCCCGCTTTGCGCAGGATGTCGGGCCGCGTCGGATCGCCCAGAAACCCCTTGAAGCCAAAGCGCCGCATGACGGCGATGGTCTCGGGGTTGTGGTCCAGCACGACGGTTTGAAATCCGCTGGCTTGGACCATCCGGTTCACCATCTGGCCAAAGCGACCGACGCCCGCGATGATCACCGGGCCGCTGCTGTCGATCTCATCGGCGATGACGGGGCCGCCGTCGTCAAGGCGTCGGCTGATCAGGTCGTGCAGGATGAAAAGCAGCGGCGTGATCAGCATGGTTAGGGCCACGACCAGCAAAAGCGTCTCGCCAATCGGGTCGGGCATGACGCCGGTGGCGAGGGAAAAGCTGACCAGCACAAAACCAAATTCCCCGGCCTGCGCCAGCGCCAGCGTGAAAAGCCAACCGTCGCGGCCTTTGAGGCGGAAGAGGCGGCCCAGTACCATCAGGATCAGCGCTTTGACGATGATGACCAACAGCGCCATGCAGATCAGGATCAGCGGTTTTTCGAACAGCAGGACAAAGTTGATGCCCGCCCCCACGGTGATGAAAAACAGCCCCAAGAGCAGCCCCTTAAAAGGTTCGAGGTCGGTTTCCAACTCATGGCGGAACTCGCTGCTGGCAAGCACCACGCCCGCCAGAAAGGCGCCGAGCGCGGGCGACAGACCGACCACGGTCATCAGCGAGGAAATCCCCACCACGATCAGCAGCGCCAGCGCGGTGTACATCTCGCGCAGCTTGGCGAGGTGGATGTAGCGGAACACCGGACGGGTCAGGTAGATGCCCACGAGGATGATCGCGGCGACCGCTCCGATAGTAACCAGCGTAACGCCCCAGCCCGGCAGGCTTTGCACGAAGGTCTGCGCGGCATGGGCGACGTCGCCTGCGTGGCTGCCCTCGGCCCCGTGATGGGCATTCTCCACCGCCTCAGGGTCGAGCGAGATGGACCCATCGGGCAAAAGCCCGCCCGGAATGCCCGTGGCCAGCAGCGGCAGGAAGGCGAGGATGGGGATCACTGCGATATCCTGCGTCAGCAGGACAGAGAAGACGGAGCGCCCCCTTGGGTCCGCATCAGCCCCTTTTCCGAAAGGGTTTGCAACACGATGGCCGTCGAGGACAGCGCCAGCGTCAGCCCGATTGCCAGCGCCACGCGCCACGGCTGGTCGTAAGCCATGGCGATGGCCATGAGTGCCGCCGTCGACAGCAGCACTTGCAAGCCCCCCAAGCCCAGCAGACGGTGGCGCATGTCCCAGAGCGCGCGCGGCTCCAACTCCAACCCGATCAGGAAGAGCATCATCACAACGCCGAATTCCGCGAAATGCTGCACGTCCTTCGTCTCGGACCCGACGAGGCCCAGCACCGGCCCGATCAGAATGCCCGCCGCCAGATAGCCCAACACCGACCCCAGCCCCAATCGCGCGGCGATGGGCACGGCAATCACCGCGGCGGCCAGATAGACGGAGGCTTGGAACAGGAAACCTTCCATTGCGGTCCTCTTTCAGAGTCAGGTGGGCAATGGCCCGTCCTGTTTCAGTTGATCCATGACAATCTGGCTATGCACCCGGCTCACGGCCTGATGGGGCAGAAGAACGTCGTGGATGAGCCTGTTCAGGCTCGGCAGATCGTCACAATAGACCCTCAGGAGGTAGTCCGCATCCCCCGTCATCGTCCATGCGCTCACAATCTCGGGACGGGTGGCCATGAGCCGGGCAAAGCTTGCCGAATGTTCCGGCCCGTGGGTGCCCAGATGGACCTGCACGAAGCCCTGCACGTTCAGCCCCATCCGCACCGGATCAAGCCGCGCGTGATAGCCGCGAATGTAGCCTTCGACCTCCAACCGCTGACGCCTGCGCCCCGCTTGGCTGGGGGAGAGGTTCAGCTCTTGTCCCAACTCCTGCGCCGTGAGGTGGGCGTTCTTTTGCAGCGCCGTTAGCAGCCGCCTGTCGATCTCATCGAGCATGATGCGCGATCTCCGCATGGTTTGGAGGTAGTATGCGTCGCTTGTGCGAAATTGACCAGTTGAATGCTGCGATACGCGCAATTCGCGCGGCGGTTGCGGCGTAGACTGGGGCAAATCCCAAAGCAGAGGAGACTGACATGGGCCCTTTCCCGCATGACGCCCCGAAATCGCAGATCACGGCAGAGAACCCCGCCGGCACCGATGGTTTCGAGTTTGTCGAATTTGCCAGCCCCGACCCGCAGGCGCTGCGCGATGTCTTCACCAAAATGGGCTATGCCCATGTCGCCAACCACAAGACCAAGAAGATCGAGCTTTGGCAGCAGGGCGACATCACCTACGTCTTGAACCACGACCCCGAGAGCTTTGCCGCGCGTTTTGTCGAAGAGCACGGCCCCTGCGCCCCCTCCATGGGCTGGCGCGTCGTGGATGCGCAAAAGGCGCTGGCGCACGCGGTGGCCAATGGGGCCGAGGAATATAAGGGCGATGGCAAGGTGCTCGACGTGCCCGCGATCATGGGCATCGGCGGCTCGCTGATCTATTTCGTCGACCAATATTACGATACCTCGCCCTACAATTGGGAATACGACTGGATCGCCAAGTCGAAACCCGAGGGCGTGGGGTTCTACTACCTCGACCACCTGACGCACAACGTGCACAAGGGCAATATGGACGTCTGGTTCAAGTTCTACGGCGACCTGTTCAACTTCCGCGAAATCCGCTTCTTCGACATTGAGGGCAAATATACGGGGCTCACCAGCCGCGCGCTGACCTCGCCCTGCGGGCGCATTCGCATCCCGATCAACGAAGACCGAGGCGAAACCGGGCAGATCGTGGCCTATCTCAAGAAATACAACGGTGAGGGCATCCAGCATATCGCCGTTGGTGCGCGCAACATCTATGACGCCACCGATGCGATTGCCGACAATGGGCTGAAGTTCATGCCCGGGCCGCCTGAGACCTATTACAAGATGTCGAAAGAGCGGGTGACCGGCCACGAAGAGCCGCTGGACCGCATGCAGAAACACGGCATCCTGATCGACGGCGAAGGTGTGGTCGACGGCGGCGAGACGCGCATCCTGTTGCAGATTTTCTCGAAAACCGTGATCGGGCCGATCTTCTTTGAGTTCATCGAACGCAAGGGCGACGATGGTTTCGGTGAGGGCAACTTCAAGGCGCTCTTTGAATCGATCGAGCAAGAGCAGATCGACAATGGCGAGCTTGAGGCCACCTAATCAGAAGTACATCCGGGGGAGGGAAAAAGGGGCGCTGCGGCGTCCCTTTTTTGTGTTGAAACCTAGTTCGGCATCTTCAGCACGACATTCCGACCCCGGCGCACATAGCGCAGCTCGCTATCGCCGATGGCCGAGACGCGGCCCCCGTCGATCCGGTCGCCGACCTCAACCTTTTGATAACGCCCGTTGCTGAGCCGAACCAGAGCGCGGCGGTTCGAGGGCTTGCCATAGACGCCGATCAGATTGACGTCGCGCAGGTTGATCGCATTCTTCACCGTGGCCTGTTTCGCCACGGAGGTCTTCGAGGGGAAACGCGGCTGCACGGCCTTGGGTGCCACGCTCGCGACCTGTGCAGGCGCGGCCCGGCGGGCGGCGCGTTTCACGATCCGGTCGAAATTGCGGGGCCGGGTATCGGGGCGGCGCGACTGGGTTGTGGCCTGTTTCGTCGCGTTTTGGATTGCGGGCGGCGTGGCGAGGGCGGCGGCGACCGCGCCACTGGTGTCGATGGGGGCGACCTCGGGCTCAGGCGTGGCAGCGGCGAGCGCTTCCTGAGCGATTTCTTGAACGGATTTGGGCCGCAGTTGCGGGCGCAGATCGGCCAATTCGGACCGTGTCAGCCCGCCAAGCTGGGCGCGTTCGGTCGTCTCTGCCAAATCGTCGGGGCGCAGACGGGGCCGGACCTCGGCCAAGGCGCTGTCGACCTCGGGCTCGGCCGGTTCGGCTTCGGGCCGGGTCAGAGTGGCGGGGGCTGCACGGCGGGGCGTCCGAGGTAAACCAAATGGCCATCGGGGCTGAGCGCCCCCTGCGCCGTGGGTTTGACCAAGCCGCGCGCGTCCAGCGCAAAGCGCGTGCCCGCCGCCGCCGGAGAGCTGACCGCGCCGGGGGCGATGTCGGTGCCGAACCCATCGGCGGGCGGCAGGGCCACGGCGTCTGTCGTGCTGCTGATCGGGTCGATGCTGGTGAGGTAGAGATCGTCGATATCAATCGCCGCTGCCGGGGCCGGGGGCACGTCCGGGGCGCGGGCCCAGATGCCGGTGGTGGCATATTTGGCGTCGATCTCGGCCTCGGTCATCTCTGACAGGGGGCGCGGCTCAGGGTCGCGCAGCGCGTCGAGGACGGCACCGTCTTCGTCGGTCAGACCAGCGTCCAAGGCGGCGGTTTCTATCGCGTCAGGCTCTGCCGGTTCGGGGGGCAAAACGGCGATGTCATTTTCGACCTCAGGGGTTTCCGCAGGGGCCAAGGCTTCGGCTGTGCTGCGCGGGCTGCGGTCGCCAAAGAGCCGCGAAAGCGCGCTGCCCTCGTCGAGGAAGATCGAGGCCCAAGCCGCGACACCGGCCAAGAAGACCAAAAGCGCCGCTGTCAGGATCAGGCCAAGGAAACGCGGCTTGCCGCCGACTTCGTTCCGGCGGCGCGCGCCGAAAACGGTCATCCGCTCGGCCTCTGATGTCGGGGTGGCCGCGGCGGGGCTGGCAGGGGCGGTCCGGCGGTCTTTCGACGCTTTGGGTTTGCGGCGGCTGAGGAAGGTGCCGGTCGAGGTGGTCGTCTCGGGCGTCAGCGAGCTGCTGTCGGGCTGGGGGGCTGCGGCTTCCGTCGCGGCGGCGGCGGCGGTGGCCGGTTCGACGGGCATCTGCGGCGCAAGCGGGGCCGCGGCGGGCGAAGGTGCGCCGACGGGCAGGGAGGCTGTGCTGGGGGCGGGCGCGGGCGTCGGTTCCGCTTTGGCGGCAGGCGGGGGGGGGCGGGGGTGCCTCCCGGCTCGCGCCGCCAAGGCTGGGCGCGTTGTCTGATCCGCCACGGCGGCTTGCGAAACCGGCGGCAGGGGCGCTGCGCGAGGGCGTTGCCGAGAAATCAACCTTGCGCGAAGGCTCGGGCTGCGGCGCGGTCTGCGTGCTGGCCGCCGCCGCAAGGGGGGCTGCGGATGCCGCAACGCTGCCCGTGGGGGCGGGCGGCGCGTCCGCCTCCGTCTCTTCCGGTTCCTCGCTTGGCGCGGGGGCTCCAACGCGGGCAGGTCTTCTGCCAACGGCGGTGGGGTTTCCTCTGGAGTGGGGCCAGCTCGGCCTCTGCCGGGTCTTCCGTCGCCTCCGTTTCCGTCGCAGCGTCCAAGGCGGGCAGGTCTTCGTCCAAGGGCGGTGGCGTGTCTTCGGGGGTTGGCTCCAACGAGGGGGAGGCTTCCGAAGCGTCCTCGGTCGACCCCAACTCCGGCAGGTCTTCCTCTACCGGCGGCGGGGTCTCTTCCGGTGTAGCGGCAAGTTCAGGCTCGGCCACGGGGGGCGTCTCATCCGTGTCCACGACCGGCCCTTCGGGCGCGTTCATCACGCCGGAAATCACGATGGGGCCGTCTCAGGCTCCACGGTTTCGCCGGGTTCCAGCAGGTCTGACGCGGCTTTCGTCATGCCGAAGTGCGGCGCGCCATCGAAGCTTTCACTGGCCGGGGCGGCGGCAAAGCTGACCGGGTGGAAACGATGCTCCACGGCGAAGGCTTCGGCTTCGTCCAAGGTCTCGCGGGCCACGGCGGCCACATGGCTCTGCCCGCCATCGGCATGCACATCGAACACCAGATCGGAAACCGGATAGGGCGTGGCCCCCTCCAGCGCCTCTGCCGCTGCCGCACGGCGGGCGGCGGGGTCCATATCCGGCGTGTCGAGGGTAAGGTATTTGATCTGCGCGTCGGGGATCAACAGCAGGCTGCGCAGCCCGCCGGGCTCCAACGCCGTGGCGGTTTTGCGCAAGACCGCCAGTTCCGCCGCCAGATCGGCGCTGTCGAGCGCCACTTCACCAACAAGCTGCCATCCGCCCGATGTGCGGTGGAGCAAACGAATGCCGTCGAACGACAGGGAGAGGGTAAAATTCGGCTTCATCGCGGTCGACTTTAGCATGGGGTCGGGCGCACTTACAGACGCGCCGCAGTCATCGCGAAGGATAGAGCAGGAGTTCGCCCAAGGGAAGGGTGCGCACCGTGCGGGTGCTTGTCAGAACCGGGCCGCGATGGGCAAATGGCGGCGCATTGATGCACGGAAAGGAACGAACATGCGACTGATGAATTGGGTGGCGCTGGCGTGGATGGCGGGGGCCGGATTGGTCTCGGCCCAGCAGGGACCGGAAGAGGGGATTATCGTCACCGGCCAAGGCAGCATCGCCGCCGCGCCCGACATGGCGACGATCACTCTGGGCGTGACCGAAGAGGCCGAAACCGCCAAGGCCGCGATGGACGGGGTGAATGCCGCCGTGAGCGCGATCCTGACCCAGCTCGACGCGCAGGGCGTCGCGGCGAAGGACCGCCAGACCAGCCGTTTCTACCTGCGCCCGCTGCATGACCGCCGCGCGAATGAGAACGGCCAGCCGCCGCGCATCACCGGTTATCAGGCGGGCAACTCCGTGACGGTCAAAGTGCGTGATCTGGACCGCTTGGGCGCGATGATGGATGCGGTGATCGACGAGGGTGCGAATGATTTCAACGGGTTGGACTTCGGACTTCAAGACCCGAAAGATGCGCTGGCCGAGGCACGCAAGGCCGCCGTTGCGGATGCCACCGAACGCGCGCGGCAGTTGGCCGAGGCGGCAGGGGTGGAGCTCGGCACGCTGATCCGCATGACCGAAAACTCCCACGCGCAGCCCAAGATGTTTGAATCCGCCCGTATGGGGATGGCGATGGACAGCGCCGTGGCCGAAGGCGAGGTCGAGGTGCGGGCGCAGGTGTCGATGACCTTTGCGATTGCCCCGGGGCAGTAAGCTGCCGCGGATGGAAAACCCCCGCCGAGGTGATCGGCGGGGGAAGGTGGTTTAGCTGGTCGCTTTGGCCAGTGCCTGATCGAGATCGGCGATCAGATCGTCGGCGTCCTCCGTCCCGATGGAGATGCGCACGACACCCGGACCGGCCCCCGCCGCTTCCTGCTGCTCTGCCGTCAGTTGCCGGTGGGTGGTAGAGGCCGAGTGAATGATCAGCGAGCGCGTATCGCCCAAGTTCGCCACATGGCTAAAGATCTCAAGGCTGTTGACCAGTTTCACACAGGCGTCATAGCCGCCCTTGACCGCAAAGGTGAAAAGCCCGCCCGCGCCCTTGGGACAGACCTTTTGCATCCGCTCATGATAGGGCGAGGATTCCAGCCCGGCATAGGTCACATACTCAACCCGGTCGTCCTGTTCGAGCCATTCGGCCACCTTCACCGCGTTCTGCACATGCCGCTCCATGCGCAGCGACAGGGTTTCGATCCCCATGAGCGTGTAATGCGCCGCCTGTGGGTTCATCGTCATCCCCAGATCGCGCAGCCCGATGGCGATGCCGTGGAAGGTGAAGGCCATGGGGCCGAAGGTCTCGTGGAACTTCATGCCGTGATAGGCTTCCTCAGGCTGGCTGAGGGAGGGGAATTTGTCATTGGCAGACCAGTCGAACTTGCCCGAATCCACGACGCAGCCGCCCATGACGGTGCCATTGCCGGTGAGGTATTTTGTGGTCGAATGCACCACCAGCGTCGCGCCGTGTTCAATAGGGCGGCAGAGGTAGGGCGTGGCGCTGGTGTTGTCGATGATGAGCGGAATGCCCGCCGCATCGGCTACATCCGCAATGGCGCGCACATCCATGATATAGCCGCCGGGGTTGGCGATGGCCTCACCAAAGACCGCGCGGGTGTCGTCGTCGATCGTATCGGCCACGGCCTGCGGATCGTCGAAGTCGACGAATTTGCAGGACCAGCCAAAGCGTTTGATCGTATGGCTGAACTGCGTGACCGTGCCGCCATAGAGACGGGTAGAGGCGACGATATTCTTGCCCGGCCCCATCAGCGGGAACAGCGCCATGATCTGCGCCGCATGACCCGATGAGCAGCAGACCGCACCGACGCCGCCTTCGAGCGTGGCAATACGCTCTTGCAGGACCGCGTTGGTGGGGTTGGTCAGGCGCGAATAGATATAGCCGACTTCCTCAAGGTTGAACAAAGCCGCCGCGTGATCGGCATCGCGAAAGACATAGGCCGTGGTCTGATAGATCGGCGTCTGCCGCGCGCCGGTGGCCGGGTCGGGGCTGGCGCCTGCGTGAATTTGCAGCGTGTCGAAATGTGGGGTGGGGCTGTCGGCCATTGGTCTGTCCTCTCAGAAAATGGTTCCCGCGCAGCCTAGGCGCAAAGACCCGTCCAGACAACGGGGCAGGCGGGGCTCAGCGCATCCAGAAACCGTTTGATTTGATCCGGTTGCGGATCGCCTGTTCGCGGCGCGGCAGGTTGTCTTGATCGAAAAGCGCGCGCACCTTGGCCCCGCGGCCCTGATAGACCATCCGCTTGATCGCATCGCGCTGCTTGAGCAGCTTTTTCATTCGGTTGGGGGCGGTGATGGCCTCTAGCACCTCGATGGCATGATCGCTCTCCCGCGCGTAGAGCAGGGGCAGAAAACGATAGTGGCAGGAGACCGTGCCATCCAACAGCCCAGAAGGCAGGGTGCCCCGCCCGCCGCCAAGGGCGTGGATCACCAGCGGCAGCACGATTTGGTCGAGCCAAGGGTCAAAGCTCTGCGCGCAAAGCTCGACCGGAGGAGCGTCGCGCACCGCCAGCGCGTAGCGCAGAAAGAGATCGCCGAATTCCTGCGGACAGCGGTAGTAGAAGAACCCTGCGTTAAAATAGAGATAACGCCGCCAATATTCATCCGGTTGGCTCAGGTCGAGGCTGCTGGCGAAGTCGAGGCCGAACTTGTCGTAAAGCGACTTCCACAATGCGCTATAGCCCGGCCCGTATAGCTGCGGCTCGGGCCATGTCCCCTCGCGTTTGAGAGAGGCCGAGGGGCGGTTGAAATCAAACGGCACCGCCGACAGATCGCCGGTGATCAGCGTATCGGTGTCAAAGAAAACAAAGGGTTCGCCCGCGGGCAGGGCGCTGAGCATCTCGATCTTATTGCCATTGGGGTAGGTGCTGCCGAAATGCTGATTGTCAAAGGGGACGAACTCCGCCCCAAGCTCGTTCAGCGCCTCGCGCAGCGCGCTGTCGGTGATGCGCGGGTCACTGTCCCAAAGCGGGCCGGGCTGCGGCTCGGCGATCAGCAAACGACCTTGGAACTCCGGGCAGGAATGGCGCAGGGAGGCGGCGAAGAGCAGCGCCTCATAGGCCAGCCGCCCCTCTTGGCCCACAATGACGACGTTGAAAATTTGCGGGATACGCGAATTGCGTGTCATACTTAACTGCGGCCTTTGGTTTTCGACCAGTATAGGGGCAGGGCTCTGTCGGCAAAAGCCAGCAATTTGAGCGGCCTGCGAAAGGGGTTCGAATGTTCGATTTTGTCTTTGCCGTGATCGTGATCAGCTTGGGCGGCCACTCTGCGCCTTCGGACGGGGTAGGCCGACCGGATGCGCCGATGACGGTGCAGGCTCCGGCACGCCCCGCAGCCCCGGCCAGCCCGGCGGCGCCCGCGGCCCCGCCGCCTGCGTTCTACATGGATGCCGTGCCCCCCGGCTTGGTCGCCGAAGACCAGACGCCCACGGGCCGTTTCACCACCGCCGCAGAGGTGCGTCCGATCCTGAACGCCACCCGCGGGAATTGGATCGCCGTGCGAGAGTATGATGGGCGAGACTTCCTCTATGTGACCCACCTGTGGAGCTGGCGCTGCGGGCTGGCCGCCATGGCAATCGCGGTGAACGACGCGCCGATGCGGAATCTGCCGATGCCGCCCTGCCACGATTCATTGCCGACGCCGAATGCGGCTCTGGAGGGGGATCCGCAGCCTTACCTGGTGTTTGACCTCGGGTCGGTTGAGAGGGTTCGGGTTCAACTGGTTTACGACGATTTGGGAATGGCGATTGAGGGTTTTTTGCGGAGCGGTGTGCTGATCCCGTGATAGCCTTCGGGCCCGGCTTTGATCGGTCGCCACGAACGCGCCTTAACTGCGCATACGAACTATCGCGAGGGGGAGAAAGTGGTGGGCGACCCTGGAATCGAACCAGGCGTGCGTCTCCGCGAGGGAGCCGCAGGCGGGCCCTGCCACATGGCTATCCCGCGCAGGATCGATCCGGGGGATCGATCGGTGGCCATCCGCTCGGCGCCAGCATGTTACGATGTCTGAAAATAGGGGGGAGAAAGTGGTGGGCGACCCTGGAATCGAACCAGGCGTGCGTCTCCGCGAGGGAGTTACAGTCCCCTGCCACACCTTGCGGCCTGTCGCCCACTTTGTCCCGGTGCATTGCACCTGACGTGGGGGCGTGATTACAAGCGAGCCAAAGAAGCGTCAAGGCGAATTCCTGAGAAATCTTGGGGAAATCGCACGAAAGGATAAAGAGATGAAGAAACCCAAATGGGTCGTGCAAAAAGAGCAGGACAAGAAGGCCGAAGCGGCGCAGACGGTCTGGCTGTTCGGCCTGCATGCGGTCCGCGATGCGTTGATGAACCCGCGGCGTGAAAAATTGCAGTTGATGGTCACGCCGAACGCGCAGGCGAAGCTGGAAGAGGCCATCGCCGAGGCGGGAATCACGCCGCAGGTCGTGGACCCGCGCAAGTTCCGCCCGCCGCTCGATCCGAACTCGGTCCACCAAGGTGCCGTTCTGGAGGTGAAGCCGCTGAACTGGGGCCGGTTGGAAGATGTGGCCATCGGTGCTTCCGCGCCGCGGCTCTTGCTGCTCGACCGGGTGACCGATCCGCATAACGTTGGTGCGATTCTTCGCTCTGCCGAAGTGCTTGGCGCCTCGGCGGTCATCGGCACCAAACATCATTCCGCGCCCGAGACCGGGGCGCTGGCAAAAACCGCCAGCGGCGCGCTGGAGCGGCAGCCCTATCTGAGGGTCCGCAACCTTGCCGATGCGATCCGCGCCCTGCAGGAGATGGGCTATCTGGTGCTGGGGCTCGATGGCGAGGCCACGCAGACCATCGAGGAGGCCGTAGAGGGCCGCCGTGACCGCCCCGTGGCGCTTGTTCTGGGGGCCGAGGGGCCTGGGCTGCGTGAGAAGACCCGCGAGACCGTAGACGCACTGGTGCGGATCGATGCGGCGGGCGGATTCGGCTCGCTCAACGTCTCTAACGCGGCGGCCATCGCGCTTTATGCCAGCCGGGTGGGCGGCTGAGAATCGGCAAGAACTGGCTTAAATCCGAGCAAGGGGCGGGGCGGCCGGGCCCGGCCCCTTTGAAAACGGCCAAGGCTTCCTAAATTTAAGGGTGACCGCAGGCCCGGAACGCCTGCCGGCCACCTACTGTCCCTCGTTCCGTACCTTACGCCCCGTGTTCATCATGGGGCGTTTTTTTCTGCGGCTAGATACACAAAAGCCGCCCCGAAGGGCGGCTTTGCGTTTCCTACGGGGTGGTAGGATCAACCTGGAGCGGGCGAGGCGATTCGAACGCCCGACCCTAACCTTGGCAAGGTTATGCTCTACCCCTGAGCTACGCCCGCATCCGGTTGGTGAGGGGGGAATACCCATTCCCGCAGGGGGCTGCAAGGGGGAAATGAAGCGATCTAAGCGTCGCGGGGAAATTTTTTTCGCGGTGGTTTTGGGGGCCGAAAAACACAAAGGGCCGCATCCGAAGATGCGACCCTGTGAAGTCCAGATGGAGCGGGCGAGGCGATTCGAACGCCCGACCCTAACCTTGGCAAGGTTATGCTCTACCCCTGAGCTACGCCCGCTTACCGTCTGGTGAGGGCGAGATACCTATTGGGGCGGGGGGCTTCAAGAGGGAAATGTGGTTTCTGGTGGAAAAATTTGCGTAAGGCGGGGGCTCTGCCCCGGACCCCCGAGGGTATTTGAGAAAGGATGAAGTTGGAGGGGGAGGGGGCGGCTGTCAGAGGAGTGGGGGCAAAAGAAAAGGCCCCGCGGGAGAGCGGGGCCTTTGTGGTTTGGGTCAACTTAGTGGCTGTGCTGCTTGTCCCAGTCTTCCTGTTTCGGAAGCTGCTCGAACGTGTGTTCGGGCGGCGGGCTGGGCAGGGTCCATTCCAGCGTATCCGCGAATTCGTTCCACGGGTTGTTTGCGGTGGAGCGTGCGCCGCGGGTCAGCGTGTAGGCCATCACCCCGAAGAAGAAGAGGAAGGAGGCAAAGCTGAGGAAGGCGCCGATCGAGGACCACTGGTTCCAGTAGGCGAATGCCTCAGGGTAGTCGATGTAGCGGCGCGGCATGCCCTGACGGCCCAGGAAGTGCTGCGGGAAGAAGGTCAGGTTTGCACCGATGAACATCGCCCAGAAGTGCAGCTTGCCGGCCCATTCAGGGTACATGCGGCCCGTCATCTTGGGCAGGTAGAAGTAGATGCCCGCGAAGATGGCGAAGACGGCGCCGAGCGACATCACGTAGTGGAAGTGCGCCACGACGTAGTAGGTGTCATGGTAGGCGCGGTCCACGGCGGCCTGGCTCAGCACGATGCCGGTGACGCCACCGACGGTGAAGAGGAACAGGAAGCCGAAGGCCCAGAGCATCGGGGTTTTGAACTCGATGGAGCCGCCCCACATGGTGGCGATCCAGCTGAAGACCTTCACCCCCGTTGGCACCGCGATGACCATGGTGGCCAGCATGAAGTAGGCCTGCTGGTTCAGGGTCATGCCCACGGTGTACATGTGGTGCGCCCAGACGACGAAGCCCAATGCGCCGATCGCGATGATCGCCCAGACCATCGGCAGGTAGCCGAAGACCGGTTTGCGCGAGAAGGTCGCGATGACGTGGGAGATGATGCCGAAGCCCGGCAGGATGATGATGTAGACTTCGGGGTGGCCGAAGAACCACAGGATGTGCTGGTAGAGGATCGGGTCACCACCGCCTGCGGGGTCGAAGAAGGCGAAGCCGAAGTTGCGGTCCATCAAGAGCATGGTGATCGCGCCCGCCAAAACCGGCAGGGACAGGAGGATCAGCCAGCTTGTAACGAAGATCGACCAAGCGAAGAGCGGCACTTTGAACAGGGTCATGCCGGGGGCACGCATGTTCAGGAAGGTGGTGATCATGTTGATCGCGCCGAGGATCGAGGAAGCGCCGGAGACGTGCACCGCGAAGATCGCGAAGTCCATCGACATGCCCGCTTCGCGGACCGAAAGCGGCGGGTAGAGCACCCAGCCCACGCCGGAGCCGAGCTGGCCGTTGCCGCCGGGTGTCAGCAGCGAGCAAACCGCGAGGGTGGTGCCCGCGACATAGAGCCAGAAGCTGAGGTTGTTCATCCGCGGGAAGGCCATGTCCGGCGCGCCGATTTGCAGCGGCATGAAGTAGTTGCCGAAACCGCCGAAGAGCGCGGGAATCACGACGAAGAACATCATCAGGATGCCGTGGCCGGTGATCAGCACGTTCCACAGGTGGCCGTTTGGCGTACAGGCGGCAGAGCTATCCGCGATGAAACGCGCGCCTTCCATACACATGTATTGAACGCCCGGATCCATGAGCTCGAGGCGCATGTAGACGGTGAATGCCACCGAAATAAGACCGACCAAGGCCGAGACGATAAGGTACAGAATACCGATATCTTTGTGGTTGGTGGACATGAACCACCGGGTAAAGAACCCCCGGTCGTCGTGATGATCTTGGCCGTGAATGGCTGCGTCTGCCATGCGGTGCCTCCTGCAAATGAATTGGACACATGGCGCCATAGGCGGCACATGCGGTGTCGCGCCCGTTTTAGAGCGACCGTCTCGCGGGGGCAATGGGCGCGATGGTCGCAGGGTGGGTATTTTTTGCGCTGTGGCGATCGCCGTAAAATCCGGCCTTTGGGGTGCTTGGCGCGTGCTTTGCTGCTGTTAGGGGGTGATGTCGCAACTGCCTGTGGGGGCGCTGGCAAAGACCTCATCAAAGGTGGCGCGCAGGGCGAGATCGACATCGTCCATCGTGACGGGCAGGCCCAGATCGACCAGTGAGGTCACGCCGTGGTTCGTGATGCCGCAGGGGACGATGCCGCCAAAATGGCTGAGGTCAGGCTCCACATTGATGCTGATGCCGTGGAAGCTGACCCATTTGCGCAGCCTGATTCCAATGGCGGCGATCTTGTCTTCTGCGGGGCTGCCATCGGGCTGGGCGGGTTTCTCGGGCCGTTGCACCCAAACGCCGACGCGACCGGGGCGGATTTCGCCGCGCAGGTTGAACTGATCCAATGTGGCAATGACCCAATTTTCGAGCTGGCGCACGAAACAGCGCACATCGCGCCCCGGGCGGCGACGTTGAGCATGACATAGGCGACACGCTGGCCCGGCCCGTGATAGGTATACTGCCCGCCGCGCCGGGTGGGGTAGACAGGAAAGCGGTCAGGCTCCGTTAGGTCTTCGGCCCGCGCCGAGGTGCCGGCGGTGTAGAGCGGGGGATGTTCGACCAGCCAGATGCATTCCTCGGCCTCGCCGGCGGCGATGGCGGTGGCACGCGCCTCCATCCACGCCTCGGCGCTGCGGTAATCGGTCAAGCCGTCGGTGATGATCCATTCAACCATGGGGATGCCTTAGCAAGACCCGCGCCGCACCGCCAGAGGCGCCGGTCAGGCGGCGGCGTCGCGTTCCTCCAAGACCTTGCGCAGGAGTTGGGCGTAGTTTTCAGCTCCCTGCGCTCCGGTGATCAGGTATTTGCCCTCGAAAATCATCGACGGCACGCCAGAGATGCCGCGCGAAGTCCAGAATTGCTGCGCTTCGCGGGTCTGTTCGGCAAAGCTGCGGCTGCGGAGCACCTCCAGCGCCTCATCCCGGTCCAACCCGACGGAGGCCGCCACATCGGCAAGCACATCGGTATCGTTCACATTGCGCCCTTGGGTGAAATGCGCGTCGAACAGGGCCATCTTCAGCGGGTGTTGCAGCCCTTGGACCTGCGCCCATGTCAGCAGTTGATGCGCGGCAAAGGTGTTTTGCATCCGCGTGTCGTCGGAAAAATTGAAGGTAAAGCCCAAATCTTGGCCCATCTGCGTCAGCCGTTTGCGATTCTCGACCGATTGGGTAGGGGTGGAGCCGTATTTCTCGGCCAGATGTTCGGCCATGTTCTGGCCTTCGGCTGGCATCTGCGGGTTCAATTCAAAGGGGTGCCAACGCAAGAAAGCGCCGACGCCAACCGCGCCGAGCGCTTGCTCAAGTTGCTTGTAGCCCACGATACACCAAGGGCACATCACATCCGATACGATGTCGATCTGTACGGTGGGGGTATCTGTGGGGGTGGCGGTATCTGCGGGCATGGCGTGTTCCTTCTTGCTTGCGTCACAGATGGCCCGCCGAACGCGCGCTTTCAACGGCTGAGCCGTCAGATTGCAGGGCGGTAAGGGGATTGTGATCGGGGTTGCGGCTGCGGAAAATCGGGGGCTGAACCCGCTTTCTGAAACGCATTGAAAAAATTTGCTGATTGCCTCTTCACAAGCCCTTGGTCTTTGGCTAAACCCCGCCCACCAACCATGGCGTGCGGTCGTGGCGGAATGGTAGACGCGCAGCGTTGAGGTCGCTGTGGGGTAACACCCGTGAGAGTTCGAGTCTCTCCGACCGCACCACCATGCTTTGCAATGCAGAGCAATGGTCGGACCCCCTGAAAGAAAAAACGTTTTTGCCCTCGTCTCGGGCCGTGGTCAGCCTACACTCTTGCTGCGCGGTATCTTGCCGATTCCGCGCGTGACACCTGCACGGGGCGGGGCAGGCCGTTCTCATCGCGCGATTCCCCCGGCAGAGTGTTTGCAGCCAAGTCGGCAATGCCGTTTAACGGTTGCTAAGAATAAGGCCCGTTTGGGCGGGCAAAGGAGAACCGGCGCGAAAACCGGGGTGACGAACGCAAGGAGGGTAGCGCGTGGCGCAACAAGGGCAGACTCAAGGGGCGGCGCTTTGTCTCGCTCTTGGACTACTTCTTGGCGGGGGGCTGCGGCACAGGCCGCGGAACTGGCCATCACCGGCATCGCGGCGGATTCGGACCTCTATGCCACCCTGCGCGATGGGTCCTTGCTGGCCGAGCAAACCGATGAGGATGCCGAGCCTGCCACGCCGCAGGAATTGGTTGCCGCGGCGCAGGCCGATTATGGGCGGCTTTTGGCGCTGCTTTACGACAACGGGTATTTCGGGCCGACGCTCAAGATCACCTTGGATGGCGTCGATGCCGCCGCGATTCCCCCTGTGCAACCGCCGCGCCGCATCGACCGGGCCGTGATCACGGTAGACCCGGGGCCGAAGTTCCGCTTTGGCGCGACCCGCATCGCGCCCGTAGCACCGGGCACCGAGTTGCCGGACGGATTTGCCGCGGGGGAGACCGCGAGCCTTGGCGTGCTGAAGGAAACCGTCTCGGCCGGGGTCAGCGGTTGGCGTGACGTGGGCCACGCGAAAGCGGCATTGGCAGATCAAGACCTTGTGGCCAAACACCGTGAGCGCCAGATCGACGCCGCCCTGCGGCTGGCCCCGGGGCCAAAGCTGCGCTTTGGCGCGCTGACTGTGACCGGCAACGAAGACGTGCGCACCGCGCGGCTGATCGAAATCGCAGGGCTGCCACATGGGGAGGTCTTCTCGCCCGAAGAGTTGGAACTGGCCACCGAACGGCTGCGCCGCACCGGCGCGTTCGACGCCGTGGCGCTCATCGAAGCGGATCGCATTGGTCCTAACGACACGCTGCCCATCACCGCGCAGGTGACCGAAGCGCCCAAGCGGCGCTTTGGCTTTGGTGCGGAACTGTCCTCGCTCGAAGGGCTGACGCTGAGCACTTTCTGGCTGCACCGCAATCTGCTGGGCGGGGCCGAACGTCTGCGCCTCTCGGCTGAGATCGAAGGGATCGGCGGCAATTCGGGGGGCGAAGACTATACGCTCTCTGCCCGGTTCGAACGTCCGGCGACCTTTAACGAAGACACCGATTTCTACGCGCTGGCCACGTTGGAACAGCTGGACGAGGTGAATTACTTTTCCCGCCAGTTGGATCTGGAGGCGGGGATCGAGCGGATTGCCAACCAGAACCGCACCTATTCCGCGGGCCTCGGCCTGCGTGTGGCTGAGACCGAGGATGCCTTCGGCACCAACCAATACACCCTTCTGACCCTGCCGCTGGGGCCGAGTTCGACTACCGCGACAATGAGTTGGACGCGACCGATGGCTATTACATCGACGCCAGCCTCACGCCCTTTGTCGCTCTGTCGGGGTCTGAAAGCGGGCTGCGCAGCTATCTTGATGCGCGCTACTACCGCAGCTTCGGGACGGAGCGCCCGGTGACGCTGGCCTTTCGGGGGCAGCTTGGTTCAGTCGCGGGGCCGGACCTGTCGGAAGCGCCTGCGGATTACCTCTTTTACTCCGGCGGGGGCGGCAGCGTGCGCGGGCAACCCTATCAAACGCTTGGGGTTGAGCTGCCGAGCGGCGACACCGTGGGCGGGCGCAGCTTTGTCGGGCTATCGGCAGAGGCGCGCGTGGCCCTGACCGAGAAGATCGGCGTCGTGGGCTTTGCCGATGCGGGCTATATCGGGTCGGAAGAATTCTACGACGGATCAGGCACTTGGCACTCGGGCGCAGGTCTGGGGCTGCGCTATGCCACGGGCATCGGGCCGATCCGGCTGGACGTGGCCGTGCCCACATCGGGGCCGGAAGTGGATGAAGATTTCCAAGTCTATATCGGGATTGGACAGGCGTTTTAATGCGACAGTTTTTGCAGATCCTCACCGCCAGCCTTGTCTATCTGGCATGCCTCACACCGGCTGCCGCACAGGATGACGACAAGGGCTTTCTCACCCGGACCATTCAAGACGCGTTGAGCGGCGCGGGCCGAACCGTCAGCATCGACGGATTCGCAGGGGCGCTGAGTTCGGAGGCCTCCTTTGACCGGATGACGATTGCGGATGACGATGGCATTTGGCTGACGCTTGATGACGTGGTGCTGGATTGGAACCGTTCGGCCCTGCTGCGCGGACGGTTGGAGGTGGAGCAACTCACCGCCGGACGGCTCGATGTCGAGCGCCTGCCGGTCAGCAACGAAGTCGATCTGCCCGATGCCGAGGCCAAACCCTTTGCCTTGCCCGATCTGCCTGTCTCCATCGAAATCGCGGATTTCTCGGTGGATGAGATCAACCTGGGCGAGCCGATCTTGGGCGAGGCGGCGCAGCTTTCGGTAAGCGCCAATGCGCGGCTGACCGATACGGTCGGCATCGTCGACTTTCAGGCCCGCCGCACCGATGGCAAACGGGGCGAGTTCGACATTCAGGCCGATTTTGACCGCACCGAAAACGTGCTGGACCTCTTGTTGAACCTGACCGAAGACCCCGAAGGCATCGCCTCGAAATTGCTGAACCTGCCGGGGCAGCCTTCGGTGCAGATGACCGTCGAAGGGGCAGGGCCGCTGGATGATTTCGCGACCGATGTGACCATCGCCACCGATGGGCAAGAGCGTTTGGCGGGGCAGGTGACCCTTGGCACGCAGGCCCCGCGCCGTGCCAGCGATACACCGGACCGCCGCATTCAAGCCGATATCGGCGGCGACATCACTGCGCTGCTCGCCCCGCGCTACCGCGACTTCTTCGGCGAGGACGTGCGGCTGGCGCTGGATGCACTTCTGGAAAGCAACGGTGCGGTTGAGGTCAGCAGCTTTGCCCTTGCCGCGAACTCCGTCGATCTGCAGGGGCAGGTCACCTTGAACCAAGAGAAATGGCCGACGCTGATCGACATCTCAGGCCGGATCGCAAACCCCGATGGCACCTCGACCCTTCTGCCGATCTCGGGTGAGGGCACGCGGGTCGAGGCCGTGACCCTGCGGGTGGATTACGATGCCGCTGATGGCGACCGTTTCGACAGCGCCTTCGACATCACCGGGCTGGACACGGGCGCGCTGCAAATCGCGCAGACGCAACTGGCGCTCGACGGTATTCTCGAAGGCAACCTTGGCAGTCTGGGGCAATTCCTCGGCGACGTGACCTTTGCCACCGAGGGGCTGACGCTGACTGATCCGGCAAGTGCCGAGGCCATCGGCGATGCGATCACCGGCAGCGCCGAGATCCGCTTTGTCGAAGGTGAACCGATTGAGATCAACGGGCTGACCCTATCGGGCGAAGACTATGGCCTGACCGGCGAAGCCGCGATCGACGGGGTCGACACCGGGCTGCTCACCCAGTTGAAGATGACGCTCGAAGCCCAAGATATCAGTCGCTTTTCCGCGCTGGCGGGTCGCGATATCGCGGGTGCCACGGCGCTGGCGCTGAACGGCACGGTCACGCCTTTGGGCGGCATGTTCGATCTGGCCATTGCCGGGGGCACCGATGACCTTGAGATCGGGATCGAACAGGCCGATGCGGTTCTCGCGGGGCGGACCAGCCTTAGCATGGTGGCGAAACGCAACGAGACGGGGACTTTCCTGCGCGATCTTGAGTTGAAGAACGATGCGCTGGACCTGACCGGCGATGTCGAGCTGCGCAGCGAAGACAGCCGCGCGGCCTTGGACTTCACGCTCGCCGATGTTGGGCTGGTGCTGCCGCAATACGAAGGCCCCATCGCGGTCAAAGCGACAGCGGTGCAAGAGCCGCGCGGATGGGTTGTCGACGCGGTCACCGATGGCCCCTATGACGCGGCGCTGACCGTCTCGGGCTTGGCCACGGGCGAGGACGCGCAGATCGACTTCACCGCCGATATCCCCCGGATCGAAGATTTCCTGCCCGAGGCGGATATCACCGGCCCGGTCACCGCCAAAGGCGCATTGCGCCAGACGCCGCAGGGGTGGGAGATCGACACCGAAGCCAGCGGCCCGTTGGAGGCGCAGGCCTCGGTCGAAGGGCTGGTCACACCGCGCGTCGATGTGGCCTTTGACCTGTCACTACCCGATATCCAACCCCTCGTCCCGCAGATCAACGGCGGGGTCGCGGCCAGGGGCACGCTTGAGCAGACCGAACAGGGGTTTGTCGTCGATACCATTGCCAATGGCCCCTACGACAGCCGCGTCGCGGTCGAAGGCTTGGCGACGGGGCCTGACATGGCGCTGCGCTTTGACCTGACCTTGCCGGATGTCAGCCCGCTGGCCCCCGGGGCGAACGGGCCGCTGGCGGCCCAAGGCACGGTGCGCCAGCAGGAGAGCGGCATTGCCGTGGATGTCGCCGCGCGTGGCCCCTACGGCAGCAGCGCCGTGGTTGAAGGGCTGGTCACCGGCCCGAATATGGCGCTCAGCTTTGACCTCTCAGTGCCCGACGTCAGCCCCCTCGCGCCCGGTGTGAACGGTCCGCTTTCGGCCACGGGCGACATCCGTCAGTCCGATGACGGAATCGCCGTGGATGTCAGCGCCGATGGGCCCTACGGCAGCAGCGCCATGGTCGAAGGGCTGGTGACCGGAGAGGTCTCTCTGCGGTTCGATGTCTCGGTGCCCAACGTGAACCCGCTGGTGCCCAGTGTCTCGGGCTCTTTCGCCGCCAACGGCGTGGCGCGTCAGACCGAGAACGGCGTGCTCCTCGATGCCAGCGCCAGCGGCCCCTATGGCGCGCGGGCGACGGTCGAAGGCTTGGTCACCGGCCCCAATGCGGCGGTCGATTTCCAGCTGAACATGCCTGACATCGGCGCCTTGGTGGAACAGGTGAACGGCCCGCTCAGCGTCGCAGGCTCGGCCCGGCGCGAGGGGGAGGCCTGGCGCATCGACACCAATGCCAATGGCCCCGCAGGCACGCAGGCGACCGTGGCAGGGCTGGTGAACCCCGATGGGACGCTGAACCTCGATATCGCGGGCAATGCGCCGCTTGGTCTGTCGCGCCCCTTCCTTGCCCCGCGCAATTTGCAGGGGCAGGCGCGCTTTGATTTGCAGATCAACGGCCCGGCGGCACTGTCGTCGGTCAGCGGTCAGATCACCACCAGCGGCGCGACCTTCACCGCGCCGAACCTGCGGGTGGCGCTGCGGGGGATCGACGCGGATGTTCAGCTTGGGGGTAACCGGGCGCAGCTCAATGTGACCGGTCAGGCCGTCGATGGCGGAGCGCTGCGCGTGGCGGGGGCGATCACCCTGACACCGGCCTTGCCTGCGGATATCAACGTGACCCTGCGCAACCTCGTCTATGCGGACCCGAGCCTTTACAGCACCACGCTGAACGGCGATCTGCGGCTTGCCGGTCCCTTGAGCGGGGGGGCGCAGATCACCGGGGTGATCAACGCGGGCGAGACGAATATTCAGGTGCCCGCAACGGGTCTGACCTCAATCGGGGACATCCCGCAGATCACCCATGTCAACGCGCCCGCCGATGTGCTGGCGACCCGCCGCAAGGCCGGGTTGGAGGGGGCCGAGGCCGGGGATGATCCTGCGGCGGAGGCGTCCGGCCGCGGGTTCGGGCTGGACCTGCAACTCAACGCGCCGAACCGGATTTACGTCCGGGGCCGCGGGCTGGATGCGGAACTGGGCGGCGCGCTGAACCTCAGCGGCACGACCAACCGCATCATCTCGGCCGGGCGGTTCGAGTTGATCCGCGGGCGGCTCGATATTCTGGGTAAACGCTTTTTGCTCGACGAAGGGTCGGTCCAGTTTCAGGGTGATTTCATCCCCTATATCCGGTTCGTCACCTCGACCGATACCGAAGCGGGGGAGGTGCGTGTCATCGTAAGCGGCCCGGCGAATGAGCCCGAAGTCACTTTTGAATCCACCCCCGCCGCGCCGCAGGACGAGGTGCTGTCGCAACTCCTCTTTGGGCGCAACATCTCGGAAATCTCGGCCTTTCAGGCGCTGCAATTGGCCAGTGCGGTAGCGACTCTCGCAGGGCGCGGCGGCGACGGGGTGATCGGCAACCTGCGTGAGGGCTTTGGCCTCGACGATCTGGACGTGACCACCACCGAGGATGGCGAGACCGCGCTGAGGCTGGGGAAATATCTGACCGACAACATCTATACCGATGTGACGGCGGCCTCGGATGGCACGGGGGAGGTGTCGCTCAACCTCGATATCACCGAAAGCCTGACGGCCAAGGGCACCTTGGGCTCGGACGGCGACAGCAGCATCGGCATCTTCTTCGAGCGGGACTACTAATTGAAAGGGGCGCCTTACGGGGCGCCCTTTTTCTTAGCTGTCGTCGCGGGGGTGAAGTGGCCGTAACGGCCTTGGTCGAACATCAGGCCCGCCGCGCCATCCTCGCGCAGGGCGACCTGTTGCACATGGCCCAAGATCAGCGAATGATCGCCCGCCGGATGCACGGCATAGGTCGCGCAGTGAAACCGGGCGAGGCAGCCTGCGAAAGTGGGCACGCCGGCGGCGTCCTCCGTCCAATCGAAACCAGAGAAATCATGGCCTTGGCTTGCGAAACGCTGGGCCAAATCCTCCTGATCCGCGCCGAGGACGTGGATGCAAAAGGACGCCGCCGAGGTGAAACTGTCGTGCCGTTTGGAAGAGATCGCAGGCGACCACAGCACCAAAGGCGGGTCGAGCGAGACCGAGGCGAAGGAATTCGCAGTCATCCCCAAGGGGCCTTGGGCGGTTTTTACGGTCACCACGGTCACGCCGGTGCCGAAACGCCCGAAGGCACGGCGCAGCGCCGGGGCATCGCCGCTGTCGGGCGAGAAGGGGATCAGATCATCACTCATAGCGACAAGCGGTGCCATGTGGCGGCTGATTTGTCCAGCGGTGCCGGGGCGTTGCGCATCGGCCCCTTGCGCGGATTTTCGCGCCCGCGGTTGGGCCGAGGAACCGCCGCCAAGGCCCGGCGTTGGGCCAGCGATGAGAGGCATCATCGGCCCCAATTGGTGTCGATGCTGGCTGTCTGAAAGGGGCGGCGCAGGAGGTCTGCGCCGTCTGTCCAAGGCACCCGAATGCCGTTCACAGCAGAAAAGGCGCATCTCGTCGCGCCGGAAAGTGACTAAGATGATGCATGCAAGCAAACTCACCCTCGGCGCGGCCCTTCTGAGCGCCACCGCCTTCGGCTCCACCGCGATGGCCGATGACAATGAGACCGTCGACCACGTCGAGATCGGCTCCCTGTCTTGCGATGTGGGCGAGGGCACTGGCTTCGTTTTCGGCTCCACCCGTGAGCTGACCTGCACCTTCAACCCCATTCAAGAAGGTCTCGAAGATGAGACCTATGTGGGCGAGATCAACCGCTGGGGCGTCGATATCGGCAAGACCGAGAATGGCCAGATGTCATGGCTGGTGCTGGCCCCGACCGAGCAGGAATATTCCGAAGGCGGGCTGAACGGCAGCTACAAAGGCGTTTCCGCCGAGGCGACCGTTGGTGTCGGCGCGGGGGCCAACCTGATGACGGGTGGTTCCGAGAACACCTTGGCGCTTCAGCCGCTGAGCGTGAACACCCAGACCGGCGTGAACTTTGCCGTGGGCGTGGGTGAGATCAACCTGCAGCGCGTCGAAGGGTAACCCCACGCGAAAACGTTTCAAATAACGAACCGGGCCGTCCCTTGGGGGCGGCCCATGTGTATATGAGAGGCGTCAGAGCTTGGTCAGCCGGTCCCCACGGCGAACGGTGCCGTCTTGCACGATTTTGCACAGAACGCCGCGCAGCCGATGCGGGCGGTTTTCCTTTCGGTTGATCCACCGCAGGCTGTCTTGGCCATAGCGGTCGCGCCATTTGATGCAGCCGGTGTTGAACTTGTCGCTCACCTCCAGCACCGCAGACCCGGCTTGAAGGCGCGTGCCGACGGGCAGGTTCTCATGGCCAAGGTCCATGTCCACGATCATCGTATCGCCGGGGTGCGGCGTGTTTGCGCGGTCGCGCCAGCAAAGATCCATCACGCGTTTGGGCAGGATGGAGACCTGTATCCGCGGATCGGGGCTGCCGTCAGGCAGGGTCAGCCAAGGTTTCTCGGTCCAACGTTCGCCAAGGATGCCTTGGGCCACGGTCAGATCCAGTTCATCACGGAAATCCCGCTCCCCATAGTCAGGGCGAAAGCAAAGTTCTTCGATCACGGCGCCATCCTTGGGCGCGGCGAGGATATCTTGCAGGGCGGCGTCGCATTCCGCAGCGGAGGCGGGGGCGGCACTTGGGGGGCTGTTTGGTCCATGTCTCTCTTTCTCATGCAACGCGGCGGGGGCAGGTAGCCGCCCGCGCCGCGCAGGGTGTCAGCGGTTCATGCGGTTGCCGATCAGATCGTCCACCACGCCGGGGTCCGCCAGCGTCGAGGTGTCGCCCAATGCGCCGTAATCATCCTCGGCGATCTTGCGCAGAATGCGGCGCATGATCTTGCCCGAACGTGTTTTCGGCAGGCCCGGTGCCCATTGGATCAGATCGGGCGAGGCGATGGGGCCGATCTCTTGCCGAACCCAATTGCGCAACTCGGCCCGCAACTCTTCGGAAGGCTCCTCCCCGCTCATCAAGGTGACATAGCAATAGATGCCTTGGCCTTTGACGTCATGCGGGTAGCCGACCACGGCGGCTTCGGCCACTTTGTCATGGGCGACGAGGGCGCTTTCCACCTCGGCGGTGCCCATGCGGTGGCCCGAGACGTTGATCACATCGTCAACGCGGCCCGTGATCCAGTAGTCGCCATCGGCATCGCGTTTGCAGCCATCCCCGGTGAAGTAATAGCCCGGATAATCGGCGAAATAGGTCTTTTCGAACCTTTCGTGATCGCCCCAGACGGTGCGCATCTGCCCCGGCCAGCTGTCGGCGATGCAGAGCACGCCCTCGGCGGGGTTGCCGTCGATCTCTTGACCCGATGTCGGGTCCAGCACCACCGGTTTGACGCCGAAGAAGGGCTTCATCGCGGCCCCCGGTTTCATGTCATGCGCGCCGGGCAGGGGGGTCATCAGATGGCCGCCGGTCTCGGTCTGCCACCACGTGTCGACAATGGGGCAACGGTTCTGGCCGACGACCTCGTGATACCAGTTCCACGCCTCTGGGTTGATCGGCTCGCCCACGGTGCCAAGGATGCGCAGAGAGGACAGATCGCTTTTCGTCACATAGTCATTGCCTTGCCCCATCAGCGCGCGGATCGCGGTGGGGGCGGTGTAGAACTGCGTGACTTTATGCTTTTCGCAGACCTGCCAGAACCGGCTGGCATCCGGGTAGGTGGGCACGCCTTCGAACATCAGCGTGGTGGCGCCATTGGCCAGCGGGCCATAGACGATATAGCTGTGCCCGGTGACCCAGCCTACATCCGCCGTGCACCAGTAAATGTCGCCGTCGTGGTAATCGAACGTCACCTCATGGGTCAGCGCCGCATAGGTGATATAGCCGCCGGTGGTATGGACCACGCCCTTGGGCTGACCGGTGGAGCCTGAGGTGTAGAGGATGAAAAGCGGGTCTTCGGCGCCCATCGCCTCCGCTTCGCAGGTCTCGGCGGCATCCTTGATCAGTGCGTTGTAATCGCGGTCGCGCGCATCGTCCCATGCCACGTCACCGCCCGTGCGGCGCACCACGAGGCATTGAACGCTGGCATCGCATTGCGCCAGCGCCTTGTCGGCATTGGCCTTAAGCGGTGTGGCCTTGCCACCGCGCGGGGCCTCATCCGCGGTGATCACCACCTTCGCCTCGCAGCCATTCACTCGCGCGGCGAGGGCATCGGGCGAGAAGCCGGCGAAAACGATCGAGTGAATCGCCCCGATCCGCGCGCAGGCCAGCATGGCATAGGCGGCTTCGGGGATCATCGGCATATAGATGATCACGCGGTCGCCTTTGCCCACGCCGAGATCACGCAGCACATTGGCCATGCGGCAGGTGGCGCTGTGGAGCTCGCGGTAGCTGATATGTTTGGCCTCATCTTCGGGGCTGTCCGGCTCCCAGATGATCGCGGTCTGATCGCCGCGCGACTCAAGATGGCGGTCGATGCAATTGGCGCTGACGTTCAGCTCGCCATCCGCGAACCAATTGATGCTGACCGACCCGAGGTCGAAGTTCACGTCGCGCACTTGGGTGAAGGGTTTGATCCAGTCGATCCGCTGCGCCTGTTCGCGCCAGAACCCATCGGTGTCGGTGACCGATGCTTGGTACATCTTGTCATAGGTCTGGGCGTCCACATGGGCCCGGGCGGCCATGTCGGCGGATGGCGGATAGGTCTTGGCGGTGGCGTCGGACATGGTGGTTCCTCCCTTGATGTTCGCATCACCACGGGGCGCGGGTCTAACCCGGTGGCCGTGGCGTCCTCCTCAGCCGGATCATAGCGGCCCGTGAAAAGAAGGGAATAAGCAACTGGATTACAAGGGCTTGCCTGTAAAGGTTTTTCCCGATTGGGGTGATTTCTGTAAATTTTCCGTTCTTCCCCGGTGATTGGCGCGGTTTTTCAAAGCCTTGCCAGTCAAACTTGGCGCAACTGTCTTGCAGCTGTCGTATTTGCGCGGCATGACGGGGTTGGCAGGCCAGCCCCGCGGGGTAGCCTGTGCGCCAATCCGCCCACCCAAGGGCGGCAACTATGGGAGAGAGCCATCATGAAAAATCTGCTGAGCGGTGCCGCCGCCTGTGCGCTGACTGTCGCGTTTGTAAGCGAAGCTGCCGCGACCGAATGGAACGCCTCGGTCTGGGGCAAGCGCCGCGCCTTCACCGAACATGTGGAAAAGATTGCCGAACTGGTCTCTGAGAAGACCGACGGCGAATTCACCATCAACGTCAGCTACGGCGGCCTGTCCAAGAACCGCGAAAACCTCGATGGTATCTCCATCGGCGCTTTCGAGATGGCCCAGTTCTGCGCCGGCTACCACGCCGATAAGAACCGCGCGATCACCGTGCTGGAACTGCCGTTTCTGGGGGTGAGCAACCTTGAAGAGGAAGTCGCGGTTTCCAAAGCGGTCTATGACCACCCCGCCGTCGCCGAGGAGATGGCGCAGTGGAACGCGAAAATGCTGATGACCTCGCCCATGCCGCAGTACAACCTTGTCGGCACCGGCGATCCGCGCACCACGCTCGAAGATTTCGACGGCATGCGTGTCCGCGCCACCGGCGGTCTGGGCAAAGCCTTTGAAGCCGTCGGCGCCGTGCCCACATCGGTGACCGCGACCGAAGCCTATAACGCGATGGAATCGGGTGTCGTTGACACCGTGGCCTTCGCCCAGCACGCGCATCTGTCCTTTGGCACCATCAACAAGGCCGACTGGTGGACCGCGAACCTCAACCCCGGCACCGTGAACTGCCCTGTCGTGGTGAACATCGACGCCTATGAAATGCTGAGCGACGAAGAGCGTGAAGCGCTTGACAGCTCGGTCGATGAGGCGCTGGATCACTACCTCGCCAACTATGCGGAACTGCTGGAGAAATGGGATTCCGTTCTCGAAGAAAAAGGCGTGGAGAAGGTTGAGTATTCCCCGAAGTCATCGCCGAGTTCAAAGAGAAAGCGGCCGATCCCGCGCGCGAAGCATGGATCGAAAACATGGAAGCGCAGGGCATCCCGGGTCAGGAACTTTATGACCTCGTGATGGAGACGCTGGAAAAAGAGCGCGCCTCGAACTAAGCCCAGCCGGGCATGACTGTGAGGGCCGTGCGGATTGACCGCGCGGCCCTTTCGAGTTCCAAAACGCAACAAACAGACTTTCTGAAAAGGAGAGCCGATGGCCGGATCATCCGCCGTGCTGGAGGACAGCAGCCTCCTCAGCCGCCTCGACCGGGGCCTGCTGAAGCTGGAAACCTTCTTTGCCCTGATCTCGGGGCTTGCCGTTTTCTCACTGATGATACTGGCCGTCTGGTCCGTGGGGGGCGCAAGTTCTTTTCCACGCCACTGGCGGGCTATGTCGACTGGATCGAAGCGGCGATGCCTTTCATCGCCATCATGGGCATCGCCTATACCCAACGCATGGGCGGTCATGTGCGCATGGACATCCTGATCGGCCAGCTGAAGGGCCGCGCGCTTTGGGCGGCGGAACTGCTGTCGGTGGTGCTGATCCTTTTGCTGATGCTGGCGCTGACATGGGGCGCTTGGGCGCATTTCGACCGCAGCTTTGACATGAACGCCCCGATGTGGAGCCGTGACAGTTCGATCGACATCGGCCTGCCGATCTGGCCCAGCAAACTGGTGGTGCCGCTGGCTTTCGTCGTGATCTCTTTGCGGCTTTGCCTGCAGATTTGGGGCTATGGCCGGGCCTTGGTGCTGGGGCTGGAACGCCCCGTGGCCGTGCCGCTGGTGCAATCGGCGGCGGAACAAGCAATGGCCGAGGCCGAACAACTGGATGGACGTGACTGATGGATCCTATTGAAATCGGCCTTTGGGTCTCGGGCGGTATGCTCGTCATGGTGGTGCTTGGCATGCGGGTGGCCTTTGCCGCGGCCATGGCGGGGCTTGTTGGCCTGATCTGGATTTTCTGGGCCAAGAAGGGCATGGAGTGGGACCAGCTTGGCTGGGCGCTGACCGTGGCGATCAAGACCGCAGGCCAAGTGCCGCACTCTAAGGTATCGAGCCAGACCCTCTCGCTCATCCCGACCTTCATCCTGATCGGTTTTCTCGCCTATTACGCGGGTCTGACCAAGGCGATCTTCGAGGCGGCGAAACGTTGGTTCGCTTGGGTGCCGGGCGGTTTGGCGGTCTCGACCGTTTTCGCCACCGCAGGCTTTGCGGCGGTGTCTGGCGCGTCGGTCGCGACGGCGGCGGTCTTTGCCCGTATCGCCATCCCCGAAATGCTCAAGATCGGCTATAACAAGCAATTCGCAGCCGGTGTCGTGGCGGCAGGGGGCACGCTGGCCTCGCTGATCCCGCCTTCGGCGATCCTTGTGATCTATGCCATCATCGTTGAGCAGGACGTCGGCAAGCTGCTGCTGGCGGGCTTCGTGCCCGGTGCCTTCTCGGCGGTGGTCTATGCGGTGTTGATCATCGGCATCGCGATGATCTGGAAAAGCGTCGGCCCGCCGGTGCGCGGCTTTACATGGGGCGAGCGTTTTGCCTCGCTCCCCGCTGCGATGCCGATTGTCGCCGTGGTCGTGATCATCATCTTTTTCGTCTACAACCCCTTCGGCGACGCTTGGGGCACCCCGACCGAGGGCGGGGCCGTGGGCGCCTTTATCGTCTTCTGCATGGCCGTCTTCCGTGGCATGCGGCTGGCCGAGTTGAAGGACGCGCTGCTGGAGACCGCGAAGCTGACGGTGATGATCTTCACCATCATCTGGGGCGTGCTGATCTATGTGCGCTTCCTTGGCTTCGCCGATCTGCCCGGTGCCTTCGCCGACTGGATTTCCTCGCTCGAAACCTCGCCGATGCTGATCCTGATCTGCATCCTCTTGGCCTACGCCGTGCTGGGCATGTTCATGGACGCCATCGGGATGCTGCTGCTGACGCTGCCGGTGGTCTATCCGGCGGTCATGGCACTCAACGGGGGCGAGATGGTCTCGGCCGCCGACAGCGCCTTTGGCATGTCGGGTCCGATGTGCGCGATCTGGTTTGGCATTCTGGTGGTGAAGATGGCGGAGTTCTGTCTGATCACCCCGCCCATTGGCCTGAACTGCTTTGTCGTCGCGGGCGTGCGCCCCGACCTCAGCGTGCAGGATGTGTTCCGCGGCGTGACGCCCTTCTTCATCGCCGACGCGGTCACCATCGGCCTCTTGGTCGCTTTCCCGCAAATCGTGCTTTGGCTGCCGTCCCTCGCGGGATAAGCGGCCCTAGCCACCGGGCTTTTCCGCGGCGGGTTCATCCGCCGCGGTTGCCGCCACATCGGGGGCGGATTTATCCAGAAAATGCCCGATCATGTTGAGCGCGGTCACGTTCTCACAGATCACCTTGAAAACCACGAGGAAGGGCACCGCCACGAGCGCGCCCGCAATCCCCCAAAGCCAGCCCCAGAAGACCACGGTGAGGAACACCGCCACGGTGTTCAACTCCAACCGCCGCCCGACGAGGTAGGGGGTGATGAACTGTCCCTCGATCCCGGTGAGGATCTGATAGCCAAGCGGGGCGAGGATGGCATAGCCGACACTGTCGAATGTCGCGATGGCATAGGCCCCCACCAGCACCGCGCCGATCACCCCGCCGATATAGGGCAGGAAGTTCAGCAAAAACGCCGCCAAGCCCCAGACGTAAGGTACGGGCAGTCCAAGCGCGAAGAGGTAGAGCCCCACCGAAATGCCTAAACCTGCGTTGATGATGGTGATGGTCAGCAGGTAGCGCGAGACGCGGCGCTCTACGTCATAGACCGCTTTCAAGGCGCGTTTCTTGCCGGTGAAGGTCTGAAAGGACTGCACGAGCTTGAGGTAGAACAGATCGCCCGAGGCAAGCAGGAACAGCGCCAAGACCAAGGCGACCGCCACGGTGCCCCCGATGCGCGCGCCGGTGTTCATGGCGTTGTCCAGCAAGCCGGGCTGTTTGACCACCACCTCTTCGGGCCTCCCGCTGCCATTCTCGGTGCCGATCTGTTCGACCTGTTCAGTGGCCGAGCGGACATCCTCGACCGTTTGCGCCCAGCCTTGGAGCTTGCGGCGTATCTCGTTGCCCATGGTGGGAATTTCGTCGGACCAAGTCGCCACGGTGCCCGCCGACAGGCCAGCCAGAACAAAGATGATCAGCCCGACACAGCCAATCAGCAGCACGGCACCCAATGGGGCGGAGATGCCGAATTTCTCGAAAGAGCGGATCAGCGGGCTGAGCGTCAGCGCAAGGAGGAAGCCCAGCAGGATCGGCAGCAGCAAGTCCTTAGCGAAATAGGCCGTCACGAAGAGGGCGATCAGAACCAGCACCTCCAGCAGCCGTCTGATCGCGGCGATATCGTTCAATGTCTTCCCCCAGATGCCCTGCGCATACGTCAGGAGGCTAACGCCGAACGGGGGGAAAAGTTCATTCGCGGCTAGGGGACCACCGCTTGCAGACGCAAAGCCTGCCCGCCAAGGGCGCGAAAGGCGCGTTGGCGGCAGGTCAGGACGATGATCTGCATATCCCCCGCTTGCCGGTGCAGCGCGTCGAACATCCGCTCGATCCGGTCGTCATCGGTAAAGACCAGCGCGTCGTCCAAGATCACCGGCGCGATACGCCCCGCCCGGGCGAGCATCCGCGCGAAGGCCAGTCGCACCAGCAGAGCCACTTGTTCCTGCGTGCCGCCCGAAAGCACCTCGATCGGCTCTTCCCGGCCCTCGCGGATCAGCGCATGGGGCAGGAGCGATTCCTCGCCCCATGTCAGTTCCGCATCGGGCCAAAGCAGTTGCAGCAGCGGTTTCAGTTCCTTGACGATGGGGGTGAAATAGCGCTCTCGCGCCTCGTTCCTTGCGTCCTGCAAAGCCTCTTGCAGCCGGGTCAGCACCGCGACCTCATGGGCGATCCGGGCAAGGGCCGCTTCGGCGGCTTGCAATTGGTCTTCGGTCTCGGCCAGCCGTTCCTCCACCGCGTCGCCAGAGGCGCGGGTGATGCGTTCGCTCAGCCGGGCGAGCAGGGGGTGCAGGCGGGCGATCTCTTCTCGGGCCTGCGTCTCGACCGATTCCGCGCGGGTGAGCGCGGCCTGAAGGCTGGCCGCATCCGGCGCGTCCTTGGCCTTCTCTGCATGGGCGAGGCGGGCGGCCTCCAGCGCGGCGGCGGTGGTGACGGTTTGGGCGGCGAGGTCCTTTTCTGTGACGTCGCCCAGCTTGGCCTGCTGCGCCTCGGCGCGCTGCAACCGGTCGGTGAGCGAGCCAAGCTGCGCCTCTTTGCCCGCCGCATCGGCCTTGGCATCGGCCAGCGCCTCGGCGGTAGTCTCACGCGCGATGCGGCGGCGCTCATGTGCGGCCTGCGCGGTTTGCAGCGCGTCTTCGGCCTGCGCGAGATCGGGTGCGCCCGAGACCTCTTCCGGCGCAGGAATGGCGGCGAGGGCTTGGTGCAGCGCGTCGATCCCATCGGGGGCGAGGCTGGCGAGCACGGCTTTCGCCTCTCCCTGCCGCGCCGCGGCCTCGACCCGCGCCGCCCCGGCGGCACGGGCCTGCGCCAGATCCGCCGCGCCGATCTCGTCAAGGGCGGTTTGCAACCGGGTCGTGGCGGCGTCGACCGAGCCGTCCTCGCCGCCCCCCGCGCCGGGCTCGATCTCCAGATCGCCGATCCCGTCGATCCGCAGGGTGGTGCGACGTGGCAGGGGCAGGGGATGCCATCGGCCAAGGGGCCGTCATTGCCGTGGATGGCGCCCGATTGATTGGGGGCGTAGCGGACTGTCACCTGCGGGGCTGCCGCATCGCGGGCGGCGCGGCTGGCGGAGAGTTCGGCGGATAGCCTTTCCAACCGTTGCAGCGCCGCGGCGTCCGGGCCGGATTTGGCGGCGGCAGCTGCGGACTCCATCCGGCGGCGGGCATCTTCGGCTTCTTTGATACGCGCTTCGAGCGCTTGGCGCCGGTCAGCACCATCGCGGGCCGCACGGGCGCGGAGGGCGTGGCGGTGGTCATCCTCGGCGGCTTTGAGCGCCGTCCGGGCCTCGGCGGCGGCGGCCTCTGCGGCCTCCAACGTGGCGCGGCGGTCTGACAGGGCGGCGCGGGCCGCTTCCGCCGCTTCGCGTGCTGCGGCCTCGGCGCGGCGAGCGGCCTTTTGCTCGGCCTCTCCGGCGCGGTAGTTGTTGAGACGCGATGTGGCATTATCGGCGTTGAGGCGGGCCAGTTCCACGGCCCGGTCAAGCGCCTCCATCTCTTCTGCGTGGCGGGTCGCGGCTGCATGGGCGGCGCGGGCGGCCTCCAGTTTCTCGCGGCGTTCGGCGACCACCTCGGGCGCTTCCAGCTCGGCCAAGGCGCGCCGCGCGCGCTGGCGTTCGGCCAAAGCGTCTTGCAACGCGCGTGCGGTCGCGGCTAATTGATCGCGCGCGGCCGTCAGCGCCTCGACCTGATCCTGCGCCTCTTTCCACGGCCCGCCGGTGCGGGGGCGTCCGGTGCTGGTGGCGTATTGGGCCAACTCTTCGCGGCATTGCGCCAGCGCCTTGTCCATGCGCCGCCCGCCGGTCATCGCTTCCACCTCGGCCCCGACCGAGGTCATCAGATCGCGCCGCGCTTCCAGCGCCAGTTTCTCTTCCTTGGTCGAGCCGCCGGTCAGCGCGGTCATCCCCTGCCGCACCCAGATCAGCCCCGAGGGGCCGCCCGCATCGCCGCCCAAAAGCTGCGCGATCCATGCTTCGGCCTCATCCGCCTGCGCGATCAGCTTGCCCTCGCGGTGCACGGTGGCGAGGGGCTTTTGAAACCAGCGTTTGTGCAGGGCAAAACGGCCCGCCTCGGTCTCGACCTCGATGGTCACCTCGGGCGCGCCGCCCGCATGGGGGCGCAGGGCCGAGACCTCTTTGTCGCGCGAACCGAAGGGTTTGAAGAACAGCGCCTGTATCGCGTCGAAGAGGGTGGATTTGCCGTGCTCGTTCGGCTCGCTCAGGACATTGATCCCATCGCCGATCCCGGTGACCTGCGCGGGGTCGGTGAAACGGCGGACGTTGTTGAGGGTGATGGCGCGGATTTTCATGTTTTTGCCCCCTGCACATAGGCGTGAAGCCGGGCCAGCGCATCGGCGGCCACGTCACGGTCGGATGGGGGAAGGGTCTCGGACTGCGCCTCGTTCACCAAGGTTTCCGCCGCCATGCGCAGCGCGCCGCCGCGGTCGATCTCATCAAGGTCCGCGGCCTCATACTGCGTGCCCAATCCGTCCGTCAGCAGTTCGAAATGGGCAAAATCGGGGGCGCAGGCTTGGGCCGCGTGGGCCAGCGCCGCGCGATCGGGAAGGCTTGCCCAGCCTCCCGCCTTGACGCGCAGGAGGTGGTCCCGGCGGCCTGTCTCGGGCAAGAGCGTCTGCAAAGCCGCCGCGACATCTTGCCGGGGATGCAGTGTGACCTCGGCCTCAGACCACAGGAAACTGCCGGTCTCGACTCCTTCGATCTTGGGGCGCGCGCCGGGGCCTGCGATTTCGACCGCAAGGCAGACGCCACGGCGCCCGTGTTTGAACCGGTCCTGCTCGGGCGTGCCGCAGTAGTGCACCCGGTCAGAGACGGCCATCCGTCCGTGCCAATCGCCAAGGGCGAGGTAGTCAAGCCGCGCGCGCTGGTCCCGGTCCGGCGCGATGGCCTCTCCGCTGTCGGTGAAATCGGTGACCCCGCCATGGGCAAGGCCGATGCGCATATGGCCTTCGGGGCTGTGCATCCGGTCCAGCGGGGCGCTTGGGTCACTGGCGCCTGCGCGAAAGGCGACGGGGCAGGGCAGCAGGCTGACCCCCTCGGCCATTTCGACCGGGGCGTTTTCGGTAAGGGCACGCAGATTGGGCGGCGCATCCCGGGCGATGACCTCCCACAGGGGTTCGGCATCGCGCAGGTTGTCGTGGTTGCCGGGCAGGAGCCACCATGTCACCTCCGCCGCCTCGCCCATGGCGGTGAGCGCCTGCCGCAGCACGCTGGCCGAGGGTGTCGCGGTGTCGAATGTATCGCCCGCCAAGAGCACATGCGCCGCCCCGTGTCCCCGCGCGGCCTGGGCCAGTTTGGCAATGGCGCCATGCCGCGCTTCCATCAGGCGCCCCCGGATATTGCCGTCAGGCGCTTGCGGAATATTCGCGAATTTGCGCCCGATATGCAGGTCGGACGCGTGGATGAAGCGGAATGTCATGCGGGGGTCCTGAATGGCTTTGGCGAAGGGCGGGGGTGAAATAGGCTAGCGCAATGGTCGATCGGCCGCGCGGCCAGCCGGGGCGGCCCATCGCTGCCACCCCATTCATCGCAAACTCAGCGCGGAGTGCAAGGCCATGCAAAATATGCGCGAATTTCTGGCACTCGGTAGATTGCGCGCTAACTATGCCCGAAACGCGTTTAAAACGCAGCGGCGCCATTGCCCAAACCCGGCAGTTCCGAGATAGGATACCATGTAGACCCGCATTCGAAATCCGCCCCGCGTGGCGGGCACCGCTTGTCAGCTGCGGGCGTCCTTGCGCCCTCGGCCTGTCGATCAGCACTTTCTATTGGATAGAAGACCCCCCAAGATGAACCACGACTTTGAAAGAATCCTCCAAGCAGCGCCGTCGCCTTTCGTATTGTTGGACAGTGAGCTTCGGGTGGTCTGGGCCAATGACGCCTATCTGCAGGTCACGGACCGCCAGTTGGAACGGCTTATCGGGAAAGTCCTGTTCGAAGAGTTCCCCTCGGACCCCGAAAGCGAGTCGGGGCGAATGTTGCGGGCGTCTTTCGAACGGGTGTTTCGCGACGGCACCACCGATCACCTGCCGGTCATTCCCTATCCGATCGACACGGCCGACGGCACGACCGAAGACCGCTATTGGAGTGCGACCCATACGCCGATCCTGGGCCCGGAAGGGGAGGTGGAATTCCTTTTGCAACACACGCAGGATGTGACCGAAGCCTATATCGCAGAAACCCCCGGCGAAGAGCGAACGGGCTCTGCCCATGCCGCCGTGATGCGCCGTGCACATGAGGTGACGCAGCAGAACCTAGAGCTTGATACCGGCATAAGCCTTTTCAAGATGATCTTCGAACAGGCGCCGAACTTCATGGTCACCCTCATGGGGCCGAACCACGTCTTCCGCACGGTCAACGCCGCCTATATGCAACTGGTTGGCCAACGGGACCTCATCGGCAAACCCGTCCGCGAGGCGCTGCCCGAGATCGCGGGCCAAGGCTTCTTCGAAATGCTCGACGAAGTTTACCGGACCGGGGAGGCCGTCAGCCAACATGGAGCCGAGGCATGGGTGCGGCGCAGCGCCGATGGTCCGGCGGAGCGTGTCGTGGTGGATTTCGTGTTCCAACCGCTCGACAACGTCCATGGCGAGACGATCGGGATCATGATCCAAGGCCATGACGTGACCGCCCATAAGCTTGCCGAAACCCGGCTGAGCGAGGCCGAGGAGCGGTTCCGCACCATGGCCCATACCATGCCGGTTCATGTCTGGACCGCCACCGCCGATGGGCGGCTCGATTGGATCAGCGATCAGGTCTACGCCTTTTCGGGCGCGGAACCGGGCAGTCTGGTGGGCGACGCTTGGCCGACGATCATTCACCCCGACGACCGCGCAGAGGCGATTGCGACTTGGGCCCATGCGGTAGAGACCGGTACGGTCTATGCGACCGAGTTTCGCCTGCGGCGGGCCGATGGGGCCTATTGCTGGCATCTGGTGCGGGGCGCACCAATTCGGGACGACCAAGGCGCTTTGATGCGTTGGGTCGGCACGAATTCCGACATTCACGAACAAAAAGAACTGTCGCGCCAGTTGGCCGATCTGAATACGACGTTGGAAGAGCGTGTCGAGAAACGCAACCGCGAACTGGAAGAGTTGCATGACCGATTGGCGCAGAGCCAGCGGGTCGAGGCGGTGGGCAATCTTGCCGGTGGCATCGCCCATGACTTCAACAATCTGTTGCAGGTGATGACCGGCAGCCTGACCATGGCCGCGCGCGAGATCGCCGCGGATTCGCCTGCGCGGGTGCGGATCGATGCGGCGATGCGCGCGGTGGAGCGCGGTGCCTCGCTCTCTTCGCAACTGCTCGCCTTCAGCCGCCGGCAACCGTTGCAGCCCCGCTCGATCGACCTGCGCGATCTGCTGCGGGATATCGACGACATCATGCGCAGCGCCTTGGGCGAGGGGATGGAGGTCGAGATCGACACGCCCGAGGCCCTCTGGCCCGCCTATGCCGATGCGGCCAGCACCCAGAACGCGGTGCTGAACCTTGTGATCAATTCGCGCGACGCGATGGAGGGGCGCGGCAAGCTGAAGATCGCTGTCGAAAACCGGCACGTCGGCCCCGAAGAGCTTTTTGGTGAGCCTGACATGGTGGCGGGCGACTACGTTGAGGTCATAATCAGCGACCACGGGCCCGGCATCCCGGCCGAGACGCTGGCCAAGGTCTTTGACCCTTTCTTTACCACCAAACCCGTGGGCAAGGGCACCGGGCTGGGCCTGTCCACCGTCTATGGCTTCGCGCGGCAATCGGGCGGGCGGGTGACCATCGCCAGCCGCCCCGGCGCGGGCACGACGGTGACGCTGCTGCTGCCGCGGGCCGAGACGGCGGCGGAGCCATTGCAGTGGCACGACCCATCCGAGATCGCAGGCGGGAGTGAGACCGTGCTGCTGGTCGAAGACGACGCCGAGGTGCGCGATGCCACCGCCGCCTTGCTGACGGATTTGGGCTATAGCGTGCGCACCGCAGAAGACCCCGCGGCGGCGCTCAAATCAGCGCGGCAAGCGCCGGACTTCGACCTTGTGATATCGGATGTCGTCATGCCCGGCGAGTTCAGCAGCCGCGAGATGGCCGAAACCCTTCAGGCCGAGCGGCCCGATCTGCCGATCCTGTTCATCTCGGGCTATTCGCGCGATGCGATCGTGCGCGATGGCCGGGTCGACGCCGGGGTGCAGTTCCTTGCCAAACCCTTCACCAAAGACGCTTTGGCGATCAAGGTGCGCGATGCGCTGTCGTCGGCTCCGGTCGCCTCGACCAAGACCGAGACTCCGGCGCAGGAACAGCCCGACCGGCCCCGTCATGTGCTGCTGTGCGAAGACGACGCGCTGATCCGGCTCGATCTGGCGGATATCCTCAGCGGGCTTGGCACCGAAGTCACGGAAACCGCCTCGGGGCAGGAGACCTTGGACAGGCTGCAGGCTGGCGCGTACGACGCGCTGCTGATCGACGTGGGCCTGCCAGATATCTCAGGCGAAGAAGTGGCGACCCGGGTCCGGGCATCGCATCCCGATATGCCCATCATCTTTGCCACCGGCCAAGCGGAAGTGCCCGCTGCCGAAGCGCTGGGCCGCTGCGCCGTGGTGCAAAAACCTTTCGGTGACCGCGACCTCGAACGGGCCTTCACGCGGTTGGGCATTCTGGCGCAGACGGAAACGGCGACAGCGATGTAACGCGGCGCGCCCGCCTCCGCGACATCCCGCGCGGGGCGGGGGTGGCACAAGAACAGCTTGCGCCACCCCCGCAAAGGCGTGCAGAAGGCCGTGACCCAAAGACGGAGCCCGCCGCATGCGCGACCAAAAACTCACTCACGCCGAGGTTTACCGCGCCGCGCGCCTGAGCGTGGCACCCATGATGGATTGGACCGACCGCCATTGCCGCTACCTCCACCGTCTGCTCAGCCGCGAGACCCTGCTTTACACCGAGATGGTGACCGCCCCCGCCTTGGTGCGTGGCGGCGCGTTGCATCTGCTAGATCACGACCCTGCGGAACATCCGGTTGCATTGCAACTGGGCGGGTCAGACCCGCAAGAGCTGGCGCAGGCGGCGCGGTTGGGGGCCGCGGCGGGCTATGATGAGATTAACCTTAATTGCGGCTGCCCCTCTGACCGGGTGCAATCGGGCGCATTCGGGGCCGTTTTGATGCAGCAACCGGGGCTGGTGGCCGATTGCGTCGACGCGATGCGCGCGGCCTGCGATGTCGAGGTGACGGTGAAATGCCGCATCGGGGTGGACGATCAGAACCCCGAAGAGATCCTGCCCGAGTTCCTGTCGCGGATCGTAGCGGCGGGCTGCACCCGTGTGACGATCCATGCGCGCAAGGCCTGGTTGCAGGGGCTAAGCCCCAAGGAAAACCGCGATATTCCGCCGTTGGATTATGACCTCGTCCACCGAATGAAGGGGCTGTTCCCGAACCTGCACATCTCGGTCAATGGCGGGATCACCTCGCTCGATCAGGCCGAAGCCTTTCTCGATGCGGGGCTCGACGGCGTCATGGTGGGGCGCAGCGCCTACCACGCGCCTGCGGATATCCTCGCCACGGCAGACCGGCGCATCTATGGGCAGGGCGGCGACAGCAGTGCTGAGGCGGCGGTGCAGGGGATGTTGCCCTATATCGAGGCCCATTTGGCGGACGGCGGGCGGCTGGGGCAGATCACCCGGCATATGCTGGGGCTTTTCGCCGGGCGGCCCGGTGCGCGGCAGTGGCGGCGTATCCTTTCCGAAGGGGCGCATAAGCCCGGCGCGGGTACAGAACTGGTCGAGGCTGCTTTGGCCGAAGTCGCCGCGGCGCAGGATGTGGCCGCGGCGGGGTAGGGTCAGACGCTGGGTTCAGCCACAGGGCGGGGCCGCAGCAGCGCCAATGTGAGCAGGGCCGCCACCAGACCGCAGGCCGCGATGGCCCCCAACATCGGCGTGACGCTGCCGTCGAAAAACGGCCCGGCCAGCGCGATGGAAAGGCCCCCGGCCACCATCTGCAAGGTGCCGCCCAAGGACGAGGCCAGCCCCGCGATATCGCCGTGGTCGTCCAGCGCCACGACCATCACCGTCGGCACCACCACGCCAAGGCAGGCATTGGCGCAGAACAGACCCGCCATCACCACATAGAGGCCCGGCTCGGTAACCAACGCGGTGGCAAAGATCGCGGCGGAGAAGAGCACGAAGCCCGCGACGCCACGCCGCACGAGGCTGCGCATGCCCCAGCGTTCGCCCAGCCATCCCGCCAATTGCGAGGCCGAGAAGAAGCCCACCGCATTGACCGCGAAGGCCAGCGAGAAGCCCGTCGGCCCCAGCCCGTATTGCCCGGTATAGACGAAGGGGGCGAAGGCAATGAAGACAAAGAAAGACCCCATGGCGAAGCCGCCGATAAAGGTCAGCCCATGAAGATCGGATCGCTCAGTAGCACTTTCGCCCCGCGCCAAAGGCTGCGCGGGTTGATCCGAACGCGGCGCTCTGCGGGCAAGGTCTCGGGCTGGGCGGTGGCGGTGAGGGCCAGCGCGGCAACCGCCAGAACGCCAAGGGCGATGAATATTGCGCGCCAATCGGCCAAGGCCAGAACCGCGCTGCCCGCCAGCGGGGCCAGCATGGGCGAGATCGAGATCACCAACATCAACATCGCCATCAAGCGCGTCGCCTGTGTCCCGGTATATTGGTCGCGGATGATCGCGCGGGGCACCACCATCAGCACCGCGCCACCCAGCCCTTGCAGGGCGCGCCAACCGGTCAGCGCCGCCATCGAAGGGGCGAAGGCCGCCCCGAAAGAGGCGACCAGAAACAGCGCGAGCCCGACCATGATCGGCAGTTTGCGCCCCGCCTGATCGGCCCAAGGGCCGTAGAAAAGCTGCCCCAGCCCAAAGGCGATGAAATAGGCGGTGATCGTCGCCTGAACCGCCGTCTCAGAGGCGCCATAGCTGGCGGCGATGGCAGGCATGGCGGGCAGATACATATCAATGGCGAAGGGGCCGACCAGCCCCAGCAACCCGAGAATGAGCGCTGAACGTAGCACGAGATGTCCTTTCGGATGGGATGGCCGGGGCCATATGGGGCAGGCGGCAAACGGTCGGTGCGCTTGGGGCCCACAGTCGCGGGCAACCTAACCGGCCTTGGGCAAAGTGCAACCCCGGCGTTATCGCCTTGAACCCTTCGCGCGAAACGGCTTGATAGAGCCAAAGACAGCCGGGGAGGGGCTCATGCCAGAATTGAACGATCTATTGCCGATGCTGGTGCTGCTCGCCCTGATCGGCGGTTTTGCCGGGATTTTGGCAGGGCTTTTGGGCGTCGGCGGGGGCATCGTCTTGGTCCCGGCGTTCTTTTATGTGCTGCAATCGCTGGGCTACGGCGGGCCGCAGTTGATGCAGATTTGCCTTGCGACCTCTCTGGCGACGATCATCGTCACCTCGGCGCGTTCGGTTCATGCGCACAACAAGAAGGGCGCGGTGGATTGGGAGATTCTGCGCACTTGGGCACCGGGATCATGCTGGGGGCCATACTGGGCGTGCTGCTGGTGTCGCAATTGCGGACCCAGACGCTACAGGTGATCTTTGGCGGGCTGGCGCTTTGCGTGGGTCTCTACCTCGGCTTTGGACGGAGCGAGTGGCGCTTGGGGGAGACCATGCCGCGCGGCCTCAAACGCGCGCTCCTGTCGCCGATGGTGGGCTTTCTGTCGGTGCTCATGGGGATCGGCGGCGGCAGCTTTGGCGTGCCGCTGATGACATTGCACGGGCGGCCCATTCACAAGGCTGTGGCCACGGCGGCGGGCTTTGGCCTCTTGATCGCTGTGCCTTCGGTGATTGCCTTTCTGTTTGTCGACATCGGCCAGAACCGCCCGCCGCTGACCCTCGGCGCGGTCAACCTCGCAGCCTTTGGAATTGTCGTGGCGATGACGCTGATCACCGCGCCTTGGGGCGTGCGGCTGGCCCATGCGATGGACCCCAAACCGCTGCGGCGGGTCTTTGCCGTCTTCCTCGTACTGGTGGCGCTGAATATGCTCAGAAAGGCGCTTTGGGGCTGAGGCGTCCCGTTTTTGACCTTACTCCTGCCGAAATACGGCTCTTTTTGCCCAATTTCGGACAATGTTCACTAAATTGCCGTAATCTCGACACAAACCGCGGGCTAAATGCCATAACAAACGCAGAATCATCCGAACCAAGGGACGTGACGAGATGCGCCGAAGCGGGACCAAAGCGATCATTCTCAAAGGGCAGGGCAGCGACCTCGCTTATTGGAAACCTGCGCGCCGGGGCCGTCGGGCGTTTCGTTTCGATGGGATGTTCACCCGTGAGACCAGCCTGACCTTCGCCCGCGCCGCTGTGCCTGCCGCCAACTACAACGCGGCCCCGGTGGGGTATCAGGATGTCACAAACGGCGAAGCGGCCCTTATTTTCCTGAACCAGATCGTCCAGCGCCGCGGCGCCTGAGCCCGCCCTAGTCGCGCCGCCGGGCCAGCCGCGCCGCGCGGCCCCCGCGCCGTTTCGCATGGGCGCTCTCGCGTGAGGGCAGTTCCGCCATGATGGCGCGGCGTTCCTCGGCGCTCATCGCGGACCAGCGGCCAATCTCGTCGATCGAACGCAGACAGCCGGTGCAGAGACGGCTTTCGGGATGCACCACGCAGATGTTGATGCAGGGGCTTTCGACCTCATCGCGTTGCCAAACCTTTTTAGTCACGGCGCATCACCTGCAAACGATCCAGAAGCCCCTGAAGGATATAGCCCGCCGCCACATGGTCGATGACCTCGGCGCGGCGTTTGCGGGTGGTGTCGGCCTCAAGAAGCGCGCGTTCGGCGGCCACGGTCGACAGGCGCTCATCCCAATAGGTGATCGGCAGCGGGCTGAGCCGGTCGAAGTTGCGCGCAAAGGCGCGGGTCGACTGGCAGCGCGGCCCCTCGGTGCCATCCATATTGCGCGGCAACCCCAGAACCAGCCCGCCGATCCGGCGTTCGGCGATGATCTCGGTCAGCCGCGCGGCATCGACGCCGAACTTCTTGCGGCGCACGGTTTCCAGCGGGGTGGCGACGGATTGGAAACTATCGCTCACCGCCACGCCGATGGTCTTTTCACCCAAGTCCAGCCCGATCAGCGCCTGCATCGGGGCAGGGCGGCGATGAAATCTGCGGTTTCGTCGTAAATCATCCTGCCACCCCTGCGCGTTCTCCGGCGCTGCGGATCATGTCCAGCGCCGCATTGTCGCCCGAGAAGACCTCGAGCGCATTGTCATAGACCGCTCGGGCCTGATCGGTATCGCCCAAGACCCCTAGCGACGTGATCAGCCGCGCCCAGTCCTGCGGCGGGCCGCCTTCGCTGGCCAGACGGTCCGACAGCCCCGCGACCATGCCGCCGATCATCTCCATCCGGTCATCCGCGCTCATCTCCGAGGCGGCTTCGATGTCTTCGGCCGAAGGGCCGCGCGCGGGGTGCCAGTGCCAATCTGCGGCATCTCGTAATTCACCCCGGCAAGGGCGGCGACCTGAGCGATCTGCGCGCGGATCGGTTCGATCCACGGGGCATCGGCAGGCCCGCGCCGCAGCAGCGCATCCCAGATGCGAAAGCCCACATCGGGCCGCCCGGTCTGCACCATCATCAGGCCGAGGTAATAGCGCGCCCGGCCATCCTGCTCATCGCGGTTCAACACCTCGCGCAGGGCGGTTTCCGCCTCGGGCGAGACATAGCCGCCCGCTGCCAGCACCAAGAGTTCGGCATAATCCGCGATATCCTTGGAGGTGCGGTCGGCGCCTTTGAGACGCAGCACATTGGCCTGCGCCTCGGCGGCGGCGGCGAAATTGCCGATGCGGGCTTCGTTCTGCGCCAGAAGGGTTTGCCCTTGCAGATCTTCGGGTCGGTCTTTGACCGTGGCGCGCAGCTGTTGCATCAAGGCGAGGTAATCGGCGCTCAGCCCTTCGGTGGCGGGGCTGGGGGGCAGGCTCTCCACCGCGCTTTGCTGGCTGGGCCGGTTGCGGCGCATATCCTCGGCAAAGGCGATGCGGTCGGCGAGGGCCAGATCGCCATAGCCGGGCTGCCCCAGATGCCAATAAAGCGCCAAAGACCCGGCGCCCAAGGCTACGACCCCGGCGATCAGCACCAAGGGCGCGGGGCGCGAAGCGGTTTGAGGGCCACCGTCGCGGGCGGCATCGGCCGCGAGGATGCGGCGCGAAATCTCGGTCCGGATGCGGGCGGCGTCGGCCTCGGGGACAATGCCGCGTGCCACATCGCGCTCGACCTCATCCAACTGGTCGCGGTAAACCTTGAGATCATAGTCCGCCTGAGCGGGCAGAGGCGTATCCGCGCCGCGCCAAGCGGCCCGCGCCAAAAGACCGCCCACGACAAGCGCCATCGCGCCAGAGAGAAACCAAAATATCATGGCCTCTACCTAACCTTTGACCGGCCCCGACAAAAGCCCGCAAATGCCGCGTGCCCTGCGGCATTTTTCACCAATCGCGCCGCATGTCGCAAAACCGCGTCCAAATGCCGTGGTGGTCATTTCGTATATCTGCTCCTAGGCTCAGAACTGAGCACAGCCGCCCGCGCGGCCCGAATCCTTGCCGGGAAGTGACGTGATGAAGAAATACTCCGTTTTCGCAGTGGCCCGAGAGGCGATGCGCCATCATACGGGCTGGACCCGCGCATGGCGGGATGCGCAGCCGAAAAAGCGCTATGACGTGATCATCGTGGGCGCGGGCGGGCATGGGCTGGCGACGGCCTATTACCTGGGCAAGAACTTCGGCATCACCAATGTCGCGGTGCTGGAGAAGGGCTGGCTTGGCGGCGGCAACACCGGGCGCAACACGACGATCATCCGCTCGAACTACCTGCAAGACCCTTCGGCTGCGATCTACGAAAAGGCGCGCAGTCTTTACGAGACGATGAGCCAAGACCTGAACTACAACGTCATGTTCAGCCCCCGTGGTGTCATCATGCTGGCGCAGACCGAGCATGAGGTGCGCGGCTACAAACGCACGGCCCATGCCAACGCCCTGCAAGGCGTACAGACCGAGTTCATCGGGCCGGACCGGGTCAAACAACTGGTGCCGATCATCAACATCGACGGGCCGCGCTACCCGGTGCTGGGCGGGCTTTGGCAGGCCCGCGGCGGCACCGCGCGGCATGACGCGGTGGCTTGGGGCTATGCGCGGGCCTGCTCAGATATGGGCATGGACATCATCCAGAAATGCGAGGTGACCGGCGTGCGCCAGACGGGCGGCAAGGTGACTGGCGTCAGCACCACACGCGGCGCTATCGACTGCGACAAGCTGGGGATCGTCGTGGCCGGGCATTCGGGCCAGCTGGCGAATATGGCGGGCTTTCGTCTGCCGATCGAAAGCGTGGCCTTGCAGGCGCTGGTCTCGGAGCCGGTCAAACCCTGTATGGATGTCGTCGTCATGGCCAATACGGTGCACGGCTATATGAGCCAGTCCGACAAGGGCGAGATGGTCATCGGCGGCGGCACGGACGGGCATAACAACTACACCCAACGCGGCAGCTTTCACCATATCGAAGAGACGGTGCGCGCGCTGGTCGAGACCTTCCCGATGATCTCGCGGCTCAAGATGCTGCGGCAATGGGGCGGCATCGTGGATGTCACCGGCGACCGCTCTCCGATCCTCAGCAAGACCCCGGTCGAGGGGGTGTTTATCAATGGCGGCTGGGGCACGGGCGGCTTCAAAGCGATCCCCGGTTCGGGCTGGGGCTTTGCGGAGTTGATGGCCAAGGGGCATTCGCCCCTGACCGACGCCTTCGGGCTTGAGCGTTTCGCCGAAGGCCGCTTTATCGACGAATCCGTGGCCGCCGGGGTGGCGCATTGATGATGTGGATCGGCCACAATTCGCCGCTGCTCAGCGCGGGGGGAACGCCAGTGCCCGGCACGGGGTTACCCGTTCAGACATTGAATATAACGGAGCTGAACAATGGCAACCCCGGATCACAACCGCACGGATCACGTCGATCATACCAACACCACCACAACCACGACCACGACGGATCGCGGCGGCAGCAGCGGCCTTGCTTTCATCGTGGGCGCGGTCGTCGTCGTGGTGGCTTTGCTGGCCTATTTCCTCTTCGCGGGCGGTGACCTCGATGGCGCGAATGACGTCAACGTTAATATCGAAGGCGCAGCCGAAAGCACTGGCGAGACCATTGAGGGCGCTGCCGAAGGCACAGCGGATGCCGTCGATGAGGCCGCAACCCCGACCGAGTAAAACCCCCTCGGCCACGCGCGCAGCGTCGCCTTTTCACGATTCACGCCGCTCCGCGCTGTCGCGCCGGGGCGGCGTTTTGCCGTTCTCTACCCGCGCAGGAGCCTGCCCATGCTGATCCTCACCTGTCCTTGCTGCCATGTTACCGCCGAAGAGACGGAGTTTCACGGCGGCGGGGAGGCGCATTTGAAACGCATCGGCCCCGGCGGCTCCGAAGAGGATTTCGAGCGCTACCTTTTCATGCGCGAAAACCCCAAAGGCGTGCATCTTGAGCGTTGGCGGCATGTCTATGGCTGCGGCAAGTGGTTCCACATGGCCCGCGATACCGCCACGCTCGAAGTCTTTGGCAGCTATCCTGCACAGACCCTTGCCCCGCCGGATCACATCGTTGAGGCGATCCGCAAACGCCATCCTGATTGGCAGTGGCAGCGCGCCAGTTAACCCCCGACCTCGTTTCTCGCCCCGGTATTCACCCCATCCTCAGCCCGCAAGGTTTTCCACGATGAGCACAAGACTGGCCACAGGCGGCCGCCTGCTGAACAAAAGCAAACCGCTGAGCTTTACCTTCAACGGCAAGCAGATGCGCGGCTATGAGGGGGACACGCTGGCCTCGGCGCTCTTGGCCAATGATCAGGTGCTGGTCGGGCGTTCGTTCAAATACCACCGCCCGCGCGGCATCGTGACCTCCGGCCCCGAAGAGCCCAACGGTTTGGTCGGTCTTGGCCAAGAGGGGCATTTCGAGCCCAATGCCCGCGTCACCACGACCGAACTTTACGAGGGGTTGGCCGCGGAAAGCCAGAACCACTGGCCGAGCCTTGAGTTCGACGTGGGCGCGATCAACAAACACCTCAGCCGCTTTCTGCCCGCGGGCTTCTACTACAAAATGTTCATGCATCCGCGCCCGCTGTGGAAGCATCTCTATGAGCCGATCATCCGCCATTCCGCCGGTCTGGGCAAAGCGCCCAAGGCGGCAGATGCCGACACCTATGAACACTTCCACGCCTTCTGCGATGTGCTGGTCATCGGCGGCGGTGTCGCGGGGCTTCAGGCTGCTTTGGCCGCGGGCCTGAGCGGTGCGCGTGTCATCGTGATGGAGCAGTCGGCCCATTGGGGCGGGCGGGCGCCGGTTGACGGCGGCACGGTCGACGATGCGCCGGTGGAGGACTGGATCGCCCAAACGCTCGACCATTTGCGCGGCATGGAGAATGTGGACCTGCGCGACCGGACCATGGGGGCAGGGGTTTACGATCACGGCTATGTGCTGGGCTATGAACGGCTGCGGGATCATGCGCCCCAGAGCGCAGGCCCACGTCATCGGCTTTGGCGCGTGCGGGCGGCCCATGTGATCACCGCCACCGGCGCGATCGAACGGCCGCTGAGCTTTGCGGGCAATGACGTGCCGGGCGTGATGCTAGCCTCGGCCATGCGCGACTATGTGGCGAATTACGGGGTCTCACCCGGTGACCGCACCGTGGTGGTGACGAATAATGACAACGCCTATCTCACGGCGATTGCGCTGAAACAGGCGGGGCTTGATGTGCCCGCCGTGCTGGATGCCCGCGTCTTGCCGCAAGACAGCGAATTGGTGGCCGAAGCCCGCGCGCTTGGCATTCGGGTGGTCATGGGCCATGCGGTATCCTCGGTTCAAGGGGGCAAGCGGGTGACCGGTGTGGCCGTCTGTTCGCAGGCAGGCGAAGGGGCCGTGTTGGAAGAGATCGCCTGCGATGCGGTGGCGATGTCGGGCGGCTGGTCGCCGGTGGTGCACCTGTGGTCGCACTGCGGCGGCAAGTTGACGTGGGATGGGGCAAAAGCCTGTTTCCGCCCCGATCAGGACCACCCGCCCACCGGGGCAGACGGCCATGGTTTCGTGACGCCAGCGGGGGCGGCAGCCGGGGTCTTTGCCCTCGACGACGTGCTGCATGACGCCCATGCCGCCGCAGATGGGGTGGCGACATCGCTCGGCTTCAAACTGCCGCGCGATCTGACCGGGCCCACGGCGGCCCGGCGCGAAGAAGCGCCGATGATGCCGGTCTGGCAAATGCCACAGGGCGCCAGCGTCAAACTGCGCGAGAAGACCTTTGTCGACTACCAGAACGACGTAAAGGTCTCGGACGTGCGGCTGGCGGCGCAAGAGGGCTTTGTCTCGGTCGAACATGCCAAACGCTATACCACGCTCGGCATGGCAACGGATCAGGGGAAGCTTAGCAATATCAACGGGCTGGCCACGCTCGCCGGGGCGTTGGATGCAGAGATCCCCAGCGTCGGCACCACCACCTTCCGCCCGCCTTATCACCCGATCTCGATGGGCGCGATTGCGGGGGCGGCGCGGGGCGATACCTTCCAGCCGATCCGCCGCAGCCCGCTACATGACTGGCACGAAGCCAATGGCGCGGTCTGGGAGCCGGTCGGCCAGTGGCGGCGGCCCTACGCCTATGCGCGAGACGGCGAAAGCACCCATGACGCGGTGATGCGTGAGGTGACGAACACGCGCCAGAACCTCGGCCTGCTGGATGCCTCGACCCTTGGCAAGCTGATCGTGCGCGGCCCGGATGCGGCGCGGTTCCTCGACATGATGTACACCAATATGATGTCGACGCTGAAACCCGGCAAATGCCGTTACGGGCTGATGTGCAACGAGAATGGTTTCCTGATCGACGATGGCGTTGTGGCGCGGCTGGATGAGCAGACCTTCCTCTGCCACACGACCACCGGCGGGGCCGACAGCATCCATGCCCATATGGAGGAATGGCTCCAGACCGAGTGGTGGGATTGGAAAGTGCATGTGGTCAACGCCACCGAACATTACGCGCAGGTGGCCGTGGTCGGCCTCAATGCGCGGAAATGTCTGGAGAAACTCGGCGGGATGGATCTGAGCCGCGAGGCGCTTGGCTTCATGGAGTGGACCGAGGGCGAATTGGGCGGCTTCAAGGTCCGCGTCTTCCGCATCTCTTTCTCAGGCGAGTTGAGCTATGAGATCGCCGTTGAGGCCGGACAGGGGCAAGCCTTTTGGGACGCGCTGCTGATCGCCGGGCATGATTTGGGCGTGATGCCCTATGGCACGGAATGTCTGCACATCCTGCGCGCCGAAAAGGGCTTTATCATGATCGGGGATGAGACCGACGGCACGGTGATCCCTCAAGACCTTGGCCTGAACTGGGCGATCTCGAAAAAGAAAGACGACTATCTTGGCAAACGCGCGCAAGAGCGCAGCCATATGCAAGACCCGACCCGCTGGAAACTCGTGGGGCTTGAGACCACAGATGGCAGCACCCTGCCGGATGGGGCCTATGCGCTTGGCGAAGGAGAGAACGAGAACGGCCAGAAGGTGATGCAGGGGCGGGTGACCTCCTCCTATCACTCCCCAACGCTGGACCGGGGCATCGCCATGGGGCTGGTGCTGCATGGACCGGACCGGATGGGCGAGGTGCTGACCTTCCCCGGCACCGATGGCAAGACCTATGAGGCGCGGATCGTCGATCCGGTGTTTTATGATCCCAAAGGGGAGAAACAGAATGTCTGAACCCGTAAGCGCATTGAAGAACGCCCGCTATGACGCTGGTATCGCTGTGATTTCCGAAGTGGCACCCATGGGCATGATCACCATGCGCGGTGACCTTGACACGCCCTCTCTGCGCAAGGTGACCAAGAAACTCACCGGGGTGGAGCGCCCCGAGCGGGGGCAATGCCGCTTCGCCGGGGATGCTGGGGCCGCTTGGATGTCGCCCGATGAATTGCTGCTCTTTTGCCCCCACGCGCAGGTGCCCGAGGTGCTGGCGCGGCTGCATGCGGCCTTCGAGGATACCCATACCACCGCCATGGATGTCTCTGGCGCGCGGGCGGCGTTTCGTGTCGAAGGCCCCCATGCGCGGGAGGTGCTGGCCAAGCTCGCCCCCGTCGACCTCGCCCCGGATCAATTCACCCCCGGCATGTTCCGCCGCACGCGGATGGGGCAGGTGCCCGCCGCCTTTTGGCTGCGGGACGATGGCGCCTTTGAGGTGATCTGCTTTCGCTCGGTGGCGCAGTATATGTTCGACCAGCTCTGCGTCGCGGCCCAGCCCGGCAGCGCGGTCGGCCATTTCCAAACGGCGTAAGTCGGGAGAAAAACTGACTATTTCTCTCGGAACGGATGTGATTTGCAGACGTTGACCTTGACGTTGCCGCTTGATCCCCATCAAGTGGCCGCAGCGAAATTTCCAAACGAGGAGGCCCAGAAATGGCTTTTGAACTTCCCGATCTCCCCTATGCCCACGACGCGCTTGCATCCAAGGGCATGTCCAAGGAAACGCTGGAATACCACCACGACAAGCACCACAACGCCTATGTCACCAACGGCAACAAGGCGATCGAGGGCACCGAGTGGGAGGGCAAGACCTCGAAGAGATCATCAAGGGCACCTATGACCCGAACGCCGTGGCCCAGTCCGGCATCTTCAACAACATCTCTCAGCTGTGGAACCACAACCAGTTCTGGGAAATGATGAGCCCCGAAGACAACAAGATGCCCGGTGAGCTGGAAAAGGCGATCACCGAGAGCTTTGGTTCCGTCGACAAGTTCAAGGATGAGTTCAAGGCCGCGGGCGCAGGCCAGTTCGGCTCCGGCTGGGCATGGCTGGTGAAAGACAAAGACGGCAGCCTGAAGGTCACCAAGACCGAGAACGGCGTGAACCCGCTCTGCTTTGACCAGACTGCGCTGCTCGGCTGTGACGTGTGGGAGCATTCCTACTACATCGACTTCCGCAACGCGCGCCCCGACTACCTGTCGAACTTCCTCGACAACCTTGTGAACTGGGACAATGTCGCGTCGCGTCTGTGATCTAGGGGCGGCGCGTGCGAGAGCCGCTCGCGCCTGATGCGTGTGGCGCTCTCCCAGTCACCGACGCCCACGGCTACGCCGCAGGCTGGGTGAACTGGGACAACGTCGCGTCGCGCCTGTGATCTAGCGGCGGCGCGTGCGAGAGCCGCTCGCGCCTGATGCGTGTGGCGCTCTCCCAGTCACCGACGCCCACGGCTACGCCGCAGGCTGGGTGAACTGGGACAACGTCGCCTAGCGTCTGTGATATGACGGTGCGGCCTTACGGCTAGCCCGAACAAGACAGAAACCCCGCAGCCTGCTGCGGGGTTTTTCGTTGGAACCCAAGACCCTTCGCGGATGTTTTTCTCCTGAGACTTCACGACAAAAAAAGGAGGACAACATGGCCGAGCGGAAGCGATCCAACGACGGTAGCAAGGAGACGGAAAAATTCCTCTCCGATACCGAGACGCCAGACCAAGGTGGCCGCGCCGGGGGTGATCTGCAAAAGGACGTTGGCACCCAAGACGCCATGCGCCGCGCCGAAAAGGGCGAAGACGGCGTGACCCGCGTCACCGGCGAAGACAAACGCAACCATGGAGAGCCTTCATGACCAAACTCAGCCAAGACACATGGGTGCTGATCGCGGATGGCGAAAAGGCCCTTTTCCTGCAAAACTACACGGACGGCGAAGACCCCTATCTTCAGGTCGTGCGCAAGGAGGAGCAGGAGAACCTACCGGCGCGGGAGCAAGCCGCCAACCGCCCCGGCCGGATGAGCGATGGTCCGAGCGGGCACCGTTCTGCCTTTGACGACACGGATTGGCATGAGCTGGAAAAAGAGCGCTTCGCCAAAGACTTGTCGGACATCCTTTACAAACTGGCCCATAAGGGCCGCTTTGATCGGATCGTCTTGGTGGCCCCTCCGGCAGTGCTGGGCGACCTGCGCGATGACCTCCACAAAGAGGTGCAGAGCAAGGTGGTAGGGGAAATCCCCAAGACCCTGACCAACCACCCCATCGACGAGATTGAAAAGATCGTGGCCGGGGAATTGGCCCAAGCCTGACTTTTCCCTTGGCGCGGGAATTGATTGCCTTCACAAGGAAGCAGTCTACCGCGCCAAGGATTTCCCATGACCGACACCACCAAGGGTTTCGCCGCTATGATCGCGGCCTGCTGTATCTGGGGATTGTCGTCTATCTTCTACAAAATGCTGTCGCATGTGCCCGCCGCCGAGGTGCTGGCCCATCGCACCCTCTGGTCACTGGTGTTCTTCGTGATCGTGCTGGCGGTGCAGCGGCGGCTGCGCGCGATCCTTGACGCGATGGTCGGGCCGCGGGCCTTCGGCCTGCTTGCTTTCGCGGCGCTGGTGATCGCGACGAATTGGTACCTCTTCATCTGGGCGGTTCAGAGCGGGCAGGCGACGGAGGCGGCCTTGGGCTATTACATCTTCCCGCTGGTCTCGGTCCTGCTGGGCCGTCTGGTCTTTGCCGAGCGGCTGAGCCCCGTACAGCTTTTCGCGGTGGGGCTGGTGACGGTCGCGGTCTCGCTGCTCACCTATGGCTTGGGCACTGCGCCTTGGCTCGCCATGGCGTTGGCGGCGTCTTTTGGGCTTTATGGGCTGGCGAAAAAGAGGTTGGCGGTGGGGCCGGTCGTCTCCGTCACCGCTGAGGTGCTGCTGTTATCGCCCCTTGCGGTGCTCGTGCTGTGGCAAACGGGTGACAATGGGGCGGGGGCCTTCGGGCCTCCTTCCGCGATACGGCGCTGCTGATACTCGCCGGGCCGATCACCGCAACGCCGCTGATCCTGTTCAGCTATGCGGCACGGCGGCTGTCGATGGCGACGGCCGGATTGCTGAGCTACATCAACCCGACCTTGCAGTTTTTCTGCGCCGTGGTCCTGTTTCGCGAGCCCTTCACGGGCTGGCATGTGCAGGCCTTCGTGCTGATCTGGTGCGCGCTGGCGGTCTATTCCGTCAGCACCTTCCGTCAGGACAAGGCGCGGCGCAGAGCGCTGAGAGCGGCATCGGCATCCGGCACTACGGTGACGTAATCCAGCAGCGTCGCATCGGCAAAGCCATGGGCCACGACATGGTTCATCAGCGACATGAAGGGATCCCAGTATCCGTTTGTGTTCACAAGGAAAATAGGCTTTTCATGCAGGCCCAATTGGCGCCATGTCAGCACCTCGAAAAGCTCATCCAATGACCCCGCGCCGCCGGGCAGGACCGCCACGGCATCGCAGTTCATGAACATCACCTTTTTGCGCTCATGCATCGTTTCGGTCACGATATAGCGGGTCAGATCGGTCTTGCCGACTTCCCATGCCACGAGATGCGCGGGGATCACGCCGAAGGTGTCGCCGCCTGCCGTTTGGGCGGCGCGCGCAACGCTGCCCATCAGCCCGACATCGCCCGCGCCATAGACCAGCCGCAGCCCGGCCTCGGCCAGACCGCGGCCCAGTGTTTCGGCGTCTTGGGTGAAGGCTTCGTCGTCGCCGGGGCGGGAGCCGCAATAGACACAGACAGAATGTTGCATGGTAAAGTGTCCTGTTGATTAGGAAAATTCGGCGCGGATCGTCTGCGCTTTTGACCCCTGTTAGCCTGCTTGCTAAAAAGGCTCAACCACAGGGGAAGTAGAGAATGTTCAAGGGATTTGGCCGGTTTGGCGGCATGGGGGCGATGGCGGCGGGCGCCTTTGCGGCGGCGGTGCTGGCGCTTGGCGCTTGGATCGGCAGCAAGCGCGGCGCGCCGGAGGAGGCAGCCTCTGAGACGGTGGCCGTGCTCCCCGAACGCGATGCCACCCTTGAGAATGCCACGCTGGTGCCAGATGCTGTGAAAGGTGTCTCGGTCGGCCCCGAGGGTGAGGCGGCGACGGAGCCCGAGGCGGTGCCGCAGGCCCCGGCCTTTGACGAAGTGCGCCGCGAAAGCGACGGGATGACGGTGATCGCGGGCCGCGCGGCGCCCGGCAGCACCGTGGCCGTGTTGAAGGATGGCGAAGAGGTGGCCCGCGCTACCGCCGATGGGGCCGGGAAATTCGCGACCCTCGCCATGATCCCGCCCGATGGCAAGGGCCATGTGCTGACGCTTTTGGGCCAGGACGGCGCGGCAGAGCTTGCTTCGGAAGAGGAGATTATTCTCACCCCTCGCGCAGCGCCGGTGCAGTTGGCGGAGGCCGATATCGCGCCGGAGGAAAGCCCGGTTGCGTCGGTTGAGGAGGGGGCCACACAGTCGGTTGATACGGCGGAGCCTGAAACCTCTGAGACCACGATGGAAGAGCCGATCCCGGCAACTACGAACGACGCTGAAGAGGAGAGCGCGGCAGCGACGGGTCAAAACCCAGCCGCTGCGCAGGCGGAGCAGGCGACCCCTCTGGCCGGAACGGCCACAGCAGAGGCGGAGCGCGCTGCGACCGACAATGCGGACGCGCAAGACGTCGAGGCGGACCGAGACCAGTCGACTTCAGAGGGGGCTGACACGGTGGACGAAATCGCATCGAGAGAGCAAGACCCGGCTATCGCCGAAGAGGAGGTCGGCTCCGCCCCCGCTCAGGCCACCCCGCTCTCCGATACCGGGACCGCTGACGTAGAGAGCAGAACGTCGGAGCAACCCTCTCAAGCGATGCCGATGGCCGAAACAGGCACCGCGGAGGACGAAAGCGCGGCGGCGTTGGATCAAACCAGTGCCGCCGGGCAGAGCGCGGATAGCAACACCGCGCCGTCCCAAGCGACGCCAATGGCCGGAACGGGCAGCGCCGAAGACGTGAGCGCCGCGACGGTAGAGCAAGACGATGCCGCCGAGCAGGGCGAAGATACCAGCACCGCTCCGGCCCAAACCACACCAATGGCGGGAACGGGTACGGCTGAAGACGTGAACGCCGCGCCGCGGGACCAAGACGGAGCCGCCGATCAGGGGGCAGGCACCAGCGCCACGCCTTCTCAAGCGACGCCGGTGGCGGAAACCGGCACCGATGAGGGCGACACCGCCGCGCCAAACGCTGACGGTGAGGCGCCATCTCAAGCCACCCCGCTGGCAGAGACGGGAACTACTGAGAGAGACGCCACCCTCGCGCAAACACCGCCCGCCGCCGCGACCGAGGCCCCGAACCTCGCCGACCGCAGCCCATCGGCGCCCGAGCCCACGAACCCCGCCCCTGCGGAGGAGCCCGACACCATCGCCGCACCGGCGAAGCCGCCCGCGCCCGCGCCGGTGTTGAAATCCACCGCCGAAGGGGTCGAACGGCTTGACACCGCGCCGCCGCAGGTGATGACCAATGTGGCGCTCGACACCATCGGTTACTCCGATCAGGGCGATGTGCAACTGGCGGGCCGTGCCCAGCCGGACACCCGCGAAGTGCGCGTCTATCTGAACAACAACGCCGTGATCAGCCTGCCGGTCGATCAAGAGGGCCGCTGGCGGGGTGATCTGCCCAATGTCGATGAGGGCGTCTATACCCTGCGCGTAGATGAGCTTTCCCGCGGCGGCGATGTGACCAGCCGGGTAGAGACCCCCTTCAAACGCGAATCCCCGAGGTGCTGGCCGCCGCCACCGAGGGGCTGACCGGCCCGCTCAGCGCGGTGACGGTGCAAAAAGGCGATACACTCTGGGCAATCACGCGCACGCGCTATGGTGATCCTCTGCTCTATGTGAAGGTTTTCGAGGCCAATAGCGCGAATATCCGCGACCCCGATCTGATCTACCCCGGACAGGTTTTCGACCTGCCCGAAGACCCGGCATCGGAGTGATCTAAGCGGCCAAAACCGGGGCGGCATTCGCAGCGCGCAGAGCGGCTGTGCGCCGCCCGGTACTGGCAACCCAAGGCCATGGGGCCTATGTAGCCTGTAATCACTTCAGGAATTCCCATGCCAGCCGATACAGACCAATCTAACGCCGCGCGGCGGCGCGACCGCAAGACGCCCAAGCCCGAACGCATCCCCACAGAGGCCGAGATGATCGACGCCGCCGAGCGGCAGTCGGGCTTTCTGGTGCTGCGCAAGGTCGCGCCCTACCTCTGGCCCAAGGATATGCCATGGGTGAAACGCCGGGTGGTTCTGGCCATGCTGGCGCTGCTGGTGTCGAAGCTGATCATCGTCGCCACGCCGTTCTTCTACCGCGACGCGGTGGATGCGCTGGCGGGCGAGGGCGCGCCGATGCTGGCGCTTGGCGCGATTGGTCTGACCGTGGCTTACGGCATGGCGCGGCTGATGGGGGTGGGCTTTCAACAGGTCCGCGATGCGGTGTTTGCACGCGTCGGGCAGCGCGCCCTGCGGATGCTGGCGCTTGAGACCTTCCAGCACATCCACAAACTCTCGATGCGCTATCACATCACCCGCAAGACCGGGGGCTCAGCCGGATCATCGAGCGGGGGGTCAAAGGTGTCGACTTTCTGCTGCGCTTTCTGCTCTTCTCCATCGGGCCGCTGATCCTTGAGCTGATCCTCGTGGGCGTGATCCTCGCCGTGCTCTTTGACGTCTGGTATCTGGCGGTCGTGGCGGTGACCATTGCGCTCTACGTCTGGTTCACCTTTGCCGTCACCGAATGGCGCGTGCGCCTGCGGCGGCAGATGAATGACAGCGATACCGACGCCAACCAAAAGGCGATCGACAGTCTGCTGAACTATGAAACGGTGAAATACTTTGGCGCAGAGGGGCGCGAGGCCGCGCGCTATGACGCCGCGATGGCCGATTATGAGAACGCGGCGATCAAGACGAACTATTCGCTGGCCTTCCTGAACTTTGGCCAAGCCCTGATCATCACCGCGGGGCTCGTGGGGGTCATGGTCATGGCGGCGATGGGCGTGCAAAGCGGCGAGCTGAGCGTCGGCGACTTCGTCATGGTGAACTCCTACATGATCCAGCTGACCGTGCCGCTGAACTTCCTTGGCACCGTTTACCGTGAGATTCGTCAGGCGCTGGTGGACATGGGGCAGATGTTCGGCCTGCTCGAACAACCGGCCGAGATTGACGACAAGCCAAACGCGCCGGATCTCAAGGTGACGGGCGGCCATGTGACGCTTGAAAACGTGCGCTTTGCCTATGACACCGACCGCGAAATCCTCAAAGGCATCTCGCTTGAGGCGCGCCCCGGAGAGACGGTGGCGATCGTCGGCTCGACCGGCTCGGGCAAATCCACCATCGGGCGGCTGTTGTTCCGCTTCTACGATGTCGCGGGCGGGGCGCTCAAGATCGACGGGCACGACGTGCGCGACGTGACCCAGCATTCGCTGCATATGGCGATTGGCGTGGTGCCGCAGGATACGGTGCTGTTTAACGACACCATTGGCTACAACATCGCCTATGGCCGCGATGGGGCGACGCAGGAAGAGGTCGAAGACGCCGCGCGCGCAGCACAGATCCACGATTTTATCATGGCACTGCCGCAGGGCTATAAGACCATGGTCGGCGAACGGGGGCTAAAGCTTTCGGGCGGTGAGAAACAGCGCGTGGGCATCGCGCGGACCCTGCTGAAAGACCCGCCGATCCTGTTGTTGGATGAGGCGACAAGCGCGCTCGACAGCGAGACGGAGCATGAGATCCAAGATGCGCTGCGCCGCGCGGGCCAAGGGCGCACGGTGCTGACCATCGCCCACCGCCTCTCGACCATCGCCGAGGCCGACCGCATCGTCGTGTTGGAGAAGGGCGAGATCATTGAACAGGGCAGTCATGAGGTGCTGCTCGCCCAAGGTGGGCGCTATGCCCAGCTTTGGCAGCGTCAGCAGGCGGAAGAAGAGTAGACGGAGAAGCTGGCCCCGCCTTCTGTTTCGGCAGGCAGGCGGGGCATTGCCGCCGAGGGGTGCATTTGCGGGCGATCTGCTCTTGCACTGTGCGGGGCGGCGCATGATATCTACCGCCATGACCGATCTTTCGACCCCCTCGCAGACCTCGCTGCGCGCCCGCGCCGCCCGGCTGGCCGACCGCCCTTCGTTCCAGAATTTCATTCTGGGCGTGATTCTCTTTAACGCCGTGATCTTGGGGCTTGAAACCTCGGACGAGGTGATGGGGCAGGTCGGGCCGCTGATCCTGCTTCTGGACCGTATTTGTCTTGCCATTTTCGTCATCGAAATTGCGATCAAGCTTTTCGGGCGCGGGTTTGATTTCTTCAAACGCGGGTGGAGCATCTTTGACTTCGTCATCGTCGCGATCTCGCTGATCCCGGCCACCCAAGGGCTCAGCGTTCTGCGGGCCCTGCGCATCCTGCGGCTGCTGCGCGTCGTCTCGGTCGCGCCCTCGCTGCGCCGCGTGGTGGAGGGGTTGGTCAACGCGCTGCCCGGCATGGGGTCGGTCTTTTTGCTGATGGGGGTGATCTTTTACATCGCCTCCGTCATGGCCACCAAACTCTTTGGCGCGGATTTCCCGCAGTGGTTCGGCACGCTGGGCCAGTCGGGCTATTCGCTGTTTCAGATCATGACGCTCGAGTCGTGGTCTATGGGCATCGTGCGCCCGGTGATGGAGGTCTATCCCTATGCCTGGATGTTCTTCGTGCCCTTTATCATGGTCACCACCTTCGCAGTGGTGAACCTGTTGGTCGGTCTGATCGTGAACTCGATGCAAGACGCGCATCATGAGGAAAGCAACGAGCAGACCAACACCTACCGCGATGAGGTCATGTCGCGGCTGACCGATCTGGAAAACCTGATCAAGGCGCAGAACACCCCGCCCAAATCCTAAGAGGCCGGGCGGGGAGAGGGCGTTATTCCTCGCCGATCGCCTTGGCGGTGAGATTGTCCAGCGCCTTGGTCATCTTGGTGAGATATTCCGCCTCTTCGGGCAGGCCGTGGGCGGTGACCAGCGTTTCAGGCGCGGCATAGGTCACATGCACGGCCCCCTCGCCATCGGCGTAGACCAGCACCCGCATCGGCAGGTCCAGCCCGGCGGTCTGGGCATCTTGCATCGCGGGGGTGCCGAGCTTTGGGTTGCCAAAGATCAAAAGCTGCGTCGGGCGCAATTCCATCTCGACCTTTTCGGCCCCGGCGGCGTGATCGACCCGGGCAAAGACCTCGGCCCCTGCCGCCTCAACCGCGCTTTCCAGCCGGTCCATCGTCGTGGGCACGTCATGGGGTGAGACCTTGGCCACCAAATCCTGCGCCAATGCGGGCATGGCCGCCATCACGACACCTGCCGCCAGTGCAATCGCTTTCATCGTCGTCTCCTTTCGCTGCATTCTGCCCCAGACCTAGCGTGACGCGCCCCCGGGCCAAGCGGTCGGCGAAAAGGCGCTGCGGTTCGCTGGGTCTTGGCTTGGCTGGCCACGCGCGGTAAGAGGGGCAAAATCAGGCCGGGGGCAGGGCGCGATGAGCGATACCGACAGTTTTATTGACGAAGTGAACGAAGAGGTCCGCCGCGACCGGCTATACGGCTACCTGCGCCGCTACGGTTGGATCGCCGTGCTGGCCGTGGTGGCCATCGTTGGTGGTGCCGCGTGGAACGAATACAGCAAAGCACAGGAGCGGGCCGAGGCCGAAGCTCTGGGGGATGCGATGCTTGCCGCGCTCGAAGCGGATGCCAGCAATGCCCGCGCCGAAGCGCTCGCCCCGATCGAGGCCGATGGCCCCGGTGCCCGCGCCGTGCTGAACTTCATGCGCGCCGATGCGCTGGCCGAAGCGGGTGAGACCGATGCCGCTGTGGAGCAGCTTGATGCCGTGGCGCTCGACGGTGACCTCGCGCCGATCTACCGGGCCTTGGCGCATTTCAAGATCGTGACCCTTCAGGGCCAATCTGTGCCCGTGGCCGAGCGGCGTCAAGCGCTCGAAGCGCTGGCCCAGCCCGGTGCCCCGCTGCGCCTGTTGGCCGAAGAGCAACTGGCCCTGATCGACATCCAAGAGGGTGAGACCGACAAGGCCGTGGCGCGCTACCAGTCCATTCTCTCCGATGCGGAAACCACCCCGGACTTGCAACAACGCGCCCTTCAGGTGATTGTGGCCCTGGGTGAAGAACCGGGTGATGAGGGCGCCGCCGCAGAGGCCGCGCTGGAGATCCCCGAAGCAACGGGTGACTGACACATATCCACCCGCCAAAAATGGCGGGGGCGTGAAGGTTGAGGAAAGACAGAAAGTGAGCAGGTCCATGACGAAGCATCGCGAAACCGAACCCGGGCAAGCGGGTCTGCGGGGTCTGGGCGTGGCGGGGGCCATCGGTGCCGCGCTGTTGCTGACGGCCTGCGCGGATGAGCAAACCTATCTGCCGGGCAAACGCGAAGACGTGCGCGCGGTGTTGCAAAACCCCGGCGTGCAAGACCCTGCCTTTGACGCGGCCACCGGTCCCGTGCCAGAGAATGCCAGCCGCGCCATCGCTCTGGGCGGCACGGTGAACAACGCCAATTGGACCCATAGCATCGGCACCGCCGCGACCCGCATCAGCCATCCCGCGCTGCGGACCGCGTTGCAGCCGGTCTGGAGCGCCGATATTGGCGCGGGCGACAGCCGCAAACAACGTATTACCGCCGATCCGGTGGTGGCGGGCGGGCGTGTCTTCACGCTCGACGCCGGGGCGCAGGTCACCGCGACCTCGACCTCGGGCCAAACGCTCTGGACCCGTGACCTCACCCCCGCATCCGACCGCGAAGGCCAAGCCACCGGCGGCGGCCTCGCCGTGGATGGGGAAACGCTCTATGTCTCCGTGGGCTTTGGCGTTTTGGCCGCGCTCGACGTGACAACCGGCGGCGTGCGCTGGACCCAAGACCTTGACGCCACCGGTTCGGGCACGCCGACCGTCTCGGGCGATCTGGTCTATCTCACGGCGGGCGACGATACCGGCTGGGCGCTCGACAAAACCACTGGCCGCATCCAGTGGCAGACCGGCGCTGTGACCAGCCTCAGCAATGTGCTGGGCGCGCCTGCGCCCGCCGTCACCAGCGATCTGGCGATCTTTGCCTTCGGCTCGGGCGAGGTGCAGGGGCTGTTCCGCCAAGGCGGGCTTGAACGGTGGTCGACCTCCGTTCTGGGCAAACGTCCGGGCCGCGCGCTGAGCTTTGTGGGCGATGTGACAAGCGCGCCTGTGGTCTCGAACGGGACCGTCTATGTGGGCAATCATTCGGGCCGTCTGGCCGCGCTGGATGTCAACAGCGGCGACCGTAAGTGGGTCGCACGTGACGGGGCGATTGGGCCGGTTTGGCCTGCGGGCGATTCTGTCTTTGCAGTCACGGACCTGAACGAACTGGTCCGGCTCGACGCCAGCACGGGTCGCCGCATCTGGGGCACGCCGCTGCCGAATTTCGTCAAGGACAAGCCCAAGAAGCAATCCGAAGTGGTGGCCCATTACGGCCCGATCATCGCCGGGGGCGCGTGATCGTGGCCTCCAACGACGGGGTGCTGCGCAGCTTTGACCCCGTGAGCGGCGGGCTGACGGGCACCACCCAAATCCCCGGCGGGGCAACCACCGCCCCGGTCGTGGCGGGCGGCACGCTTTATGTCGTCTCCACCAAGGGGCAATTGCACGCTTTCCGTTAGGCCGCAAATAGGCTAAGGCGCGTGTCTGAACTGGCCCAACCGGGGCCCGGAGCCTGAATTATGTCCTTTACCCTTGCCATCGTGGGCCGTCCCAATGTCGGGAAATCCACGCTGTTCAACCGCCTTGTCGGCAAGCGCCTGGCGCTGGTCGATGACCAGCCCGGCGTGACCCGCGACCTGCGCGAAGGCGCGGCCAAACTGGCCGACCTGCGCTTTACCGTGATCGACACCGCGGGGCTGGAAGAGGTCACCGACGATAGCCTGCAAGGCCGGATGCGCCGCCTGACCGAACGTGCGGTGGACATGGCCGATGTCTGTCTCTTCATGATCGACGCACGCGTCGGCGTGACCCCCTCTGACATGGTCTTTGCCGAGATCCTGCGCAAGAAATCCGCCCATGTGATTCTCGCGGGCAACAAGGGGAGGGCAAGGCCGCCGACGCCGGAATGATCGAGGCCTATTCGCTGGGTCTGGGTGAGCCTATTCGCATGTCCGCCGAACATGGTGAGGGGCTGACCGATCTTTACACCGCACTGATGCCGCTGGCGGATGAATATGCCGAACGTGCCACCCAAGACGCGCCCGAGACGGATGTGGACCTGCCTGAGGATGACGCCGATCTCGAAGCCGAATCCCTGCCGATGCCGACCCGCGCCAAGCCGCTACAGGTCGCCGTAGTAGGCCGCCCCAATGCGGGCAAATCCACGCTGATTAACCAGATTCTGGGTGAGGACCGTCTGCTGACCGGCCCAGAGGCCGGGATCACCCGCGATGCGATCTCGCTGACCACCGAATGGGCCGGGCCGGATGGTGAGCCTGTGCCGATGCGCATTTTCGACACCGCGGGCATGCGCAAAAAGGCCAAGGTGCAGGAGAAGCTGGAAAAACTCAGCGTCAGTGACGGTCTGCGCGCGGTAAAATTCGCCGAGGTTGTGGTGCTTCTGCTCGACGCCGAAATCCCGTTCGAGCAGCAAGACCTGCGCATCGCCGATCTGGCCGAGCGTGAGGGCCGTGCCGTGGTCGTCGCCGTGAACAAATGGGACATCGAAGAGAACCGGCAGGAGAAGCTGCGCGATCTTAAGGAGAGCTTCGAGCGGCTTTTGCCGCAGTTGCGCGGAGCGCCGCTGATCACCGTGTCGGCCAAGACGGGCAGGGGCCTCGACCGGCTTCAGGCCGCGATCATGCGCGCCTATGAGGTCTGGAACCGCCGGGTGACCACCGCGCAGCTGAACCGCTGGCTCTCGGGCATGATGGAGGCGCATCCGCCCCCCGCGCCGCAGGGCAAGCGCATCAAGCTGCGCTATATGACCCAAGCCAAGACCCGCCCGCCAGGCTTCGTGGTGATGTGCAGCCATCCCGACAAGGTGCCGGACAGCTACACGCGCTATCTGGTCAACGGCTTGCGGTTGGATTTCGATATGCCCGGCACGCCGATCCGTCTGTGGATGCGCGGCCAGTCCGACGCCAACCCCTATAAGAACCGCAAGAAAGCGGCACCGTCGAAGCTGCGCAAACACACCGACGGTCGCCGCAAGGACTAAGCGCGCTCAGCCGCGCCGAAACGCCCTGACGGTGGGCAGCGCCACGATGACGCTGCCCCCGAGCGCCAGATAGGCGACCAAGGGCGTCTCGCCCCAATTGGTCACGACCACGCCCACCAGCCCCCAGATCACCGCGATGCCATAGGTCGGTGTCCGCCCCAGAGCGGTCTGGACGATGGCGCCGATTGCAATCGCCAGTCCGACAAAGACCACCGCTGCTGTCTGCTCTTCCAAATAGCCGTATCCCGCGGCCAGCAGTGCCAGCGACACGCAGGAGGCGGCAGATAGCCAGCCCGCGTAGAGCCCCACCGGCGCGGCGGCCCAGAGCGGGTCTTCGACCGGGGCGAGGAATAGGGCGACGAGGGCGGTGATCAGCATGATCCAGATCAGTATCGCGGCCCAGACCGGGCTCATGGTGGCCACGGCGAGCCATGTGGTCCCCACGGCGAGCGACAGGCAGAGCGGCACGCGCATGTCGTGCCACTGCCCATCCCGCGGCGCGCGCAGCAGGCCATAGCCAAGGCCCGCGATCAGCCACAGGTAAATCACCCCCCAGATGGAAAAGGCATAGCCCGCAGGCTGCGCGGGCGGGTTGTCCTGCGGAATGGGGAATTGGTTCGGATCAAAGCCCGAGAAGCTGGGAACGAAAAAGGGCGAGATTGCGAAGGCGATGCTGAGCAGCAGGGCAAGCACGGCGATCAGAGTGCGGGAGGATTTGGGCAAGGTCGGCCTCGCGGGATTGGCTGTTGCGTTACAGCTGATCCTAGAGCGCCCGCGCGCCACGGCAACCAAGGTCGCACCAAAGGTGCGTCCAACATAATCTGGCACGCCCCCGGCGGGGCGGGGCGGGCAGGCGATGGCCCGACCCCTGCGGGGCGGATCGGGCCTAGCGGTGGCTGACCCTTAGGCGAGCACACCTTCCGCAGTGAGGGTCGTCTTCCCCCCAGATAGGGCGCAAGCGCCTCGGGCAGCTTCACCGAGCCATCCGCCTGCTGGCCATTTTCCAGCACCGCAATCAGGCAACGCCCAACCGCCAGCCCCGAGCCATTCAGCGTATGCACGAACTGCGGCTTGCCGCCGCCCTCGGGTTTGAACCGCGCGTTCATGCGCCGCGCCTGAAAATCGCCGGTGGTGGAGACCGAGGAGATCTCGCGGTAGCAATCCTGCCCCGGCACCCAGGCTTCGATGTCATAGGTCCGCCGCGCGCCGAACCCCATGTCGCCGGTGCAGAGGATCACCGTCCGGTAGGGCACGCCGAGCTTCTCGAGGATGCCCTCGGCGCAAGCCACCATGCGCTGCTGTTCGGCGTCGCTCTCATCCGGGTGGGTGATCGAAACCATCTCGACTTTCTCGAACTGGTGCTGACGCAGCATCCCAGCGGTGTCGCGGCCCGCGCTGCCGGCCTCGGAACGGAAGCAGAGCGTATGGGCGGTGAGACGGATCGGCAGGGCGCTTTGCTCCAGCGTGTCGCCGCCCACCGAATAGGTCAGCGGCACTTCAGAGGTCGGCACCAGCCACCAGCCATCCGTGGTCTGATAGCTGTCCTCGCCGAATTTCGGCAGTTTGTCGGTGCCATACATCGCCTCGTCGCGCACCAGCACGGGGGAGTTCACCTCTGTCAGGCCGTTCTCGTCGACATGGGTGTCAATCATGAACTGCGCCAGCGCGCGGTGCACCCGCGCCACGGCACCTTTCAGCATGACGAAACGCGCGCCCGAAGTCTTGGCGGCGGTCTCGAAATCCATGCCGGGTTTGACGCCTTTGATCTCGTAATGCTCGACCGGTTTGAAATCGAAGGCGGGCTTCTCGCCCCAGCTTTTCACCTCGACATTGTCGTTCTCATCATCGCCTTGAGGCACGTCATCGGCGGGGTTGTTGGGGATGCGGGCGAGCATGTCGGTCAGCTTCGCGTCCAACTCCTGCGCCTCGGCGTTCATTGCGGCGACTTCGGCCTTTTTGTCGCTGACCAGCGCGCGCAGGCGCTCGAACTCGGCCTCATCCCCACGGCCTTTGGCGGCGCCGACTTCCTTGCTGGCCTTGTTCTGCTCGGCCTTGGCGCTCTCGGCGGCGGCGATCTTGGCGCGGCGCGCGGCATCAAGGGACAGCACCGCCTGCGACATCGCCGCCTCGCCCCGGCGGGCAAGAGCGGCGTCAAAAGCCTCGGGATTGTCGCGGATGGCGCGGATGTCGTGCATGGGTTTGTCCTCAAGATCGGGTGAGTCGGTTTTGCTGCCTTATGCCTTAATGTGCGGTGCGGGGGTAGGGGCCGCAACCATGCGGCGATTGGCCCCGTGCGGGCGGGCAGGCGGCATCGGCTTTCCACCTTGCACCCCGCTGCCACCGCGCATAGGTTCTGGCCAAATTCTCAAGGCCCATTTTGCGGCCCAATACCCATCGAAAAGGACGACCCCCATGGAAGGCATCCAGCAATTCGTGCCGCTGATCCTGATCTTCGCGATCATGTATTTTCTGCTCATCCGCCCGCAGCAGAAGAAGGCGAAGGAACATCAGGCCATGGTGGCCGGTCTGCGCCGGGGCGATCAGGTCGTGACCCAAGGCGGCATCATCGGCAAGGTCTCCAAGGTCAAAGACGATGGTGAGATTGAGGTGGAAATCGCCGAAGGCGTGAAAATTCGCGTGGTGCAGGCCACCATCGCCACCGTGGTCTCCAAGACCGAACCGGCGAAATAAACCCTACCCCGAGGCCGCAACCCAAAGGCGGAACTATGCTACAGATTGATCTGTGGAAGCGGATTGTCATTGTCCTGACCTGTCTGGCAGGGCTTTGGCTGGCGCTTCCCAATGCCTTTTACGCTCCTGTCGAAAAGCACAATGACGCCGTTGCGGCCATCGAGGTTCAGGGCAGCACGCCCGAACTGGAAGCGCAGCGCGCGCTTTGGCCCGAATGGATGCCCTCGGGGCTGGTGAACCTTGGCCTTGACCTGCGCGGCGGTGCGCATCTACTGGCCGAAGTGCAACTGGCCGATGTCTATGCCTCGCGCATGGAAGCGCAATGGCCCGAGGTGCGCGACGCTCTGCGCAGCCTGACACCGGTGCGCCGGCAAGAGGCGCCAGCGGGGGAGTTGCGGGTCCGTCTGAACGATCCGTCGAAAATGGCCGAGGCGCTGCAGATCACCCGTGATCTGGCCCGCCCCGTGACCACCGTGACCGGCGCAGGCGGCAGCGACATCGACGTGAGCGGGGCCGATGGCATCATCACCATCACCCTGTCGGATGCCGAAAAACAGGCGACCGACGAACGCACCATGCAGCAGAGCCTCGAAATCGTGCGGCGCCGCATCGACGAGGTCGGCACCCGTGAGCCGACGATTCAACGTCAGGGGGCGGACCGCATCCTGATCCAAGTCCCCGGCATCGGCTCAGCGGCCGAGTTGAAAGCCATCATCGGCACCACGGCGCAGCTGACCTTCAACCCGGTGGTCAACCGCGGCTCGAATGAGAACGACAACCCCGGCATTGGCAACGCCATCCTGCCCGCGGCGGATGAAGAAGGCGTCTTCTACACAATCGAGACCGCCCCCGTCGTCACCGGCGAGCAATTGGTCGACGCGCAGCCAAGCTTTGACCAGAACGGCGCGCCTGCCGTGTCCTTCCGTTTTGACACCTCCGGCGCACGCAAGTTCGGCGATTACACGGCTGAGAACATCGGCTCTCCCTTCGCCATCGTGCTCGACGATGAAGTCATCAGCGCGCCGACGATCCAGAGCCATATTCCCGGCGGGTCGGGCATCATCACCGGGCGCTTCTCGGTTGAGGAAAGCACCAACCTTGCCGTGCTGCTGCGCGCGGGCGCCCTGCCCGCGGGGCTGAGCTTTGTCGAAGAGCGCACCATTGGCCCGGAACTGGGCCAAGACAGCATCGACGCAGGCAAGATCGCGACCATGGTCGCCTTCGTCGCCGTGCTGTTCTTCATGTGGGCGTCCTACGGGCTGTTCGGCTTTTTCGCCAATATAGCGCTGCTTATCAACGTCGGGCTGATCTTTGGCCTTTTGAGCCTGATCGGGGCCACGCTGACGCTGCCGGGCATCGCCGGGATCGTGCTGACCGTCGGCATGGCCGTTGACGCCAACGTGCTGATTTTCGAGCGTATCCGCGAGGAGCAACGCAATGCCAAAGGCGCTGCGCGGGCAATCTCACTGGGGTATGAGCGCGCGCTCAGCGCCATTCTGGATGCCAATATCACGACTTTCATCGTGGCGGTCATCCTCTTCGCTCTCGGCTCTGGCCCGGTGCGCGGCTTTGCCGTCACGCTGGGGCTGGGCATCGTCACATCGGTTTTCACCGCCTTCTTCGTCACCCGCTTGCTGGTGGTGATCTGGTTTGAACGCCGCCGTCCCAAGACAATCGAGGTTTGACATGCGACTGAAGCTGGTACCCGACAATACGAACTTCGATTTCTTCGGCTATGCCAAGATCACCTTTGGCGCCTCGGTGGTGTTGATGGTCCTGTCCCTGATCGCTTGGAGCGTGATGGGTCTGAACTTCGGCATCGACTTCCGGGGCGGCACCACCCTGCGGACCGAAAGCTCCCAAGCCGTCGACGTAGGCGCTTACCGCGATGCGTTGGCCCCGCTGGAGCTGGGCGACGTGACCATCTCCGAGGTCTTTGACCCCGGTTTCGGCGCGGACCGCCATGTGGCGATGATCCGCGTGCAGGCCCAAGAAGGGCAGCAGGCGGCGACCACCGACACGATCGAAACCATCGAAGCGGCACTGCAAAGCGTCGCCCCCGATATCAAGTTCACCTCTGTCGAATCCGTGGGGCCCAAGGTCTCGGGTGAGCTGATCCAGACCGCCTTCCTTGCCGTGGGCGGGGCGCTGGCGGCGATCCTGATCTACATCTGGCTGCGGTTCGAATGGCAATTCTCGGTCGGCGCGGTGGTGGCGCTGTTCCACGACGTGGTGCTGACCATCGGGCTGTTCTCGCTCCTGCAGATCCGTTTCGACCTGCCAGTCGTGGCGGCGATCCTGACCATCATCGGCTATTCGATCAACGACACCGTGGTGATCTTTGACCGCCTGCGGGAGAACCTGCGCAAATACAAAAAGCGGCCCCTGCGCGATGTGATGAACCTCAGCGTGAACGAGACGCTGAGCCGTACGTTGATGACCTCGGGCACCACCTTGCTGGCGCTGATCGCGTTGCTGATCTTGGGCGGCGACGTGATCCGGGCCTTCGTCTTTGCCATCACATGGGGCGTGATCGTGGGCACCTATTCTTCGGTCTATGTGGCCAAGAACGTGGTGCTCTACCTTGGCGTGAAGCGCGACTGGTCCAAGCCCGACGCGGGCGCGGGCACGCAATTCGCCAATATTGATGCCTGACCTGCTGGCGCAGGCCATCGCCACCCCCGGGGTGGCATGGCTTGCGCTGGCCGTGATGGTGGCGGGGCTGGTGCGCGGCTTCGCCGGTTTCGGCTCCGCCATGATCATCATGCCCGTCGCGGCCTCTGTCCTCTCCCCGGTCGAAGCGATTCTGTTTCTCACCGCTGCCGAATTGATCGGCCCCCTGCCAAACCTCCCCGATGCCCTGCGCGAAGGCGCGCCCCGCGAAGTGGGGCGGCTGCTCCTCGGCGTGCTGATCGGGATGCCGCTTGGGCTCTGGGGCTGTCGCTGATCTCGCCCGAAGGGTTCGGCTGGATAGTCTCGGGCGTGGTGCTGGGGCTTCTGGCGCAGCTGCTTGCGGGCTGGCGCTATCACGGCCCACTTGGCGCGAAGCTGGTGACGGCCACCGGCGCTCTGGGTGGCTTTATGACCGGTTTTGCGGGCATCGCCGGGCCGCCGGTGATCCTGCTCTATATGGCAAGCCGCAGGCCCGCTGCGGTGATCCGGGCGAATTTTTTGCTCTATCTTCTGGGGCTCGACCTGATGCTTTTTGCCATGCTGGCGGCGACGGGGCAGGTGGTCAGGCCGGTGCTGTGGCTGGGCCTCTTGGCCGGGGTGCCGAATGTTATCGCCAATATCATCGGGGCGCGGCTATTTGACCCAAAGCGAGAGCGGCTTTTTCGCGCAGTGGCCTATATCGTCATCGCCGCATCGGCTATCCTCGGCCTGCCGCTGTGGAGTATCTGAGCCTGTGAGGGACGTGACATGCGATTGAACGAGATCACCTATACCGACGCCAAACCGATCGACGGCTACGGCCCCGGCTTTTTCCGCATCGACGGAGAGGTTGTCGAGGGTGCGCAGGTGATCGGCCCTGAGGGCATCACCGGCTGGGGCGGTCTGGCCGATCCCGCGCCAGTGCTGGCGCTGGCGGGCAAAGTGGATGTCGTCTTCCTCGGCACCGGGTCGGAGGTGGCGCATATCCCCGATGACCTGCGTGAGACCTTGGAAGAGGCCGGGCTGGGGGTCGAGGTCATGTCCTCTCCCGCCGCTTGCCGCACCTACAACATTCTGCTGAGCGAGGGGCGGCGCATCGCGCTGGCTCTCTTGCCGGTCTAAGGGCGGAGCGGCGCGGCCAGTGCAAGTCAGCAACCTTAGCGTCGCACGCGGCGGGGTGCCCGTGCTCTCGGGCCTGTCCTTCGCGCTGGCGGCGGGGGAGGCCTTGGTGCTGCGCGGCCCGAACGGGGCCGGAAAGACGACGCTGCTGCGCTGTATCGCCGGGCTGCAAGCGCCGCTCACGGGGCAGATCGAGGGGGCGGAGGACCGGGTCGCCTATGCCGCCCATGCGGATGGGCTGAAATCCATGCTAACCGTCCGCGAGAACCTGAGCTTTTGGGCGCAGGTCTTTGGCAACACTGGCATTTCCGCAGCACTTGATGGCTATGCGCTGCGCCCTTTGGCGGACCGTTTGGCCGCGACCCTTTCCGCCGGGCAGAAGCGCCGTTTGGGCTTGGCGCGGCTCTTGGTGACGGGGCGGCCGATCTGGGTCTTGGACGAGCCGACGGTCTCGCTCGACGCGGATGCGGTGGCGCTGTTCGGCGCTGTCCTGCGCGGGCATTTGGCGGCGGGCGGATCGGCCCTCATGGCCACGCATATCGATCTGGGGGTGGAGGCGCGCATGCTCGACATCAGCGCCTACCGCGCGGCCCCCGATGCCGATCTTGGCGCAAGCGATGCGGCCTTCCTATGAAGGCGTTGCTGCTGCGAGACCTGCGTTTAGCGCTCCGGGCGGGCGGGGGCTTTGGCCTTGGTTTGGCGTTCTTTCTGATCGTGACGATGCTGGTGCCCTTCAGCGTCGGGCCAGAGGCCACGCTGCTGCGCGCGATTGCGCCCGGTGTGCTTTGGCTCGGGGCGCTTTTGGCCTGTCTTCTGTCGCTCGACCGTCTGCTGGCGCTCGATCTCGAAGACGGCTCGTTGGAGCTGCTGCTGACCGCCCCGCTGCCGCTGGAAGGGGCGCTGGCGGTCAAGGCTTTGGCGCATTGGTTGACCACCGGGCTGCCGCTGGTTCTGGCGGCGCCCTTTCTGGGGTGATGCTGCAACTCGCGGCGCCCGGTCATCTGTGGCTGCTGGTCTCGCTGGCGCTCGGCACGCCTGCGCTGTCGGTCATCGGCATGTTCGGCGCGGCGCTGACGGTGGGGATCAAACGCGGCGGGTTGCTGCTGTCGCTACTCGTGCTGCCGCTCTACATTCCGACGCTGATTTTCGGGCCGAAGTCGCCCGGCGCGGGGCGGCGGGCTTGGAGGCCACGACGCCGCTTTTGATGCTGGCGGGGCTGACGCTGGCCGTGGTGGCCTTGATGCCATTTGCCGCAGCCGCCGTGCTACGGATGGGGTTGCGATGACCCCGAAAAATCGTGCATTGAGCACCACCCAACCGCGCGATAGGTAGTCTGCATGTCCCTTTGGCAATACGCAAACCCGGTTAAATTCCTTGCGCTTTCGCAGCGCGTGCAACCTGCGCTTTGGGTGCTGGCGGCGGCCTTCGTGAGCGTGGGCTTGCTCTGGGGGTTCTTCGGCACGCCTGATGACGCGCGGCAAGGCAGCACGGTCAAAATCATCTACCTGCATGTGCCCGCCGCCCTGATGGCGATCAATGCGTGGTTCATGATGCTGGTGGCCTCGCTCATTTGGCTGATCCGCCGTCACCACGTCAGCGCATTGGCGGCCAAGGCCGCGGCCCCCGTGGGGCTGGTGATGACGCTGATCGCGCTGGTGACGGGGGCGATCTGGGGCCAGCCGATGTGGGGGACATGGTGGGCATGGGATCCGAGGCTTACGTCCTTCCTGATCCTTTTCCTCTTCTATCTGGGTTATATCGCGCTGTGGCAGGCGGTGGAGGATCCGGACACCGCTGCCGATCTGACCTCGGTTCTCTGCCTTGTCGGATCGGTCTTTGCCGTGCTGTCGCGCTATGCGGTGCAATTCTGGAACCAAGGGTTGCATCAAGGCACCTCGATCCCCGTGGCCACGGGCAACCGCAGCGTGGCGGATGTTTTCTTTTACCCGCTGGTGCTGGCGATGCTGGGCTTTGGCCTGCTGTTTCTGGCGCTGGTGGTCTACCGCACGGGTACCGAAATTCGCCTGCGCCGAACGGCGGCGCTCAGGGCGCGGATGAACAGGGGGCGTGATGCCGGATCTTGGAAAATACGCGGCCGAGGTGCTCTCGGCCTATGCCGTATCCCTGCTGCTACTGGCGGCTCTGATCGGCTTGACCCTCTGGCGCGGCCGCGCGGCGCGCCGGGCTTTGGAAGAGACAGAGCAGGAGGCCGGACGCCGTGGCTAAACTCTCACCCATGATGATCGCACCACCGGTGATCTTTGCCGCCTTCGTCGCACTGGCCGCCGTGGGCATGTACCGCGACGATCCCGAGGGGCTGCCCTCAACGCTGGTGGGGCAACAGGCGCCTGCCATGCCCGCAGACACGCTGCCCGGCTATCCGCAGGCCACAGATGACATGCTGCGAGGTGGGCAAGTGAGCTTGGTGAACTTCTGGGCCAGCTGGTGCCCGCCCTGCCGTGCCGAACACCCCAAACTGCTTGAGATGCAGGCCGAGGGAATGAACATCATCGGCGTCAATTTCAAGGATACCGAGAAGAACGCGACTGCCTATCTCGAAGACGAAGAAAGCCCCTTTGCCGGGGTCGGTTTCGACCCGCAGGGGCGCGTGGCGATTGATTGGGGCGTGACCGCCCCGCCGGAAACCTTCATCGTCGACGGGGACGGCACGGTGTTGTTCCGCTTTGCCGGGCCGCTGGTCGGCAGCGATTACGAACAGCGGTTCCTCCCGGCGCTGCGGGATGCGATCACCCGCTGATTTTGGCAGCGTATTCAACCAAACGTTTCGCCTGATAGGCGATGGATTTCTTGCCAGTCTCACTCAGCGGGCCGGGTTCGCAGGAGTATCCGTAGGGGTTGCCGCCATCCTCGAATTTGACGCCATCGGCATAGCCCGGCGGCACGATAATCGCACCCCAGTGCATCGCGGTGACATAGATCGACTGAAGCGTCGTTTCCTGCCCGCCGTGCGGGTTCTGCGCCGAAGTGGTCGCCGTGATCGCCTTATTGGCCAGCGCCCCTGACTGCCAGAGCGGCCCCAGCGTGTCGATAAAAGCGCGGAATTGGCTGGCGGCGACGCCAAAGCGGGTGGGGGCCGAGATGAAATAGCCATCGGCCCATTCCATGTCCTCGGGTTTGGCCTCGGGGATGTCTTGCATCTTGTCCAATTGGGCACGCCACGCGTCTTGGCCATCGACAACGGCCTGCGGGGCGGTCTCGGCGCAGCGGCGCAGTCGGACCTCGGCGCCTGCCTCTTCGGCGGCACGGGCGGCTCGCTCAGCGATGGCGTGGTTGGTCCCATAGGTGGAATAGAACAGAACGGTGATTTTCGGGCTCATGGTATCTCCTTTCACGAGGTGCTTCGGATCAACGGGAATTCCCGGTCTTCTGTTCCTCGGGGTCAGAGCGAATAGGGCCGCGCCCATTCGCGCAGGCGGTCGACGAATTGGGCGTTGGTCAGTTGGTCCAAGCGGCCCTCGGGTGCGGTGAAACCGGGCAGCGGCTCAAGCGCGATGCGCAGGCGGCGCATCTGTTCGGGGTAGGGGCGACCCGCTCGGCCAGTTCTACCATTCCTGCGGGCACCCGACGGGCGGGGTGTTCGGCGCTGTAGTAAAGCGCGAATTGCATCGCATTGAGGTTCGACACCAGATCGGCGAGGGCGGGCATGATGATCGTGTTCATCTCATCGCTGTCCGCCGCGAACATCGATGCCTTGCTCAAAAGCCCCCGCGCTTGCGCGACGGTGGTGGTGGTCGACAGCACGAAACTGACCGAAAGGGTGAGGATCACCATCCCATTGACCCCGACAAGCACCGACATCGCCAGCCAGAAGGGGCTTTGCGTTTGCAGCGGCCCGCCGCCGAGGGTCGAAAGCAGATGGCCGACAAAGGCGGAGTCGCGGACAAAACCCGCAGGCTCTGCATTGTCCGACATCACCACCGCCTCACGGCTCATCTGAAACACCAAGGTCCAGCCGAGGGAGACGAGCACGATCCAAGTCACCGCGATGGTCGTCATCACCACCGGGCCGGACAGGCGGTGCCGGGCGTTTCCCTTGGGCATGAGTTTGGTGAAGAGAGAAAACGCCGCCCGCGCCACCCGTTCCGACAGGGGCGCCACAGGGGCCGCGCCGATGGCGGTATAGAGAAAATCCAGCAGGACGATAACAAGGATCACCGCGCCCAAAGCGCCTAGCGCGTAACCTGCTATCATTGCTGTGCCTTCCTCGAACGCGATCGTCTTAGAAAGGCAACCCGTGATGCGCGGGCAGGTTCCCGCTCAAGGCCCTGAGGCAAAGAAAAAGGAGCGGCCCGCAGGGGCCGCTCCTTGAATTGTGTCGCAGTGGCGTTTGGCGCTTAGGCCGATTTCGCCAGATTGCGCAGCACGTAGTGCAGCACGCCGCCGTGCTCGATGTATTCGATCTCAATTGCGGTATCGATGCGGCACTTCAGGGTGATGTCCTTGGTGCTGCCATCCGCCATGGTGATCTTGCAGGGCACTTCCTGCAGCGGCTTGATGGTGTCGAGCCCTTCGATGGAGACGGTCTCATCCCCGGTGAGGCCCAGAGATTTGCGGGTGTCGCCGCCGGTGAACTCGAAGGGGATGACGCCCATGCCAACGAGGTTGGAGCGGTGGATACGCTCAAAGCTCTCGGCGATCACGGCCTTCACGCCCAAGAGGGCGGTGCCCTTCGCGGCCCAGTCGCGCGAGGAGCCCGCACCGTACTGTTCACCACCGAAGATCACCAGCGGGGTGCCGTTCTCCTGATGCGCCATTGCGGCATCGAAGATCGAGGTCTGCTCGCCATCGGGGCCCTTGGTGTAGCCGCCTTCAACGCCGTCCAGCATCTCGTTCTTGATGCGGATGTTGGCGAAGGTGCCGCGCATCATGACCTCGTGGTTGCCACGACGCGAACCGTAGGAGTTGAACTCCCGCACCGGCACCTGACGCTCGGTCAGATACTGACCCGCGGGCGTGGTTTCCTTAAAGGAACCGGCAGGCGAGATGTGGTCGGTGGTGATCATGTCACCCAGTACCGCCAGCACTTTCGCGCCTTCGATGTTCGAGATGGTGCCCGGCTCAGGCGACATGCCTTGGAAGTAGGGCGGGTTCTGCACGTAGGTCGACTGCGGCGGCCAATCGTAGGTCTTGCTGTCGGTGGTCTCGACCGCCTGCCACTTTTCGTCGCCCTTGAAGACATCGGCGTATTTCTCTTGGAAGGCTTCGCGCGTCACGGTCTGTTCGACCAGTTCGGCGACTTCCTGCGTCGAGGGCCAGATGTCTTTCAGGTAGACGTCATTGCCGTTCTTATCCTGACCCAGCGGGCTGTTTGTCAGGTCGTGGTTCATGTCACCTACCAGCGCATAGGCCACCACGAGGGGCGGGGAGGCGAGGTAGTTGGCGCGCACGTCGGGGCTGATGCGGCCCTCGAAGTTGCGGTTGCCAGAGAGCACCGAGGTGCCGATCAGGTCATAGTCGTTGATCGCCTTGCTGATCGGCGCTTCCAGCGGGCCGGAGTTGCCGATGCAGGTGGTGCAGCCGTAGCCGACGAGGTTGAAGCCGATGGCGTCCAAATCGTCTTGCAGGCCCGCGGCCTCAAGGTAATGCGACACAACCTGCGAGCCCGGTGCCAGCGATGTCTTGACCCAAGGCTTGCGCGTCAGGCCCAGTTCACGCGCCTTGCGCGCCACGAGGCCCGCGCCGATCATGACATAGGGGTTCGAGGTGTTGGTGCAGGAGGTGATCGAGGCGATCACGATGGAGCCGTCATGCAGCTGGTAATGGCCATCGTCGGTCATCACATAGCCGCGGTTGTGGTGGCCCTCGTCACCGGGGATTTCCTGCGGCTCGGGCTGGCCGCCTTCGCCTTCCCAACGGATTTCGGAGTTCGCGGAGGTGTCTTTGCCTTCGCGGATGCCTTTGACGTATTCGGCGAAAGCGGTGTGCGCCTTGTCGAGTGCGATGTAGTCCTGCGGACGTTTGGGGCCCGAGATCGCAGGCACGATGGTGCCCATGTCGAGGCTCAGCGTGTCGGTGTAGACCGGTGCGTAATCCGCATCGCGCCACATGCCGTTTTCCTGCGCATAGGCTTTGACCAGCGCCACGCGATCCTTGTCACGGCCGGTGTTGGTCAGATAGCGCAGCGTCTCGTCGTCGATCGGGAAGAAGCCACAGGTGGCACCGTACTCAGGCGCCATGTTGGCGATGGTCGCGCGGTCCGCCAGCGGCAGGTGGTCGAGGCCGTCACCGTAGAATTCCACGAACTTGCCGACCACGCCCTTCTCGCGCAGCATTTCGACCACTTTCAGCACGAGGTCCGTGCCGGTGGTGCCTTCCATCATGCGGCCCGTCAGCTCAAAGCCCACGACCTCGGGGATCAGCATGGAGATCGGCTGACCCAGCATCGCGGCCTCGGCCTCGATCCCGCCGACGCCCCAGCCCAGAACGGCGGCGCCGTTGACCATGGTGGTGTGGCTGTCGGTGCCCACCAGCGTGTCGGGGTAGGCCACTTCCTCGCCATTCTGGTCCTTGTCGGTCCAAACGGTCTGGCTGAGGTACTCAAGGTTCACCTGGTGGCAGATGCCGGTGCCGGGGGCACAACGCGGAAGTTGTTAAACGCCTTCTGACCCCACTTGAGGAAGGTATAGCGCTCGATGTTGCGCTCATATTCGCGGTCCACGTTCATCTGGAAGGCGCGCGGGTTGCCAAACTCGTCGATCATGACCGAGTGGTCGATGACGAGGTCGACGGGGTTCAGCGGGTTGATCTTGTCGGCGTCGCCACCAAGCGCCACCAGACCGTCGCGCATCGCGGCAAGGTCGACCACCGCCGGCACGCCGGTGAAGTCCTGCATCAGCACGCGGGCCGGACGGTAGGCGATCTCACGCGGGTTCTTGCCGCCCTTGGTCGCCCATTCGGCGAAAGCCTTGATGTCGTCTTGGGTGACGGTCTTGCCGTCTTCAAAACGCAGCATGTTTTCCAGAACGACTTTCAACGCCGCTGGCAGTTTGGAGAAGTCGCCCAGACCAGCCGCTTCGGCGGCGGGGATGGAGTAATAGGCGACGTTCTGGCTGCCAACGGAGAGGGTTTTCCGTGTCTTGGCACTGTCGTGACCGACTTGGATTGTCATGGCGGGCTCCCTTCGGGGTCTGATGGGTGGCTAGATTGCCGTCTCAATGCCACTACGGGCGCGGCGGTTCAACTGTTATCAGGCGGTTTCGCGCGATTTTGTATACCATTGTGTACCGACTTTAAAGGGGGCATCATGCGCGGCATGCGGCTGTGGGCGCTAACGGCCGTTTCAACAAAGGTTGATTGGTATTTTACCCTCCCAGCCGTTAGACCAAAGCCATCACCGCGATATTGATCCGTCTGGAATTTTATGAAGCCCCTGATTTTTCCCGTCCTTGCCGCATTTTCGCTGCTGGCCGCGCCGTTGCAGGCTCAGCAGGAGCAGCCTGTGGTGGTCGAACTCTTTACCTCTCAGGGCTGTTCCTCTTGCCCCGATGCCGATGCGATGCTCGCCGAATTGGCCGAGCGGGAGGATATCATCGCGCTCGCGCTGCATGTGGATTACTGGGACTACATCGGCTGGGAGGATCCCTTTGGCGATCCGGCCCATGCCGAGCGTCAGCGCGGCTATGCCGCGGTCGGCGGGCGGCGCAGCGTTTATACGCCTGAGCTGATCGTGCAGGGGCAGACCGATATCGTCGGCGCGAAACCGATGAAACTGATGGACGCGGTCGAACGTCATGCAGAGGCCGCGCCGCAGGTGGCGCTGACGGTCGCGCGGTCAGGCGGTGCGGTTGAGATCACGGCAGACCCTTTGGCCAAAGGCGTGGGGCCAATGCAAGTCCACATGCTGCGCTATTCACCGATGGAGCGGACCAAGGTCACCCGGGGGAAAACGCGGGCCATGTCATGGAGCACAGCAACGTGGTGCAGGGCTGGCAGGTCTTGGCGGACTGGGACGGGGCGGCGCCGCTGTCACTGCGTGCCGAGGCTGAGGGCGATCTGCCCGTCGTGGTCATCGTTCAGCGCAAAGAGCAGGGCGGCCCGGGGGCGATCCTTGCCGCCGCGCGAGCCAAGTAAGGCGCGGCGTTAGGTTTCGTGGGGCCGCCAGCGGCGGTGCACCCAGAACCACTGTTCCGGCGTCTTGGTGACCTGCGCGGTCAGACTGTCGTTCAGCGCCTGCGTCATGGTCATCGGATCGCTATGCGGCACCGGCGCTTCGAGCACCACGTCAAAGCTGACGCCATCGTCCTGACGAATGCCGTAAAAGGGGATCAGCAGCGCATCATAGCGCAGCGCCAGTTCCGCCGCCGAGATGGCGGTGCGGGCAGGCTTGCCGATAAAGTCGAGGATCGGCGCGCGGATGACATGTTGGTCGAACAGCAGCACCAGCCGACCGCCCTGTTTCAGATGCCGCACGAAACCCGCCGTGCCGCGCCGCCCTTGCGGAAACACCGGCCCGCCAAAGGCTTCGAGCGTTTTGACGTAATGTGCGTTGAAATAGGGGTTTTTCATCTCGCGGTAGAGGCCGCCGATGTCATAGCCCCGCGCCACGAGGGAGGCCCGCGCCGCTTCGTAATTGCCGTAATGCCCGGTCACGAGGATCACCGGCTGGCCCGTGCGGTTGGCCTCTTCCAGCGCAGCCATGCCCGGCCCCTGTGGGGCGATCTCGGCCATGCGTTTGGGAAAGTCCTCGGCGTAGTAATTCTCGATAAAAGACCGCCCGAGATTGTTGAGGCAGCGGGTGGCAATCTCCTCACGTCGGGCAAGCGGCATCTCGGGCCAGACATGCTCAAGATTGTCCAGCGCCCGGCGGCGGTAGCCCGCGAGGGGGCCAGAACATGCTGCACCAATCCGCCGACAAAGCCGACCCGCGTCTTATAGGGCAGGGCCAAAGCCGTGCGGATGATGCCGACGATCAGCAGGTTGCTTAGGTAATGCCGGGCCCGGCGACCGAAGGGATAGGGCTTTTTGGCTTTGGTGGCTGGGTCCGACATGGGCTCTGACAGGCTGTTAAACTTTTCCTGACATAGCCTGCGCTGACGCGCGCAACAAGCCATGCCGGACGGCATAGGCCGGGGTCAGCCGTCAGAGGCCCGGGCAGGGGGCATTGTACTTTGCCGCCGATGGAAAGCTTAGGCGGTGGCGTCCGGCACGCAGGTGCCGCTGCTGATGTCGAGTTTCATCCCCTCGGCGCAGGTCATGACCTGTTTGTCATGAACGCAGCCCGAAGCAAGGGCGAGGGAGGGGGCCGTGAGCGCCATGAGGGCGCCGAGTGTCAGTGCGAGTTTCATGTCGTTTGCTCCTTTGACAGGCGCGGATAGGGTACACCCACCCGCGCCAATCTCAAAGCGTTACGATCCGCGTGTTACGCGCCGAAGACGCGCTTGAAGATCGTGTCGACATGTTTGGTGTGGTAGCCCATGTCGAATTTCTCATTGATGCCGTCTTCGCCCAAGGCCGCGACGACCTCTTCATCGGCCAGCAGCAATTCGCGGAAATCGAGCCGTTCTTCCCAGACCTTCAGCGCGTTGCGCTGCACCATGGAATAGGCATCTTCGCGGCTCACACCCGCTTGGGTCAGGGCCAGAAGCACCCGCTGGCTCATCACAAGGCCGGGGAATTTGTTCATGTTCTCCAGCATGTTATCGGGGAAGATCAGCATTTTGTCGACGACGCCCGCCAGACGGTGCAGGGCGAAGTCCAGCGTCACGGTGGCATCGGGGCCAATGCCGCGCTCGACAGAGGAATGCGAGATGTCGCGCTCGTGCCAAAGCGCCACGTTCTCCATCGCCGGGATCACCGACATGCGCACGAGGCGGGCCAGACCGGTCAGGTTCTCGGTCAGAACCGGGTTCTTCTTATGCGGCATGGCCGAGGAGCCTTTTTGCCCCATGGAGAAGAATTCCGCCCCTTCCAGCACCTCGGTGCGCTGCATATGGCGAATCTCGATCGCGACGTTTTCGATGCTGCTGGCGATGACGCCGAGCGTGGCAAAGAACATCGCATGACGGTCGCGCGGGATGACTTGGGTCGAAATCGGCTCGGGGTTGAGGCCCAGTTTCTCACAGACATGCTCTTCGACGCGCGGGTCGATATTGGCGAAAGTGCCGACAGCGCCCGAGATCGCACCGGTGGCAATCTCCTCACGCGCGGCGACGAGGCGGGCGCGGTTGCGGTCCATCTCGGCATAGAAACGGGCAAAGGTGAGGCCCATGGTGGTGGGTTCTGCGTGGATGCCGTGGCTGCGGCCCACGCGCACGGTGTCTTTATGCTCAAGCGCGCGTTTCTTCAGCGCGGCGAGCAGCTTGTCCATACCGTCGAGCAGCAGGTCGGCGGCACGCGTCAGTTGCACGTTGAAACAAGTGTCGAGCACGTCGGAGGAGGTCATCCCCTGATGCACGAAACGCGCCTCGTCGCTGCCGACATGTTCGGCCAGATGCGTGAGGAAGGCGATGACGTCATGTTTGGTCACGGCTTCGATCTCGTCGATGCGGGCCACGTCGAACTCGACATCCTTGGCTTTCCACACGGCGTCGGCGTTTTCGCGCGGGATCGTGCCCAGATCGGCCATGGCGTCGCAGGCATGGGCCTCGATCTCGAACCAGATGCGGAATTTCGTTTCCGGCGACCAGACGGCAACCATATCGGGACGGGAGTAGCGGGGGATCATGCGCGCACCTTTTTAGGACAGGGGATGGGTCAAGGGCGGCATAGACTGACTTGGGGTTAAGGACAAGTCTGAGGGGGGAGGGCCAGCACCTGCCCGGTCGCATCAAAGGTGCGCCAGATATACCGGCACGCCTTTAGTATGGCGGGCGGTCAGGCGATGGCCCGGCGTCTGCGGCGTGATTCCGGGCCGGGGTGGTAAAGTCACCGTCGTCACAGAAGCTCTGTCACCACCGTCGAACTCCGCTCCAACGTCCGATGCACGGGGCATTTATCCGCAATCTCCAAGAGCCGTTGACGCTGCTCTTCGGTCAAATCCCCCTCCAGCCGGATACGCCGCCGCCAAGTGTCGATCTTCTCTGCCGCGCCGGTGCATGCGTCCTGCGCATGCACCTTGTCGTGGCAGACATCCACGCTCACGCCGTCGAGTGGCCAGCCCTTGCGCCGGGCATACATGCGGATGGTCATCGAGGTGCAAGCCCCCAATCCGGCAGACAGAAACCCATAGGGCGACATGCCGCGGTTGGTGCCGCCATAGGCCTGCGGCTCATCCGCCAGTGCGTGGTGATGCGGGCCTGCGTTCACGTCTTGCAAGAACCCGTCGGCATCCGCTTCGGTCACGCGCACGATCCCTTCCGGCGCGCCGGGGGGCGGGGCGGGGGATTTCAGCTCCATGTAGCGATCCGCCCATGTGGCGATGATCTCTGCCGCATATTCGGCGTCGCGTGGGCGGGTGATCAGGTGGTCGGCATCGTCGAGGGTCACGAAGCTTTTGGGGTGTTTCGCGGTCATGAAAATCTGTCCGGCATTGTCGATGCTGACGATCTCATCGCGCGGCGCATGCATCACAAGCAGCGCGGCTTTCAGCCCCGCGATATCGGGGGCGAGCGTGGCCCCCTGCAGATCGTCGATGAACCCCTGACTGATGGTAAAGAGCCGCCCACCGAGATTGACCTCGGCACTGCCATTTTCCGAAATCTCGGGCAGGCTCTCGGCAAAGTTATGGGTCACATGGGCCGGATCGAAAGGCGCGCCGAGCGTGGCGACAGCGCTCACATGGGGCAGTTGTGCGGCGGCTTTAAGCACTGCCGCGCCGCCCAGTGAATGGCCGATCAAAAGCGCGGGGGCCATGTCACGGCCCGACAGATAGCGGCAAGCGGCGAGCAGATCATTGACGTTGGACGAGAACGACGTCTTTTCGAAATCGCCCTCGGAATGCCCCAGCCCGGTGAAGTCAAAGCGCAGTACCGCAATCCCCATCGCCGCCAAACGGCCCGCGATGCGCCGCGCGGCGGGGCTGTCTTTGCCGCAGGTGAAACAATGCGCGAAAAGCGCGGTCGCCAGATGCGGCCCCTCCGGCATGTCCAGCCGTGCGGAGAGTTCCGTGCCGCCCAGGCCGGGAAAGGTGATGCGTTCGATGGCCATGAGGCTCTCCAATTTGCTTGGGCTAAAGGTGACATCTCTAGCGGGCGGATCAAGGGCCGGGGCCGCGCGCTCACCCAAGCGTGACGCGAAAGCACTGCGCGTGATCGCATTTGCCCCCGGTTGTTGCTTTGTATACGACTTGTGCAAAACCCCTGTCGGAGACATATCTTGGCCCAGCCCCCCAAACCGAACCTGCACCCTGCCACCATCGCGGCCCAAGCCGCGGGCGCCGTCGATCCCGCGTCAGGCGGGGTGGTGCCGCCGGTGCAATTCGCCACCACCTATCTGCGGGACGAGAATTACGATCTGGTCAATCCCAACAACGTCTATCTGCGCTCGCATAACGAAAATACCCGCGTGGCGGAGCGTCTGCTGAACGCGCTCGAAGGGGCCGACGAGACGCTGATCTTCCCCTCGGGCATGGCGGCCATCGCGGCGGTCTTTCGCACGGTGCCCAATGGGGCGAGCGTGGTGGTGCAAAGCCAGATTTACTGGGGCACGACGAAATGGATCCGCGATTTCTGCGCCCGGCGGCAGATCGCGCTGCATGAGGTGGAGGCAAGCGATCTTGACGCCTTTGCCGCCCTGTGCCGCGCTGAAAAGCCTGACCTCTGCCTGATCGAGACGCCGTCGAACCCGTGGCTGCGGATCACCGATATCGCCGGGGCCGCTGCCGCCGCGCATAAGGTCGGCGCGACGCTGGTGGTCGACAGCACCGCAGCCTCGCCGGTGCTGAGCCACCCGTTGAAGCATGGCGCGGATATCGTGATGCATTCGGCGACGAAGGGGATCAACGGCCATTCCGATGTTCTGGCCGGGTCGCTCGCCACCAATGACGCCGAGACGCCGCGTTGGCAGATGATCCGCGATGACCGCAATGAGGCGGGCGCGGTGATTGGCCCGATGGAGGCGTGGCTATTGGCGCGTGGGATGCGGACCCTGCCGCTCAGGATGCGCGAAATGTCTCGCAATGCCATGGCCTTGGCTGAATTTCTGTCGGATCATCCGCAGGTGGAAAAAGTGATGTACCCCGGCCTGCCGGACCACCCCGGCCATGCGCTGGCCGCGCAGCAGATGCGCGGGGGCTATGGCGGGCTCTTGTCCTTTGTCGTCAAAGGTGGGGCCGAGGCGGCGTTGAAAGCGGCGGGGCGGTTGCAACTGTTCCACCGCGCGACCTCGCTCGGCGGGGTGGAAAGCCTTGTCGAGCATCGGCACACGATCGAGCCGCATACCGGGATCCCCGAGGGGCTGTTGCGTCTGTCGGTCGGGATCGAGGATGTCGAAGACCTTGGCGCTGATCTGGGCCAAGCGCTCGGGCAGTGAAACGAAATTGGCCGCGCACCCTCGCGGCCAATCTTGCCTCACCTTTCAGACCATTCCTGCAACTTGTCGATCACCCCATCGGTCAGCGATTGCAGATCCTCCTGCACCGCCAGTGCCGGGCAGGGCTGGTCCAGCCGCGCGGCCATATCGCCCATGTGGAAGCCATTGGCGCTGTCGAGCGTCTCTAATTCCTCCCAAGTCACCGGCGCGGCAACCGGCGCACCGGGGCGCGCGCGAAGGGAGTAGGGCGCGATGGCCGTAGCACCGCGTTCATTGCGCAGCCAGTCGATGAAAATCCGGCCCTTGCGCTTGGCCTTGGACATGGTCGCGACATAGCGGTCGGGGTCTTGCGCGGCCATGACATGGGCAAAGGTCTTGGCGAAAAGTTTGACCGTCTCCCAACCGCGCGTGCGGCGCAGGGCCAGCCAGACGTGCACGCCCTTGCCGCCGGTGACGATGGCCCCCGATTGCAGGCCGAGGGCCGCCAGCGCATCGCGCAGCTCAAACGCTGCTGCGCGGACATCGGCCCAGTCCAACCCTTCATCGGGGTCGAGGTCAAAGACCAGCCGATCGGGGCGGTCCAACCGATCCACCCGCGCGCCCCAGATGTGATACTCCAAACTGCCCATCTGCGCCGCCGCGATCAGGCTTTCGGGGCGCGTGGCATAGAGGTAATCCGCCGCGTCGCCATCGCTTTCCTCGATCGAGACGCGTGACAGCGCGTCGGGCATCCCGCCGCTGTCGTGTTTTTGAAAGAAACATTGCCCGTCGATCCCCGAAGGGCAGCGGAAGAGCGACAGCGGACGGTGGCCCATGAGGTCGATCATCCGCTCCCCGACACGTTCGTAATGCCGTGCCACATCGCCTTTGGTGCAGCCCGCATCGGGAAAAACCCTGCGGTCGGCATTGCTGATCTGCACGCCGCCGATCTTGCTGTCGCTGTCCATCTTAGGCTCCTCTTGCGGTTCCTCCAAGGTCACGCTGCCCGCGGCCTTATCCTCGCGCAGGCCCAGAAAACTGCCGTGCCGGATCACGCCATCGGCGGTAAACTCGGCAAAGTCGACCTCGGCCACCAGATCAGCGCGGACCCATTTGGCATCTCGCGCCACCTCCGCGGGCACATCGGCTGCGGGCGGGGTCTTGCGGGCGGTCATGGCGCGGGCGAGGTCGGACATCACCTCCTCAGAGAACCCCGTGCCGACGCGGCCCTTGTAGCGCAATTCGCCGCCCTCATGGCTGCCCAGCAGGAGCGAGGCAAAGGCGCGGCCCTTTTTGTCGGAGGGGGAATAGCCGATGATGACGAATTCCTGCCGCCGGGTGCATTTGACCTTGAGCCAGCTTTTGCTGCGCCTGCTGGAATAGGGCGCGTCAACGCGTTTGGAGATGATCCCCTCAGCCCCGGCTTTGCAGGCGCGGTCGAAGACTTCGGGACCATGACCGATGACATGCTCGCTCAGCCGCAGCGGCCCGCCTGCGGGCACGCCGGATAGCAATTGCGCCAGACGCGCGCGGCGGTCCATCTGCGGCGCGTCGCGAAAATCCTCCCCGTCGAGCGACAGCAGATCGAAGGCGTAAAAGACCAGCGGATGCCCCTCTTTCAGCGCCTTTTGCAGCGAAGAGAAGGCCGAGCCGTTGATCTTGGCCGCCATGACCTCTCCGTCCAACAGCGCCCGGTCGCAGGGCAGCGGATCGAAGGCGGCCCCAAGCGCGCCAAACTTATCGGTCCAATCCTTGCCGGAGCGGGTGAAAAGCCGCGTGCCGTTCTTTCCGAGGGACACCAGACAGCGGTAGCCGTCGAACTTGGTCTCATGCATCCAACCGTCCCCCTCGGGCGCGTCGGCGACGAGGGTGGCAAGCTGGGGTTTGACGAAAGCGGGGTTCTTGCCTTTGCGTTTGGGGCGTGGGTCGGCGACCTCTTTGGCGGGGGCGTCTTTGGCGATCTCGGCCATGGTGCGGCCCGTGGTGATCGACCGGGCGGTGCCCTTGGTCAGCCCATCGGGCAGATCGCGGGCATAGTCGTCACGCTCTTTGATCAGCAGCCAGTTCTCGCGCTTTTCCCGGCCCCGCATCCGCACCAGCGTCCAACCGCCCTGCATCTGCTGGCCTTGCAGCGTGAATTTGAGCTTGCCGTCTTTCAGCCCCTTTGGCACATCGCCCTGCGGCATCCATGTGCCCCGGTCCCAAAGCATGACCGTACCGCCGCCATATTGCCCCTTGGGGATCGTCCCCTCAAAGCCGCCATAGTCAAGCGGATGGTCCTCGGTCCGCACGGCAAGGCGTTTTTCCGACGGGTCGGGGGAGGGGCCTTTGGTGACGGCCCAACTCAGCAGCACCCCCTCCCATTCAAGGCGAAAATCATAGTGCAGGCGGGTGGCATCGTGTTTCTGAACGACAAAGCTTTGCCCCGCGCCGCTGCCGATCTGGCCGCGCGGCTCGGCTGTCGCCTCGAAATCGCGTTTGGCGTTGTAGCTGGCCAGCCTGTCGGGGATTTGGCCATCACGAGGCTTTCTTACGCGGCGCCTTTTTCTTGGCGCTGGATTTTCCGCCGCCCGCTTCTTTCAGGCTCTCTTTCAGCGCGCCCATAAGGTCGATCACATTCTCGCCCTCGGCGGCGCTGTCATCCCCGGTCTGCACGCGCGGGGTCTTTTTGTTCTTCACCTTCGCATCCAACAGCTTTTGCATCGCCTCGGCATATTTGTCGGTATAGGCGGAGGCGTCGAAGGGCGCGGTTTTCTTGTCGATGAGCGAAGTCGCGACATCGAGCAATTCCTTGTCGGTCTTGTCGTCCTCGATATCGGTGAAGATCTGATCCGCCTCGCGCAGCTCATCGGCATAGTGCAGCGTCTCCATCAACAGCCCGTCGCCGCAGGGTTTGACGCAGGCCAGATATTCCTTGCCGCGCATGGTGACCTGCCCCAAACCAACCTTGCCAGACTGGCGCAGCGCATCGCGCACCACGCGGTAGGCGTCTTGGGCGAGATCGTCGGAAGCGGTGATGTAATAGGGTTTGTCGAAATAGAGCGGAGAGATTTCGCAGGCATCGACGAATTGGACCAACTCAAAGGTCTTTTTCGTCTCTAGCTTGATCTCATCCACCTCATCGGGTCGAGCAGGATATATTCGTCGCTGCCGACCTCATAGCCTTTGACGATATCCTCGGCCTTGACCGGGCCGATGCCGGGCACGGATTTCTCATAGCGGACCCGCTTGCCCGAGGGTTTGTGAATTTGCCGAAAAGAGACTTTGGAACTGGTCTTGGTGGCCGAGAATATCTCGACCGGAATCGACACCAGCGAGAGGCGAAGTTGACCTTTCCAAAGTGCGCGCGGTGCCATGAGAATTCTCCTATTTGCCCTTCGCGCGGCCCAGCTTATCGGCCTTGACCGCGTCGCGTTGGCCCATCGGCTCATCCGGGCCGGTGGTGCTGTCCTTGCGGGTCTGGGCCTCCATCTCGGAGTTGAACTCAGCCCCCAGAAGCACGATGAAGGCTGAGATCCAAAGCCACATCAGCAGGATGATCGCCCCGGCCATGCTGCCGAAACTTTCGTTGTAGCTGCCGAAGTTGCTGACGTAGATCGAAAACCCGATAGAGGCGACGATCCACAAGATGCAGGCGATGATGGAGCCGGGGGTGAGCCATTTCCACTCCGCATCGTCACGGGCAGGGCCGTAGCGGTAGAGCACGGCCAGCGCGAGCGCGGTAAGTGCGGCAAGCAGCACCCAACTGCCGTAGGTGAGCAGCGTCTCGACCCAATCGGGCAGGGCGAGAAAGGCGACCACAGCAGGCACAGCCAACGTGGCCGCAAGGCCCAAGAGCAGCACGCCGATCAACATGAGGGTGAGGCCAAGCGTCCAGATCAGTTTGGAGACAAAACCACGGGTCTCATCCTCGTCATAGGCGACGTTCAGACCTTCCATCAGACTGCCCACGCCCTTGGACGCGGAGTAGAGCGCGAGGGCCAGACCGATCAAGAAGGCCCAGCCCAGACCCGTCTCTTCCGACCCCGTCACGGCGACGGCTTGGCCGAGGATGATATTGGCGGCTTCTTCGGGAATGAGGTTGGTCAGGGATTCAAGCTGCGCGGTGACCTGAGCGGGCTCCATTACCAATCCGGCGAGCGCCATCAGAGCGGTCACGGCAGGGAAAATCGCCAGCAGCGCGTAAAAGGCGACACCGGCGGCGACAAGCGACACATGATCGGCGGCGATCTCATCCTTGACCCGCAATAGGATGTCTTTCCATCCGGGGGCCGGTATCTCCATCGGCGTTTCCGCTTTCCGTCCGCGCGCCATATCTGGTCCTTTGACGTTAATTTCGTATCGTAAAATATGCCCGCCCCCGAGGTCGGGAGCGGGCGTGGCTTGGCTTAGCTCTTCACGTCGCCGAGCTTTTGCTTGTCGGCTTCGCTTTTAGCCGCGTCCGCGACGCGCTGACCGCTTTCCTTTGCCTTTTTCACGGCGGCATCGGCGGCGGTCTCTTCGTCGGCAGCGGCATCGGCATTGTCTTTGGTCTCTTTCAAGACCTTGCCTGCCTCATCCGTCGCGGCCTTGGCGACCTTGCCCAGCTTGTCACGCTCTTCCGCGTAGATACGCTCGGCCTCGTTAAAGAGCGCATCGCTGTGCTCGCCCATATAGGCGTCTTCGGTGCGGCTGCGGGGCAGGGCGGCGCCGATTGCGGCACCCACTGCGAGGGCCAGCGCACCGGCGACCATCGGATGCTCTTCGAACATGTCCGAGGCACGCTCACCGCCCTGACGGGCATAGCGACCGCCGGCGTTCCACGCATCCACGGCGCGGGCACGGGCCATCACGATACGCTCACGCGCTTCGGCGGTCATGTTTTCGGTGCCTTCTGACAGACGGTCCCGCAGGGCATGGGCGCGCTCATTGGCGGCATTGGCGCTGTCGCGTACGCTGTGGGCCGCGCCGCTGGCGGTGCTGCGGATGCTGTCCACGGCGGAACGCGTGCCATAGGACGCGCGGTCACGGGCATAGCGGGCGCCGCTGGCGACCGAGGAACCGGCGGAGCGGGCACGCCCGGCAGCCGAGCTTGCAGCGCCCTTGACGCTGCCAGCGGCAGAGCCTGCGGCACCGGAGACACCGCTCGCGGCGGAGCCTGCGGCCCCTTTCACGCTGCCTGCGGCAGAGCGGGCACGATCGCCGAAGCCGCGGCCATCATCGTCGTCGTGATGCACGTCACGGGCCCATGCGGGCACATCATCGGCAGCGCCGCGTTCGGAGCCATAGCTGGTGGCATAGGCGCTTGCGGGGGCAGAGGAACGACGCGCGCCGCGCACGGCGGGGCGGTTTTCGGTGTTTGTCACCGGTACCGGCACGGGATGTGCGCGGTCGCGGTCCAAACCTTCGTAGCCGCGGCGGTCACGGCTGTTGCCGCTGCCGAACATCATCCACGCAAGGCCCGCTCCTGTCAGCGCCAATGCGACCGGGTTGCGCTTGGCCGCGTCAGAGATGGAGCGACCCCAGTCGCCGCCATGCTCGCGGAACTGGTCAGAGAACTGACGCGCAATGCCTTCGACCGAAAAGCGGTCTTGCAGATCGTCCAGCGTATCGGCCAGACCGGCACGCTCCCGCTCGATTTCGCGTTCAATTTCTTCGGGGTTTCTGGAGTCATTTGTCATCGTAGACCTCCTTCATGGTCTCTGCGTCACGCTTGACGTTTTTGGCGGTGCGGCTCGGTGCAAGGCTGCTGAGCTTCAGATCATTGGTGCCTTTCTGGATCATCACATAGGCGACGATGGCCAGAAGAACGCCCACGATCACGGCGGACCAACCGGCGGCGATGCCAGCTTCGGTCAGGGCGGCCACGAGGGCGGCGCTCAACACGTTCAGGGCGGTGAGGGCCACAACCACGGCGCCGACGATCAGGCCAATGGCCACGCCCGCATGTTTCAGGTTCTCATTCACTTCGGCGCGGGCCAGATCGACCTCTTTGCGCATCAGCGAACTGACGTGGGAGAGTGCTTCGGTCAGCAGGCTCCCGGCGGATTTATTGCTTTCGGTGGTCATACTTTATCTCCTGTAACGACGTTGGGCGCGGCAGGCTGAGTTGTCGGCTGAGCGGCGGTGCGGCCGGGCACGGTGCTGGCAGCACCGGTGGGCGGCGTGCCGGTCATCGGACGGTCGATGCGGTCGTCGTCGTCATATTCGACGCCGGTGCCGCCGTAGCCGCCCTGAGGCCGATCGCTGGAGGCTTTGGCGAAACGGGTCGCCACGAAGCCCAGAAGGGCCGCGCCACCGAGGAAGACCAGCGGGTTGCGCTTGGCGAAACCGTTCAGGTCGCCCATCATCTCGCCCAGATCCTTGTCGCGCATGGTGTCAGAGACATCGGCGAGACCATCGGCCAACTGGCTAAAGCTACGCTCCTGCGGAGAGCCGCTGCGCAATTCATCTGCCGCGGTGCGCAGGGCAGAGGCCACGCCTTTGACCTCGTCAGCGGCGGTGTCGCGCGCTTGGTAGGCATAGTTGGTCGCTTCGGCGGACACGGTGTCGGCGACGTCGCGGGCCTGCGCCTTGGCGGATTCAGCGGCGTTGCTCGCGGCAGCGGCGGCTTTGTCTTTTGCAGCGGTCGCCTGCTCTTTGGCGGCGGCGCTTTGGGTCTGTGTGGTGTTGTTGTCGGGCATGGTGACCTCCTTTAAAATACGAGATTCAGGATCGCGAGAACGACCACGATCAGGCCGATGAGGTAGAAAATTCCGTGCATGGGTCCCTCCATTCGTCTGCAGCAATTATCTTATCTACAGTCCAACGACTGACGCCGCGGGGGTTCCCCCGGGGGGCAAAAGATTGCAAGGAACCCTTTGGCAGGCCGAAATTAAATGGGCTGCGGGGGGCGCTGCGCGCCAAATGCAAACGGCGCGCCCCGGGTGGGGACGCGCCGCCGCTTAACTTAGGATAAATGGGCTGTTAGCCGTCGATGCGGCTGGCCATGATGGCGATGGCCTTTTGGTACACGCCCGCCGCGTTCCAAGCTTGGATCACGCGGAAGTTCGGCTGCCCCTCTTGATAGCCCGCCCCGGCTGCCAGCCTTTCTGCCGCAGGAAATTGGCGGTGGAGGCCAGTGCGTCGACCTGATTGTAGAAATCGACCCGACCGTCGCCATTGCCGTCAACCCCATAGCGCAGCGCGTTGCCGGGCAGGAATTGCGTGTGGCCCAACTCACCATGTTTCGCGCCTTGGGTGTTAGAGGTGATGGCCCCGCGGTCGACCAGTTTCAGCGCGCCAATGGCATGGGGCACGAAAAAGTCGGAGCGGCGGCAATCATAGGCCAGCGTGGTGATGGCCGAGACGACAGCGCTATTGCCCATGAAACCGCCAAAGCCCGTCTCCATCCCGTGGATCGCCAGCAAGACCCCCGCAGGCACGCCATAGCGCTGCTCAAGCGCGCTATAGAGCCCGGCGTTGCGCGCTTTGCGTTTACGGCCTTGGGCCACGATCGTATCCGCGCCGCGCACCTGCATGAACTTGGACAGGGAGTATTTGAAGGATTTCTGGTTCCGGTCGGCGGCGATGGTGCCATTGGCGTAGCGCGCGCTTGCCAATGCGTCCAAGCCGCGCTGGCCGACGCCTGCGGCGCGGGCCTCTTGGGCGAAAGCGCCTTTCCATGCCTCAAAGCCATTGGCCGTATTGCCGCATTGCGCGGCCAAAGTCGGCGCGGCCATGAAGGTGCAGATGGCCGCGGTGGTGGTGAAAAGTGTTCTGAACATGAGATTGACCCTCTGCGTCTGTGTGCCGAGCAAAGGTTAGCCCATATGGGCAACGGTTCAACTCACTTGGCGACCGAAAGGGAAAATCTTTGGCCCTCAGCGGGGCAGTAGGGCGCGGATGTATTCAAGGGCGGTGCCGGCCCAGAGATTGACCTGCGGCGCGCTGTCTTGGGCGAAGCTTGCTCCACCAAAGAGCAGGCCGATGGTCACCAGAAAGACCAGCCCTTTGCGGCTGCGCTTGGCGCGGCGCTGCCTGCCGCGCGCCTGTTTTGCGCGCTGTTCAATGCGGTGCAGCCGCTCGTTAAAGGTCGTCGTAGAAATCGCCATCTATCCGCTTCCTTAGCCGGGTCTTGGTAAAGAGTGCTTAAGCGCTGTGGCTCTTTTAAGGCGATGGTGGGGCGCGGGGCGGTCAGCCGCCCAGAAAATAGGAGGCACCTGCAAAAGCCGCGATCCCGGCGCCGATAAAGCCCAGCAGCATGAGCAGCCCGTCGCGATAAAGCAGCGCCAGCCCGAAGATGGAAATCACGATCATCGGCGCGGAGGTGGCGAAGGGCACCACCTCAAGCGGGGGGACGGAAAAGCACAGGCAAAGGATGACGACACAGGCGACCTTTTGACCGGTGGCGCCTGCAATGCGCGACAGCCGGGCCTGTAGCTTATCGTCGATCCATTGCGAGACGGGCCGCAGCCATTCGACGGATTTCAGCACCTTGTCGGTATCCAATGTGCGCTTGCGCAGCCAGTTCGGGGCCCAGAAATGCTCATACCCCAGTAGCATCCGCAGGGCGAGCAGCCCCACCAGAAGGGCCAGCGCAGTGGGAAAGCCGGGGATGCCGCCGAGGGGGGTAAGCTCCATCAGCGGCAGTACGGCAAGGGCGGGACCATAGCCGCGCTGGTCGAGCGCGTCGATTAATTGGCCAACTTCAACGGTCTCTTTCCCCTCGGATGCGTCTTTCAACTCATCGACAACATCCGTCAGCGCCGTTGAATCATCGGCCATGATGCGCACTCCTTCTTTGCTGCTCTGCCAAGCCAACGCGGCAAGGCAGGCTCTGTTCCGGGGGGTGCCATGCAAAAGGGCGCGGAATGAACCGCGCCCTTTCGACTTTCTCTCGCGCCCCGCGGGGCGGGTGGCTGATCAGCAGCTGTAGTACATGCCGAATTCAACGGGGTGCGGGGTCTGTTCGAATTTCAGAACCTCTTCCGTCTTCAGCGCGATATAGCCTTCGATCTGGTCGCGGGTGAACACGTCACCGGCCAGCAGATAGTCCATGTCGTTGGACAGCTCGTCCAGCGCTTCGCGCAGCGAACCGGCCACTGTCGGGATGTCTGCCAGCTCTTCCGCGGGGAGGTCATAGAGGTTCTTGTCCATCGCCTCGCCCGGGTCGATCTTGTTCTTGATGCCGTCAAGGCCGGCCATCAAGAGGGCCGAGAACGCCAGATAGGGGTTCGCCGCCGGATCGGGGAAACGGGCCTCAACGCGCTTGGCCTTGGGGCTTTCGGTCCACGGGATACGCACGCAGCCCGAACGGTTACGCGCGGAGTAGGCGCGCAGAACCGGCGCTTCGAAACCCGGGATCAGACGCTTGTAGCTGTTGGTCGTCGGGTTGGTGAAGGCATTGAGCGATTTGGCGTGGGCCAGAATGCCGCCGATGAACCACAGTGCCTCTTGGCTGAGATCGGCGTATTTGTCGCCCGCAAACAGCGGCTTGCCGTCTTTCCAGATCGACATGTTCACGTGCATGCCCGAGCCGTTGTCGCCAAAGACCGGCTTCGGCATGAAGGTCGCCGATTTGCCATAGGCGTGGGCCACGTTGTGGATCACGTATTTGTACTTCTGGATTTCATCCGCCTGTTTGGTCAGCTCACCAAAAATCAGACCCAGCTCGTGCTGGCAGGAGGCAACCTCGTGGTGATGCTTGTCGACCTTCATGCCAAGGCGCTTCATGGTCGAGAGCATCTCGGCGCGCAGGTCTTGCGCTTCGTCCACCGGGTTCACCGGGAAGTAGCCGCCTTTGAGGCCCGGGCGGTGGCCCATGTTGCCCATCTCATAGTCGGTGTCGGTGTTCCACGAGCCGTCGGATGCGTCAACTTCGTAAGATACCTTGTTGACTTCGTTCGAGAATTTGACGTTGTCAAAGAGGAAGAACTCAGCCTCGGGGCCAAAGTAGGCGTTGTCGCCAATGCCCGAGGAACGCAGATAGGCTTCGGCCTTTTCCGCGGTGCCACGGGGGTCACGCTCATAGCTTTCGCCGGTGTCGGGCTCAACGATGGAGCAGTGCATGCAGATCGTGGTTTCGGCATAGAAGGGGTCGACATAGGCGGTGCTGACGTCGGGCATCAGCTTCATGTCGGAGGCTTCGATGCTTTTCCAACCTGCGATGGAGGAGCCGTCGAACATGAAGCCTTCTTCGAGGAAGTCTTCGTCGACCAGATCGCTCACGATGGTAACGTGCTGCAAGGCGCCGCGGGTGTCGGTAAAGCGGATGTCGACATATTCGATGCCTTCATCTTTGATTTTGCTCAGGAATTCCTGGGTATCCATCGTGTAGGTCCTTTATGGTCTATTCGTAGTCTGGGCCCGAGGGCCGTTGTCAAAGCGCGTCTGAACCGGATTCACCGGTACGGATGCGAATTGTTTGTTCAACAGGGGAAACGAAGATTTTGCCGTCACCGATTTTCTCCGTCTTGGCGGCGTCGACGATGGCCTCGATAGCGGCATCGACCTGGTCGTCATCCAATACCACTTCGACCTTCACTTTGGGAAGGAAATCTACAACATATTCCGCACCGCGATAGAGCTCGGTGTGGCCTTTCTGGCGGCCGAAGCCTTTCACTTCAATCACACTCAGACCTTGAACGCCCACGTCTTGAAGGGCTTCTTTGACTTCGTCGAGTTTGAACGGCTTGATGATGGCTTCGATCTTTTTCATGGTAATCCCCTGACAATTCCCGCGCATTTATGCTCTGGTTTCGACAGAGCATCCCGCCCGCGTAACGTCCAGCGCCGGGCAGGGGGTAACATGGCGCGGCGGATGCATTTGCCAAGGGTCGCTGAGAATTTGCGCAACGCGCCTAAAAAATAAGCATTCGTGAATCGGCTCCGGGCTGTACCTTTTGGCGGCAGTTGCTAGATCCCTTCGCATGCGTATTCCCGAGATCACCCGCGAGAGCCTGAACGTCGATTTACTGCGCAAAGAGCCGGGGCATAAATATGACCACGGTCATGCGCTCGTCCTATCTGGCGGGCCGGGCCAGACCGGGGCCGCGCGTATGGCGGCGCGCGGGGCGCTGCGGATCGGGGCAGGGGCCGTGACCTTGGGCGTGCCGCCCGTCGCGCAGCTTGAAGCGGCGATGCAACTCACGGCGGTCATGCTGCAACGGATACCGGATGGCGCGGCCCTGTCCGAAACGCTCGAAGACAGCCGGATCAACGCGCTCTGCCTCGGGCCCGCCTTGGGATTGGGCGCGCGCGCAGCGGGGCTTGTCAAAGCAGCCCTCGCCGCGCCGCATGTCGTGTTGGACGCCGATGCGATCACCCTGCTGTCGCAAGAGGCCGACCTGCGCGACGCGCTTCATGAAGGCTGCGTTTTGACCCCGCATATGGGGGAGTTCGCCCGGCTGGCCCCAGATCTGGCCGAGGCAACGAAAGCCGAGGAGGAGGGGGCCAAGGCGCAGGCCGCGCGCGAGGCTGCCGCGCGGTTCGGCTGCGTGATCTTATTGAAAGGGCCGGAAACGATCATCGCCACGCCCGGTGGAGAGGTCCGGCGGCATAGCGCGATCCAAGACCGGGCAACTCCTTGGCTGGCCACCGCTGGGGCGGGTGATGTCTTGGCGGGGCTTATCACCGGGCTGCTCGCGCGGGAGATCGCCCCGGTCGAAGCAGCCTCCACCGCGGCGTGGATACATGCCGAGGCAGCGCTGCTGCATGGGCCGGGGCTGATCGCCGAGGACCTGCCCGATCTGATGCCGCAAGTGCTGCGGGACTTGGGGGTTTAGGCCGCGTGCAACACCGCGCCGCGGGCGCGGGCGGCATCGGCGGTGCCAAGCTCCAGCCCATCGGCGTAGATCACATGCGGGCCGTCGCAAAATATCTGGATCAGGGTCGTCTCTTCCTCCCCCAAATCGGTGATGAATTCATCGTCGACCAAGGCCCGCGCCGCGACCAAGGCGCGTTCGGAATTGAAAAGCGCCCGCGCGCGCCAATCCCGCACCAGCACCATCTGATCCCCGGCGAGGGCGACGTCGCGCTCGGGCCGCGTGTGGCCCAGCGATCCCGCCGCCAGCGCGATGCGCCGCACGCTGCGGGTCGTGCGTTGAATATGAAGGATTTTTGCAAAGCCACTGTCACGCGTAATGACCCGATCCCCGACCGAGAGATACTCAACCGGGATTTCACCATCCAGCGTCAAAATAAGGGCGCCCTGCACAAGACCGGTGTCCAGCGCAGCGAATGGGGAAAACTGCCCCCCATGGCGATCTTTGCCGCCTACGCACCCGACCGTATTCGGTTTCATGGGCGTCTCTTTCTATTGTACCTGCCTCAGGTATCACCAACCATATGCAAACATCCGGTTAATGTCTTGTGCTTTTTTGCTCTCGCATCTGCCGCGCGGGTTTGCTAATCAGCGCGGGCACCGGTTGGTGCAGTGCGGGTGTGGCGGAATTGGTAGACGCACCAGATTTAGGTTCTGGCGCCTTTGGCGTGGGGGTTCGAGTCCCTTCACCCGCACCACTTTCCCCGGTAAATCACAGAGATCGCGGGCTTTTCGCGCACGGCCCGCTCAGCCCAGCACCGTGAGCCACAGCCATACCGTCAGGATCGAGCTGCCCGTCGCGATCAGCACGGAGCTGGCCGCCACACGGCGCGCGCGGCCGTACATATTGGCGAAAATATAGGCGTTGAACCCCGGTGCCATCGCCGCCGTCAGCACGCCGGACCGGAAACCGGCCTGCGGCAGCGACAGCATGGTGCCAAAGCTCCAGACCAGCGCGGGATGCACCAAAAGGGCAATGGCGCAGACCATGAGGATCGCCTTCATGTCGCCTTCGGGCTTGTATTGCAGCAGCACGCCGCCAAGCGCGAAGAGCGCGGCAGGCAGGGCGGCGCGGACAATGAGCGACAGCGCGTCATCCACCACACCGGGGATCGGCAGACCGCTGAGGTTGACGGCAAAGCCGCCGAGGATCGCCAGAACCAGCGCGTTGCGAAACATCGCCCGGCTGACATTGCGCAGCAGCGACAGGCCCGATTGCCCGCGGTTGCGCACGAATTCCATCACCGTGATGCCCAAACCGTAGCAAAAGGGCGCGTGGAACGACAGGATCGCATAGTTCCCGGCCAGCGCCTCGGGCCCGTAAGCGCGTTCGGTGATCGGCAGGCCCAGCAGGATCGAATTCGAGAACAGGCAGCAAAATCCGATCGCCACGCTGTCTTCCCAGTCGCGGCGGAACAAGAGCCGCGCGCCAAGGATGCCAAGCGCAAAACACAGCGCCGCGCCTCCGTAGAAACTGCCCAGAAGGCGCGGGTCATAGCTGCTCGACAGATCAATGCGGGCGATGGCTTGGAACAGCAGACAGGGGATCGCGAAGTTCTGGGTGAATTTCATCACCCCGTCGATGCCCGAGACGGGGAAGAGCCCACGCCAGACCGCAACATAACCAAAGCCGATGACCAGAAAGACCGGCAGGATGACGTCTAAAAGAGTTTGCACTTGATAGGGGCCTTATGGGGGTGCGGCGGGGCGCCGACCCTCAGGCCCGCGCCCGGCGCTGCCTAGTCTGAATGGGGAAGGGGGAAATGAAGGGTCAGCCCGTCATAGGCCGGTTGAATGTAATCCGGCGTCTCTGCGGCGACGGTGTGGTAATCAAGGTCGTTGTGCATATTGGTCAGGACCGCCGTTTCGGGCGCCACGCGGTCGATCCAGCTAAGGGTCTGCGCCAGATGGCTATGGGTCGGATGCGGCTCCCGGCGCAGGGCGTCGACGATCCAGCAGCGCAGGTTGTCCATCATCGGCCAGCACGCCTCAGGGATGGCCGAGACATCGGGCAGATAGACGATATCATCAAAGCGAAAACCGAGCGCGTCGATATTGCCATGGGTGACGGTGAAGGGGTTGAATTTCAGCGTGCCACCCGGGCCGTCGATGCTGACCTCGCCGGTGATCTCATGCATGTCGAGGATGGGCGGGTAGCTCGACCATTCCGGCTGCACGAAGGCATAGCCGAACCGTTCGATCAGCGCGTCCCGGGTGGGCGCATCGGCCCAGACCGGCAGCCGCGCGCGCATGTTCATCACCACCATGCGCAAATCGTCCAGTCCGTGAACGTGATCCGCGTGGGAATGGGTATAGATCACCGCATCGAGCCGCCCGATGCCTGCGTCCAACAGCTGGCTGCGCATGTCGGGGGAGGTGTCGATCAAGACGGTGGTCGTGCCTGCCTCCGTCACCCGCTCCACAAGGATCGAGCAGCGGCGGCGGGTGTTCTTGGGCTCATTCGGGTCGCAAGCGCCCCAGTGGCCGCCGATCCGCGGAACCCCGCCGGAGGAGCCGCAGCCCAATATGGTCACCCGCAGGTCGGTCATCAGCGCGCAGGCTCCCAAGCGGCGGCTTTCGCGAAGAGACGCTCAAAATTCTCCTGCGTGCGGGCCGCGAAATCGGCGTAGTCGAGGCCAAAGGTCTCTGCCGCGCGGCGGGCGGTATGGGCGGTAAAGGCAGGCTCATTCGGTTTGCCGCGATGCGGCGGCGGGGCGAGATAGGGCGCGTCGGTTTCCACCAGAATACGGTCGAGCGGGGCGGCGGCGAAAATATCGCGCAGCGCCTGCGATTTGGGGAAGGCGGTGATGCCGGACATCGACAGGTAGAACCCCAGATCGAGCGCGGCACGGGCCAGTTCAGCGGAGGAGGAGAAGCAATGCATGACGCAGCTATAAGCGCCATTCGCATGTTCTTCGCGCAGGATGCGGGCCATGTCGTCATCCGCATCGCGGGCATGGATGATCAGCGGTAAGCCACTTTCCCGCGCCGCGGCGATATGGATGCGCAGGGAGGTCTTTTGCACCTTGGCGCTCTCTGCGGTGTAGTGGTAGTCGAGGCCCGTCTCACCGATGCCGACCATCTTGGGGTGCTGGGTCAGGGCGAGAAGTTCGTCGACCGAAGCCATCGGCTCTTCCGCGGCAGACATCGGGTGGGTGCCTGCGGCGTAGAACACCGGCTCATGCGCCTCGGCGATGGCCCGCACGCTCGGCTCATTCTTTAGCCGGGTGCAGATGGTGACCATGCGCGTGACGCCAGCCTCCGCCGCGCGGGCGATGACGCGGGGCAGGTCTTCTTGCAGGCTCTCGAAATCGAGGTGGCAGTGGCTGTCGGTGATCTGGGGCGTGTCGGTCATGCTGTCCTTTCGGCTATCTTGGCGCCGTCTGGCCTATCTGCCGCAGGGTATCTAGGACCAGCGCGGCAGGGTCAAGGTTCACCGCCAGCCCGTGACGGGCGCGGTCGGATATCTGCTGCGCCGCGTCGGCCCATGCGCGCCCCTGTGCGGGGCTGGGCGAAAGGCGTTGCAGCACGGCAATCTCATCGGCGCAGGCGGGCTGCGCGGGCGGCGCACCGGTGGCCCCGGTGCGGGCCAGACGCACCAGCAGCAGGTCCAGCAGAGTAAAGAGCAGGTCGAGTTTCGCCTCCCCCCGCGCTGTGCTGCGGCTTCGGCCAGTTTGATGGCGCGGCCCCGGTCAAGTTGCGGCAGCGAAGAGAGCAGCCCGACGAGATCGGCATAGGTTTTCACCCCGCCCATCAGCGACAGGCGCAGCGCCCCGCCGACCGACCCGCCGGAAAGCTCGGCCAGCGCGGCGGGATCGTCCTCGACTTCCACACCCGAGCCGTCCAGCGCCTCGGCCATCTGAGCCGCGTCGAGCGTGCCGAGGCGTAGGGTGCGGCAGCGCGAGCGGATGGTGGGCAAAAGGCTGGAGGGCTGGTGGCTGAGCAGCAGCAGAACGGCGCGCTCCGGCGGTTCCTCCAGCATCTTCAGCAGCGCGTTGGCGGCGTTGGGGTTCATCTCATCCGCGTCGTCGATGATGACCACGCGGCGGCCCCCATCGGTGGCGGACATCTGGAAGAAACCGTTCAGCGCGCGGATGTCATCGACGACGATCTGCTTGCGCATCTTCTTGGTGTCGGGGTTCAGCGTGCGGGTGACGGACTTCAGCCCCGCCTCGGCCCCGGCGGCGACGCGGCGGGCGACCGGGTGGTCGGGGTCGATCTCAAGCGTCTCGGCCGGGGGCAGGTCGAACATCCCGCCATCGGGGTCGGGGGTCGCCAGAAGAAACCGCGCGATGCGCCATGCCAGCGTCGCCTTGCCCACACCGCGCGGGCCGGTCAGCATCCATGCGTGATGCAATTTTCCGCTGTTGAAAGCGTCGAGAAAGGCAGCCTCGGCGGCGCTTTGGCCGATCAGTTTCGGCGTGTCGCGCGGGTGGCGGGCACCTTCCACACGGTCTGGCTGGGGGGCGTCGTCTGTCATGGCCTCGGTCTAGCATGTTTCGCCGCAGAGGGAAGCGGGCAGGGCGCGTGGATCAGCCCAAACGCGCGGTCACGCAGGCGGTCACCTCTTGAGCCACGCTGTCGATGTCGCGGCCCCCGTCGATCACATGGAAGCGGTCGCTGAACTCCTCGGCAAGGCTCAGAAAACCGGCGCGCATCTTGGCTTGGAGTTCCACGCCGAAATCCTCGAACCGCTCCTCTGCCGTCTGGCGCGAGAGGGCGCGTTCAAGGCCATGGGCCGGATCCATGTCGATCAAGAGGGTCAGGTCAGGCTCCACCCCGATCATCAGCGCGTGCAGGTCATCGACCATCTGCCGCAGATCGCCGCGCGACAGCCCCTGATACATCCGCGTGCTATCGGCAAATCGGTCGCAGATTACGACCTTCCCGGCGTCGAGCGCGGGGCGAATGGTGCGTTCAAGATGATCGCGGCGGGCGGCGGTGAAGAGCAGGATTTCCGTCTGCGCCGACCAGCGGTCGGGATCACCCTGCAAGACAAGCGCACGAATTTCCTCGGCCCCGGGCTGCCGCCCGGTTCGCGGGTCAGCACCACGTCATGGCCCTGTGCCGTCAGATGATCCGCCAGAAGTCGCGCTTGGGTGGATTTGCCAGAGCCATCAATGCCTTCGAAAGTGACGAAGAGGCCCGGCGCGCGGGCCTTCTCTGCGCTGGTCACGAAGTTTCCGCTTCCACGGTGGGGGCCGCCTGCGGGCCTGCGTTGAGGCGGTTCATCAGATGCAGGGCGGCGGCGGTCATCTTGACCATGAACCCGCCCGGCGCGATGGAGGTTGAGGCCACCAGCGGCACGCGCATCGCGGGCAAATCGCCCCGGTCGACCACCAGTTCGCCCAATTCGTCCCCCTTGCTGATCGGCGCTTGGAACGGGCCGGTGTAGATCACCTCGGCCTCGATCTCATCCCCGCCGGTGACAGGCACCAGCATCGACAGATCGTCTTTCAGCTCAAGCCCGACCGATTGGGTCGTGCCAAGGGCCACGGGGGCTTCGGCAATGCGGGTGCCCGCTTCGCCCAGATCACGCTGCGTGAACTGGCGGAAGGCCCAGTTGACCACCGATTCAGCCTCCTGCGCGCGGGCGGCGGCGCTGTCGAGGCCGGAAAGCACAAAGATCACCCGGCGGTCGCCCTGTTTGGCCGAACCGACAAGCCCATAGCCCGCTTCATTGGTGTGCCCGGTTTTCAGGCCATCCGCGCCGATGCCCAGACCCAAAAGCGGGTTGCGGTTGGTCTTGTTCTGCGGCGCGCGGCCATCAAAGGCGAACTCCCGTTCGGCGAAAAGCGGGTAGAACTGCGGGAAATCGGTGATGATCCGGTTGGCCAGCAGCCCCAGATCGCGCACCGACATCAGATGCCCCGCCTGCGGCCAGCCATTGGAATTGGCGAAGGTGGAATTGGTCATCCCCATCTGCTGCGCGCGCTGTGTCATCAGCCGGGCAAAGCCGTATTCGGTGCCATCGGGGCTCAGCGCTTCGGCAATCACGGCGCTGGCGTCATTGCCCGACAGCACGATGATGCCGCGGATCAGGTCTTCGACCGAGACACGGTCGGTGGTGTCGAGGAACATGGTCGAGCCGCCATAGGACATGGCGTGCTCCGAGACGGGCAGTTTCTCAACCAAATCGAGCCCGCCGTTCTGCTTGCCACGCTCCACGGCCTCGAAGGCCATGTAGAGCGTCATCAGCTTGGACATGGAGGCGGGCGGCAGCGGCTCATCCGCGTTCTTGGCCAGCAGCACGGTGCCGGTGGTCTGGTCCAACACATAGGCGGCGGTGGCGCGGGTATCGAAAGCGGCGGCGGGCTGGAGCGTCAGCACCAGTGCCACGGCGGCGGCAAAAAGGCGGATCATAGGAAGCATTTCCTCCGGTTTGTCAGTTCGACACGGCGTAGGCGTCGGTAAAGCCCTCGGCCTTGACCTTCTTGAGAAGGGTATCGAGTTCGGATTTGCTGGTGGCGGGGCCGATCACCACGCGCCAGAAGGGTTTGTTATTGATCGCGCTTTGCTTGACGGTGGGCACCATGCCCGCGCCGCGCATCTGTTTGGCGGTGCGGGTGGCATTGGCCTCCACGCTGAAAATGCCCAGTTGCACGTAGGGTTTGGACAGTTTCGCACCAGCCGCCGGGCGCGCCGGTTTCGGGGCCGCGGGGGCGGGCGGTTTGGCCGCCGGTTTGGCGGTGGCAGTGGCAGCGGTGCTGGCCGTCGGCGCAGGGGCCAGCGCCGTGGCGGTAACAGGGGCGGGGCTGGCAAGAGTGGCTGCAGCGTCACCGCTATTCTCGGCCTCAAAGCTCTCTTCCGGGGCGGCGCTTTCCTCGCGGCGCAGGGCGGTCACGTTCAGCGGCGTCGGGGCGCCCGCCAGAATGCCAAGCGCGGCGGCGGCATCCGAAGAGATTTGCAGTTTGGGTCCGGGCAACTCCCGCTCGCGCCTGAACAGGGCACCGATGACGAATTTGCCGTTCGCCTCATTGCGCACGATCACGCGTTCAGGTTCGGTGACGTCCGGATGCGCCACCCAGACCCCGCCGAGCGAGGGGCGCCCGTCCCAAAGACCCTCATCCGTGGCTGAGAAAACCTCGGGCGCTTCGACATCACGCTCCACCAATTTGGTCGAGGTGCTGCGCGGCGCGCTGGCACCTTCGTTTGCACCGAAGGGGAGTTTGAAATCGCCACCCTCGCAACCGGCCAGCAAACCAACTGCCAGAATGCCCACGCCCAAGCCCGCCGCGCGGCTTTTCTTGATGCGCAACGGTTGATTGTCCCTGCTCATGCCCTTGATGTCCTTGCCTGCTGTCGTCGCGCGCCGCGACCCATGTCCCGCGAGAATGTCGCGCCGTTGGATCGGCACGCCCTGCGCCCCTCTGAAAGGGGCTTTGGCGCAGAGTAACCCGACCGGGCGGCGCTTGAAAAGACCGCGCAGGGCAGATCGGCGAATTTCCCCAAAGGGGTGCGGGGGGCTGGCCGCGAAAATGTGCGTTTGCCGAATCGATCCCGGCGCTCTAGGAGGAGCGTACTGCGGAGGAGTGGCAGAGTGGTCGAATGCACCGGTCTTGAAAACCGGCGTGCGTGAGAGCGTACCGTGGGTTCGAATCCCACCTCCTCCGCCAGCACACCCACCGCCCAGCCCCTCACATATAAAACCGCCGTGCCGTCCAGCGGGCGAGCGCTTCGACCGCGGACCAGAGCAGCAGCGACAGCGCCGCGAGCACGATCAGGGCCGCGAACATGAGCGCGGTTTGGCCGCGGCCATTGGCCATCAGCATCAGATGCCCCAGCCCGCGGGAGGAGCCGACCCATTCGCCGATCAGTACCGCGAGGGGGCCATAGACCACCGCCAGACGCAGGCCCGAGATCAGGCCGGGCACGGCGTGGGGCAGGCGCAGCAGCAGTGTTTCGCGCCAGCGGTTGGCGCCGGAAAGATGCGCCAGATCGCGCAGGCCCGGGGGCAGCGCCATTAGCCGGTCGAAGAGGGCCGAGGCGATGGGAAAATAGGTGACCAGCGCGATGGTCACGATCTTGGAGGGCATCCCGTAGCCAAGCCAAAGGGTGATGACCGGGGCGAGGGCGAAGACAGGCACGGCCTGAGCCACCACCAGCATCGGGCGCAGCAGCCAGCGCGCGCGGCGCGAGAGCGTCAGCAACAGCGCCGTTTCGATGCCGAGGAAAATGCCCAAACTCAAGCCCAGCGCAAGATTGCCCGCCGACCACAGCGCATTCTGCCAGAGCAGCGCGGCATTCCCGCCCAGCGCTTGCAAGACAAGCCAAGGCCCCGGCAGGATGAAACGCGGCACGCCGCTGAGGGTGACGACAAGCTGCCAGATCGCGACGGCGAGGGCGAAGCAGACCATGCCACGCCATAATTTATGCAACGTAGATACCATCAGGCGACCTGCGCGGGCGAGGCCAGCCCCATGCGGCGCAGCAGATCGGCTTGAGCGGCGAGGGTCTCGGGGGCGTCGATCCGGCGCGGCGGCGGCGCTTTGGGCAGGGGGCAGGGGGCGACCCCATGGCGGCTCACGATCCAAGCGTGATCGGCGAGCCTTAGGGCCTCAGCCGGGTCATGGGTGATCAGCAGAACGGTTCGCCCGCAAAGCAGCCGCGCCACTAGATCCTGCATTTTAAGGCGGGTCACCACATCGAGGGCCGAGAACGGTTCGTCCAGCAAGACCACGGGGCGGTCTTCGTAAAGCGTGCGGGCAAGGGTGACGCGCTGGCGCTGACCGGCGGAAAGCTGGGCAGGTTTGCGGCGCAGCTCCGCACGAAGCCCGACCTCGGCCAAAAGTGCTGCGGCGCGGTCAGGGTCCGTCCGTTCTCCGCGCAGCCGGGCGGGGATGGTGACATTCTCAACCGCATTCGCCCAAGGCAGCAGTTGATCGTCCTGCGCCATCATCGCAACACGTGGGGCGATGGGACGGTCGTCATCCGTAGCAATACGGCCCTCCAGCCGGGCCACAGTGGGCAGACCCGCAAGCAGACGCAGCAGCGAAGTTTTCCCCACACCCGAGGGGCCGAGCAAGACGTTCCATTGCCCGGCCTTGAGGGTAAGATCAAAATGGTCGATCAAGGGGCCAGCGGCGCCGTGAAGCGCGCCCGATAGATGCACCGTAGGGGCGGTCATGCTGCCGCGGGCGACAGCGCCATGTCCCAAAAGCCGACCTCAAGCGCTGTGGCCGTGTTGAAACGCTCTTGCAAGGTCTTGGTCCGTGGCAGGGTTTGCCAGTTTGCACCCAGACGCCGCTCTAGCCCCCCGTCGATCAGCGCGCCGACATCGCGGCACAATGCTTGATACTCCTCGCCGCCATAGACCGCGCACCAATCGGCATAGGGGCCGTCATTGCCCCGCAGGGCCAACCCGATCTCACCATAGCCCAGAACGCAGGGGGCGAGGGCGGCCATCAGGTCAAGGAAGTCCCCGGAATAGCCCGCCTCCAAAACATAGCGCGTATAGGCGAGGTTGCCGGGAGCCTCTGCCGTGGCCTCAAGCGAGGTGCGGTCGATGCCATGGCCTGCGCAGGTTTCCAAGTGGAGGGGCATCTCCACATGCACGAGCGCATGGACCGTGGCACTCGCGGCGGCCATTTCATCCAGCGTTTCCGCCTTGGCCGCAGCAAGAGCCCAAGCGCGGGCGAAGTGAATCAGGAAAACATAGTCCTGCCGCAGGTAATGCAGATAGCTGGCCTGTGGCAGACTGCCGTCGCCCAGCTGTTCGACAAAGTCATGGCGGGTATAGGCCCGCCATGTCTCTCCGGCACCATCGCGCCAAGCGGCGAAGGCCTTGCCGTAATCGGGCGCCGTCATGGTTTCGCCTGCGCTGTGACGTCGACCACTAGATCGGCGGCGGGGATCACGGCGTCCACCACGCCGCTTTCCTGCATGAAGGTCTCGAACCGGTCATAGCGCCCGTGGTCCACCGCGGCGGGGCGGGTGGCGAAACGGGGCCAAGTGTCTTCCCATGCGCGGGTGTTCAACTCGTTGCGCAGCTCGGCGTCGGAGGCAAAGAAGACCTCTCCGCTGGTGGCCGGATCATTCACGATATCGGCGGCGGCCCGTTCGGTGGCACGCAGGAAGCGGGCGATCATGTCGCGGTCCATCTCTTCGGCATGGGCGACGTAGATCAACTCGTCATAGGCGGGCACGCCCTCGGCTTCGGGGTAAAAGCAACGGCCCTCATGGCCTTCGATTTGCATCTGGTTCAGCTCGAAATTGCGGAACGCGCCGATCACCCCGTCGACTTGGCCCGACATTAGCGCGGGCGAGATCGACCAACCGATGTTGATTTGCTCGACCTCGGCAGGCGCCACGCCATTGTGGCTCAGCATCGCATTCAGCAGCATCTCTTGCACGCCCGCCACGGCGAAACCCACCTTTCGGCCCTTCAGGTCCGCCATCTCCTGCACCGGCCCGTCGGCGCGGACGACGAGGCAGGTGAGAGGGGTTTCGACCAGCGTGCCCACGCGACGCAGGTCCAAGCCCTCGCGCTGGGCGAGATGCAGTTCCGGCTGGTAAGAGACCGCAAGATCGACCCGGCCCGCCGCCACCATGCGCGGCGGCTCATTCGGGTCGGCGGGAGAGACGAGTTCGACCTCTAGCCCCGCATCGGTGAAATAGCCCTTTTCCTGCGCCAGAATGATCGGCCCGTGGTCAGGGTTCACGAACCAGTCGAGCATGACGGTCATCTTGTCTTGGGCCAAGGCGGGGGCCGCGATCAGCGTCAGGGCAAGGGGGCGAGGATGTTTTTCACGAAGGGTCTCCAGTATATCGTTTATGCGGGAAGAGGGTCAGGCGCCCGGGAGGGCGAGCAGGGCGATCTCGCCCGGCCAGCGGGGGCGGAGGGTTTTGGCCGCGTGATGCGCGCGCAGGCCGGTGCGGCAGGCGAGCACGATGCGCGGTGCATCGGCTGGCAACGGCAGGTCCGGCAGCGCCTCGGGCGGGACATGACGCGCTTGGGCTGAGAAAGGCGCGGGCGCTTCGGCGCGCAGGTCGATGACCATATCGCGCGGGGCGATCTGGCTTTCGGCGATGAAACCTGCGGCGCGCGCAGGTTCGGGCGCGCTGTCGAAACGAAAGCCCGACATGCGCCATTGCGCGGCGTCCCAGATCATGAGTTGCCCCAGCGGGGAGGGCGCGAGACCCAGCAGGACCGAGAGCGCCATCTGCGCCTGTGCCGCGCCGATCATCCCGACCACGGGCCCCAAGACGCCCGCCGTGTCACAGGTCGCTGCTGTCTGCGGCAGGTCAGGGAAAACAGCGCGCAGCGAGGGGGCACCCCGCAGAAACCGCCGACATAGCCGGAAAGCCCAAGGGCCGAGGCTGAAATCAGCGGTTTGCCCTGCGCCCGGGCTTCGTCCGACAGGGTCAGGCTGGCGGCGAAAGTGTCGGCGCAGTCGAGGGCGATATCGCAGTCCGCCAGCAGGGCGGGCGCATTGGCGGGGGTGAGCCATTCGGCACGCGGGGCAAGCGTCACCTCGGGGTTCAGCGCCGCCATCGCCTCGGCGGCAGCACGGACCTTGGGCCTGCCGATATCGTCCATCCGGTAGAGCGGTTGGCGGTGCAGATTGCTCAAGGCCACCTGATCGCCGTCCACCAATGTGATCCGCCCGACACCGGCCCCGACGAGATATTGCAGCACGGGCACCGCCAGCGCTCCGGCCCCGACGACCAGCACATGCGCCGCCGTGAGCCGCGCTTGCCCCTCGGCACCGACCTGCGGCAGAACCGTCTGGCGGGCGTAGCGGCTCATGCCGTCACCTCAAGCCATTCGCGCATCCGCGCTTCGGGGTCTGCGTTCAGCGTGATATCCGTGACCGCCGCCACCGTATCGGCCCCGGCGGCAAAGGCCCCCGGCGCGCGGGCGACAGACATGCCGCCAATGGCGCAAAGCGGGATATCCCCGATCCGCGCCTTCCATTCCGTCAGCCGGTCGAGCCCCTGTTCGGTCCATTTCATCTTTTTCAGAATGGTCGGATAGACGGGGCCCAGGGCGATGTAATCAGGGGCGAGGGCCAGCGCGCGGTCAAGCTCGGCATGGTCATGGGTCGACAGGCCCAGCTTCAGCCCGGCGGCGCGGATCGCGGGGATGTCGGCACTGTCCAAATCCTCTTGCCCCAGATGCAGCCAATCGGCCCCCAGTTCAATCGCCAGTTGCCAATGGTCATTCACTACCAGCAGCGCGCCGTGCTGGCGGCAGAGGTCGAGCGCGGTGGTGATCTCGGCGCGCAGCACCTCTTCCGGCGCGTCCTTGATGCGCAGTTGCACCAGCTTCACACCCAAGGGCACGGCCCGCGCGACCCATGCGGCACTATCGAAGACGGGGTAGAAACGCGGCAAGCTCATAGCCAAGCCTTTCCGATGACGGGGGTGGAGGGCACGGCCATGTCGCGCTGGCCCATGGGGCCGGAAGCGGCTGCAAGCGCGCCCGCGCGGCAGGCCAGCGCAAAGGCTTCGGCCATGGCGGCGGGGTCGCGGGCCTCGGCCACGGCGGTGTTCAAAAGCACCGCGTCGAACCCCATCTCCAGCGCTTGCGCGGCATGGCTGGGCAGGCCGAGGCCCGCGTCGATCACCATGGCCACATCGGGAAATGCTGCCCGCAGACTGCGCAGCCCGTGCAGGTTGTTCAGCCCCAGCCCCGAGCCGATCGGCGCACCCCAAGGCATCAGCACCCGGCAGCCTGCATCGACCAGCCGCGCGGCCAGCACCTGATCCTCGGTGGTATAGGGGAAGACCTCGAACCCATCGGCGCAGAGCGCCTCGGCAGCCTCGACCAGCCCGAAGGGGTCAGGTTGCAAGGTGTCGGCATGGCCGATGACCTCCAGCTTGATCCAATTGGTGCCAAAATACTCCCGCGCCATCTGCGCCGTGGTGATCGCCTCGCGCGCCGAATGGCAGCCGGCGGTGTTGGGCAGCAGATGCACGCCCAAGCCGCGCACCATGTCCCAAAACGCCTGTCCCGCGCCTTGCTCGCGGCGCAGCGAAACCGTGGCGACCGGCGCGGCGCTTTGGCGAAAGGCGGCCTCCATCACTGCGGGCGAGGGGTAGCGCGCGGTGCCCAGCATCAGCGGCAGGGGCAGGGCGGTGCCGTAAAAATCGCGCATCGCTCAGCCCCCTGCATGGCGCTGAGCACTTCGAGCCGGTCGCCGTCGCTCAGCATGGTCTCGCCCGCGCGCCTGCGGGAACGAAACTGCCGTTGAGGGCGGTGGCGACTTTCGCTTCGCCCCAGCCCAGTTCTGCCAATGCCGCGTCAAGCTGCGCGGCGGTGACCTCTCGCGTCTCGCCGTTCACTTCAATCTTCACGGAATAAATCCCCCGTTATCGCTGTTGCCAGAAAGCCCGCAGCCTGTTCGGCCAAGGCGGGCGCCATGAGAAAGCCGTGCCGGAACAATCCGTTCAGATGCAGCACCGCCCCGCGCTGCACGATGCCGGGCAGATTGTCGGCGAAGGCCGGGCGCAGGTCGGCGCCCATCTCGATGATCTCGCCCTCGGCAAAGCGCGGGTCGAGCGCATAGGCGGCTGAGAGCAGTTCCAGCGCCGAGCGGGCGGTCATGCCGCTGCGGCTGGCGCTTTCGATCTGGGTCGCGCCCAGCATGTAGATGCCTTGCCCGCGCGGTACGACGTAGAGCGGGTGGCGCGGGTGTAGCAGGCGGATCGGGCGGGTGAGGGTGATCTCGGGCGCGCGCAGCAGGATCATCTCCCCGCGCACGGCACGCAGACCGGGCAGAGCGTCGCAGGCCACCATGCCGCGGCAGTCGATCACCGGGCCTGTGACCTCCGAAGGGGTGAGGGCCGTGGTCTCGACCTTTACCCCTTGGGCGATAAGGGTTTGGGATAGATCATGCAGCGCTTGGCGCGGGTTCAGATGCGCCTCCTCGGCAAAGAACAACCCGCGGCGATGGCGCCCGGCGAGGTCCGGCTCGCAGGTCGCGATGGCTTCGGCGTCGCAGTCGCTGTGGCCCTCGGTGCGGGCGGCAAAACGCTGCAATTCCGCGCGGTCCCGCTCGGGGCGAGGACCAGCGTGCCCCTATGGGTGACCTCCGTGACCTCCCCCATAGCGTCGCAGCACGCCGCCCGTGGGTCACCACCGCAGGCTCGCTCAGCGCGCCTTCGCAAAAGGGGGCGAGCATGCCGCCCGCCCACCACGAACAGCCGTGCGGCCCGGGCGGGCCTTTGCGGTCAACGAGCCGGGGCCGCAGCCCCTGCGCCAGACAGGCCCGCGCGGCCCAGAGCCCTGCCACGCCCGCGCCGATGATGGTGACATCATTCATGGGGCCAAACGCCGTGGAAATGATGCACCGGCCCGTGGCCATGGCCGATGTTGAGGGCGTCCGCCGCGGCAATGGCGCGTTGCAGATAGCTATGGGCGGCCTCCACCGCCCCCGGCAGAGGCTGGCCCCGCGCCAGACCGGCGGCAATGGCGGCAGAGAGCGTGCAGCCGGTGCCATGGGTGTTCGCCGTCTGCTGGCGGGGCGCGGAAAGGCGCAGGGTCTCGGCCTCGGAAATCAGCAGGTCGACGCAGGTTTCGCCCTTGCCATGGCCGCCCTTCATCAGCACCGCGCGGGGGCCGAGCGACAGCAGCGCGCGGCCCTGCGCGAGCATGGTGGCCTCGTCGGTGGCTTCTTCTGTGTCCAGCAGCCGTGCGGCCTCGGGCAGGTTCGGCGTCAGCACATGGGCGCGGGGCAGCATCCGGTCGCGCAGGGTTTTGACCGCTTCGGCAGAGAGCAGCGCATCGCCGGATTTCGCCACCATCACCGGGTCGAGCACAACGGGTGCGGGGCAGTCGGCCAGCCCCTCGGCCACGGCGGAGATCGTGGCCGGGTCGCCCAACATGCCAATCTTGACCGCGCCGATGGCCAGATCGTCAAAGACCGCCGCCATCTGCGCGCGGATCATCGCAGGCGCGATCATGGCGACCGCGGTGACGGCGCGGGTGTTCTGCGCGGTGACGGCGGTGAGCACGCTGGCCCCATAGACGCCGAGCGCGCTAAAGGTCTTGAGATCGGCTTGAATCCCCGCCCGCCGCCGCTGTCGGAGCCCGCGATTGTCAGTGCTTGAAACGCCATTCGGCCCCATTCGTTAGATGGGCCAAGGGCATGGAGATACGGGGTAAACGACCGCCCGGATGGGGCTGATGCTTGCTTCCGTTCCCTACGCCGGTACGACCCGGATCAGGTTCGATGGGTCGGTTTTCACCTCTCAGCCCTGCGGCACCCCAACGGATTTCCGGCAGGCTAGCGAGGGGCGTTCATAGGGTCAACAGGGGATCGGTTAATTATTGCGTTTCGTTTTATATCAGTTAGTTGCGGTGCGCACCTCATGCATTGCATGAGGAATCGTTAATGAAAATCCCGCGATTTGGGGATCACCTTGGCATCACGCGGGTGGCCGTGCATGGCCACCTGACCGGGCAGCGGATGGGTCGGGTGATCGCCCGGCGTCGTGATGCCGGGCATCGGCGCGTCCGACAGCGCCGCCAGCCGGTCGGAGCGGTTTTCGAGCCGCTCGGCCACCACATGGATCACCCGCCCGTCGGTCTGCACGCGCCCCTCCACGACCAGAAGCCGCGACGACATGATCGTGGGGCGGTAGAGCTTGAACATGTTTGGCCAGATCACGAGGTTGGCGACGCCAAACTCATCCTCCAGCGTGATGAAGCACACCCCCTTGGCGCTGCCGGGTTTCTGGCGCACCAGCACCAGCCCCGCCAGCTTCACCCGCCGCCCGTGGCCCATGCGCGAAAGGTCTCGCGCCGAGGCGAACCCCTGCGCCGCAAGGCTCCCGCGGTAGAAGGACATCGGATGCGCCTTCAGCGACAGGCGCATCGTCTGATAGTCGGCCACGACCTGTTCCGCCTTTGGCATCACCGGCAGATGCACCTCCGGTTCCGGGCCGCGGGCCGAAGCCTCGGCATGGTCGAAGATCGGCAAGGCGGGCGCGTCGCGCAGCCCTTGGGCCTGCCAGAGCGCTTGGCGCCGATCGATCCCCATGCTGCGCATCGTATCGGCGGCGGCGAGCTGGCGGATCGCCTTGGCATCGAGACCCGCGCGGGACTTGAGATCTTCGACATCGGCGTAAGGCGCGTCGCGCCGGTCCATGATCCGCGCGCCGGCCTTTTCCTGCAGCCCGTCGACCATGCGCAGCCCCAGCCGCAGGGCGAAACCGTCCCCACGAGGCTCCAGCGTGCAGTTCCAGTCCGAGAGGTTCACATCCACATCGCGCACCTCGACCTGATGTTCACGCGCATCGCGCACGATCTGCGCCGGCGCGTAAAACCCCATCGGCTGGGAGTTCAAGAGCGCGCAGGCAAAGGCCGCCGGGTAGTGGCATTTCATCCATGACGAGACATAGACCAGCTTGGCGAAACTCGCCGCATGGCTTTCGGGGAAACCGTATTCGCCAAAGCCCTTGATCTGGTCGAAACAGCGCTGCGCGAAGACCGGATCGTAGCCGCGTTTGGTCATGCGGCCCACCATCTTGTCCTGCAGCTTCTCAATCGTCCCGCGCGAGCGGAAGGTGGCCATGGCCTTGCGCAGCTCATTGGCCTCGGCGGGCGAGAAGCGCGCCGCGTCGATGGAGATCTTCATCGCCTGTTCCTGAAAGATCGGCACGCCCAAAGTCCGGCTGAGGATGCTGAACAACTCGTCCTGCGGATAGGCCGGGCCGGGGGCGGGGTAGACGACGCTCTCGAGCCCCTGACGGCGGCGCAGGTAGGGGTGGACCATGTCGCCTTGGATCGGGCCGGGGCGGACGATGGCGACCTCGATCACCAGATCGTAGAAGACGCGGGGCCGCAGTTTCGGCAGCATCGCCATCTGCGCCCGGCTTTCGACCTGAAACACGCCAAGGCTGTCGCCCCGGCAGAGCATGTCGTAGGTGGGCCGCCCGGTGGCGTCGTCCTCGTGATCTTCCACCGGCACCGTGGCCAGTTCCAGCGGGCGGTCGTAATGCGCCTCGATCAGGTCGAAGCATTTGGCGATGCAGGTGAGCATGCCGAGCGCGAGGATATCGACCTTGAAGATCTGCAAGGCGTCGATGTCGTCCTTGTCCCACTCGATGAAACTGCGCTCGGGCATGGCGCCGTTGCCGATGGGCACGATCTCGGTCAGGGGGCGTTCGGTCAGGATGAAGCCGCCGACGTGCTGGCTCAGGTGCCGTGGCATGCCGATCATCTGGGAGGCGAGCTTCAGCACCATGCGCAGGTAGGGGTCCGAGAGGTCCAGTCCGGCCTCGCGGGCGCGGGCGTCGTCCATCTCACCCTCGAAACTGCCCCAGACGGTGCCGGCGAGTTTCGAGGTCACGTCTTCGGAAATCCCCATCGCCTTGCCGACCTCGCGAATGGCCGAGCGCGGGCGGTAGTGGATCACCGTGGCGCAGAGCCCGGCGCGGTGGCGGCCGTATTTGCCGTACATGTACTGGATGACTTCCTCGCGCCGCTCATGCTCGAAATCGACGTCGATGTCGGGCGGCTCGTCGCGTTCCTCGCTGAGGAACCGCTCGAAGAGCAGGTCATGCACCGCCGGGTCGACCGAGGTGATGCCGAGACAAAAACAGACGGCGGAATTGGCCGCCGAGCCGCGCCCCTGGCAGAGGATCGGCGGCTCGGCCTCCTCGCGGGCGAAGCGGACGATGTCGTAGATGGTCAGGAAATAACGCGCGATCTTCTTGGAGGAGATCAGGGCGAATTCCTTCTCGATGGTCTTTTTCACCGCTTCGGGCACGCCTTCGGGGTAGCGCCGGGCCGCGCCCTCCCATGTCAGGCGGGCCAGTTCCTCCATCGGGCTGCGGCCCTCGGGGACGATCTCATGCGGGTATTCATAGGCCAGATCGGTGAGGCGGAAGGTGATCTTATCCGCCAGCTTGCGGGTCTCGGCGATGGCATGGGGCCAGTCGGCGAAGAGGCGGATCATCGCCGCGGGGGATTTCAGGTGTCGCTCGGCATTGGCGGCCAGCAGATAGCCTGCCTTGGGCACGATCACGCCTTCGCGGATCGCCACCATCACGTCCTGCAAGGGCCGCCGGTGGCGGGCGTGGTAGAGCACGTCGTTGGTGGCAAGCAGCCTCAGCCCATGGGCGCGGGCCAGCGCATCCAGCCGGTTGATCCGCGCGCGATCATCGCCCCGGTAGAGGAAACTCGCGCCGATATGGCGCATCCCCGGCAGCGCCTTCAGCAGCCGCGGCAGGCCCGCGGCGAAGAGGTCGAGGTTCTCGGGCGGCATGACGATGAGGTGCAGCCCTTCGGCATGGCCTTGCAGCATTTCTAACGTCAGATGGGTCTCGCCCTTTTGCTGCCATTCGCCGTCGACCGATTGCATCTTGCCCGCCGAGAGCAGCGTCGAGAGCCGCGCATAGGCGGCGCGGTCCTGCGGGTAGGCGAGGATCTCGGTCCCGCAGAGCAGCACCAGACGCGCGCCGATCAGGGGCGGATATGGGCCTTTTCCGCCTCCACATGCAGCCGCACCACGCCCGCCAGCGTGTTGTGATCCGCGATGCCGAGGCTGTCGTAGCCGTGGTGATGCGCCGTCTCGACCAGATCGACGGCGTCCGAGGCGGCGCGCAGGAAGGAAAAACAACTGGCCAGCCCGAACTCGACGTAGTCCGCTCGCGGTGGGGCGCTGAGCCCGTCCTCGCCCAAGGTGCGGCGCTTATGTCCCTCTTGCTGCGGCATCAGGCGAACATCCCGTGCAGGAACCAGCGCGGCTCGGCCCCGCGGCCGTCGTGGATCACGCCTTCGCGGTAGAGCCAGAAGCGCTGGCCGCCCGCCACCTCCACCTTGTAATAATCGCGCAGACGGGTGCCGGGGCGGTCGCGCCACCATTCCGGCGCGATGCGCTCGGGCCCGGCGTGGCGGGTGGTCTTGTAGGTGACGCGGCGCCAGTTGAACTGCGAGGGCGGGCCTTCGGGCACGGCGTAGATCACGCGCACCTCCTCGGGCGGAGTGAGCAGGCGCAGCGGGCGCTCGCGCAGCAGCAATGGCGCGGCGGTGGGGTTGGTCTGGAGGGCCGGGGCGCGTTCTTCCACCGCCTCGGGCTTGTGGGTCTCGCGCCACTGCGGCCAGCTCACCTTTTCGGGGCCGAGCTTGGCGACCAGACGGTCCAAGAGCCCGGCCACGTCCGCCGAAGGGTCGCGCTTGCCGTCGAGGTGGTCCTGCATCAGCGGCAGCGGCTCGCTCGCCAGCGCCTCCAGCGTCATGAGGTCGAAGCCAAAGCCGCTGTCGATGTTCTCGAGCTTGCCGTCGAAAAGGCGGCGCAGATGGGCGGCGTCCCGGCTGGCGCGGGCGGTGGCTGTGTCGAGGCCGCGCCAGTCGCCGTCGATGCGGTAGACCGTCAGCCGCAGCCGCCGCGCACCCAGTTCCGCCCGGGCCAGTTGCGCGCAGAGGTCCTCGACCAGCGCGGGCAGATGCGGGGCGGGGTCGAGCACCGGCTCAGCCAGGCGGCTGCGGGCCATGAAGTGACGGTGGTCGGGCGGGGCGTTCAGCGGGTCGGCGGCCTTGCCGAGCGCTTTGTCGAGCAGGATCAGCGGGTTGCGCTCGGGCTTCAGGCTGGCGAAGCGGCGCATCAGTGCGGCGCGGGGCAGATCGCTCAGCGCGCCGATGGTCTTGAGGCCGAGCCGGTCCAGCAGCCGCGTGGTCTGCGTATCCAGCCGCAGGGCGGCGACGGGCAGGGGGGCGAGGGCGGCGCCCACGTCCTCGGCCCCGCAGATCTGCGCGCCGGAGCCGAAACGCGCCAGCGCCTGCGCGGCCCCGGGGGTGGGGGCCATGGCGCAGCGCGCGGTCAGCCCCTGCAGCGCGAAGCGGCTGCGGATGTCGCGCAGCATCGCCGCCTCGCCGCCAAACAGATGCGTGCAGCCAGTCACATCGAGCAGCAGACCGTGATCGACGTCCCGCGCCGTCCAGGGGCACCAGCGCCGCGCCCAATGCACCAGCCGTTTGACCAGCGCGGCGTCGCCCTCCAGATCGGCAGGCTCGACATGCAGATCGGGATGGATCGCCTGCACGTCGACCACCCGCGCGCCCGTCTCGATGCCGCGGGCGCGGGCGGCGGCGCTCAGCCCATGGACCACCGGCCCGTGCGTCCCGTCGCACGACAGGACCACCGGCACCTCATCCCCCGGAACGCTGCGGTATTGGCTGATCACCCGGCGCCAGCGCTCCATCGTCAGATCGGGGAACCAGACGGAGACGATCCGCGGCGCGGGGGCTGTGGCGTTTGTCGGGCTCATGATCGGCCACCCAACGCCCCGGCGCATGGCCGCGCGCGCGAAACAGCTCCAGATCCCAGCGGGCCGCGCCCGGGGCCTGCGGATCGTCGGGATGCGCCTGTGCGGGCAGGGAGGCGATGCGCCAGCGCATCCGCGCCGCGCTCAGGCCCCCGGGGTCGCCGCTGCGGATGAGGTAGAGCGGCACGCCCGAAGCCTCGGCCCGCAGCGACAGCCGTTTGGTGGCGGTGAAATCCAGCACCTCCGGCCCGCCATGCACCTCCCCCACCACGGCTGAAAGCCCCGCGCAGGCCGCGCCTTCCTCCATCGTCCAAAGCACGTCGCGCGGGTGGCTGGCGGTGACCAGAAGCACCGGCTGCTCCAGCCCGAAGGCTGCAAGGCTCGGCGTATAGGGCGCGCCGTTCTCGCGCCGCGACAGGAAGTCCTGCACCCAAAGCACCGGCCCCTTGCCGCGCGGCAAGAGCGACAGGACGAAGCCACTGGCCGAAGCACTGGCGAAGGCCTGCGGAAAGACATCCGTCAGCGGCGCATGGGTGGCCAGAACCCCCGGTTCGGGCGGTGTCGACGGCCGTCGCCGTGGCAGGGTAAGGACCTGCCCATATGTAGAATCGGTTGTCATGCACGACTCCATATGTTCATATTTTGTTCTATTCATAAACGATGAACTGCGCTGCTGTCAAAGATTTGAGCGGCGCCGCGAAGCCCTTGCCGGGGCGCGGAAAAACCGCATCTACTGGGCTCAAGGGCGGCGACAGGAGGCGAAAATGTGCAATCTCTACTCCCTCACCAAAGGGCAGGACGCGATCCGCGGCTGGTTCGACGGGATCGAGGACAATGCAGGCAATCTGCCGCCCATGCCTGGCATCTACCCCGATTACCCCGCCCCGGTAGTGCGCCACGGCGACACCGGCCCGGTGCTTGAGATGATGCGGTGGGGGATGCCGTCCCCGGCCTTTGCGCTCAAGGGCAAGAAGACTGACCGCGGCGTCACCAACATCCGCAACATCGCCTCACCGCATTGGCGGCGCTGGCTGGTGCGGGAGCATCGCTGCGTCGTGCCCTTCACCGCCTTTTCCGAGCCGCTGAACCGCCCCGGCGAACGCTCGCGCCCGGTCTGGTTCGCGCTTGGCGAGGACCGCCCGCTGGCCTTCTTCGCCGGGGTCTGGACGCAGTGGACCTCCGTGCGAAAACTGAAGGACGGGGAGACTACCGACAACCTCTATGGCTTCCTGACGACCGAGCCCAATGCCGAGGTCGGTGCCGTGCACCCCAAGGCGATGCCGGTGATCCTGACCACGCCCGATGAGGTGCTGACGTGGCTCAGCGCCGAGACCGCCGACCTGCCAAGGCTGCAACGTCCGCTGCCCGACGGCGCCCTTCAGGTCATTGACCCCGAGGATTAAGCCGCCTCGGCCATCATCCGCGCCGCCATCGCGAGGTCGGAGCGGAACTGCGCCTCGGCCTCCTCGCGCGCCGCGGGGTCGGGGACGCGCAAGAGGTAGGAGGGGTGCAGGGTGATCAACACCGGAATGCCCTCCGGCCCCGCCTCTATCGTGCCGCGGCGTTTCAAGATGCCCGCGCCCTTGCCGGTCAGGCTCTGCGCCGCGGTGGCGCCCATGGCGAGGATGAGTTTCGGCTGCACCTGCGCCACCTCGGCGTTCATCCACCAGCGGCACTGGTCGATCTCCGGCGTCTCGGGGCGCTGATGGATGCGGCGTTTGCCGCGGGCGGTGAATTTGAAGTGTTTAACCGCATTGGTGACGAAGGCGGCGTCTCGGTCGAGGCCCGCTTCCCCGGCAATGCGGTCGAACATCTGCCCCGCCGGTCCGACGAAGGGGCGGCCCGCGAGGTCTTCTTGATCGCCGGGCTGTTCGCCCACAACCATCAGATCGGCATCTCGTGGCCCTTCGCCCGGCACGGCCTGCGTGGCGTGGCAATGCAGCGGGCAGCGGGTGCAGGCGCGGATCGCGGACGGAAGCTCTTCGGCCGGGCCGTCCCAAGCGGAATCAAAGGCCGAAAGCTGCGCCTGCACCCGGTCCATCCGCGCCGGCGGCAGGGTCGGGGCGGCTTCGGCCATGGCGCGGGCGCGGGCCGGGGCCTCGGCGATCATCTGGGGGATGAAAGCGGCCTCAGGCATGTTCTTCCAGTATTTCTTGGGCATCTCCGATTGCATCGCCTTCACCATCAGGCGGGCGGGATTGAAGATGTTCTGGAAGTAGGTGATCCACAACTGCTCGCCCGCGTCCTCGGGCAGGTCGGGCTTGGTGTGGCCTTCCTGAAAGCTGAGCTTGCCGCCCTCGAAGATAGCCGAGACATCGGGCGTGAGAATGCGCCAGTCCATGTCGGAAAACCGCCGCACGAAGAAATCCGCCGTAGGCTCCACCGTGTGATGCGTGGGCTCGAACCATGCGGCGAAGCTGCGGCGCGGGGCGTTCGGATCACCGATCTCGCGGAAGCGGACGAAGGCTTTCATCTTGTGCTGGCAGCGGCGGACGTTCTTCTCCATCCCCCGCAAGACGGCGAGGTCGGCATCGCCGCGGTCTGACATCAGATGCGGCGCGTCCTTCAGGCGCCAGAGGAAGGCATAAAGCCGCGCGAAACGTTCCGGGTCGCTGTGCCAGACCGCCGTCTCGGCCATCGACACGAAGCTGCGCGGCACTGCGGTGCGGCCCGAGGCGGCCGGTGCGGCCTCCGCGCCGAAAAGGTCAGGCGCGGCGGCATGATCGCCCCAGAGGATCTGCTCGGGCGGCACGCCCGCGGCCAGAAAGCCACGCGCCGCCTCGCGCCATGCCTTGGCGGTGCCGATGGGGGGCAGGGAGACGCGGTGCATCAGAACAGGGTCAATTGCTCAGGCGGCGGCGCGAAACGCGCGCGCAGGTTGGCGCTGTCGGTGAGGCCGCCGGGGGTCCAGCCCCCGCGGTGACGAAGGCGCGGGCCTTTTTCATCGAGGCGCCCATGCGGGTCAGGTCTTCGTAGCGCAACGCGCGATGGCGACGCGCAGCGAGGATGCGGTTTACCGTCTTCACTCCGAACCCCGGCACCCGCAGCAGCATCTCGCGGCTGGCGCGGTTGACGTCGAGCGGGAAGTGCTCGCGGTGCACCAACGCCCAGGCAAGCTTGGGGTCGATCTCCAGATCGAGGTTGCCGTCGCGGGTGACGGAGGTGATCTCGTCCAGTTGGAAGTCGTAGAACCGCAGCAGCCAGTCGGCCTGATAAAGCCGGTGCTCACGTTGCAGAGGCGGGCGGATCAGCGGCAGTTTCGACGAACTGTCGGGGATGGGCGAGAAGGCGGAGTAATAGACCCGCTTCAGCTTGTAGCTGGAATAGAGCCGCGTCGATTGCCCCAGCACGGTGGCGTCGTTCGACCCATCCGCGCCGATGATCATCTGCGTCGACTGGCCCGCGGGCGCAAAGCGCGGCGGGCGTTTGCCGGAGAAGGACTTCTCCTTGCTCGCCTCCTTAGTCATGCGCACGTTCGCCATGGCGCGGCGGATCTGCTCGGGCTTTTTCTCGGGCGCATATTGCTGCACCGCCGTGTCGGTGGGCAGCTCCACGTTGATCGACAGACGGTCCGCCAGACGACCCGCTTCCTCGATCAACTCGGGCGAGGCGTCGGGGATCGCCTTGAGGTGGATGTAGCCGCGGAAGTTCTCCTCGTGGCGCAGCTTGCGGGCGATCTGCACCATGTCGGACATCGTGGCATCGGGTGAGCGGATCACGCCCGAGGACAGGAACAGCCCCTCGATATAATTGCGGCGGTAGAACTCGATGGTGAGTTTTACCACCTCGTCCACGCTGAAGCGCGCGCGCTCCACGTTCGAGGAGACGCGGTTGATGCAATAGCTGCAATCGTAGATGCAGAAATTCGTCATCAGGATCTTGAGCAGGCTGATGCACCGCCCGTCCGGGGCATAGGCGTGGCAGATGCCGCTGCCTTCGTTGGAGCCCAGACCCTTGCCATCGCGCGAGTCGCGCTTGGTGGAGCCCGAGGAGGCGCAGGAGGCGTCGTATTTCGCCGCGTCGCTGAGAATCGCCAGTTTCTGATCGAGGGTCTGTTTGGTCATGCGTTCTATATATGTTCTCAACGGGGCGGCGTCATTAATCTATCTTAATGCCGCGACAATTTGCGCGTGGGGCTGCTGAGGGGGTGGGGTGGGCCCGTGGCGCCGAGATTAAATTGACGTAGCGAAATCTAGTCGCTACCAATTACATGCAGATACATATTATGCATTTGCATGCGAGAGCACCGGGGCAAAGATCGCGGGCTTTTGATCACAACTGGGAGACGACCATGAAAACAACAACCACGCTTAGCGCGGCGGTCTTTGCCGTCAGCACATTTGCCTCCGGCAGCATCGCTCAGGCCGAAGAAGTGACCCTGCGGGCCGTTTCGGCCTTCACCCTCGGCACCGCTTTCAGCCGCGAGTTCGAGTCCTTTGTCGAGTGGATCAACGAGAACGGCAAGGGGGTCGTGCAGATCAATCTGGTCGGCGGTCCTGAGGCCGTGCCGCCATTTGAACTGGGCAATGCGGTGCAGTCCGGCGTCGTCGACATCGCCAACAACACCACGGCCTATTACCCCAACCTGCTGCCCACCGGCGACGCACTGCATTTGGCCGAGAACACCATTCAGGACCAGCGCGCCAACGGCTGCTATGAACTGGTCGACCGTATCCATCAAGAGCAGATGAATGTGAAATACCTCGCCCATGCGGGCGACGGAATCGGCTATCACCTTTATCTCACCAAACCGGTCGAGGGGCCGGATCTGAGCGGTCTGACCATCCGCACCACGCCGGTTTACCAAGCGATGTTTACGCAGCTTGGTGCCAACCTCGTGCGGACCGCGCCGGGCGAGGTCTACAGCGCGCTGGAGCGTGGTGCGATTGACGGCTACGGCTGGCCCTCGCAGGGGGTGCTGGACCTTGGTTGGGACGAGCAGACGAAGTACCGTGTCGACCCGAGCTTTTACAACGTCGATGTTAACGTTCTCGTGAACCTTGATACTTGGAACGGGCTGACGGAGGCGCAGCGCGCCAAGTTGGCGGAAGGTGCCGCTTGGATGGAAGAGCTGAACAACGACAACGCGGATCGGAACGCCTCGGAATATGCGGCGCAGGCCGAGGCGGGTATCGAGACGATCACCTTTGGCGAGGCCGATGCCGAGACTTGGATCGCTGCCGCCCGCGATGCCGGTTGGGCCGCGGTGGAAGAGGTCGATGCCGATCTTGCGCAGCAGATGCGCGCCTGCATGACCAAGTGATCCTCCAATGATCTCTAGAATGTTTGACCGGACACTCCGGGGGCTGGCCGTCTTTTCGGCTGGTATCCTCGGGGTGATCGCGGTGTTCATCGCTCTCAATGTTGTGCTGCGCAATCTTGGCCTGCCGGTGGTCTATGGCGCGTTGGATGCGATCCAATATGCGCTGATGATCGCCACTTTCCTAGGCGCGCCATGGGTGTTGTCGATTGGGGGGCATGTGAAGGTCGATCTGATCACCAGCAATCTTGCGCCACGCACGGCCCATCAGCTCACCCGTCTCACCAGCGCTATCGGCGCTGTTACGGCGGGGGTGCTGGGGTGGTACGGGTTACAAGCGGTGCTGGCCTCCGCCGCGCGCGGGTCGATGATCCGCACGTCATTCGTCATCCCGGAATGGTGGATGCTGGCCTTTGTGCCGCTGTCATTGGCGCTTTGCACGGTTATTTTCATTCGCCGCCTTTTCTATCCGGAAACGGCCGAGCGTAGTCTGAGTGGTCTTTGAGATGGATTGGGCTTTGATCCTGACGTTCATGCTGGGCAGCCTCGCCGTGCTTTTGCTGATCGGCTTGCCAGTCGCCTTTGCCTTTATCGCCGTGACCACCGTGGGCGCATACTTCGTGCTGGGGGGCGAGCGCGGCATTCTGCAACTGGCGCGCAACTCGGCGCAGTCGGTGGCGAATTTCCAGCTTGCCCCGATACCCCTGTTCATCCTGATGGGGGAGATCCTCTTCCAGACCGGGGTGGCGCACCGCGCCATCGACGCCATTGAGCGGGTGGTGACGCGCATCCCGGGCCGCATGTCAGTGGTGACGATCTTTGGCGGCACGATCTTTGCGGCACTCTCAGGCTCGACCATCGCCAATACCGCGATGCTGGGCGGCACGCTGCTGCCGGGGATGCTGAAACGCGGCTACCACCCCTCGATGGCCATGGGGCCGATCATGGCTTCGGGCGCGATTGCGATGCTGATCCCGCCCTCGGCGCTGGCGGTGCTGGTGGGTTCGCTTGCCGGTATTTCCATCGCGGGGCTGCTGATCGCGGGGGTGCTTCCGGCCCTGCTGCTGGCGGTGCTTTTCGTGGCCTATGTGGTGGGGCGCAGTATATTGGACCCAAAGGTCGCGCCGCCCGATGTTTACGAGGATATGCCGCTGCGCGACCGGTGGACGCCCTTCGCAATCTACGTCTTGCCGCTGACGGTTCTTTTCGCGGTGGTGATCGGCTCCCTGCTGGCAGGGATCGCCACGCCTACGGAGAGCGCTGCGCTGGGCAGTATCACGGCGGTGATCATCGGGGCAGCCTATCGGGCCTTGAGTTGGGAGAAGATGGGTCTTGCTCTGATGGAGACGCTGAAACTGTCGGTGATGATCCTGTTCATCATTGCGGCCAGCCAGACCTTTGCTCAGGTGCTGAGCTTTTCCGGCGCGACCAACGGGTTGATCAATGCGATCAACGCGGTCGATCCGACGCCCTTGATGGTGCTTTTGGGGATGATTGCGATCCTGCTTTTTCTGGGGTGTTTCATTGATCAAGTGTCGATGTTGATGGTGACGGTCCCGGTTTTCGTACCCCTAGCGGGCGCGATGGAGATCAATGAGCTGACCCTCGGCGTGGTTTACCTGCTGACCATGGAAATCGGCTTGCTGACACCGCCCTTCGGGCTGCTCCTCTTCGTCATGCGGGGCGTGGCCCCCGAGGAGATCCGGATGCCGCAAATCTATGCCTCGGTGATGCCCTTTTTGTTAATCAAGCTCTTCGTGCTGGCGCTGGTCGTCTGGCTGCCGGGCATTGGCACTTGGTTACCGGGCTTGATGGGCCGTTGATCCGCAGGGCGGCGCGTTGGAGCGTCGCCCTGCAAGGGCGCATTTAAGCATCCACCTGCAAGGGCGCATTTAAGCATCCACCTGCAAGGGCGCATTTAAGCATCCACCTGCAAGGGCGCATTTGAGCATCCGCCTGCAAGGGCGCATTTGAGCATCCGCCTGCAAGGGCGCATTTGAGCATCCGCCTGCCAGGGCGCTTTTATGCATCCGCCTGCAAGGGCGCATCGCTGCATCGCCCTGCAAGGGCGTGTCAGCATCGCCCTACAAGCTATTGCCTCGGTTCAACATTTCCCCTCACCGCAGCCCTCCACCCGCTTGCATTACCCTGCGTAATACGATTGTAATTCCGCGAGGAGGCAATCGGCTTTCCCAAGAACAACACGTGAGGAGCACCGTGATGGCAAACCCCCTTTATGACACTCTGTTTGGCCGTCACGCTGGCAAGACGACCGCCTTTTTGCACCTTGAGGGCGGGGTGACGCTGACCCATGCGGGCTTTCTGAGCCGGGCGGGCCGCTTTGCCAATGTGCTGACCGGGTTGGGGGTGAAGCCGGGCGACCGGCTGGCGGTGCAGATCGACAAATCCGCGGATGCGCTGGCGCTTTATGCCGCTTGCGTGCAGGCGGGGGTGATCTTTCTGCCGCTGAACCCGGCCTATACGGCGGAGGAGGTGCGCTATTTCGTGACCGACAGCGGGGCGGTGGCTTTCGTCTGCCAGCCTGCGCGGCGCAATGAGATGGCGCCGCTTGCCAAGGATACGGGTTGCCAGCTTGAGACGCTGGGCAGCGAAAATGATGGTAGTTTTGCGGATCGTGCAGCCTCGGCCCCCGATCAGTTCGAGACCGTCGCGCGTGGGGCCGATGATCTGGCCGCCTTCCTCTATACCTCCGGCACGACGGGGCGCTCAAAGGGGGCGATGCTGACGCAGGCGAACCTTTTGTCCAACGCGCAGACGCTGGCCGATCTGTGGCGCTTCACCAATGCGGACGTGCTGCTCCATGCGCTGCCGATCTTCCACACCCACGGGCTTTTCGTGGCGACGAATGTGACGCTGGTGGCGGGGGGTGCGATAATCTTCATGCCCAAGCTCGACATCGACCGATTGATCGACCGGATGCCCCATGCCACCGCGATGATGGGGGTGCCCACCTTCTACACCCGGCTGCTGGACGACGCGCGTTTTACCAGCGAGACGGCGGCAAATATGCGGCTGTTCATCTCGGGCTCGGCCCCGCTGTTGGCGGAAACCCATGTGGATTTCGAGGCCCGGACTGGCCACCGTATTCTTGAGCGTTACGGCATGACCGAGACCAATATGAACACCAGTAACCCCTATGAGGGCGAGCGCCGTGCGGGCACCGTGGGCCTGCCGCTGCCGGATGTGGAGTTGAAGATCACCGACCCCGAAACCGGCGCGACCCTGCCGGATGGCGAGATCGGCAGCATCGAAGTGCGGGGGCCCAACGTCTTCAAGGGCTATTGGCAAATGCCCGAGAAGACTGCCGCCGAATTGCGCGAAGACGGGTTTTTCATCACCGGCGATCTGGGGCGGCGCGATGCGGATGGCTATGTCACCATCGTGGGCCGCGACAAGGATCTGATCATTTCAGGCGGCTATAACATCTACCCCAAAGAGGTCGAACTGCTGCTCGACGACCAACCAGGCGTGTTGGAAAGCGCGGTGATCGGCGTGCCGCACCCCGATTTCGGCGAAAGCGTCGTGGCGGTGCTGGTGGCACGCCGGGGCGTGGAGCTGGACGTGGCGCAGATCGCTGAGGGCGTGGCCGGATCGCTGGCCAAGTTCAAACAGCCCCAGAAGTTGATCGTGCTGCCGGAACTGCCGCGCAACACGATGGGCAAGGTGCAAAAGAATGTGCTGCGCGAAAACTACCGGGACCTCTTCCAACCGGAGTGACACGGCCCGAGGGGTACTGTCGGACGGGCAAAGGCACGGGCATCCCCCTCGCACGGGGCAGGGTGGGGGCGTAACCTGCGACAATCTGGCGTTTAATGCCCGGTTTCGCTTGAGGTGCCGGGAAAATTTCTACAGAACGTGGTGACCTTTCAGTCCGCTAGATCAGGAGTTCGCGTGTCCCTCTTCCTTATCGTTGCCTTGCCTTTCCTTGGTGCTTTGCTACCCGGACTGATGAATTCCGCAGGGCGCCAAGCCTGCGCCGGGGTCACCTTCATGGTTACCCTCGTGGCCTTTGTCGGCCTGCTCACCCATCTGCCCGCCGTGCTGGCCGGAGAGGTGCTGACCGCGCGGGTTGACTGGATCCCGCAGCTTGGTCTGAACCTCACCTTGATGCTCGACAGTCTTGGCTTTTTCTTTGCCTGTCTGATCCTTGGCATCGGTCTGCTCATCATCGCCTATGCGCGGTCTTACCTGTCGCGCGACGATCATATGGGTGAGTTTTTCACCTATCTATTGCTCTTCCAAGGCGCGATGGTCGGCATCGTTCTAAGCGATAACGTGTTGATCCTGCTGATTTTCTGGGAGCTGACCTCGCTGTCGTCCTTCCTGCTGATCGGCTATTGGAAGCATTTGCCCGAAGGCCGCCAAGGCGCGCGGATGGCGCTGACCGTGACCGGCATGGGCGGGCTTGCGATGATCGGTGGCATGCTGCTGCTGGGGCAGATCGTCGGCAGCTATGACCTGAGCGTGATTTTGGAAAACCGCGAGGCGATCCAAGCCTCACCGCTCTATCTGCCTGCGCTGATCCTGATCCTGCTGGGCTGTTTCACCAAATCGGCGCAGTTCCCCTTCCACTTCTGGCTGCCCCACGCCATGGCCGCGCCCACGCCGGTCTCGGCCTATCTGCACTCCGCCACGATGGTGAAGGCGGGGATCTTCCTGATGGCGCGGATGTGGCCTGTGCTCTCGGGCACGCCGGAGTGGTTCGTCATCGTCACCACGGCGGGGCTGATCACCATGGTGCTGGGCGCGGTGATCGCGCTGTTCAAACATGACCTGAAGGCGCTCTTGGCCTTCTCGACCGTCAGCCACCTTGGCCTGATCACCATGCTTCTGGGCACCGGCACGGCCTTTGGCGCGCTGGCGGCGGTGTTTCACATCCTGAACCACGCGACCTTCAAGGCCGCGCTCTTCATGTCGGCGGGGATCGTGGATCACGCGGTACATACGCGCGACATCCGCCGTTTGGGCGGGTTGCGGCATCTGATGCCGGTGACCTTTGTGATCGCTACGCTGGCGTCGCTTTCGATGGCGGGGATCCCGCTGTTCAATGGCTTCCTGTCGAAAGAGATGATGCTGGAAGAGACGCTGCATACCACGCTTTTCGATCTGCCGTGGCTGGTGCCTGCGCTTGCGACCTTTGGCGCGCTCTTCTCGGCGGCCTATAGTTTCCGGCTGATCGGCCACACCTTCCTTGGCAAAGAGCGCGACGACTATCCCGATCATCCGCATGATCCCAAGCCCGGCCTCTGGTTGCCGCCAGCGCTGTTGATCATTCCCGTGGTGGTGATCGGCCTCGCGCCGTTTCTGGCCGAGCCTTTCGTCAAGCTGGTGACCGCCTCTGTCCTTGGCGAGGCGGCCGAGATGTCTTCTGCGCATTTCAAGATCTGGCACGGGCTGGGTCCGGCGCTTTATATGTCGATCATCGCGGTCATGGGCGGGCTGATCCTGCTGGCGCTCTTCACCCCTTGCTGCGCATCTGGGATGCCTCACCCCGGCCCGAGGCCAAGCGCATCTTTGACCGGATCATCGCGGCCTCTGTCGGCCTGTCGCAGGCGGTATCGCTGCGGCTGCACAATGGGGCTTTCTCGCGCTATGCTGCCGTGATGGCGGTGACCGTCGTGGGCGTGGGCTATTACGCTTGGGCCACCGGCACGGTGGGCGCGGCGAGCCGCGCGCTGCAACCGACGAATGCCGTGCAGATCGCGGGCTGGCTGATGCTGGTCGCGGCGGCCTGCGGCCTCGTCTTCCTGCACCGCAACCGCCTGTTGTCGCTGATCCTGATCGGCATCGTCGGGCTGATCGTCTCGGCTGGTTTCGTCTTCTTCAGCGCGCCTGACTTGGCGATGACCCAGCTGACGGTCGAGGTGGTGACGATCATCCTGCTGCTTTTGGCGCTGAACTTCTTGCCCAACCGCACACCGATCGAAAGCAGCGTGCTGCGCCGGACGCGGGACGTTGTCGTCTCCCTCGCGGCGGGGGCGGCGACCATGGCGCTGTCCTATCACTACCTGCTGCGCGACACCGTGGCGCCGAGCATTTCCGAATTCCACCTCGCCAACTCCTACAAGGGTGGCGGTGGCACCAATGTGGTAAACGTGATCCTCGTCGATTTCCGGGGCTTCGACACCTATGGGGAGATCATCGTGCTGGGCATCGCGGCCCTGCTGATCTACGCGTTGACCGAGACGCTGCTCTCGGGCCCGGTGCGGGCGCGTTTGCTGAACCGCAAACCTGACCAGCCGCGCGCGGGCGACCGGCATCCGATGATGATGGTGGTGATGACCCGCGTGATCATGCCGGTGGTGCTGATGGTAGGTTTCTACATCTTCCTGCGCGGCCATAACGAGCCGGGCGGCGGTTTCATCGCCGGTCTCATCGTCTCCATCGCTGTGGTGATGCAATATATGGCCAGCGGCTTTGCCTGGGCCTCGGCGCGGCTGCGCTATCCTTATCATGGGATCATCGGCACCGGCGTCTTGATCGCGGGGCTGACGGGGATCGGCTCGTGGCTCTTTGCCAAACCCTTCCTCACGTCGGACTTCACCTATGTGCGCATCCCGCCCTTCGACAAGTTCGAACTGGCGACGGCGGCGCTGTTCGATCTGGGCGTGTTCCTTGCCGTGGTGGGGGCGGTGATGCTGTCGCTTGAAAGCTTCTCGCGGCTGGCGCGCCGGGCGCATGTGCCCGAGGCCGATCACCCGATGGACATCGACCCATCGCGCGAAGACAACACCAAGGCGGAGGCATAACATGGAACTTCTCGTCGCATCCGCCATCGGCATCCTGACGGCCTCTGGCCTCTACCTCGTGCTGCGCTTGCGGAGCTTTCCGGTCATCATGGGCACGTCGCTGCTGACCTATGCGGTGAACGTCTTTCTCTTTGCCTCGGGCCGTTTGACCGTGGGCGCGCCGCCGATCCTGAGTGATGCCGCGCGCTATACCGATCCGCTGCCCCAAGCGCTGGTGCTGACCGCCATCGTGATTTCCTTTGGCATGACCGCCGTGGTGGTGATGATCGCCCTCGGGGCCTATCTGGGCAATAAGGATGATCATGTGGACGAGCCGCTGACCGATACCAAGGCGGAGGACCGCACATGACCCATTGGCTGATCCTGCCCATCGTGCTGCCCGCGTTTATCGCGCCTTTCATCATTCTGGCCGCACGCTATCACATCACCATCCAGCGGGTGCTGTCGCTGTTTGGCGCGCTTGCGCTGGTCGTCGTGGGGCTTGGCCTCTCGGTCGAGGCGGCGAGCGGCAATGTCATGCTCTACCGTCTCAGCGATTGGGCCGCGCCCTTTGGCATCGTGCTGGTGGGCGACCGCCTGTCGACGCTGATGGTCACGCTGACGGCGGTGCTGGCGCTGTTTGTGCTGCTCTATGTCATCGGCTCCAAATGGGACGAACGCGGGCGGCATTTTCATGCGCTGTTCCAGTTCCAACTGATGGGGATCATGGGCGCCTTCCTGACGGGCGACCTTTTCAACCTCTTCGTCTTTTTCGAAGTGCTGCTGATCGCCTCCTACGGGTTGATGATCCACGCCGGTGGCACGCCGCGTCTGCGGGCGGGGGTGCAATATGTGCTCTATAACCTGCTGGGCTCGACGCTGTTCCTCTTTGCGCTCGGCGCCATCTATGCTGAGACGGGAACGCTCAACATGGCCGATCTGGCGCAGCGCGTTGCCCTGATCGACGCGGGCGCGACCGTGGGCATCCGCATCGCGGCGGTGCTGCTCTTGATGGTCTTTGCGGTCAAAGCCGCCGTCGTGCCGCTGCACTTCTGGCTCCCGTCGAGCTATGCCGAAGCGCCCGGCCCGGTGGCGGCACTTTTCGCCATCATGACCAAGGTCGGCGCCTATGCGATCATCCGCGTCTATACGCTGATCTTCCCGCCCGAACTGGCCGTGACGGCGGATCTGCACACCACATGGCTGCTTCCTGCCGCGCTGCTGTCGCTGGCGCTTGGCATGATCGGCGTTCTGGCGGCCAAGCAGTTGGACCGTATGGTGGCCTTTTCCGTTATCGGCTCCATGGGCATGGTGATGATCTCGATCGCGCTGTTCACGCCCGAGGGGATTGCCGCGGCGCTCTATTATATTGTGCATTCGACACTGGCCGCGGGCGCGCTGTTCCTGATCGCCGATCTGGCGCGGGCCGGGCGCGACAATCTCGATCTGACGGCGCAGCCGCAGGTGGCGGGGGCCAAGCTGACCTCGGCCCTGTTCTTTGTCGCGGCCATTGCCATGGTCGGCGTGCCGCCGCTTTCGGGCTTTCTGGGCAAGCTGCTGATCATGGATGCCGCCGCCGCCAGCGATGCTTGGGTCTGGATCTGGGCCGTGATTTTGGGCGCGAGCCTTTTGAGCCTCGTGGGCTTTGGCCGCGCGGGCAGCGTGGTCTTCTGGAAGGCGCGCAGCGTCACGCCAGAGGAGGGGGCGACCCCGGCCGAGCGCCCCTCGGCGCTGAGCTATGTCGCGGTGGGCGGGCTCTTGGCCCTGCTGGTGGCGCATACGCTGCTGGCCGGACCGGCCACCCAATATGCCACCGCGATCTCAAAGCAATTGTTCGGGCCGGAACGTTACCTGACCACCGTGTTGGAGACCCCCGGCAAACTGTCGGACGGCAAAGAGGAGGCCCATTGACATGATGCGACCGATCCGTTGGCTTTTGCCGCACCCGTTTCTGACCCTGCTGCTGACCGCAGTGTGGATCCTGCTGCAAAACAAGTTCAGCGCAGGCATGTTGGTCTTTGGCCTGATCCTTGGCGTCGTGATCCCGATTCTGACTGCGCGTTGGTGGACCGACCGTGCGCAGGGCATCCGCCCGCTGCGGACGTTGGCCTATGTGCTTTTGGTGATCTGGGATATCGTCATCGCCAATATTCAAGTGGCTTGGATCATCCTGACCAAATCCAACGCCAGCATGTCGCCCGCTTGGGTCGTCGTGCCGCTGGACCTGAAAGAACCCGAGGCGATCACGATCCTGATGGGCACCATCACGCTGACCCCCGGCACCGTCTCGGCGGACCTGTCGGACAATGGGCGCTACCTCTTGGTACACGCGCTGGACGCGAGCGACCCCGACGCCGTGCGTGATGAGATCAAAGACCGCTACGAACGCCGCTTGAAGGAGATTTTCGTATGACCCAAGCGACCGACCTTTTAACGCTGGCGCTTTATGGGGCGCTGACCCTCGTCGCCATTGCGCAGTTCATGGCAATGATTCGTCTGTGGATCGGCCCCGGCACCGGGGACCGTATTCTGGCGCTGGACACGATGTTCATCAACGCCATCGGCATCATTGTGCTTTTGGGCGTCTTGCAGGGCACGCAGATTTACTTTGAGGCCGCGCTGATCATCGCCATGCTCGGTTTCGTTTCGACCGTGGCCTATGCCCGTTTCGTCCTGCGCGGAGATATCATCGAATGAGCCCTGAGATCATCGCCACTTACTTCGTTATCGCGCTGCTGGTGATCGGCAGTTTCTTCGTGCTGGTCGCCGGGATTGGCTTGCTCAAGCTGAACGACCCGATGACGCGTCTGCACGCGCCGACCAAGGCCGCGACGCTGGGGATCGGGGCCTATCTGCTGGCGGCCATGGTGAACTCTTTCCTTTCGGGCACGGGGTCGCTGCATGAGCTGCTGATCATGGCATTCATCTTTGTCACCGCGCCGGTCTCGGCCAATTTCATGGCCAAGGCGAATATCCATCGTCGCGATTGCCTGCCGCATCCGCCCGAACTGCCGGATGGGGATACTTGGGCCACGCTGAACGTGCCGGAAGAAGACCGCGAGATCGAAGAGACTTCGCCCAACGCCTGAGGGGCGGGGCGAAGGTCGGATTCATTTCAAACTGTTACGATGGTGGAAACCTTTTCCTGCCAGCATAGGTTAATGGGCGGCGCTGCCCAACCGAAGCTGACCGAAAGGATCCTGCCATATGCGTCTGACCGCGCTTCTGCTGATGCTGTTTCTGCCCTTCGCCGCAGCGGCGCAAGACCGTGTGGCGATGGTCATCGGCATCTCCGCCTATGAGGATGCCGCCACGCTCGACGGCCCGCGCACGGATGCGGCGCGGCTCTCTGAGGCGCTGGAGGGGCAGGGCTTCGACGTCACCACGCTGATCGACGCTGAGAGCGCGGCGTTCAAACAAGCGCTATCCGACTTTGCCTTTCAGGCCGAAACGGCGGACATTGCCCTGATTTACTACGCAGGCCGCCGTGTCGCCTCCGGGGGGCAGAGCTATCTGATCCCGGTCGACGCGCCCTTGGCCCCAGCCTCGGCGCTGCGGCGCGAGGGGGTGGCCCTGCCTGCGCTGCTGCGTGCGGCGGGCAAGGCGCGTCAGATACGGCTTGTTCTGCTCGACAACTGCCACGCCGCCCCGCAGCAAGCCACCGCGCCCTTGCCACCGCCTGAGCCACGCCTTGGCACCTTGGTCGTGACTTCTGGCGAGGTGGGCGCATGTGACGAGAGCGGTGAAAACGCGGGCCTTTTCGCCGAAACGCTGGCCGAGGTGGTGGCCGAGCCAGAGGTCGAGCTCGGGGCCATGCTGGACGATTTCCGCGCGGCTTTGCGCAGCCGCAGCGGTGGCAACCTCTCGGCGCGGCGCTTTGGGCGGCTGAACCCCACGCCGTTCTTCCTTGGCAGCGGTGACCGGGAGGCGGCCCCGGGGGGCTGGGCCGATTTGAACGAGACACAAGGCCAGCGTTTGGCCGAATTGGCGGGGCAGGGCGATACCCGCTCGCAACTCGGCCTCGCCGCCTTGCAAAGCGATCCCGACGATCCACGCTATGATCCGCAGAATGCGGCGGCGCAGCTCATGCGCGCGATTGAGTCCGGCTCAGCCGAGGCGCGCTATCAACTGGCCCAGCTTTACGAAGAGGGCCGGGGCGTGGAGCAGGACGAGGACCGCGCGATGCAGCTTTATCGCGACGCTGCCGAGCGGGGCCATGCCGGGGCGTTGAACGATCTGGGCTTCATCCATTTGCAGGGCGAATTGGGGCAGGAGGCCGACCCCGAACTTGCGCTCGATTACTTCCGCCGTGCAGCCGACAGGCGACACCCTGCTGCGATGTTCAACTTTGCCGCGATGATCGACGATGACAAAGTGCCGGGGCGCGGGGCGGCGGATGCCGCGCTCTACCTCTATCGCGCGCTGCGGGCAGGGGATGGCACCTTGCTGGGGCTGATGCAGGAAGAGCCGCGCCTGTTCGACAGCGACACCCGCAAAGCGCTGCAACGCAAACTGTCGGATTTCGGGTTTTATGACGGTGCGATCGACGGGCTTTATGGCGATGGCACCCAAACGGCGATCCGCGCGGCATTTGGGACGGAGGCTGGCGCGCTTCCGGGCGAAGCCGCTGAAACGACTGAGGAAACGCCGGAGGCCGAGACCTCGGAAACCTCTCCGATAACATCCGAGACGCCGCAGGAGGAGCTTGACCAAGAGCCGGCAACCCAAGCCGAAGACACCCCCGAAATCAACGCCGAGCCAGAGCCCGGTGCGGGTGAAAATGTCACCCCGGTTCTGCGTCCCAAACAGGCCGCGCGGGAGTGAGTTTTGAAACAAGTAGTATTGCATTTTGCACTCCAGTAAGTTGGCAAAATTAATCCGGTTGCAATATCGCGGCCGATGGCTTTTGATTGGCGCATCAGTCAATAAAAACTTCTCTGGGGAGAACACCAATGAAAAAACTGCTTATGACATCCGCTTTGGCGACGGTTGCCGCGACCTCGCTGGCCGCTGCCGAGTGTAGCGAAGTCACCTTCTCCGACGTCGGCTGGACCGACATCACCGCCACCACCGCCGCCGCCTCTGTCGTGCTCGACGCGCTCGGCTATGACACCGAGACCAAGATCCTCGCCGTGCCGGTGACTTACACCTCCATGGCGTCGGGCGACATCGACGTGTTCTTGGGCAACTGGATGCCGACGATGGAAGGCGATATCGCCAAATACCGCGAAGAGGGCAGCGTCGACACCGTGCGCGCGAACCTTGAAGGCGCGAAATACACGCTGGCCGTGAACAAGGCCGCCGCCGATATGGGCATCAAGACCTTCGCCGACATCGCTGCCAATGCGGACGCGCTCGAAGGCAAGATCTACGGCATCGAGCCGGGCAATGACGGCAACCGCCTGATCCAGTCGATGATCGACGAGAATGCCTTTGAACTGGGCGACTTCGAAGTCGTCGAATCCTCTGAACAGGGGATGCTCGCTCAGGTGCAGCGCGCCAGCCGCAAGGAAGAGCCTGTTGTCTTCCTCGGTTGGGAGCCGCACCCGATGAACGCCAACTTCGACCTGACCTATCTTGAAGGTGGTGACGATTACTTTGGCCCCGATCTGGGCGGCGCGACGGTTTACACCAACACCCGCGCCGGTTTCGTCGAAGAATGTCCGAACCTTGGCAAATTCCTCCAGAACCTCGAATTCAGCCTTGAGATGGAGAATGAGATCATGGGCGCGATCCTCGATGACGGCGAAAAGCCGGAAGAGGCCGCCGCCGCTTGGATCAAGGCGAACGCTGACGTGCTCGACACATGGCTGGACGGTGTGACCACCGTCGATGGCGGCGATGCGATGGAAGCTGTCGCTTCGCTGAAGTGATCCTCACGCTATGATGGACAAGACCCGCTCCAGATTGATGGGGCGGGTCATTCTCATGCGCAATTCTCCAATCCTGAAGGACTGACATGGACTGGCTGACAGAAAACAAGATCCCCGTGGCCGATGTGGCCGAAGACGCGCTGGATTGGTTGCAAACGAACGGGGCGTGGTTCTTTGACGGGCTGTCGGACCTGATGGAACGGCTGATTGAGGCGATCCTCTGGGTGCTGCAAACCCCGCATCCGCTGATCCTGATCGCCGTCTTCGCCGCGATCACTTGGGCCATTCAGCGCAATTGGAAAACCGTGGCCTTTGTGGTGCTCGGCTTTCTGTTCATTCTGAACCAAGATTACTGGGAAGAGACGATGGAGAGCCTGACGCTCGTGCTTTCGGCTTGTGTGGTCTGCATGGGCGTGGGCGTGCCGATTGGCATCGCCGTGGCGCATCGGCCCCGGCTTTACGCATGGGTGGCCCCGGTCTTGGACCTGATGCAGACGCTGCCGACTTTCGTCTATCTGATCCCTGCGATTGTCTTTTTCGGCATTGGCATGGTGCCCGGGCTGATCGCCACGGTGATCTTCGTTTTGCCCGCGCCGATCCGGCTGACGCAGCTTGGCATCTCCTCGACCCCCAAGGCGCTTCTTGAGGCGGCGCAGGCTTTCGGCGCCAAGCCGCGCCAGACGCTGTGGAAGATTGAGCTGCCCTATGCGCTGCCGCAGATCATGACGGGTCTGAACCAGACCATCATGCTGTCGCTGTCGATGGTGGTGATCGCAGCATTGGTGGGCGCAGACGGTTTGGGCGTGCCGGTGGTGCGTGCCCTGAACCAGGTCAACACTGGCTTGGGATTTGAATCCGGGTTGGTGATCGTTGTCGTGGCGATCATGCTCGACCGTATCCTGCGGGTGGGACGGAAATGACGAAAGCAGTAGAATTCGATAACGTATCCATCGTTTTTGGCGACAAGCCAGAGAAGGCGCTGCCGCTGATGGACGAAGGCCAAAGCCGCGCCGAGATCGAAGCGGCGACGGGGCAGGTGCTGGGCGTGCATGATTGCTCGCTCACGGTTGAGAATGGTGAGATCCTTGTGCTGATGGGCCTGTCGGGCTCGGGCAAATCAACGCTATTGCGGGCGGTGAACGGGCTGAACCCGATGGTGCGCGGCACCGTGCGGGTCCATGCCGAGGGCTGGTCCTGCGATGTGCATGAGAGCAATGCGGCAGAGCTGCGCCGGGTGCGCCGTGAAGGCGTCTCGATGGTGTTCCAACAGTTCGGCCTGCTGCCTTGGCGCACGGTGCGTGACAACGTGGCGCTTGGGTTGGAACTGTCCAATGTCCCCAAGGGCGAGCGGTTGGAGCGGGCCGAGCGGCAGTTGAAGCTGGTGGGGCTTAGCGATTGGGCCGACCGCAAGGTGGGGGAGCTTTCGGGCGGCATGCAGCAGCGTGTGGGCCTTGCCCGTGCCTTTGCCACCGAAGCGCCGATCTTGCTGATGGATGAGCCTTTTTCGGCGCTCGATCCGCTGATCCGCACGCGGTTGCAGGATGAGTTGTTGGATCTGCAACGCGATCTTAACCGCACGATTATTTTCGTCAGCCATGACCTTGATGAGGCGTTCAAACTGGGCGGGCGTATTGCCATCATGGAAGGCGGGCGCATCGTGCAGATCGGCACCCCGCGCGAGATTTTCTCGAACCCCGCTTCGGATTATGTGGCGGAATTCGTGGCCAATATGAACCCGCTTGAGGTGTTGACCGCCCGCGATGTGATGGGGCCAGCCGATGGGGCCGCCCATCCAGAGACCAGCGCCGAGACGCCGGTGCGGGATCTGATGGACGGTCTGCGCGGCCCGGAGGCGGGTTTCGCTGTGATGGAAGAGGGCAGGCAGATTGGCACGGTGACGGCGCATAGCATCGTGGAACGGCTGAAACGCTAGGGCGGGGTCCACCCGCCCGGCAGCGCTGTCTCACGAAGGGCAGCGCTGCCCTCCGTGGTTAGTAGGGTCAGTTCGCGGCTGTCCCAAGTGTTTTTAAAATCGGACAATCCGGCCGGTCATCGCCCGCACAATCGCGGACCAGCGTGCTGAGCGTGTCGCGCATCTCTTGCAGGCCGCTGATCTTGGCCTCGATCTGGGCCAGATGGTCCTTGGCGATGGCGCGCACATCGGCGCTGGCGCGGTTCTTGTCCTCCCAAAGCGCCAACAGGTTGCGGCAATCTTCGATGCTGAACCCCAGCGTGCGGGCGCGGCCCAGAAAGGCGAGCTTGTGCATCTCGCTTTCGCGGAAGGCACGGTAGCCATTGGCGTCGCGCAGCGGTTTGACCAGCCCGATATCCTCGTAATAGCGGATGGTTTTGGGCGGCAGCCCGGTGCGTTGTGAGACTTCTCCGATGTTCATGGGACGATCCTATTCTGCGGCTACGGGGGCGGCGGTCCGGGGGCCATGGGATGGGGTGGCGCTCTCATTCAGAGGGGCGGCGATCCAGCGCAGGCGCAGGGCATTGCTGAGAACGAAAACGCTCGACAAAGCCATCGCCCCGGCAGCCAGCGCGGGCGACAAGAGCCAACCGGTCAGCGGGTAGAAGGCGCCAGCGGCGACGGGGATCAGCAGGACGTTATAGCCGAAGGCCCAGAAGAGGTTTTGCCGGATATTCGCCATGCTGCGCTGGCTTACGTCGATGGCATTGACCACGCCGCGCAGATCGCCCGACATCAGCACCACATCCGCCGCTTCGATCGCCACATCGGTGCCGGTGCCGATGGCCAGCCCGACATCGGCCTGCGCAAGCGCTGGCGCGTCGTTGATCCCGTCGCCCACGTAGGCGATGCGGTTGTCGCCTTTTCTCAGGTCGTCAATGGCGGACACTTTGCCATCGGGCAGCACCTCGGCGACGACGCGGTCGATGCCCAGTTGCGCCGCGATGGCCTCTGCCGTGCCGCGGTTGTCGCCGGTGATCATCGCCACTTCGAGGTTGAGGTCATGCAGCCGCGCGATGGCCTCGGGCGTGCCGGGTTTGATCGGGTCCGCTACGGCGATGACCGCCGCCAATTTGCCGTCGATCGCGGCGAAAAGTGGGGTTTTGCCGGCCTTGGCCAGATCCGCGCTGATCCGCTGGGCATTGCCCAGATCAATCCCCTCGCGGGTCATCAGCCGGTCGGCGCCCAGCGTGACACGGCGGCCCGCCACCAATGCGCTGACGCCGTAGCCGGTATGGGATTGAAAATCGCTCACCTCGCGCGGCACGGGGCCAGCCGCTTCGGCCCGGCGCAGGATGGCTTGGGCGATGGGATGTTCCGAGCGCGCCTCGACCGCGCCGATCAGCGGCAGAAGCCTCTCCTCGGTCATGTCGTTCATCAGCACGAGGTCGGTAAGTTCGGGGGTGCCCTTGGTCAGGGTGCCGGTCTTGTCCAAGGCAACGGTCGTGACCCCCTGCAGGCTTTGCAGCGCATCGCCTTGCCGGAACAGCACGCCCAATTGCGCCGCGCGTCCGGTGCCGACCATGATCGACGTAGGCGTGGCCAGCCCCATGGCACAGGGGCAGGCGATGATCAGCACCGCCACCGCCGCCACCAACGCGTGGCTGAGCGAGGGGCCAAAGGCCAGCCAGCCGCCAAAGGTCACCAGCGCCACAGCGATCACCGCGGGGACGAACCACAGGGTGATGCGGTTGACCAAGTCCTGAATGGGCAGTTTCGCGCCTTGGGCCTCTTCGACCATGCGGATGATCTGCGCCAGAACCGTGTCGCCGCCCACTTTGGTGGCGCGGTAGGTCAGGCTGCCGGTGCCATTGACCGTGCCGCCGACGAGAGCCGCACCGCCGGTCTTTTCCACCGGCACAGGCTCACCGGTAATCATGCTTTCATCGACATAGGATTGCCCATCGACGACGATGCCGTCGGTGGCGATCTTCTCGCCCGGGCGGAGGTAGATGATGTCGCCGGTTTCGATCTTTTCCAAGGGCAGTTCGATGATAGCGCCGTCCCGCTCCACCCGTGCGCTAGTGGCGCGCAGGCCCATGAGCTTGGCAATCGCGGCCCCGGTGCGCCCCTTGGCGCGGGCCTCCAGATAGCGGCCCAGCAGGATCAGCGTGACGATCACGGCGGCGGCTTCGAAATAGACCACGCGGCTGCTTTCGGGCAGTAGCCCCGGCGCGAAGAGCGCGGTGACCGAGTAGAGCCACGCCGCCCCCGATCCGAGTGCCACGAGAGAGTTCATATCCGGCGCACCCTTCGCCAGCGCAGGCAGGCCATTGCCATAAAAATGCCGCCCCGGCCATGCCAGCACGAGGGTGGTGAGGAGGAACTGGATGAGCCAGCTTGTCTCCATCCCAATGCTCGCCGCGATCCAATGGTGGAATGCGGGCACCAGATGGCCGCCCATCTCAAGCACGAAAACGGGCAGGGTGAGCGCGGCGGCCAGCAGGGTCATCCGTTTGAGGTGGATGGCCTCCGCTTCCTTGCGCGTCGCGGCGTCGGGGGGGGCGCTTCGGGCGCGTCGACGCTGGCGGGATAGCCCGCCTTTGCCGCCGCATCGCGCAGGGCGGGCAAAAGATCGGCGTCTTCCAAGGTTTCGACCCGGGCCTCTTCGCTGGCGAGGTTCACCGTGGCCGAGAGCACCCCCGGCACCGCAAGCAGCGCGCGTTCCACACGGCCCACGCAGGAGGCGCAGCTCATGTTCGACAGCCGCAAACGGTGGGTGGTCTTGCGCGCCGGGTAGCCCGCCTGCACCAAGGCGGCATCGAGCTCGCCCGCGTTAAACTCAGGATGTGCCGTCACGCGCACGGTCTCTGCCGTAAGATTCACCCGGGCCTCACCGATCCCGTCCAGCGCGTTTAGCGCTTTTTCAACACGCCCCACACAGGACGCGCAGCTCATGTTCTGCACGCCAAAAGTGAGTTTTTCCGCTTTGCCCATTTCACGCCCTCTATTCGTCTTGCGTTGAATATGGGGCTTCCAGTTGCTGGAGGGTCAATAGGTCATTTTCGGAAAATTGATTTGGCAGCGCGGCGGCATAGGCGCGGCAGCTTTGCGGCCCGCTAGGGCACAGAGGCATATGCACAAGGGCGACCACCACCTATCCCTTCACCGCCCGTATAACCGGAAGCATATCTTAATACCTTTCTGCGTAAGTCCTCAGAACCCGCTTCGTCGCTAGGCTGTGTCTTAAAAGGTTGTGAGCAAAGATATGCATTTTTACACTTATTTTCTCAGCACGTTCACGGCGCAGCGCTTGCGCCACCTTTCGGCCTTGGCAGGGCAGGGGCCTTGGCTTCGGATGATCGCGGCATCGTTTTGGACATTGTTCTTGCTGGCTTTGCTGACCAGAGCCGCCTTGGCGCAGCAGCTAATTCTCAATCCCGTGGCCGCGCCCACCGTGGTCGGGGCGGGCGTGGGCGAGCGGGCCTTGTGGCGCAACGCGGGCACGGTTGGCGGGGTGTCGGTCGATATCGTCGGTGAAATGGCCTTTGCCGGGCGGGATCATATTTTCGCCTCGGGCAATGGGCAAATCCAGATTACCTCGACCGGACAAGACCCGCATTTCATGGATTTCTACCTCTATGAGGCAGGCACCCATAACATCACCACCAATACCGGCGGGGTGCCGGTGGTGGCGGATGTTTTCTTTCAGATCAATGACATTGACGGTCCGTTGAATGAGCAGGTCTATGTGAATATCTGCGACGGCACGGTCGAATATGTCCGCATTGACCGCAGCGCCACAACCTATCGCGGCTATATCGAAGGGCCGGATGCGAACCTTGGGACAGAGGTGTTCTATCTCGCCGGGGACCGCAACTATAGCAACCAGCCGGTATCTGGGCTTGAAATCTTCTACCCGCAGACTTCGACCTTTCGCTTTGGTCGAACTGCCAACAGGGGCTTTCTCGTCCGGCTGGCCAATCCGACCTATGACGAAGCGCAGACCTATGACCTGCAATGCGGTGACTTCAAAGCACCCGTTTTGCAGGACGATCTGAAAGAGCAGGTGCTGAGCGAGCCTGTGGTGGTCAACATCCTGTTCAACGACAGTGTCGCGACGGAAAACAACAATGCGCCGGCCAATAATTCGGGCCAGCCCAGCGAATATGCGAGACAGGCTGTCGATCTGATCCCCCCTGCCGGGGCGCAGAACATCGTGACCGATTCCGAAGGCCATCGGGTGGGTTTTGACATTCTGGGGAGGGCACATGGAGCTATGACGACCTGACCGGGGAGTTGACCTTCACCCCCTTCGTCGCCTTCTTTGCCGCGCCGACGCCAATCAGCTATCGCTATCAATCGCCCGTCATCCTGCCGAATGAGCCGCGGGCCTATTCCGCGCCCGCGCAGGTCTCAATCGATGTGGGCTCTGTCGGGCTGCTGAAACTGGCGCAATTGGTCGATACCAACCTCAACGGCTATGCCGATCCGGGTGAGACAATCGCCTATGTCTTTACCGCTGAGAACTTCGGCAATGTTGATCTGACCAATGTGCAGCTTGCCGAGACGCAGTTCAGCGGCAAGGGCGTGCCCCCGGTGATCACCTTTCAGGCCGCCACGTCGCTGTCGCCCGAAGGCACGCTGCTGGTCGGGGAGAAGGCCGTCTATACGGCGACCTACACGCTGGTGCCTGAGGACTTGGACACCACGATCAGCAACCAAGCGCAGGTCACGGCTGAGACACCGGGGGGACGGCAGTCTCGGACCTGTCGGATTCGGAGAACCCTGGTGACGGGGATGGCGTGGCGTCGAACGGGCCGGGCGAAGGGCGTGATGATCCCACGACGATCTACGCAGGCTCCGGCCCCGACCGGGGGATGCGCCGGTCACCTATGGCGATCCGCAGCATGCGGACACCGCGCAATATTGGATCGGCGCGCTGAATGGTGACGGCGATGGCTCGGCGCAGCATTCCGTCGATGGCACCGGCGATGACCTCGACGGTAAGGATGACGAAAGCGAAGAGAGCTTTCCCCAGCTCTATGGCGATCTGACCCGCACGGTGACCGTGGTGGTCAACGAACCCACCCCCGGCACCGGCTATTTGCAGGCTTTCGTCGATTTCGGCGGCGATGGCCTCTTCCTTGGTGATCAGGTCGCGACGGATATCCAAGACGGCGGGGCGCAAGACCTCGACGGGGTGGTGAATGGTGAGATTTCATTCCCCGTCAGCGTGCCGGTTACCGCCGTTCTGACGCCGACCTTTGTCCGACTGCGCTGGTCCTCGACCGCGGGGCTCGATGCGATCACCCCCGCCCCGGATGGGGAGGTCGAAGACTATGGCATCACCATCAAGACACCGCCAGACGCCGACCGGGGCGATGCCCCGGCGAGCTATGGCGATCCGCAGCACATCATCGAAGGCCCGGGCGCGCCTGAGGTCTATCTGGGCAGCACCCCGCCGGATATCGATCTGCTGACGCAGAACTCCATCGGGGCCACGGGGGATGATGCAGACGGGTCGGATGATGAAGACGGGGTGATCCTGCCGCAATTCTACCGTGGTGGTCTGGCCGAGATCACGGTGACAGTCAGTGATCTGATTGCCGCGCCGGGGTCGTCCTATCTGCAGGCCTTTATCGACTTCGATGGCGATGGCACCTTTAACCAAGCCGGGGAGCAGGTGGCGGTGAACCTGCAAGACGGCGGCCCGCAGGATAAGGATGGTCTCAGCAATGGCACGATCCTTTTCGAAGTGGCGGTCCCCGCGGGGGCCACGACACTGCCCACCTATGCCCGCTTTCGCTGGTCGACCGACAGCACTGGCCTTGTCACAGCCTTTGAGGGGAGGTGGAGGATTATACGCTCACCATCTCAAGCGATCCGCCGCCGCTGGTCTGCGATGCCTCGCTCTATGCCATCGTCGACAGCCCCTCAGCGCTGAGGCGTATGACCTTCCGCGACGGCGGGGGAGCTATGCCACAACGGTTGAGACCTCGGGCAGCACCGGACAGAACCGCGACGGCGCTTGGGGCTACAACGCGCTGGACGGCTATATCTACGGCGTAGATGAGAACAGTCGGCGGCTCTACCGGATCGACGGGGCGGGCGACATCACGGATTTCGGCAGTATCTCCGGCGCGGGGGATGCGTTGAACGCGGGGGATATTCTGCCGAATGGGCGGCTGATTTACGAAGTGAATCTGAATACATGGCAGATCGTCGATCTGAGCAATCCCGCCACGCCGATCGCCTTGGGCGAGATCAGCCTCTCCATCGGCGTCAATCCCGAAGATCTCGCCTTCAACCCCGTGGATGGCATCATGTATGGGATCGACAGAAACTCGGGCTTCCTGTTCCGCGCAGCGGTCAACAACGGCACCCCGGGGAGCGTGACACCCCAAGCGATCGGTCCTGCCGTCTATGCGGGCATGTTCGACGCGCTGTGGTTCGACCGTGACGGCAGGCTCTATGGCTATTCCAACACCACCAACAACCTCTTCGTCATTTCAACGGCGACAGGTGTGCCGCAACTGGTATCCGGCATTCCCGTCGATGAGGGCGGGCGCAGCGATGGCATCTCCTGCCGGGGGCCTGCACCGATCCCATTGGGGGCATCTCGGGCAATATCTATGAAGACGCGGATGCTTCGGACGTGAAAGACAATGGGGAGAGCAATTTCGGCGCGGGCGTGGGCATTTCGGTCTATGCCGACAATGGCACCCCGGCCAATACCGCCGATGACATCTTTCTGGTGACCACGGATACCTTGGCCGATGGCACCTATGCGGTGGGGGAGTTGATGGTGAACACGACCTACCGTGTCGCATTGGACGAGGCGGACCCCGATCTGCCTTCGGGCCTGACCATCGGCACCTCCAACCCGCTGCTTGGCGTTCCTGTCTCTGGCAATAGCGTGACCAGTGACCAAGACTTTGGCTTCGATCCGGCAGGCAGTGACCTCGAACTCAGCAAAATCGCCGCCGCTACAGGGACGACGACACCGATCACCAATGTATCGGAGGGGGATACCATCGATTGGATCATCACCATCACCAATGTCAGCGGCGGCTCGCCCTCGGGGGTCAAGGTGATCGACCAGATCCCTAGCGGTTTCGCCTATGTCTCGGACGATGCGCCCGCGACGGGGGATACCTATGACCCCGACACGGGCTTGTGGTTCGTGGATGAATTGCTGAGCGGAGAGAGCGAGACCTTGACGATCACCACCACGGTACTGGGCAGCGGTGATTTCACCAATCAGGCCGAGATCATCTATAGCTCTCTGCCCGATCCCGACAGCGATCCCAGCACGGGGCCGTTGACCGATGACCTGTTCGACCAACTGCCCGACGATGACGAAGCCTCCTATTCCGTGACCCTCGTCACCGGAGAGCGGATTTTAACGGGCCGTGTCTTTATCGACAACGGGGCAGACGGCGGCACCGCCCATGACGCCCTGCGCAATGGCAGCGAAGGGGGGCATCTTCGGCGGTGTTGGAGATCCTCGACAGTGGTGGTGCGGTACTGGCCACCCCCGGTCTCGCGACGGATGGCACTTGGAGCTATGGGCTCTCTGGCAGCTACAGCGGCCCGATCACGATCCGCGCGATCCCGGCGAATGATTACCGGGCGATCTCGGAAGCGACGACCGGACTGCCCGATTTGGTCGACACCAACCCGCATGACGGCGAATTCACCTTCACACCTGAGGCTTTCGGCAATCGCATGGGGCTGGACATCGGTCTGCTGCAACTGCCCAGTCTGACCAACGACCGGACCACGACCGTCGCGCAGGGGCAGGTTGCGACCCTGCCGCATATCTATACCGCCACCTCAGACGGGCAGGTGACCTTCTCCTACGCCGGTGCCACTTCGACCCCCACCGGCGCGTTCAGCGCGGCGCTGTTCCAAGATATCGGCTGTGACGATAGCGTCGATGGGCCGATCACCGGCCCCATCGCCGTCACCACGGGGCAGACCATCTGTATCGTCTCACGGGTGTCAGCCGGTTCGGGCGCTGGGCAGGGGAGTACTTACGTCTACCAAGTGCTGGCGACCACGGCATTCGCCCGGACCACGGTGACCAGTTCGGCCAGCAATACCGATGAGGTTTCGGTCGGGGGGCGTTCCACCCAGATTGAACTGCGCAAAACAGTCGAGAATGAGACCCAAGGCACTGGGGAGGGCACCACCAACCTCGGCAGTGTGAACGATATCCTTCTGTACCGCATCTATCTGCAAAACAACGCGACCACGCAGGCATCGAACGTCAAGATCTACGATAGAACCCCGCCTTATACGCAGCTGTCGGAGCCTATCGTCGATCCGCAACAGGTCTCGCCCAACCTCAGCTGTGATCTGGTGGTGCCGGCAAGCAATGTGGCCAGTTATGCCGGAACGATCGAGTGGAATTGCACGGGCCAGATGTTGCCGGGAGAGACCGGGGCGGTGCAATTCAGGGTCGGCATTCAATAGGTCGATTGTTCTTGCCGGGGTGGCGGTGCATTTTGATGCGCCGCCGTCCGTTTTTTGGCGGATGATCAACATTGATGCGCATAGGAAAACGGCACCTAGGCAGGGCTGTTGATCTAGGCATGGGCGACCCCCGTCATACGTGCGCTATCGCTTGCCTTCCGCCGCGGAGCCTGCAAACGGTAGAGTAAGCGACGCAAGCCCTGCCGCCCCGACCAACCCCCCTAAGGACCGCCCATGACCAAGTTCTGCCTGACCGTGACCTGCCCCTCGCAACGCGGAATCGTTGCCGCCATCGCCAATTACATCGCTGAAACCGGCTGCAACATCACCGACAGCGCGCAGTTCGACGACACCGAAAACGGCCAGTTCTTCATGCGTATCAGCGCCGAGGCCGAAACCGGTGCCACGCTCGAGACCCTGCGCGAGGGGTTCACAGCGGTCGCGGAACCCTTTGGCATGACCTATGAATTCCACGACCAAGACACCACGATGAAGGTCGTGGTCATGGTCTCGCGCTTTGGCCACTGCCTGAACGATCTTCTCTACCGGGTGCGCATCGGCGCGCTCCCGATTGAGATCGTCGCCGTGATCTCGAACCATATGGATTACCAAAAGGTCGTGGCGAACCACGATATTCCATTTCACTGCATCAAGGTGACGAAGGAGAACAAACCGCAGGCCGAAGCGCGGATCATGGAAGTGGTTGAGGAAACCGGCGCCGAGCTGATCGTGCTGGCGCGCTACATGCAAATTCTGTCGGACGCCATGTGCCAAAAGATGTCGGGGCGGATCATCAATATTCACCATTCCTTCCTGCCGTCCTTCAAGGGGCGAACCCTTACAAGCAGGCCTATGAAAGGGGCGTGAAATTGATCGGTGCCACCTCGCATTACGTCACCGCCGATCTGGACGAGGGGCCGATCATCGAGCAGGACATCGTGCGCATCACCCATGCGCAAAGCGCCTCGGATTATGTCTCGCTCGGTCGCGATGTGGAAGCGAGCGTCTTGGCGCGCGCGATTCACGCCCATGCTCACCACCGGGTGTTTCTGAACGGCAATAAAACCGTGGTCTTTCCGGCATCGCCCGGCAGCTATAGCTCCAAGCGGATGGGCTAGGGGCCACGGCCCCGCGTCTGCCGAATGCGGCAGGGGCGCGGGGCCTTCGGGCGGCTTGGTCGCGCTTGTAGGCAGGCGTAAACCAGCGTCCAACAGCAGCGGATCAGCGCATGATTTAAAGAGAGAAGTGGTGCCCCCACACGGACTCGAACCGCGGACCTACTGATTACAAATCAGTTGCTCTACCAGCTGAGCTATAGGGGCACTGAGGGCTCATTTAGAGAAAGGAGCCGGGGGTGCAAGAGGGGAAATGCGAGATTCTTTCGGATTTTACACGCGCGCCGGGACGGGCTATTCAACGCCGAGATTTTCAAGGGTAAGCAGAGTATCATGCAGCTCGTTTTGCACACAGGTGTCCATTTCACGGAAGACGAGCGGCTGCTGAAATGCCTGCTGCGCAATCAGGACGATCTCGCCAAGACGGGCGTCAAAGTGCCCGGGCCCAGCACCTATCGCAACCTGTTTCGCGACACGCTCAACGCGATGCATAAGGCGGAGCCGTCGGAGGTGGCGCGGGACGTTTTGCTGGACGCGATCCTCGATGATGGGACAGTCAGCCGGGTGATCCTATCGGATGCGAATTTCTTCCGCTCGCCTGCCACGGCCCTGCAAGAAGGCGTGCTTTATCCCGCCGCCGCCGTGCGCATGCTGCGCATGGCGCAGCTTTTCCCCGAAGATGAGATTCGCATCTTTATGGCGATCCGCAATCCCGCCTCCCTCGTGCCGGTGCTTTACGAGAAAGCGGCGGATAAAACCTCGGCGGCGTTCTGGGGGAGCGGGGGCCGGAGGACCTGCGCTGGTCCGAGACGGTCGGCCAGCTGCGCGAGGCGGCGCCGGGGATTCCCATCACCCTGTGGTGCAATGAAGACGCGCCGCTGATCTGGGCGCAGATCATTCGCGAGATGGCGGGGCTGGCGCCCGAGACCAAGATTAGGGGCGGTTTCGATCTTTTGCAGACGATCATGTCGGAGGAGGGGATGAAGCGCTTTCGCGGCTATCTCGACACCCATCCCGATATGTCCGAGGCGCAGAAGCGCCGCGTGATCACCGCGTTCCTCGACAAATACGCGCTGGAGGAAGAGATCGAAGAAGAGCTCGACATGCCCGGCTGGACCGAGGAATTGGTCGAGCGGATGACGGCGATCTATGACGCGGATGTCGAGGTCATCCGCGCCATGCCGGGCGTCACCCTGATCGCGCCCTAAGTCCCGGCCAATTCGGTGATCACGTCATAGGCCATGGCCACATCTTGGGCCGTGGCGGTGAAGGCACCTGCTTGGAAGCGGATCACGAATGCTCCATCGATCCGGGTCTGGGTCAGGTAAATGCGCCCATCGTCGTTGATCCGGTTCAGCAGGTCTTGGTTATGGGCATCGAGGTCTTCGGCACCGAGATGGCGGAAGGTAAAGAGCGAGAGCATCGGTTGGGTCACGATCTCGAACCCCTCCGTCGCCTCCAGCCGCGCGGCCAAATCCTGCGCCCATGTCACATGGTTGCGGATCATCTCGCGCAGCCCCTCCAGCCCATGGGCGCGGATCAGGAACCATAGTTTGAGCGCGCGGAAGCGGCGGCCCAGCGGCACGGACCATTCGGAATAGTTCACCACGCCATCCGCGCCATGGGTCTTCAGATACTCCGGCTGAATTGCCAAGGTGCGCACCAGATCGTCGGGATTGCGCAGGAAATGCGTGGTGCAGTCAAACTGCGCCCCCAGCCATTTATGCGGGTTCATCACCACCGAGTCGGCCCGTTCGACCCCGGCCCAAAGGCTGCGGAATTCCTGACAGATCATCGCCGACCCGGCCCAAGCGGCGTCGACATGGGTGTAGAGCCCTTCGGCCTCGGCCACATCCATCACCGCGGCAATGTCATCGCTGGCCCCGCGCTGGTGCCCCCGGTGCAGGCGATGATGCCCGCCGGCAGATGCCCCGCCGCACGGTCGGCGGCGATGGCGGCGCGGAGCGCTTCGGCATCCATCGCGCGGCTCGCCCCTTGGGTCGGAATGCGGACAAGGTTCTCTTCGCCCAGCCCCGCGATCCAGATGGCCCGGTCGACCGAGGTATGCACCTCTGCCGAGCAATAGACCCGAAGGCGCGGCTGGCCCGACAGCCCCGCGCGGTTGCCCTGCCAATCAAGCGCGCGTTCGCGCATGGTCAGCACGGCGCAGAGCGTGGCGGAACTGGCGCTGTCTTGGATCACCCCGGTAAAGCCATCCGGCAGGCCGATCGCTTGACGCATCCAATCGCAAACGCGGGTCTCCAACTCCGTCGCTGCCGGAGAGGTCTGCCACAGCATGCATTGCGCCGCGATGGCCGAGACGAAATATTCCGCCAGCACCGAGACCGGCGCGGCATTGGCGGGGAAATAGGCAAAGAAGCGGGGGTGCTGCCAATGGGTCATGCCGGGCATGAGGGTCTGTTCGAAATCGTCGAAGATCGCCTGCATCGCCTCGGCCCCTTCGGGCGGGGCATCGGGCAGGGCGGAAAGCACCGCGCCGGGGGCCACCTGCGCGCGTACCGGACGGTTGCGCAGACCCGCATGGTAATCGGCGGCCCAATCGGCGGCGCGGCGGCCCCAAGCTCGGAAATCCTCCCAGTTCATGCGCCGCTCCCTTGCTGTGGAATTCTGGTTGTCATCCGCATTTCCTGCCCCATGTTGTTGTATTGTCTCACTGTTGTTCCGCTGGGCTTGACCTCTTCAAGAATGTTGTCACAGCGGCTATGGTGATCGTCACGCCCTTTTGGGCGGTCTTTGACTTGGTAAGTAGCGATCAGGAAACCGTCAAGAATGGCCCCAATGCCCCCCTGCGCCGCACTGCCCGCTCCCTTCCGATTGCGCTCTTGCGCGCGCGGGAAAGGGTGATGGGGCCGATCCGCGAGATCTTGAACGAAAGCGGCATATCGGAACAGAAGTTCCGCGTGCTGCGCGTGGTCGAGGAATCCGGCCCGATGGAGCAGACCGCACTGGCGCAGCAGGCCTGTCTGCTGCTGCCGAGCCTGACCCGCATGCTGCGCGCGATGGAGGAGGAGGGGCTGCTCAGCCGCGCCAGCGATCCCGATGACGGGCGCAAATCCATCGTCACCATCACCGATCAGGGCCGTCAGGTGATCCAAGATCACGCGGGCGATGCGGCGGCGCTGTTCTCAGATTTCGAGGCGCGTTTCGGCAAGCAGCGGATGGAAGACCTGCTCGATATGCTCGAAGATCTCGTCAATCTGGACATGCAGAAAAAGACCGACGGGCAAAAGAAAGACTGATCGGAAAGATGCGGGCGGGCAGGGGTTAGCCCCCGTTAACCGCCCGCCGTACCGCGCAAATCCCCGCCAGCGCCATGCGGCTGCCATCGGCCTCGGTCGCCGGTGCGCCCTGTTGGGAGAGCGCCCGCAGATAGAGCGGCACAGCCCCGCCCGTGCCGATCACCGCCAGCGTTTGCCCCAGCCAATAGGCCCGCGCCGCCGCCAGTTCCGCCCCGATCAAAGTACCCGCCAGCCGCGCCTCTGCGGTGGGTGGCGGGATGTCTTGCAAGGCCAGTTCGGCCCGGATGGAGGCCAGCCGCCCCGCCATACGCTCAGGCCGCGACAGCCCATCGCTGAGTGCATCGTCAAAGGCCGTGTCGTCCAGCGCCGTGCCCTCGGCGGGGGGCCATCGCCCAAGAGGGCCAGCAATTCCCCGGTCAGGAAGGTCTGAAAACTCACCACCTCGCCCGCGCTGATCTGCGCCCAGACCGACGTGGCTCCGGGCAGGCAGATCACCCCGTCCCAGTCTTTGTTGAGGCTCAGAAACCCCGCGATGCGCGTCTCGGCCCCTTGCAGCAGACCGCTGGGGGTCTGCTGGCGCAGGGGTGGGATGACCTGAAGGTCGAAGTTTTCGGTGGCGACAGCCATTGTGCGTTCAGCCGTGGCGGAGCAGGGCACCATGCGCGGCGCGGCATCGGTCCTGCCTGCGGGCATGCCAGCGACGAAGACCGGCAGGCGGGGCAGCTGCCACGGCGCGGCGAGCTTAGCGAGCGCGGCGTCGAAGGCCGCGAGGTCGCCGGGTTCGGCAGCCTCGCCATCGCTGATGGCGCTCTCTAGCACCGATGCGCCCTGCATGGCCCAGACCTGCAAACGCGCCTCGTGAACCTCTACCGCCAGCCAATCTGCATTGCTCAAACCCGTCATCGCGCTGCCCCCGTCGTGGAATGTCTCAACGGCATAGGCCCTATGGCCTGCGGGTTCAACGCGTCCGCTGCGCGCAAACAGACGAACCACCAATTTGCTTCAAGCATAAAATATTTATTCTTGAACGAAAAAGCGACTCGCCCTAGGCTCCTTCCAAAGCGAACCAGAGGGGAATTTCGATGCGTGCAATCTGTCTTGGCGGCGGTCCTGCGGGGCTGTACTTCGCGATCTCTCTCAAGCTGCGCCAGCCCGAGGCCGATGTCACCGTGCTTGAGCGCAACCGCCCCGATGACACCTTCGGCTGGGGCGTCGTGCTCTCGGACGAAACGCTGGACAATCTCGAAGCCAACGATCCCGTCTCGGCCAAGGAAATCCGCAGCCACTTCGCCTATTGGGACGACATCGCGCTGCACCACAAGGGCAACACGATCCTCAGCTCCGGCCATGGCTTCTGCGGCATCGGACGCAAGCGCCTTTTGCTGATCCTGCAGGAGCGGGCCCGCGAATTGGGTGTGAACCTTCAGTTCGAGACCGAGGTGAAAGCCGCTTCGGAATACATGGACGACTACGATCTCGTGGTCGCCTCGGACGGTCTGAACTCCAAGACCCGGATGGAGTTCGAGGACACTTTCAAGCCCGACATCGACGTGCGCCGCTGCCCCTTCGTCTGGCTCGGCACGCATCAGAAGTTCGACAATGCCTTCACCTTCATCTTCGAGAAGACCGACAAGGGCTGGATCTGGGTTCACGCCTACCAGTTCGACAAGGACACCGCGACTTTCATCGTCGAATGCAGCCAGGAGACCTTCGACGCCTACGGTTTCGGCGAGAAGACGCAGGAAGAGACCATCGCGATCTGCGAGGAGATCTTCAAGGACCACCTTGATGGCCACAAGCTGATGACCAACGCCAGCCACATCCGCGGCTCGGCTTGGATCAAGTTCCCGCGCGTGCTTTGCGAAAAGTGGAGCCACGAGAATGTCGTTCTGCTGGGCGATGCCTCGGCCACGGCGCATTTCTCGATCGGGTCGGGCACGAAACTGGCGCTGGAATCGGCGATCTCGCTTGCGAAACACGTCACAGACGATGCCGATCTGCCGACGGCTTTCGAGAAATACGAGGAGGCCCGCCGCCTTGAGGTGCTGCGCCTGCAATCGGCGGCGCGCAACTCGGTCGAATGGTTCGAGGACGTGGAGCGCTATCTCGATCTGGACCCGGTGCAGTTGAACTACTCCATGCTGACGCGCAGCCAGCGGATCAGCCATGAAAACCTGCGCGAGCGGGATCCGAAATGGCTTGAGGGGGCCGAGAAATGGTTCCTCGAACAGGCCGGGGCCGACACCAACGGCCCGATCCGTGCCCCGATGTTCGCGCCCTTCCGCCTGCGCGACATGAAGCTCGAAAACCGCATCGTCGTCTCGCCCATGGCGCAGTACAAGGCCGTCGACGGCTGTCCGACCGACTGGCATTTCGTGCATTACGCCGAACGCGCCAAGGGCGGCGCGGGACTGGTCTATACCGAGATGACCTGTGTGAGCCCCGAGGGCCGCATCACGCCGGGCTGCCCCGGCCTCTACGCGCCCGAGCATGAGGCGGCGTGGAAGCGGCTCACGGATTTCGTCCATGCCGAGACCGACGCCAAGATCTGCTGCCAGATCGGCCACTCGGGGCGCAAGGGCTCGACCCAACTCGGCTGGGAGGAGATGGACGCGCCGCTCAAGGCCGGGAACTGGGAGATCATCTCGGCCTCGCCGATCCCGTGGTCGGAAAACAACGCCGTGCCGAAGGAAGCGACGCGCGCCGACATGGACCAGATCCGCGACGAATTTGTCGAGGCCGCCCGCATGGCCGACCGTGCCAATTTCGACATGATCGAGTTGCACGCGGCCCACGGCTACCTGATCTCGTCGTTCATCTCGCCCCTGTCGAACCGGCGCGAGGATGAATACGGCGGCAGCCTCGAGAACCGCATGCGCTACCCGCTGGAAGTCTTCCGCGCCATGCGCGACGCCTGGCCCGAGGAGAAGCCGATGGCGGTGCGTATCTCGGCCAACGACTGGGTCGAGGAAGACGGCGTCACGCCCGAAGAAGCGGTCGAGATCGCGCGCATGTTCAGCGCGGCCGGGGCCGACATCATCGACGTCTCGGCGGGCCAGACCTCGAAACAGGCCAAGCCGGTCTATGGCCGCATGTTCCAGACGCCTTTCAGCGACCGCATCCGCAACGACGGCGGGATCAAGACCATGGCCGTGGGCAATATCTACGAGGCCGACCACGTGAACTCGATCCTCATGGCGGGCCGCGCCGATTTGGTCTGCCTCGCCCGTCCGCATCTGGCCGATCCCTATTGGACCCTGCACGCCGCCGCCGCCATCGGCGACCGCCACGCCGACTGGCCGCTGCCCTACGGCCCGGGCCGGGATCAGGCATGGCGTCTCGCGGACCGTGCCGCGGAGATGGAGAAAGTATGAGCCATATCGTCATCACCGGCGGCGGCACCGGCGTGGGGGCCGAGATCGCCCATGCGGTGGCTGCCACCGGCGCCAAGGTGACCATCATGGGCCGCCGCGAAGCGCCCCTGCGCGAGCAGGGGTTGCCGTTCCAGACCTGCGACGTGACCGATCCGGAGGCCGTGCAGGCCGCCTTCGCCGCCGCGCGCGCTGAGAATGGCCCCATCACCGGCGTCGTCGCCAACGCGGGTGCTGCCCATTCCGCGCCTTTCCACAAGATCACCGCGCAGGACATGACCGACATGATGGCGGTCAATGTCACGGGCGTCTTCAACGTCTGGCAGGCGGCACTGGTGGAGATGAAGGAGGCCGGGCAGGGGCGGCTGATCGTCGTGGCCTCGACCGCGGGGCTCAAGGGCTATCCTTACGTTGCGGGCTATGTCGCGGCGAAACACGGTGTCGTCGGCCTCACCCGCGCGCTGGCGCTGGAACTGGCGCGCACGGGCATCACGGTGAACGCAATCTGTCCCGGTTTCATCGACACGCCGCTGCTGGAACGCTCGGTCGAGAACATCACCAGCACCACCGGCAAGAGCGCCGAGGAGGCCCGCGCCCTGCTGAAACGCGCCAGCCCGCAGAACCGTTTCGTGGAGACCTCCGAGGTTGCGGGCGCCGTGCTTTACCTGCTCTCAGATGCCGCGGCCTCGGTCAACGGCCACGCGCTGGCGCTATCGGGGGCGAGGTGTGAGCGACGCGGCAAAGGATCGCGTCCGGCTCTGGCTGCGGCTGCTGAAAGTGGTGCGCGGGCTGGAGCAGGAGCTGCGCGATACGCTGCGGCGCGAGCATAACACCACGCTGCCACGTTTCGACGTGATGTCGGCCCTCTCGCGCCATCCCGAGGGGCTGAAGATGAGCCAGCTTTCCGGCGTGCTGCGGGTGTCCAACGGCAATGTCACCGGCATCGCCGACCGCCTCAGCGAAGAGGGGTTGGTGGAGCGCATCCCAGTGCCGGGCGACCGGCGTGCGATGATGCTGCGGCTGACGTCCGAGGGGGCGGCGCAATTCGCCCGCCAAGCGCAGGCGCATGAAGATTGGATCAACGAAAAACTGCGCGGAATCTCCTCCGAGGAAGCCCGCGCCATGGCGGCCCGCCTACAAGCCTTCGCCGCCCAAACGGAAGAAGAGGAAAAAGCCAATGCGCAGTGATGTGACGCATTTTCAATGCGAGATCAAAGACCGGATCGCCACCGTGCGGCTCGACCGGCCCGACCGCAAGAACCCGCTGACCTTCGACAGCTACGCCGAGTTCCGCGACTGGTTCCGCGATCTGGTCTATGCCGATGACGTCGACGTGGTGATCTTCGGCTCCAACGGGGGTAACTTTAGCTCCGGCGGGGATGTGCATGATATCATTGGCCCTTTGACCAAGATGAACATGAAAGAGCTGCTGCAATTCACCCGCATGACCGGCGATCTGGTCAAGGCCATCGTGAACTGCGGCAAGCCGGTGATCGCCGCCGTCGACGGTGTCTGCGTCGGCGCGGGCGCGATCATCGCTATGGCCTCGGACCTGCGGCTGGCGACGGCGGAGGCCAAGACGGCTTTCCTCTTCACCCGCGTGGGCCTTGCCGGCTGCGACATGGGCGCCTGCGCGATCCTGCCGCGCATCATCGGCCAAACCCGGGCCGCCGAACTGCTCTACACCGGGCGCTCGATGTCGGCCGAGGAGGGCGAACGCTGGGGCTTCTACAACCGTCTGGTAACAGGCGAGACGCTGGAAGAAGAGGCCATGACACTGGCCAAGAAAATCCAGGCGGGCCCCAATTTCGCGCATATGATGACCAAGACGATGCTGGCCCAAGAATGGGCCATGTCGATCGAACAGGCGATCGAGGCCGAGGCGCAGGCGCAGGCGATCTGCATGCAAACGGGTGATTTCGAGCGCGCCTACAACGCCTTCGTCGCCAAGGAGCGCCCAGTCTTCGAAGGGGACTGAGCCGAATACGAAAGCCAAAAGATAACACGCGGGGAGGCGTAACCATGGCTGACAAAAGTTTTCTCGACTGGCCCTTTTTCGAACCGCGCCACAAGGAGTTGGCGCTGAAGCTCGACGACTGGGCCAAGCGCGAACTGAAAAACGTGGATCACGGCGACACCGATGGCGCCTGCCGCGATCTGGTGACGATGATGGGTCAGGACGGCTGGCTGCGCCACAGCGGGGCCGAGGGGGACGAGGTGCTCGACGTGCGCACGCTCTGCCTGATCCGCGAAACACTGGCGCGGCACGACGGGCTGGCGGATTTCTCCTTTGCGATGCAGGGACTTGGCACCGGCGCGATCTCGCTCTTCGGGACCGATGAGCAGAAGGCCGAATGGCTGCCCAAGACCCGTTCGGGGCAGGCGATCTCGGCCTTTGCCCTGACCGAGCCGCAGTCGGGTTCGGACGTGGCCAATTCCACCATGACCGCCAAGGCCGATGGCAACGGCTATGTGCTTGACGGGCGCAAGACGTGGATTTCCAACGGCGGCGTCGCGGATGTCTACACCGTCTTCGCCCGCACCGGCGAGGCGCCGGGTGCCAAGGGGCTTTCGGCCTTCATCGTGCCCGCCGACACGCCGGGGCTAAAGGTCGAGGAACGGCTTGAGGTCATGGCCCCGCACCCGCTGGCGACGCTGCATTTCGACGGCGTGAAACTGCCCGGCTCAGCGCTTCTGGGTGAGGCGGGGCGCGGCTTTGCCATCGCCATGTCGGTCCTCGACGTCTTCCGCTCCACCGTGGCGGCCGCGGCCCTCGGCTTTGCCCGCCGCGCGCTGGACGAGGCGCTCACCCGCGTGACCAGCCGTCAGGTGCAGGGCGCGCCCTTGAGCGAGTTGCAGATGGTGCAGGGCCATATCGCGGACATGGCGCTTGACGTCGATGCCGCGGCGCTGCTGGTCTACCGCGCCGCCTGGGCCAAGGACAGCGGCGCGCCGCGCGTCACCCGCGAGGCGGCAATGGCGAAGCTCTTTGCCACCGATCAGGCGCAAAAGGTCATCGACAAGGCGGTTCAATTGCACGGCGGCGATGGTGTGCGTAATGGCGAGGCAGTCGAGCGACTTTACCGTGAAATCAGGGCCTTGCGCATTTACGAGGGCGCCTCGGACGTGCAACGTGTTGTCATCGCGCGACAGACTTTGGGAGCCATGTCATGAAGCTGCATCCGACCGGACATGAAGACACATTCGCCCGCGAAAACCTGCCGCCTTTCGACCAGTGGCCGGATCTGTTGCTGGAGCGTTTCGACTATCCCGAACGCCTGAACGTCGGCGTCGAACTCACTGATAAAATGGTGGAAAAAGGGTTCGGTGATCACACCGCGCTGATCGGCAACGGGCGGCGGCGGACCTATAAGGAGTTGTCGGACTGGACCAACCGTCTGGCCGCGGCGCTGGTTGAGGACTTGGGCGTGAAGCCGGGCAACCGGGTGCTGATCCGTTCGGCCAACAACCCCGCCATGGTGGCTTGCTGGCTGGCGGCGACCAAGGCGGGGGCGGTGGTGGTCAACACCATGCCGATGCTGCGCGCGGGTGAGCTTTCGGCCATCGTCGACAAGGCCGAAATCACCCATGCGCTCTGCGACACGCGGCTGATGGATGAGATGACGGCCTGCGCCAAGACCTCGAAATTCCTCAAGACCGTCGCGGGCTTCGACGGTACCAGCAACCACGACGCCGAGTTGGACCGTCTGGCGCTGGAAAAACCGGTTCATTTTGAGGCGGTGGACACCGCGCAGGACGATGTGGCGCTGCTCGGATTTACATCAGGAACCACCGGTAACCCCAAGGCAACAATGCATTTTCACCGTGATCTTTTGATCATCGCGGATGGCTATGCCCGCGAGGTGCTCAGCGTCAGCCCGGAAGATGTCTTCGTGGGCTCGCCACCCTTGGCCTTCACCTTCGGCCTCGGCGGTCTTGCCGTATTCCCGCTCCGCTTCGGGGCCGCGGCGACGCTTTTGGAGACCGCCAGCCCGCCCAACATGATCGAGATCATCGAGAAGTACAAAGCCACGGTCTGTTTCACCGCGCCGACCGCCTACCGTGCCATGCTGCAGGCGATGGAAGAGGGCGCGGACCTCAGCAGCCTGCGCGCTGCGGTCTCGGCGGGCGAGACGCTGCCCGCGCCTGTTTACCACGAGTGGCAGGAGAAAACCGGCAAGCCCATGCTCGACGGCATCGGGGCGACGGAGATGCTGCATATCTTCATCTCCAACCGCTTCGACGACCACCGCGCCGCTTGCACGGGCAAGCCGGTGACGGGCTACGAGGCCAAGGTGATCGACGCGGAGGGCAACGAGGTGCCCCGCGGCGAGGTGGGGCGGCTTGCGGTGCGCGGGCCGATCGGTTGCCGCTATCTGGGCGACAAACGGCAGGCCGATTACGTCAAGGACGGCTGGAACATCACCGGCGACAGCTTCATCATGGACGAAGACGGCTACCTGAATTTCGCCGCCCGCAACGACGATATGATCATCAGTTCGGGCTACAATATCGCGGGTCCGGAGGTCGAAGCCGCACTTCTAAGCCACCTTTGGGTCAGCGAATGCGGCGTGGTCGCCGCCCCCGACGAGGCGCGCGGCTCCATCGTGCAGGCGCATGTGGTTCTGGTCGAAGGCACGCCAGAAGATTCCAATACCATCAAGATCTTGCAGGATCATGTTAAAGCGACGATCGCGCCTTACAAATACCCGCGCGACATCCGTTTCATCAAGGAGCTGCCCAAGACCGCGACCGGCAAGATCCAGCGTTTCGCGCTGAGAGAGGGCACATGAGCACGTTCGACGAAGCCTCCAAGGGCGCCAAGATGGATTTCGCCAAGGACAAGTCCTATGGCGATTACCTCGGCCTGGACCAGATCCTGACCACCGAGAATCCGCTCGACATGGCGCATGACGGGCTGCTGTTCATCATCCAGCACCAGACGTCCGAGCTTTGGATGAAGCTTGCGATCCACGAGCTGACGGCCTGTCGCAAGGCCCTGCAGGCTGGTGATTTGCGCCCCAGTTTCAAGATGTTGACCCGGGTCGCGCGGATCTTCGAGCAGCTCAATTCGGCTTGGGACGTGCTGCGCACCATGACGCCCAGCGAATACACGCAGTTCCGCCCCTACCTTGGCGCGTCCTCGGGCTTCCAGTCCTACCAGTATCGCTTGATCGAATATCTTCTGGGCAACCGCATCGCCGCGCTGACCAAGCTGCACGAACATACGCCCGAGCCGCACGCGGCGCTCGTGTCGGAGATGCAGCAGCCGAGCCTTTATCAGGTGGCGGTCGATCTGCTTTGTGACCGGATGGGGGTGCCCTCGCTCGCCGGCCAGCCCGAGCCGCGTGCATGGGAGGCCAAGCAAGAGGTGCAAGACCTCTGGCAAAAGGTTTATGAAGACCCGTCCACCCATTGGGAACTCTACGAATTGGCGGAGAAGCTCGTTGATCTTGAGGATTATTTCCGCCGCTGGCGGTTCAACCACGTCACCACCGTGGAACGCATCATCGGATTCAAACGCGGTACGGGCGGCACCTCGGGTGTGACCTATCTGCGCAAAATGCTCGAAGTGGAGCTCTTCCCCGAGCTTTGGCATGTGAGAGGAGCGCTATAAGTGTCTGTTTTGAGAAAAGATCAGTTTGTCCTGCCCGAGGGTGTCATCTACCTTGATGGCAACTCGCTGGGGCCGCTGCCGAAGGCCGCCGCGGCGCGGGTCCAGGAGATGATCACGGACGAATGGGGCGAGATGCTGATCCGCGGCTGGAACAAGGCTGCTTGGATGGAACAGCCCGCCCGCGTCGGCAATATGGTGGCGGGGATCGTCGGCGCGCCCGAGGGTTCGGTTGTCATGGGCGACACGCTCTCGATCAAGGTGTTTCAGGCGCTGGCCTCGGCGCTGAAGCTGCGGCCCGGGCGGAAGGTGATCCTGTCGGACAACGGCAACTTCCCGTCGGACCTCTACATGGCCGAGGGGCTGGTGGGGCTGTTGGAGCAAGGCTATGAGCTGCGCACCGTGGCACCCGAGGAGGTGACGGAAGCCATTAGCGAGGATATCGCCGCCGTGATGCTGACGGAGGTCGATTACCGTACCGGCCGCAAGCACGACATGAAGGCAATCACCGAACTGGCCCATGCCAATGGCGCGGTGATGATCTGGGATCTGGCGCATTCGGCGGGGGCGCTGCCGGTGGACCTTGCAGGCTCCAACTGCGAATTCGCCGTGGGCTGCACCTACAAGTACCTCAACGGCGGGCCGGGCGCGCCGGGCTTCATCTACGTCCGCCCCGATCTGGCCGACGAGGTGCAGCCGGCGCTGGCGGGCTGGCTGGGCCATCGCCAGCCGTTTGCCTTCGACACAAGCTATGAGCCGGGACAGGGGATCGAGCGGATGCGCGTTGGCACGCCGCCGGTCATTCAGCTCACCGCGTTGGAAGTGGCGATGGAGCTTTGGGCCGATGTCGACATGCAGGCGCTGCGGGAGACCTCGGTGGCGTTGCAGGAGCAGTTCATCGAGGAGATCGAGCGCGACGTGCCGCAGCTGACGCTGGCGAGCCCGCGGGGCAGCGCCGAGCGGGGCAGCCAAGTCTCCTTCCGCTTCGAGGAAGGCTATGCCGCGATACAGGCGGTGATCGACCGCGGCGTGATTGGCGACTTCCGCGCGCCCGACATCATGCGCTTTGGCTTCACGCCGCTTTATCTGGACGCCGAGGATGTCTCCAAGGCGGTCGCGATCATCCGCGATGTGATGGAGAACCGCCTCTGGGATAACGAAAAATACAAGACCCGCGCGCGGGTGACCTGACAGTATCAGGCGCAGGCGTTAAGCTGGCACAACGATCCAACAAAACGGGCCCGGCAAAGAGGCTCAAACCAACCAAGGGAGACTGAAATGAAGATGAAATCACTGGTGATGGCGGCCTCGGTCGCGGCATTGGCGGCAGGCGGCGCATGGGCCGAAGAGGGCAAGGTAAAGGTCGGCATGATCACCACGCTTTCAGGCGGCGGCGCGGGCCTTGGCATCGACGTGCGCGACGGGTTCCTGCTGGCCACTAAGATGGCCGGGAACGAGAACCTTGAGGTCGTGGTCGAGGACGACCAGCGCAAGCCCGAGATCGCGGTGCAACTGGCCGACAAGATGATCCAGTCCGAGAAGGTCGACGTGATGACCGGCATCATCTGGTCCAACCTCGCCATGGCCGTGGTGCCAGCGGCGACCGCGCAGGGCAAGTTCTACCTCTCGCCCAACGCTGGTCCCTCCGCGCTGGCAGGCAAGGGCTGCAACCCGCTTTACTTCAACGTGGCTTGGCAGAACGACAACCTGCACGAGGCTGCAGGCGCCTATGCCAATGACGCAGGTCACAAGAACAGCTTCATCCTCGCGCCGAACTACCCCGCGGGTAAGGACGCGCTGACCGGCTACAAGCGCACCTATGAGGGCGAAGCGGCGGGCGAGGTCTATACCGATCTGGGCCAGACCGACTACGCCGCCGAGATCGCGCAGATCCGCGCCTCCGGTGCTGACAGCGTGTTCTTCTTCCTGCCCGGCGGCATGGGGATTTCCTTCCTCAAGCAATACGCCAACTCCGGCGTGGAACTGCCGGTGGTGGGGCCGGCCTTCAGCTTTGATCAGGGCATCCTTCAGGCCGTGGGCGAAGCCGCTGTTGGGATCAAGAACACCAGCCAGTGGAACAAGGATCTCGACAACGCGGCCAACAAGACCTTTGTCGAAGCCTTTCAGGAGGAATACGACCGTCTGCCCTCGCTCTACGCGAGCCAAGGCTATGACACGGCGAACCTGCTGCTGAGCGCGATGGAAAAGGCCGATGTGTCGGATGCCGAGGCCTTTGGCGCGGCGCTGAAAGAGGCTGATTTTGACAGCGTGCGGGGCAAATTCTCGTTTGGTAACAACAACCACCCGATCCAAGACTACTATGTGCGCGAAGTGGTCAAGGAGGGCGATGTCTATACCAACAAGCTCATCGGCCCCTCGCTGACCGATCACGCTGACGCCTACGCGGCCGACTGCAAGATGTAATCCCGCGCGGCCCCGGCGCTGATTTCGGTCGCCCGGGGCCGACAAACTAACGCTTTCACGCCGGGCTTCGTCCGGCGCGCCGGGAGGCTTTGCCAAATGTCATTCATCCTGCTCGTCGAACAGGTGCTGAACGGGGTCCAATCCGGGGTCATGTTGTTTCTCATGGCCGCCGGGCTCACGCTCATCTTCGGGGTCATGGGGTTGATCAACCTCGCCCATGGCTCGCTCTACATGGTCGGCGCCTTTGCCGCCGCGGCGGTGGCGGCGGCCACCGGGTCTTTCCTTCTGGCGCTAGTGGCCGCACTTGCCGCTGCCGCCTTGGCGGGCTGCCTGATCGAGATGACGGTGATCCGCCGCCTCTACGACCGTGACCACCTCGATCAGGTTCTGGCGACCTTCGCGATGATCCTGATCTTTTCCGAGGGTACGCGGTTCTTCTTTGGCTCCTTCCCGCTGTTTCTCGACATTCCCGCCGCGCTGGCGGGGCCGGTGACGCTGCCGGGCGGCATCCAGTATCCGCTTTATCGCCTCGTCATCATCGGCGTGGGCCTTGCCATCGCCGCCGGTCTCTTTTTGCTGATCGCCCGCACGCGCATCGGCATCCAGATCCGCGCGGGCGAGGCCGACCGCGAGATGATCGCGGCGCTCGGTGTCGATATCGCCAAGCTCTACACGCTGGTCTTCGCGCTCGGGGCCGCCCTTGCGGGACTCGCCGGGGCGTTGGTGGGCGCGATCCAGTCGGTGCAGGTGGGCATGGGCGAGCCGGTGCTGATCCTTGCCTTCGTGGTGATCGTCATCGGCGGCATCGGCTCAATCAAGGGCGCACTTATCGGCGCGCTGCTGGTGGGGCTGACGGACACGCTGGGTTCGGTCCTGCTGCCGCTGTTCTTTGCCAATTTCATGGAGGCTTCGGCGGCCACCTCCGTCGGCTCCTCGCTCGCTTCCATGTCAATCTACATTCTCATGGCGGGGGTTTTGCTTTTCAAACCCACCGGCCTGTTTGGGGAGGCCTAAGCCATGATGCGCGAAACACTTGTAAACGTCTTTCTCTTCCTGCTCCTGCCGGTCACGGCGCTGGCGGCCTTCGCGCTGGACGAGCCTTTCATCATCACGCTGGCCACCAAGGCCGCGATCCTCGCGCTGGCTGGCGTGGGGCTGAACATCGCGCTCGGACTGGGCGGGCTGGTGAGCTTCGGTCACGCGGCGTTCTTCGGTCTCGGCGGCTACGCCATGGGCATCCTTGCCGCCCATGCCCAGAGCTATACGCCGATCATGGAGAGCCCCTTCCTGATCGAAGGCACCAAGTCCATGCCCATCATCTGGCTGGTGGCGATCGTGGTCTCCGCGCTGGCGGCGCTGCTGATCGGGGCGCTGTCTTTGCGCACCTCGGGCGTCTATTTCATCATGGTCACGCTGGCCTTCGGGCAGATGCTTTTCTACTTCTCGATCTCCTGGCCGGCCTATGGCGGCGAGGACGGGCTGTCGATCTACGTGCGCAACGGCTTTCCGGGGCTGAACACGCTGGACCCGCTGACTTTCTTCGCCATCGCCTTTGCCGTGTTGGCGCTGGTGCTGCTCATGGCGGGCCGTCTGGCGCGCGCGCCCTTTGGCTTGGCGCTCTCGGCAGCCCGCCAGAACGCCGAGCGGGTCGAGGCCGTGGGCCTCGCACCTTTCCGGCTGCGTCTGGTGGCCTTTGTCATCTCGGGCGCGGTCACCGGGCTTGCGGGCGCGCTTTTCGCCGATCTCAACCGTTTCGTCAGCCCCACGATGTTCTCGTGGCACACCTCTGGCGAGATCATGGTCTTCGTGATCCTCGGCGGGGTGGGGCGGCTTTTTGGCCCGGTTGCCGGGGCGGCGCTGTTCATCTTGCTGGAGCATGTGCTGGGTGGATTGTCGGAGTTCTGGCACATCTACCTCGGCTTCCTGCTGCTGATGGTGGTGCTCTTTGCGCGGGGCGGCATGATCGGCCTCATCGCCGGACGGGAGGTGGCCCATGACTGAACAGACGACTGATGTGCTTTTGGACGTGCGCAACCTGCACAAGAGCTTCGGCGCCTTGAAGGCCACGGATGATGTCTCAATCACTCTGCGCCCGGGCGAGATCCATGCGCTCATCGGCCCCAACGGGGCGGGCAAGTCGACGCTGATCAAGCAGATTGCGGGCGGGCTGCGCTCGGACAGTGGCTCGGTGCATTTTGCGGGGCAGGACGTGACGCCGCTCAGCACGGTCCAGCGTGCGCGGGCCGGGCTGGGGCGGACCTTCCAGATCTCCTCGTTGGCGATGGAATACACGGTGCTGCAAAACGCGGTGCTGGGCGCGCTTGGCCAGTCGGGCCGGGTGATGCGTTTCTTCGCCCCGGTGATGCGGCAGGCGGAGTTGCGGGCCGAGGCGATGCGCGCGCTGGAACTGGTGGGGCTGGCCGATCACGCGGCCAAGCGCACCTCGGACTTGTCGCACGGCCAACGCCGGCAGCTTGAGGTCGCGGTGGCGCTGACGCTGCGGCCCAAGGTCTTCCTGATGGACGAACCGATGGCGGGGCTGGGTGCCAGCGGCTCGCGCGAGATGACCGGCTTTCTCGATGGTCTCCGGGCCGAGGCGCCGATCCTGTTGGTGGAGCATGACATGGACGCGGTCTTTGCACTCGCCGACCGCATCTCGGTGCTGGTTTACGGGCGCATTATCGCCAGCGGCACGGCGGCCGAGATCAAGGCCGATCCACAGGTCCGCGTGGCCTATCTGGGCGAGGAGGACGCGGCATGAGCCTGCTGGAACTGAAGGACATCACCGCCTCCTACGGGCCGACGCAGGCGCTTTTCGGCGTCGATCTGGCGCTGGAGGCGGGCGAGGTCTGTGCGCTGATGGGGCGCAACGGGATGGGCAAATCCTCCACCATCAAGGTGATCTGCCGGATGCTGAAACACGACGGGGGCAGCCTGCGTCTGAATGGGCGCGACATCGCGGGATTGCCGTCGTTTCGCGCTGCACAGGCTGGCGTGGGGCTGGTGCCCGAGGGGCGGCGCTGTTTCGCGACGCTGACGGTGCATGAAAACCTCATCGCCGCCGCGCGCCCCGGCCCGTGGGATGAGGCGCGGGTGGTCAAGCTTTTCCCCCGCTTGGGCGAGCGGCGGGATCAGGCGGCAGGCTCACTCTCGGGCGGGGAGCAGCAGATGCTGGCGATTGGCCGCGCGCTGATGACCAACCCGCAACTCCTGCTGTTGGATGAGGCGACCGAGGGGTTGGCCCCGGTGGTGCGTCAAGAAATCTGGGCCGCCGTGGCCGAGTTGAAGCGCGACAGCGGTCTGGCGCTTCTGGTGGTGGACAAATCCCTCGCCGAGCTGCGGCGCGTGGCCGATCACGCCGTCATCCTCGAACGGGGCCGCTCGGTCTGGTCCGGTCCGATGCCCGCGCTCGATACTCAAATCGCCGACCAATTCCTCGGCGTGTGACTGTTAACAAAAAGGAACACGACATGTCGCATCAAATCATTCAGCCCGAAGGCTGGGCCCCCGCGAAAGGCTATGCAAACGGCGTGCTGAGCGCGGATGGTCATCTGTTCGTCGGCGGTCAGATCGGCTGGACCGCCGAGCAGAAGTTCGAATGCCACGATTTCATCGGCCAGATGAAACAGGCGCTGCAAAACATCCGCGACGTGGTCGAAGCCGCCGGCGGCACGCCCGAGGATATCACCCGGCTGACGTGGTATGTCACGGATAAGAAAGAATATCTCGCCGCGCAAAAGGACGTGGGCCGCGCCTACCGCGAGGTAATGGGCAAGCATTTCCCGGCAATGGCGATGGTGGTCGTCGCCGGTCTGGTCGAGGATGAAGCCAAGCTTGAGATCGAAGCCGACGCGGTGATTGCGCGCTAAGCCAAACCGCCGTCGGGGTTACCCCCGGCGGCGCAGCGCCGGAAGGGCCGCCGAAAAGGCCGAGGAAAGCGCAAAGAGACCCGCCGCGATGCTGACGATGCTGGGCCCCGTGGGCGTGTCGAACTCCAGCGAGGCCAGCAGCCCCCGAGGGCCGCCACCGCGCCCAGACCCATGGCCCAAAAAGCCATGGTTTCCGGTGTACGGGCAAAGGGGCGGGCACTGGCGGCGGGGATGATCAGCATCGCCGCGATCAGCAGCGCGCCAACCACTTTGATCGCTACGGCCACCATGATTGCCAGCGCCAGCGTCAGGATCAATTGCTCGCGCCGCGGATTGCCGCCTGCGGCCTGCGCCAGATCGGGGTTCAGCGTCGCCGCCAGCAGCACCGACCAGCGCCAGGCCAGCAGGAGCGCCACCGCCACGGCGCCGCCCCAGATCACGCCGAGGTCAAAGCGCGTTACGGCGAGGATCTCACCAAAGAGGTAGGACGACAGATCGACCCGCTGCCCCGGCAACAGGGACACGGCCACGAGGCCAAGGGCCAGTGCGGAATGGGCCATCACGCCCAAAAGCGCGTCGGCGCTGACATTGCGGCCCGACAGCGTGCTGATCACCAGCGCCATGACGAGCGCCACCAAAAGCACGCCCGCAGTGATCGGCAGATCGGTCGCCAACGCCAGCGCCACGCCCAAGAGGGCAGCATGGCTGGTGGCATCGCCGAAATAGGCCATGCGCCGCCAGATCACGAAACAGCCTAAAGGGGCAGCGGCCAGCGCCACGCCCAATCCAGCGAGGGCGGCGCGCAGAATGAAATCGTCAAGCATTCTCGGTCTCTTGGTGGTGGCCGTCACAGGCGGCGCCGTGATGGTGGTGGTGATGGTCGTGATCGTGCCGGTAGAGCGCCAGCGCCCCTTGGGTGCCGCTGCCAAAGAGGGCGCGGTATTCGGGCGCTTCGGAGACGGTCTCGGGCGTGCCTTCGCAGCAGACATGGCCATTGAGGCAGAGCACTCGGTCGCTCGCCGCCATGACGACATGCAGATCGTGGCTGACCATCAGCACGGCGCAGCCGAGGTCTTGGCGCACGGCTTCGATCTGGCGGTAGAAGGCGGCGGAGCCGGGCTGATCCAGCCCCTGCGTCGCCTCGTCGAGGATCAGCAGATCGGGCCTTTCCAGCAGGGCGCGGGCCAGCAGCACGCGTTGGAATTGCCCGCCCGAGAGGTCGACCATCTGCCGCTCTGCCAGTTCCGGCACGCCAGCGGTGGCCAGCGCGTCGCGGATCGCTTCAGGCTTTTGGCGGCGGGGCAGGTTGATGAAACGGCGCACGGTAAGCGGCAGGGTCGCGTCGATTTGCAGCTTTTGCGGCACATAGCCGATGCGCAGCCCCGGTTTGCGGGTGATCTTGCCCGCCGCCGGTTTCAGCGCGCCGATCAGCGCGCGCAGCAGGCTGGATTTGCCCGACCCGTTGGGGCCGACGATGGTGACGATCTCACCCGCGTCGATATTGAAGTTCACGTCGCGCAGGGCGATCTGACCGTCGTGGCGCAGGGTCAGGCCGCGCGTATTGATCAGGCTCATGCACCGGGCTCCTGACAGGCGGGGCAGAGGCCCTCGGCCTCGACCACGCTGCGCTCGATCCGGAAGCCAGCGGCGCGGGCGGCATCGCCAAGGCGGCTTTTGTTCGGGGTGGTATCGGCCTCCGCCACCGAGCGGCAGCTGCGACAAATCAGAAAGGCGGGTGCGTGATCCTCGCCCGGGTGCACGCAGCCGACATAGGCGTTGAGCGCTTCGATCTTATGGGCAAGCCCGGCTTTCACCAGAAAATCCAAGGCGCGATAGGCCACGGGGGGCTGCGCGCCCAGTCCCTCGGCCGACAGGCGGGCGAGCAGGTCATAGGCGCCCAAGGCGCGGTGTTCCGACAGCAGGATCTCCAGCGCGCGGCGGCGCACCGGGGTCAGCCGCAGCCCGCGTTCGGCGCATTGCGCTTCGGCCACCTGCATGGTGCTCCGCACGCAGGCGGCGTGGTCATGATCACTGAATCCTATGGGGCGCATGGGGAACCTCAATTCGTTTCGGTATTGATATGTTATAACAGCGGTGTTAGCAAGGTGATACTATAACATTTTGAAGGTCTGCCATGTATCGTTTTACGCTCCCCGCCGCCGTTCTCGCCGCTGCCGCGTCGCCGCTTTGGGCGGATGTCCCCGCCGTTGCGACAGATATCGCCCCGGTGCATGGGCTGGTGTCGCTGGTGATGGAAGGGGTCGGCACGCCCGACCTCATCGTGCCGCCGCGCAGCTCGCCCCATGGCTATGCCATGCGCCCCTCCGAGGCGCGCGCGCTGAGCGGGGCCGATCTGGTCGTTTGGGTCGGCCCGTCGCTGACCCCATGGCTGGCCGATCCGCTGCAATCGCTGGCGGGCAGTGCGAGCCATCTGGCCTTGATGGCGCAGCCCGGCACGCGGGTTCTGGCCTTCCGCGAAGGGGCGACCTTTGAGCCGCATAGCCACGGTGACGAGGGGCATGAGGGTCATGAGGGCCATGATCACGCCGAGGAAGGGCATGACCACGACGCGCTTGGGCATGATGATCACGATCATGACCACGAGGGGCATGACCACGAAGAGCATGGTCACGAGGAGCATGACGAAGAGCATGACCACGGCGACCACGACCACGAGGCGCATGACCACGAGGGGCACGACCACGGGGATCATGACGATCACGGACATGGCGAGAAGGATCACGACGACCACGGCCATGACGACCACGATCACGACGACCACGGCCATGACGACCACGGCCACGACGATCACGGTCACGACGACCACGGCCACGAAGGCCACGATCACGCCCATGACGGCGACGATCCCCACGTCTGGCTCGACCCCCGCAATGGGCAGCTTTGGCTGGGCCAGATCGCCGAGGCGCTGGCGGAGCTAGACCCCGAGAACGCCGCGCAATACCGTGAGAATGCCGAGGCCGCTCAGGCCGAGCTTGCGGTCTTGGAGGAAGACATCGCCGAGACTCTCGCCCCAGTCAAAGACCGCCCCTTCATCGTCTTCCATGACGCCTACCACTATTTCGAAGCGCGTTTCGACATCGAAGCCCGTGGTGCCATTAGCGAAAATGACGCCCGCGCCGCGGGGGCTGCGCGTGTGGCAGAGCTGCGCGACCTAGTGGCCGAGAGCGGCGCGAAATGCGTCTTTGCCGAGCCGCAGTTCAACCCCGGCCTGATCGCCGCCGTGACCGAAGGGCAGGAAACCGGGACCGGCACGCTTGACCCGATCGGCGCGGATCTGGAGCTGGGCGTTTCTTTCTACCCCGATCTGCTGCGCGGCATGGCGCAGAGCATGTCTGACTGCCTGTCGGACTGATTTAACGACTGGCCAGAGACACGGCCAATAAAAACGGCCTAATAAAAAGTGGTGCAGCCGGGGAAGCTGCACCACATCTTACATGCTGAAATGACTTTTATAGAATTCTGATCAGACGGCGATCTTGCCGCCGCCTTGCTTGGTAATGACGACCACCGCAGGGCGCGGGGGCATCTTAGGGTCGAAGTCGGGCCAGCGGGTGGCCGGGTCCTCAAAGGTGCTTTCCCGCTCGAAACCGGGGATGTCCTTGGTGCCATCCGTGCCCGGGTGCTGCACCGCGACAAAGAGCGTTTCGCCATCCTCGGTGAAGTAAGGGCCGCACATCTCACCGCCCACGGGGCAGCGGAAGAAGAGCTTCGAGGTGCCGCGCGCCTCGCCTTCGGTCTCTAGCGCGTAGAGCCCGTCGGATTTGCCGGTCTTGCCCCAGCTGCTGCCCTGATCGGTGCTGATCCAGAGCCGCCCGTCGGCGTCCATCGCGGCATTGTCGGGGCTGCCGAACCAGCCGTGCTCCGATGTCTCGGGGTTCCACTGGGCACCGACTTCGGCCACCTTTGGGTCACCACATTGCACGAGGATCGACCAAGTGCCGCTGGTGGCGGCGTGGTCGGCATTTGCTTCCTTGATCTCGATGATATGGCCAAAGCTGCTTTCCGGGCGCGGGTTGGCGGCGTTGGTGTCACCCTGCTTGCGCTTGGTGTTGTTGGTCAGCAGGATATAGGCCGTGCCATCGCCGCGCGGCTGCGCGTCTTCGGGGCGGTCCATCGGGGTGGCGCCCAGCAGGTCGGCGGCCAGACGGGTGTCGATCATCACGTCGCCTTGGTCGTTGAACCCATTCTCGGCGGTCAGCGGCCCGGTTCCATGCACCAGCGGCAGCCAGTTGATCGTGCCGTCCTCCTCAAACCGCGCGACGTAGAGCGTGCCATCGTCCAGCAGAGTGCCATTGGCCGCCGGATCATCGGAAACCGTCCCCGCAGAGACGTATTTGTATTGATAATCAAAGCGGTTGTCGTCGCCCATATAGACCACGAGCTTGCCATCTTTGCTGACCGTGGTCTCGGCGCCCTCATGGCGGAAACGGCCCAGAGCGGTGCGTTTGACGGGGGCTGAGGTCGGGTCCATCGGGTCAACCTCGACCACCCAGCCGAACTTGTTGGGCATGTTCGGCTCGGCGTCCACGTTGAAACGGTCGTGTTTCTGACCCCAAGCGTACCACATGCCCGGCACGCCGTAGCGGTCCCAAGATTTCTCTTCCGCGGCACCGGTGATGTCGGGTTTCCCATCGGCATCCAGTTTGTCGGTCCAGAAATAGCCGTGGAAGTTCTCTTCGGCCATCAGCCATGTGCCCCAAGGGGTCAGCCCGCCCGCGCAGTTGTTGAGCGTGCCGATGACCTTGGTGCCGCTGGGGTCGTCGTTGGTTTGCAGCCGCGCGTGACCGGCGGCGGGGCCGCTCAGCGTCATCGCGGTGTCGAGCGGGGTGATGCGGCGGTTCATCTTGCCGTCGCGGACCACTTGCCATTTGCCTGCCGCATCGCGGGCGATCTCGACGACCGAGCCGCCGTGGGCTGCCATTTCGATGTCGATCAACTCAGGCGTCATGCCTTTGAAGTTCACCTTGTCCTGACGGCCGAGACCGGGGAACATGACCTCTTCGTTGGTGTATTCGTGGTTCACGCAGAGCAGCCCGCGGCTGCCGTCGTCGTTCAGGGGCACGAAACCCACGTAGTCGTTGTTATAGCCGAACTGTTTCGACTGCGCGGCGGCGGTCTGGTTCATCACGTCGAATTCCGGCGCATCGGCGGTGATCGGATCGCCCCACCGCAGCAGGATCTGCGCGTCATAGCCGGGGGCGACGTGGTGGGTTTCGTCATTGCCCCATGCCAGCTCGTCAAAGACATAGCGGCTTTCGGCGGCGCGGGCCTTGGACGGGGCGATGGCGGCGGCACTGCCGAAAAGGGCGGTGGTGGCCGACACCCCAAGCATCCCGCGCAGGATGTCGCGGCGGCCATAGCGGGCGTTGATCACATCGCCGATGGTACGCGACAGGTTCGCGTTGGTGGGGATGTCGTCGAAGGCCTCAAAGGCTTCGGCCTTGTTGCCGATGGCGGGGTCGTTGAGAATCTCGCGGCGGGTCATCATGCTTCCTTAGGTGACTTGGCTGGCCTCCATTTGCACCATGACTGTCACGGTTTTATGACGCGTCAGACTGTGCTGCGGCGAAATCCTACGATGAGTTGGCGCAGGCCCAAAGCCGCGCCCGCAAAGATCGCGGCGAGGGTCACCGGCCCGCTGAAGGCCAGCACCGAGATGGCCGAGATGCCTTGCCCGATGGTGCAGCCCATGGCGATCACCGCACCAACCCCCATCAGCCCTGCGCCGAATATCTGGCGGCGGAGTTCGCGCGGGTCTTCGCAGGCTTCCCAGCGGAAATGCCCTTGCCAGAGCGAACCCAGAAAGGCCCCGACCCAGACCCCCGCGACCGAGCCGATGCCAAAACTCAGCGGGCGGACCGAGCCCTGCATCGCATAGAGCAGCGTCTCTCCCACGGGGGCGGCATAGCTATGCGACATCAGCGTTTGCGCGCCAAAACCGGTCTGCGCCAGCCACGCCGTGCCCGCCCAGCCCGAGGTGATCGCCAGCCCGGCCACGGCGCCCCAGACCACTTTGCGCAGATCGCGGCGAAAGCTGCGGGCGCCGAGCATCAGCAGGCAGACCGCGAGGCCCAGCAGAATGCCGATCAGCGCCACCGATCCGCCGGTAAGCGCGGCCACCGCATGGGCGATCCCATCCGGCGGCCCGGCGTTCATCTGGCGCGGGAAGAGCAGGGCGCGCGCCGGGGCAAGCGGGCCGGAGAGCACGGTAAAGGCCGCAAGCCCCATGACCAAGACAATCACGAAGGCGCGCAGGTCACCCCCGCCCAACCGCGCCAAAGCGCCAAAGCCGCAGGTGCCCGCCAGCGCCATGCCATAGCCGAAGATCAGCCCGCCAAAGACCGCGGGCACCCAAGAGAAGGCGATCGTCAGGTGAAAGGCGCGGTCGAGGTTGATCAGCCCCAAGCTGGCAAGGGTGAAACTGCCCAGCATCGCCACGCCGATGGCCAGCCCCACATCCGCATTCGGTCGCCCGATCCGCCATAGAGCAGGTCTTCGATCGCGCCCAGCGTGCAAAACCGCCCCAATCGTGCCGCGAGGCCCAGCAACACGCCGCCCAGTCCGCCCAGAAGGGCGGCGGTCAGCGGCTGGCCCCAAAGCTCAATCATCCTTGCAGAACAATTCGTAGACCAGTTCCAGCATCTTGCGGGGCCGGTCATCGGCAAGCCGGTAATAGATCGTCTTGCCATCGCGGCGCGGCGTGACCAGACCTTCGAGTCTGAGCCGCGACAGCTGCTGCGACACCGCCGCCTGCCGGGTGGACAACAGCGCTTCCAACTCGCTCACCGATTTTTCGCCAGAGATGAGGTGACACAGGATCATCAACCGCCCCTCATGGCTGATCGCCTTGAGGAAATTCGACGCGGTCACGGCATTGGTCAGCATCCGGTCCATGTCCTCTTGGGACATGTCGGGGTCATCACGGGCAGGCTTGTCATTCGGTCGGATCCTCGAAATCGGTCTTGTCGTGCAAGAGCGTATCAAGCATGGGCCAGAAGAACTCCGCACCGGGGTAGCCTTCGAGGCGGCCCAATTCGACATCGTCTTCGACCAGCAAAAAGGTCGGGGTGAAGATCACCGCGCGCTGCGGGGTGACGCTCTCTTCCACGGCGGCGATATCGACGCGGCGCAGCGGGGCGAAAGCCCCTTCGGCGGTCTTGGGGTAGGCGGGGGCGATCTCTTCGTCCCAACGCTGGCAATAGATGCAGCCGGGCTGTTCGACCATGACCAGTTCCACCGCCTCGACGGGCCGGGCGGGCAGGGCGGTCAGGGCCGCAAGGCTCAAGGCGGTCAGGGTGCGGATCATCGGCTTGCCTGATTGACGTTTGGACGACACTCAACGTAATTTGAATATGTGAATTGTTCAAGCGCGGCGGACCAGCGCGGCGCGGGCGGGGGTAACATGTTCGACATCACCTATGCAGGCGCGCTTTTCGCAGGGCTGCTCAGCTTCTTTACGCCCTGCATTCTGCCGATGGTGCCATTCTACCTTAGCTATATGGCGGGGCTCAGCGTGACCGAATTGCGCGGCGATGGTGCAATCGCGCCGGGGGCGCAGCGGCGCTTGGTGTTGTCTTCGCTGCTCTTCGCGCTTGGGGTCACGACGATCTTTGTTCTGCTGGGCATGGGTGCCACGGCCATCGGGCAGGTGTTCACCCAGTACCTTGAGCCGCTGAGCTGGGTGGCGGCAGCGATCCTTACGGTCTTTGGTCTGCACTTCCTCGGCGTGATCAAAGTGCCGCTGCTCTACCGCGAGGCGCGGTTGGAGGGGGGCGGCAAGCCCACCTCGGTCTGGGGCGCCTATGTCATGGGGCTGGCCTTCGGCTTTGGCTGGACGCCCTGTGTCGGCCCCGCGCTGGCGGCGATCTTGATGATTGCCTCAGGCATGGGCGATATCGCCCGGGGCGGGCTGTTGCTGGCCGCCTATGGCGCGGGGATGACCGCGCTCTTCGTGGTGGCCGCGCTTTTCGCCAAACCGTTTCTTAACTGGGCCGCGCGGCATATGGCGCTGGTGCAAAAGGTGGAAAAGGCGATGGGGGTGATGCTGATCCTTTTTGCCGTGCTGATCGTGACCGGCGGGGTGCAACTGATCGCGGATGCGATGATCCGTTGGTTCCCCAGCTTCACGACGCTAGGATAGACGCAACAATCAGGAGGAGGACGCCAAGATGATCGGATCGAGGATAGGAGCCGCAGTGGCGGCGGCGATGCTGGCCTGGCCTTTGGCCGCGGCGGAACTGGGCGACGACGGGCTGCACAAGACACCCTGGATGCGCGACACCTTCAAAGACCTGCGCGAGGATCTGGAGGAGGCTAGGGGCGAGGACAAACGTCTGATGCTGATGTTCGAGCAACGCGGCTGCATCTATTGCACCAAGATGCACGTAGAGGTTTTCCCCTCCCCCGAAATCGCCAATTACATCGAAGAGAATTATTTTGTCGTGCAGCTGAACCTGCATGGCGATATCGAAGTGACCGATTTCGATGGGGAGACGCTTTCGGAAAAGCAGATGGCGCGGAAATGGGGGATTCTCTTCACCCCGACGCTGATGTTCCTGCCCCATGAGGTGGCCGAAGACGCGACCGCGCCGCAGGCGGCGGTGGCGGTGATGCCGGGCGCGTTCGGCAAGGGCACGACGCTTGATATGCTCACTTGGGTGAACGAGGAACGTTATGCATTCGAAGGCGATGAGGATTTCCAACGCTACCACGCGCGGATGATCCAAGAGCGCAACAATGGCAGCACGGATTGACCGGGGGAAAGCGGCCCTGCGCGTGTAAAGCTATTCAAAAGTTTGAATTTGTTGTTGCGCCGCGCCGCATCCCTGTCTTAGGGTCAGGTAAACCGGATCACACATCACCGTGATCGGCACTGGGAGGAAGTTTTCGATGATGAGATGGATCGCCGCCGCAATTGTGTCGGGCGCGCCCGTTCTGGCCGCCGCTGAAACCGTGGCACCTGCCGACGTGACCTATGATGACTATGGTTCGGTTGAACAATCCCTGACCGGGACACCCGGCGATGCCGCCAAGGGTGCGGCCATCGTCGGCAGCAAGAAGGCGGGCAACTGCGTGGCCTGCCACCAGATCAGCGCGCTTAGCGAGGTTCCCTTTCAGGGCGAAATCGGTCCGATGCTCGACGGGGCTGGCGACCGCTGGAACGAGGCCGAGTTACGCGGCATCGTGGCCAATAGCAAGATGACCTTTGAAGGCTCGATGATGCCTTCCTATTACAAGACCAGCGGCTATATCCGCCCCGGCGACGGGTTCACCGGCAAAGCGGGAACCGAACCTTTGCCGCCGCTGCTGGACGCGCAGCAAATCGAAGATGTCGTGGCCTTTCTGGCGACGCTTAAGGAAGAGTAACGCGGCCCCGCCGCCCTGCGAGAGCAGGCGGCGGCGGTGGACCGGTGCAAGAGATCGCGAGCCTAAGCCTCGTGGAACGGAATGACGGCGCCCCGCGCCGCAGACGAACAAGGAGATGAGAGATGAACTTCTCAAGACGTGAAACTCTGGGCCTCGGCCTTGGCGCCATGGCGCTGACCATCCTGCCGGTGGGGGCTTCGGCCGCCACGGTGGACGAACTGATCGCGGAATTCACCGGCGGGGCCGACATGGCCGACACCGGCGTGACCCTGACCGCGCCCGAGATCGCCGAGAACGGCAACACCGTGCCAATCTCGGTCGAGGCGCCGGGCGCTTCGGTCATCATGGTGCTGGCCGCGGGCAACCCGACGCCGCCCGTGGGCACCTTCAACTTCGGCCCGCTGGCAGGCAGCCGCAGCGCCTCCACCCGCATCCGGCTGGCGCAGACCCAAGACGTCATCGCCATCGCCAAGCTGGAAGACGGCACATTCGCCCGCACCAGCGCCGAGATCAAAGTTACAATCGGTGGCTGCGGCGGCTAAGCCCGCGCGCCCCAAACCAGGAGTTTAGAAAATGGCAGAAGGTGTAACACCCCGCGTCAAAGTGCCGAAAAAGGCCGAGGCCGGCGAGGTCATCACGATCAAGACGCTGATCAGCCACCCGATGGAATCGGGCCAGCGCAAGGACAGCGACGGCAACGTCATCCCGCGTTCGATCATCAACCGCTTCACCGCCGAGTTCAACGGCGAGAGCGTGATCGATGTGAAGATGGAACCGGCGATGTCGACCAACCCCTATTTCGAATTCGACGCCACCGTTCCGGAAGCGGGTGAGTTCAAATTCACGTGGTACGACGACGACGGTTCGGTCTACGAAGAAGTCAAATCCATCGCCGTCGGCTGACCCATCGGGTCAGCCAAGCGGCGCATGGAACAGGGAGGAAAGACATGAAATTCAAGGCAATGACCGCGGTCGCGGCGCTTTTGGTGGCCGCCCCCACGCTGGGGGCCGCCGATGAGGAGGCCGAGCTTGTCGTCAACGGCGAGATCGAGATGGTGACCAAGACCGATGCGCCTGCGCATCTCGACGGCGCCTTGCCCGAGATCATGTCTGGCTGGCGTTTCCGCTCGGATGAGACGCAGCAGCTTCAAATGGACGACTTCGACAACTCCGGGATGATCTTTGTCGATCAGGCGCAGGCGGCTTGGGACACGGCAGAGGGCAGCGAGGGCAAATCCTGCGCCTCCTGCCACAACGATGTCGAGACCTCTATGAAGGGGGTCCGCGCGGTCTATCCGAAGTGGAACGAGGACGCGGGCGAGGTGCGCACGCTGGCGCAGCAGATCAACGACTGCCGCGAGAACCAGATGGGCGCAGAGCCCTACAAGTACACTGGCAGCCAGATGACGGCAATGGAGGCGCTGATCTCGGTTCAGTCGCGCGGCATGCCGGTCAACGTGGCGATCGACGGCCCGGCCCAGAGCACATGGGAGCAGGGCAAGGAGATGTACTACACCCGCTACGGCCAGCTCGAGCTGAGCTGCGCCAATTGCCACGAGGACAACTACGGCAACATGATCCGGGCTGACCACCTGAGCCAGGGCCAGATCAACGGCTTCCCGGTCTACCGTCTGAAGAACACCAAGCTCAACAGCGCCCATGCGCGTTTCAAGGGCTGCGTGCGCGACACGCGGGCCGAGACCTTCAGCCCCGGCAGCCCCGAGTTCGTGGCGCTGGAGCTTTACGTCGCCAGCCGCGGCAACGGCCTGTCGGTCGAAGCCCCCTCGGTGCGTAACTGATTTAACTTCCGGGCGTTTCGCCTGACCTGATCCCGCCCCCCGCATGGGGGCGGGGCCTTTCCCTGTTTTCAAGTGCTGGAGCGTAACATGCTGTCTCGCCGTGATTTTCTGCAAATGTCCATGGCTGCGGCCTCCATCTACGGCGGCTCGGGCTTCGGCAACTGGGCGCGGCTGGCGGCGCAGGACCGCTTTGATCAGGACGCGCTGCTGGAGTTCGAGAAGTTCGGCAATGTCACCCTGATGCATGTGACCGACATCCATGCCCAGCTGAAGCCGATCTATTTCCGCGAGCCCGCCGTGAACATCGGCGTGGGCGAGAACCGGGGCAAGGTGCCCCATATCACCGGCGAGGATTTTCGCGTCCGCTACGGCATCGGCGGCGGCACGCCGCTGGATTATGCCCTGACCTACGACGATTTCGTGGCCCAAGCGCAGGCCTACGGCAAGGTCGGCGGGCTCGACCGCGTGGCCACCGTGCTGAACGCCATCCGCGCCGACCGGCCCGACGCGCTGCTCTTGGATGGCGGCGATACATGGCACGGCTCGATGACTTGCCTGAAGACCGAGGGGCAGGACATGGTCAACGTGATGAACGCGCTGAAGCCCGACGCAATGACCTTTCACTGGGAGTTCACCTTGGGCTCCGAACGGGTGCAGGAGATCGTCGAGGGGCTGCCCTTTGCCGCTCTCGGCCAGAACATTTTCGACCGCGAATGGGACGAGCCGGCGGAGCTGTTCAAGCCTTACGAATTCTTCGAGCGCGGCGGCGTGAAGATCGCCGTCATCGGTCAGGCTTTTCCCTATATGCCGATCGCCAACCCCGGATGGATGTTCCCCGAATACTCCTTTGGCATCCGCGACGAGCATATGCAGCAGATGGTCAATGAGGTCCGCGCACAGGGGGCTGAATTGGTGGTCTGCCTCAGCCACAACGGTTTTGACGTCGACAAGAAAATGGCCGGTATCGTTAAGGGGATCGACGTGATCCTATCGGGCCACACCCATGACGCGCTGCCCGAACCGGTTCTGGTGGGCGAGACCCATATCATCGCCTCTGGCTCGAACGGGAAATTCGTCTCCCGCGTCGATCTGGACGTGCGTGACGGCAAGATGATGGGGCTGCGGCACAAGCTCATCCCGATCTTCTCGGATCTCATCACGCCCGATGCCGAGGTGGCAAAGCTGATCGACGCACAGCGCGCGCCCTTCCTTGAGGATCTGACCCATGTGGTGGGGCAGAGCGATGCGCTGCTCTACCGCCGGGGCAATTTCAACGGGACGTGGGATGACCTCATTTGCGATGCGCTGCTGAGCGAGCGCGACGCCGAGATCGCGCTCAGCCCCGGGGTGCGTTGGGGGCCGTCGATCTTGCCGGGGCAGGACATCACCCGCGAGGACATCTTTAACGTCACCTCAATGACCTATCCCAATGCCTACCGCACGGAAATGACGGGCGAATTCCTGAAAGTCGTGCTGGAGGACGTGGGCGACAACCTGTTCAACCCCGATCCCTATTACCAGCAGGGCGGGGACATGGTGCGCGTCGGTGGCATGGGCTTCAAGATGGACATCGCCAAGCCGCAGGGTGAGCGCATCAGTGACATGACCTTGCTCAGCACCGGCGAGCCGATTGATCCGCAGCGCAGTTATGTTGTGGCTGGCTGGGCCTCGGTCAACGAGGGCACCGAAGGCCCGCCGATCTGGGATGTGGTGGAAAGCCATATCTCGAAACTGAACACCGTGGGGGAAGGCGCCCGGACCCCGGTGAAAATCGTTCTGCCAAAGTAAGAAAAATGAGAATAGGGGTTCTCACATAGATACAAATTCAATAAAATGAATTTGAATATGTGAGGGCCACGACATGACAGAAGAGAACCACAAGGGGCCATCGCGCCGTGCCTTTCTGACGGGGGCAGGGGCGGCGGCCGCGGGGACGCTGGCGGGTCAAGCCAGTGCCGCGCAGACCGATCCGGGCATTGCGATCCATCCATGGATGCAGGAGTTGGGGGACGGCGTCGACGTCGCCCCCTACGGCATGCCCTCGCCGCATGAGGCGGACGTAAAACGCCGCACCGTGGAATGGCTGACCGCCGACCCGGTGAGCTCGATCAACTTCACACCGCTGCATGACCTCGACGGCACGATCACGCCCAACGGGCTGTGTTTCGAGCGGCACCATTCGGGCGTCGCCAAGGTCGACCCGGCCAAGCACCGGCTGATGATCAACGGGCTGGTCGACAAACCGCTGGTGCTGACGATGGACGACCTGCACCGTTTCCCGCGGGAGAACCATGTCTATTTCCTCGAATGCGCGGCCAACTCCGGGATGGAGTGGCGCGGCTCGCAGCTCAATGGCTGCCAGTTTACCCATGGCATGATCCACAACGTCCAATACACCGGCGTGCCGCTGCGGCTGGTGCTGGAGGAGGCGGGCGTGAAGCCCGAGGGCAAGTGGCTTCTGGCCGAGGGCGCGGATGCCGCGGCGATGAGCCGGTCGATCCCGATGGAAAAGGCGCTCGACGACTGTCTCGTGGCCTTCAAGATGAACGGTGAGGCGCTGCGCCCCGAACAGGGCTACCCGGTGCGCCTCGTCGTGCCCGGCTGGGAGGGCAACATGTGGGTCAAATGGCTGCGCCGGCTCGAGGTCGGCGACCAGCCTTGGCACCACCGCGAGGAAACCAGCAAATATACCGACCTCATGGCCGATGGCGTGGCGCGGCGCTTCACTTGGGAGATGGACGCGAAATCGGTCATCACCAGTCCCAGCCCGCAGGCGTCGATCACCCATGGCCCGGGGCCGACCGTTCTGACCGGCCTTGCGTGGTCGGGCCGCGGTACGATTCCGCGCGTGGATGTGACGCTGGATGGCGGCATCACCTGGCATCAGGCGCGGATGGACGGGCCGAGCACGCCCAAGGCGTTGCACCGTTTTTACTTTGACTTCGAATGGGACGGCAAACCCCTGCTGCTGCAAAGCCGCGCGCATGACAGCACCGGCTACGTCCAGCCCACCAAACACGCGCTGCGCGCGGTCCGGGGCGAGAATTCGATCTACCACAACAACGGCATCCAGACCTGGGCGGTCGATGCGGACGGAAAGGCCGAAAATGTCGAGATTTCTTAAAGCTGCCCTCCTGACCACCGCGCTGGCAAGCCCGCTGGCCGCCGAGCCTCTAGGCCTCGGCCGCGCCGCCACCCCCGAGGAAGTGGCGCTGTGGGACATCGACGTGCGCCCTGACGGCACAGGTCTGCCCGAGGGCCGTGGCGACGTGATGACCGGGGATGAGATTTACACCGCGAAATGCGCCTCCTGCCACGGTGTCTTTGGCGAGGGCACGGGCCGTTGGCCGGTCCTCGCGGGCGGGCAGGGCAGCCTGACCGACATGCGCCCCGTCAAAACGATCGGCAGCTATTGGCCTTATCTTTCAACGGTTTACGACTATGTGAACCGGGCGATGCCCTTCGGCGATGCACAGTCGCTGAGCGATGATGAGGTCTATGCGATCACCGCCTATCTGCTCTATCTCAATGACGAGGTGGAGGAGGATTTCGTGCTCTCGTCAGAGAACTTCGCCAAGCTGCGCCTGCCGAATGAGGCGGCCTTTAAACCCGATGACCGGGCGGAGGTTGAGTTTGCGTCCTTCAAGCAAGAGCCCTGCATGAGCGATTGCAAATCCTCGGTCGAGATCACCATGCGCGCAGCCGTGCTGGACGTGACGCCCGAGGAGACCGCCGCCAAGGCCGCAGCCGAAGAGGCTAAGGCCGAAGAGGCCAAAGCCGCGGCGGAGCCTGCCCCCGAAGAGACCCCCGCGCCGGTCGAGGTGGCCGAAGCCCCCGCCGCAGATCCCGCGCTGATCAAGGCCGGGGAGAAGGCATTTCGCAAATGCAAATCCTGCCACCAGATCGGCGCCAAGGCCAAGAACCGTGTCGGGCCGATGCTGAACGGCATCGTGGATGGCCCAGCGGGCGCGGTTGACGGCTTTCGCTACTCCAAAGCCATGCAGGCCGCGGCAGCGGAGGGGTTGGTCTGGTCTCACGATGAGTTGAGCGCCTTTCTGGCGGACCCTAAGGGCTTCATGAAAGGCACTAAAATGTCGTTCCGGGGTGTGCGCAAGCCCGAGGATATCGACGCGTTGATCGCCTACCTGCGCGACGCGTCGGAGTGATCGGCGCGATTAGCGCAGACTGTCGTGCCTGCCCCCTTGAACCCCCATACCGGGGGACTAATCTCTGGGTAACAGTTTTGCGGGTATGGTCCCGCGAACAGGAACTGAGGCAGGCACGCATGAACGATCCGATCAACACCTATATGAACACGCTTGTCCCGATGGTGGTTGAGCAAACCAGCCGGGGCGAGCGGTCCTACGACATCTTCTCGCGTCTGCTGAAAGAGCGGATCATCTTCGTCAACGGCCCGATCCACAGCGGGATGAGCCATCTGGTCGTCGCCCAGCTGTTGCACCTTGAGGCCGAGAACCCCTCCAAGGAAATCAGCATGTACATCAACTCGCCCGGTGGCGAGGTGACGGCGGGCCTGTCGATCTACGACACGATGCAATATATCAAGCCCAAGGTCTCGACCCTGATCTGCGGTATGGCAGCCTCCATGGGGTCGGTCATCGCGATCGGCGGCGAGAAGGGCATGCGTTTTGCGCTGCCCAATGCAGAGGTGATGATCCACCAGCCCTCCGGCGGCTCGCAGGGCATGGCCGAAGATATCCTGATCTCGGCGCGGCACATCGAACGCACCCGTGAGCGGATGTATCAGCTCTATGTCAAACACTCCGGCCAGCCGCTGGAAACCGTTCAAAAAGCGCTCGACCGTGATCTGTGGATGACGCCCGAGGAAGCCAAGGAATGGGGCCATCTGGATGAGATCGTCGAAAGCCGTGGCAAGGCCGATGAGGCTGCCGCCGGTGGCAAGGACAAGAAAGACAAGTAATCGAAGGGGCCCGGCGCTGCATATTTTGCGATTGTAGCGCCGGGGTCACTGGCCTAAGCTTGAGGCCAAATCTCGCGGCCCCAAGACTGGGGCGGACATACACGACAGACCTGAAAGGTTTGAGATGGCGAATAATTCCGGCAACGACAGCAAAAATACGCTCTACTGTAGCTTCTGCGGCAAGAGCCAGCACGAGGTGCGCAAGCTGATTGCGGGGCCGACCGTGTTCATCTGCGACGAATGCGTCGAGCTGTGCATGGATATCATCCGAGAAGAGACCAAAGCCTCGGGCCTCAAGGCGACCGATGGCGTGCCCACGCCCCGCGACATCTGCGGCGTGCTGGACGACTATGTGATCGGTCAGGCGATGGCCAAGCGCGTGCTCTCGGTGGCGGTCCACAACCACTACAAACGGTTGAACCACGCCCAAAAGGGCGGCGATATCGAACTGGCGAAATCCAACATCCTGCTGATCGGCCCCACCGGCTGCGGCAAGACGTTGCTGGCGCAGACGCTGGCGCGTATCCTTGACGTGCCCTTCACCATGGCCGATGCGACCACGCTGACCGAAGCCGGCTATGTCGGCGAGGATGTGGAGAACATCATTCTCAAACTGTTGCAGGCGTCGGAATACAACGTCGAGCGGGCACAGCGCGGCATCGTCTATATCGACGAGGTCGACAAGATCACCCGCAAGTCGGAAAACCCCTCGATCACCCGCGACGTGTCGGGCGAGGGCGTGCAGCAGGCGCTGCTGAAGCTGATGGAAGGCACCGTGGCCTCCGTGCCGCCGCAGGGCGGGCGCAAGCATCCGCAGCAGGAGTTCCTGCAGGTGGACACCACGAACATCCTCTTCATCTGCGGCGGTGCGTTTGCCGGTCTCGACAAGATCATCGCGCAGCGCGGCAAAGGCTCTGCCATGGGCTTTGGCGCCGATGTGCGTGACAATGACGCCCGCGGTATTGGTGAGATTTTCACCGACCTCGAACCCGAAGACCTGCTGAAGTTCGGTCTGATCCCGGAATTCGTGGGCCGTCTGCCGGTTCTGGCGACGCTCGAAGATCTGGACGAGGACGCTCTGGTCACCATCCTGACCGAGCCGAAGAACGCTCTGGTCAAGCAGTACCAGCGTCTGTTCGAATTGGAGGACACGCAGCTGACCTTCACCGATGACGCGCTGCAAGCCATCGCCAAACGCGCAATTGAACGGAAGACCGGCGCGCGGGGCCTGCGCTCCATCCTCGAAGATATCCTGCTCGACACGATGTTCGAACTGCCGGGGCTGGAGACGGTGAGCGAAGTGGTCGTCAACGAAGAGGCCGTCTCATCCGAGGCCAAGCCGCTGATGATCCACGCTGACAGTGAAAGCAAAGAACCAGCCAGCGCGGGCTAAGCGCGTAAGGCAAAGTCATAGGGGCGGGCCATCTGGTCCGCCCTTTTGCGTTTCAGGGGAGGGTTTTATGCGGCGCATTTCATCTGGCGGCATCTATGAGGGTAAGATCGGCTACAGCCGCGCTGTGGTGGCGGGAGGCATGGTCCATATCTCGGGCACCGTGGGTGAGGGGCAGAGGTGACAGCGCAATGCGCGGCGGCACTAGCAACGATCGAGGCGGCCTTGGCCGAGGCAGGAAGTGATTTCGCCCATGTGGTGCGCGTTACCTATATGCTGCCCGACGCGGCGGAGTTCGAAGCCTGCTGGCCCCTTCTACGCGCGGCCTTCGGCGCGCATCCACCCGCCGCAACGATGATCGAATGTGGGCTGATCGACCCGAAATACCGGATTGAGATCGAATGCACGGCTCTTCTGCGCGCGGCGGCAGAGGGCTGATTTTCGGCGACGAATCCTGCCGCGTGTGGAACCTCCTGCGCGGTGAGGCTGGACGCCAAAGCCTCCATGGTGCATATAACGGGCAACAGGAACGGAGACCTCAATGGGCATTCTCAATTCACTTCTGCGCAGTGTCACGTGGTGGAACGGCCAGACGCTGAACACCCAGCTTTTCACTTGGCGCAAGGGCAGCAAGGTGGGCGAAGACGCGCAGGGCAACGTCTATTACCGCAACGCCGATGACAGCAAACGCTGGGTCATCTTCAACGGTGAGGCCGAGGCGAGCCGCGTGAGCCCCGATTGGCATGGCTGGCTGCACCGCACATGGGATGAGCCGCCGACCGACAAGCCGCTGGCGCATAAGCCTTGGGAAAAGGCCCATGTCGAGAATCGGACCGGCACCGCCATGGCCTATGCCCCCGCCGGGTCGCTGCGCCGCGCCGAACCTGTCGAACGTAAGGATTACGAGGCCTGGCAGCCTGAATGATCGGTTGGCCGCGCCTTTCGCGCGGCCCCAAAGCTCACGCAATCCGGGTGGACCCATGAAAAAGCTTCTCTTGGCCGCGCTTGTTCTGGCCGCGCCGCTTCACGCTCAAGAGGGCGGGCAGGTCGCCAGTGCCTCGGGCGGCGTGTTGCGTGCCTTGGACAAGATTTCAGGCGACACGACCGATCTGGTGATCGCTAAGGGTGACCGCCTGACCTTGGGCAATTTGCAGATCACCATGGTCGATTGCCGCTATCCCGCGGGGGATCCGGCGGCCAATGCCTATGCCGCGCTTGAGATTACCGAAGAGGGCAGCAACAGCGCCTTGTTTTCCGGTTGGATGATCGCCTCGGCCCCGCGCTGCACGCGCTGGAGCATTTTCGCTATGACATCTGGGTCATGCGCTGCAGCACGTCCTGAAGGCTGTCCAACTCAGGCGCGTTGAACCGCGCATTGCCGCGTTTCGCCACATCGAGCTGCGCGTGATATTCTGCCCGCGAAATCTCCACCGCCCCGAGAGAGGCGAGGTGATCGGTGAGAAACTGCGTATCGAACAGGGTGAACCCCGCGCGGCGCAGCCGATCTACCAGCGCCGCCAGCGCCATTTTTGACGCATTGGTCCGGCGCGAAAACATGCTTTCGCCAAAGAACGCGCGCCCAAGCGTCACTCCGTAGACGCCGCCCACCAGCGCGTCACCGTCCCAAACCTCAAGCGAATGGGCATAGCCCGCGCGGTGCAGTGCGGTGTAAAGTGCGGTGATCTCGGCATTGATCCATGTGTCTTCGCGGTCGGCGCAACCGGCCACGACAGCTTGGAAATCACGGTTGATCGTATGGTGAAAGGGGCTGCGCCGAATGGCGCGGGCCAGAGAGCGTGAGATGTGGAAACCATTGAGCGGCATCACCCCACGGCGCCGCGGATCGACCCAGAAAATTTCCGGGTCGTCGCGGTGTTCCGCCATGGGGAAAATCCCGATGGAATAGCCGTGGAGCAGGATCTCGGGCGTCAGATCCGACATGTCATGTCAGCCGTCGCCGAGGTTGGTTTCCAGCCAATGCTCAAGCCAGTGGATGTTGTAGCCGCCCGATTGGATGTCTTCTTCGGCCAGCAGGGCGTGGAAGAGTGGCACGGTGGTATCGACACCGTCCACGATCAACTCACCCAGAGCGCGCCCCAGACGGGCCAGCGCCTCGGGACGGTCGCGGCCATGCACGATGAGCTTGCCGATCAGACTGTCGTAGAAGGGCGGGATCGAATAGCCGTCATACAGCGCCGAATCCATCCGCACGCCAAGCCCGCCGGGGGCGTGATACTGCGTAATCTTGCCCGGGCAGGGCGCGAAATTCGGCAGTTTCTCGGCGTTGATGCGCACCTCGATGGCATGGCCGTTGATCTGCAAATCATCTTGCGTGAAGGACATCGGCAGGCCTTCGGCCACGCGAATCTGCTCGCGCACCAGATCGACGCCAAAGATCGCTTCGGTCACCGGGTGTTCCACCTGCAGACGGGTGTTCATCTCGATGAAGTAGAACTCGCCGTTCTCGTAAAGGAACTCGATCGTGCCGGCACCGATGTAGTTGATGTTGGCCACGGCGTCGGCGCAGGTCTTGCCGATGCGGGCGCGTTCCTCGGCGGTGATCGACGGGCCGGGGGCCTCTTCGAAGACCTTTTGGTGGCGGCGCTGCAGCGAACAGTCCCGCTCGCCCAGATGCACGGCATTGCCCTTGCCGTCGCCAAAGACCTGAATTTCGATGTGGCGCGGCGTGGTGAGGTATTTCTCTATGTAGACTTCGTCGTTGCCGAAGTTTGACTTGCCCTCGGCCCGCGCGGTCTGGAAGGCTTTCTCCATGTCGGCTGCGGTCTGGGCCACTTTCATGCCCTTGCCGCCGCCACCGGCGGTCGCCTTGATGATGACCGGATAGCCGATTTCCTCACCGATGCGCTTGGCGTCTTCCAGCGAGGTCACGCCGCCGTCGGAGCCGGGCACGCAGGGCACGCCGAGCTTTTTCATCGTGTCCTTGGCGGTGATCTTGTCGCCCATGACGCGGATATGCTCGGCGGTGGGGCCGATGAAGGTGAGCCCGTGATCCTCGATCACCTGCACGAAATTCGCGTTCTCGGACAGGAAGCCGTAGCCGGGGTGGATCGCCTCGGCGCCGGTGATCTCGCAGGCCGCGATGATGGCGGGGATCGAGAGGTAGGATTGGGTCGAGGAGGGCGGGCCGATGCAGACGGATTCGTCGGCCATGCGCACGTGCATCGCGTCACTGTCGGCGGTGGAATGCACCGCGACGGTCTGGATGCCCATCTCGCGGGCCGCGCGGATGACGCGCAGCGCGATCTCTCCCCGGTTGGCGACTAGGATTTTGCTGAACATGTCCGGCCCTTATTCCAGGATCACCAGCGGCGCGCCGAATTCCACGGCATCGCCGTCGCCGACGAGGATGCGCTTGACGGTGCCGGCGCGGGGGGCGGGGATGTGGTTCATGGTCTTCATCGCCTCGACGATCAGAAGCGTGTCACCTTCGGAGACCGAGGCCCCCACGGAGATGAACGCCGGCGCGCCCGGCTCGGCCTGAAGATACACGGTGCCGACCATGGGCGAGGTCACGGCGCCGGGGTGATCAGCCGGATCGGCGTCGGCAGCAGGGGCCGGAGCAGCGGGGGCGGCAGCGGCGGGCGCCGGGGCGGCGGCGGGCGCCGGGGCGGCGGCGGGCGCCGGGGCGGCTTGGTACTGTTGCTGGGGGCGGCCATGACCTGCTGCGGGGGCTTGCGGCTGACGCGCACGTTCAGGCTGTCATCCTCGGCATAGTCGCGTTTCACCTGAAGCTCGGTCAGGTCGTTTTCATTCAGCAGCTCGGCGAGGGCCTTGATGAAGGCCACGTCAGCGTCATGGGTTTTGTTTGTCATTGGATCCTCGAAGATTTCGGCAGGCCTGCGGCCCGTCGCTGCGCGATTGATTGGCACGCTTATAGGGCATGGGCAAAGCCATGAAAAGCCAACTGTTGTCTAGGGGGTAGGATCGGTTTTTTGTCGCGCAAAGCGGTCCGGGGCGCGAGAATGAGGCTGGGCCTCAGCCGCGCGCGCCGGACCTGAGTGACCTTAGGTCAGATCGCGAGGTATTCTGCGCGCAGTTCCGCATTGTCGAGCACCTCGGCGGCGGTGCCGTCAAAGACCACGCCGCCGGTGTCGAGGATCACCGCCCGGTCGGCCAGTTTCAGCGCCCGCACCGCGTTTTGTTCGACCAGAATCGTGGTGATGCCCTGCGCCTTGATCAGCCCCAGCGTCTTTTCGATCTCATCCACGATCACCGGCGCCAGCCCTTCATAGGGTTCATCGAGCAGCAACACCTTGATGTCCCGGGCCAAAGCGCGTGCGATGGCGAGCATCTGCTGCTCCCCGCCCGAGAGGGTCACCCCCTCTTGATGGCGCCGCTCGCGCAGGCGCGGGAAGAGGTCATAGAGCCGGTCGAGCGACCAGCCGATGGGCGGGGCGATCTGGGCGAGTTTGAGGTTCTCTTCGACCGTGAGGCCGGAAATGATGCGCCGGTCTTCGGGCACCAGTGCCAGCCCCGCGGCAGAGGCTTGGTGGCTGGCCATATTGTGCAGCGGCTGATGGTCAAGCCAGACCTCGCCGCGTTTCAACTCTGGGTCGCTCACCCGCGCGATGGCCCGCAGGGTCGAGGTTTTGCCGGCCCCGTTGCGGCCGAGCAGGGCGAGAATCTCCCCTTCATGGACGTTAAAGCTCACCCCCTGCACGATGTAGCTTTCGCCGTAATAGGCGTGAATGTCCCAGACCGAGAGGAAGGCGGGGGCGGTTTGGGCGTGGTTGGCGTTTTTGTCGAGCGTGCTGGTGGTCATATGCTGTCCTAGATCTGCGGCAATAGGAGGGGGTCAGGCGGCGTCTTGGCTTTCGCCAAGGTAGGCTTCGCGCACCTTGGGGTGGCCCTTGATCCGGTCGGGCGTGTCTTCGACCAGCGGCGTGCCTTGGGCCAGCACGGTGATCCGCTCGGCCAGTGAAAAAACGACATGCATGTCGTGTTCGATGATGGCGATGGTGATGTCGCGCTCATCCTTGATCTGTTTGAGCAGGTCGATGGTGTTGTTGGTGTCGGCCCGCGCCATGCCGGCGGTCGGTTCGTCCAAAAGCAGCAGACGGGGGTCTTGGGCAAGGCACATGGCGATCTCCAACCGCCGTTTGTCCCCGCGCGACATGGAGGCCGCGGGCATGTGCCGTTTGTCGATCATACGCATGTCGCGCAGCATTTCCTCGGCCTTGTCGATCATGTCGCGCTGGCCCACGACCCGCGACCAGCCGTTCAGTTGAAATGCCCCGTCGCGTTTGGCAAGGCAGGGGATCAGCATGTTTTCCATCACCGTCAGATCACCAAAGATTTCGGGCGTTTGGAACACGCGGGAAATGCCCATCTGGTTGATCTCATAGGGTTTGCGCCCCAGCACCGACTGCCCGTCGAACATGACGGAGCCGGTATCGGGGATGAGCTTGCCCACCAGACAGTTCAGCAGGGTGGATTTGCCTGCCCCATTGGGACCGATGATCGCGTGGACGGAGTTCTCCGCCACGCTGAGGTTCACGTCGCTCAGCGCCTGCAACCCGCCAAAGCGCTTGCCGACATTTTTGACTTCGAGAATGGCCATGATGTCTCTCCTATTCCGCGGCTTCGCTGCGCTGTTGGGCGGCGTCGGCCTCGACCGAGCCTGCGTTCTTGTCCCGGCGGCGGAAGACCCGGCCCAGACGTTGCCCGCCCTCGACCAGCCCACCGGGCAGGAAGATCACGACCAGCATGAACAGAAGGCCAAGCGTCAGGTGCCAGCCCTTGCCGACGAAGGGGTGGATGATCGCGACCATCGCGTCTTCGATCCCGTCGGGCATGAAGGCGAACCAGCCGTGCAACACGTTGTCGTTGATCTTGGCAAAGATGTTTTCGAAGTACTTGATGAAGCCTGCGCCCAGCACCGGCCCGATCAATGTGCCCGCGCCGCCAAGGATCGTCATTAGCACCACCTCGCCCGATGCGGTCCATTGCATCCGCTCGGCCCCCGCCAGCGGGTCCATCGCCGCCAGCAGACCGCCCGCAAGCCCGGCATACATGCCCGAGATGACAAAGGCCGCCAGCGTGTAGGGCCGCGTGTTCAACCCGGTGTAGTTCATCCGCTGCTGGTTAGATTTCACCGCCCGCAGCATCATGCCGAAGGGCGAGCGGAAGATGCGGATCGCCAGATAGAAGGCGAGGATCAGGAAGACCGCGCAGAAATAGTAGCCGACGGAGAAGGTGAAGGTCCAACCACCGAAGAACAGCGTCGTCGAGGAGTTCATCGCAGCGCCGAAGAGATTCGGGAACGAAGGCGCGTCGACGGCTTGGAGGTACTGCGGATCGGAAGTGTAGATCTGCAACCCCGTCTCACCATTGGTGATCGGCGTCAGCACCGAATAGGCGAGGTTGAAGGACATCTGAGCGAAGGCCAGCGTCAGGATTGAAAAGTAGATGCCCGAGCGCCGCAGGCTGATGTAGCCGATCAGTGCCGAGAACAACCCCGCCATGATGACGGCCAGCACCAGCGCGGGCACGACGTTGTAGCTGAGCAGTTTGAACATCCAGACAGCAGAGTAGGAACCGACCCCCAGGAAGGCCGCATGGCCAAAGGAGAGATAGCCGGTCAGCCCGAAGAGGATGTTGAACCCGATGGCAAATATGCCAAAGATCACAAAGCGTTGCATCAGGTCGGGGTAGCCCGCGTTGAACTGTGCTAGGCCCGAATCCGCCGGAAAGGGGTTAAGGATGAAGGGGGCGAAGAGCGTGAGAACGATCACGACCCCCAAAAGAAGCGTATCGCGTTTTTCCAGTCCGAACATGTCTTATTCCTCCATCACGCCGCGGCGTCCCATCAGACCGCGCGGGCGGACCAGCAGGATCACGATGGCAACGACGTAGATGATGATCTGGTCGATACCGTAGATGATGCTTTTGATTTCATTCATGGAAGCGAGGCTTTCGAGGATGCCCAGCAGGAACCCCGCCAGCACCGCGCCCGGCAGCGAACCCATGCCGCCGACCACGACGACGACAAAGCTCAGCACCAGAAAGTCCATGCCCATGTGATAATTGGGCGAGTTGATCGGCGCGTACATCACGCCCGCAAGCCCCGCCACGGCGGCGGCGATGCCGAACATGATGGTAAAGCGGCGGTCGATGTCGATGCCCAGAAGGCCCACGGTCTCACGGTCCGCCATGCCTGCGCGGACCACCATGCCGAAGGTGGTGAATTGCAAGAAGGCAAAGACCGCGGCGATGATGAGGGTCGAAAAGCCAAAGTAGACCAAGCGCCAATAGGGGTAGGCCAACGACGTGTCCAAACCCAAGAGCGGCGCGAAGTCGAAGCTGCCCACGAAAGCCTGCGGCGCAGGGGTGGGGATTGGGTTGGCGCCGTAGAAATATTTGACGACTTCCTGCAAAACGATGGCGAGGCCGAAGGTCACGAGGATCTGATCCGCATGGGGCGCTTGTAGAAATGTTTGATCAGCCCGCGTTCCATGATGAAGCCAATGAGCAGCATCACCGGGATCGCAAAGAGGATGGCCAGCGGCACCGACCAATCAATGATCGCCTGTCCCGTTTCCGGCCCGAACCACTGTTCGACATAGGGGGTTTTGACCTTCAGCGGATTGCCGAGGAAATCCTTCTTGGTCTCGTCGATGGTCTCGACGCTGAGCGTCAGAATGCGTTGCAGCGTGACCGAACAGAAGGCCCCGATCATGAAGAGCGCCCCATGGGCGAAATTGACCACGCCAAGGGTGCCGAAGATCAGCGTCAGCCCAAGCGCGATCAGCGCATAGGCCGAGCCTTTGTCGAGGCCGTTGAGTATTTGCAGAAGGATTGCGTCCATGGTCCCCACCTGTAAGGGAAGCGTTTACAAGCGGCATGGCCGCTTGCAGCGATAAAAAGGGCGCGCAGGATCAGGCCCGCGCGCCATCTGATGTCAGCGGATCACGCGCCGGGGTTGCATTTGCCCAGATCACCGCCCGCGAACATCGGGTGATCGGGGGCATATTCGACCTGTGCACGGGGCGTCTGTTCGACGATCTCCAGCGTGTCGTATTCGCTGGTCGGGTTCTCGGCCCCCTTCATCACGAGCACGTCTTTGAAGCACTGGTGATCATCCGCGCGGTAGAGTGTCGGCCCGTTGCCCAGCCCGTCGAACTCATAGCCCTCAAGCGCCTCGACCACGGCGCAGGGGTTGAACGAGCCCGCGCGTTCCACCGCATCGGCATAGAGCAGCGTTTGCACGTAGCAGGTATGCGCGGAGTTCGACGGCGGGCGGCCGTATTTCTCGCCAAAGGATTTGGTGAAGGCCTTGGAGCCTTCGTCTTGCAACTGCCAGTTCCAGTTCATCGAGCCGATCACGCCCTGCACGTTGGCCCCGGCACCGGCGGCCATCAGCTCGGAGTAGAGCGGCACGACGATCTCGAACTTCTTGCCGTTGACCTGTTTGTCGAGCAGGCCGAACTGCACCGCGTTGGTGAGCGAGTTCACCATGTTGCCGCCGTAGTGGTTCAGCACCAGCACATCGGCGCCCGAGTTCAGCACCGGCGCGATATAGGAGGAGAAATCGGTCGAGGCGAGCGGCGTCAGCACGTTCTCCACGGTCTCCCAGCCCATTGCCTCGGTCGCGGCGGCGATGGATTCCTGCTGGGTCCAGCCCCAGTTGTAATCCGCGGTCAGGTGATAGGCGCGACGCTCAGAGCCATAGGCGTTCTTGAGCACCGGGGCGAGAGCGGCGGCGGACATATAGGCGTTGAAGAAATGCCGGAAGCCATTGGCCTTGCGGTCCTTGCCGGTGGTGTCATTGGCGTGGGTGAGACCCGCCATGAAGATCACGCCCGCCGATTGGCAAAGGTCTTGCACCGCCACGGCCACGCCCGAGGACGAGCCGCCGTTGATCATCACCGCGCCGTCTTTTTCGATCATCGATTTGGCGCTGGCGCGGGCCGCGTCGGATTTCGTCTGGGTGTCGCCGGTGACATATTCGACCTTTTTGCCCAGAATACCGTTGCCCTTCAGCGCCTTGGAGCTGAAGGTGTTCATCATGCCGCCGTCGCCCCCGCCATTGAGGTGTTCGACCGCAAGCTCCTGCGCGCGCAGCTCATCCAGACCTTCTTCGGCATAGGGGCCGGTCTGGGGTACGTTGAAGCCAAGCGTCACGGTGCTGCCCGTGGGGGCATTGGTGAAGCCCGCGTGATTTTCCGCGCGCAGATAGGTCGGCAGCGCCAACCCTGCACCGGCAACCGCGCCGGTCTGGATCAGCCCGCGGCGTGTCAGTTTCGTAAACGACATGAAGTCCTCCCATTTTTGTAAGTCGCAGCAGCGGAACCTCCCCCCGATGCCACAACACGCAATAGTGCAAAGAAACTATGGCGCGGAAAATGAAAACCGATCAATAAGGCGCTTGATCGAAACGATTTTTTTGTAAATATATTCGCAATCATGCCGGAAGGGCTGTAAAGAATATGATATTGCGGCGCAGAAAGACCTTGAAACAACGGGCGAAAAATCACGCGGGGCCGTCCCATGCGTGAGGGGCTAACCGGCAGCCGCATCCGTGAGCGGCGCGTGATGGCGGGGCTGAAACAGGCCGAGCTTGCGCAGCAAAGCGGCATCTCGGCCAGCTATCTCAACCTCATCGAGCACAATCGGCGCAGAATCGGCGGCAAGCTCTTGCTCAATATCGCCCATGCGCTTGGGGTCGAGCCGCAGGCGCTGACCGAAGGGGCCGAAGCCGCGCTGATTGCCACGCTGCGCGAGGCGGCGGAGGATGCGGGGCTGACCGGGCCAGAGAGCGACCGGGCGGATGAATTCGCGGGGCGGTTTCCGGGCTGGGCCAAGGTGCTGGCCAACAGCCAGCGCCGCATCGCGGCACTGGAGCAGACGGTCGAGGCGCTCTCGGACCGGTTGGCCCATGACCCGCAGCTTGCCACCTCCATGCACGAGTTGCTCAGCACCGCCGCGGCGATCCGTTCCACCGCCGCGATTCTGGCCGAAACGGACAGTTTGCAAGCGGAATGGCGCGATCGGTTTCACGCCAATATCCACCAAGACAGCCGTCGCCTGTCCGACAGCGCGCAGGCGCTGGTGACCTATTTCGACAATGCCGCCGAGACTCGCGAGGTGGCCCATTCGCCCCAGGCCGAGGTTGAGAGTTTCCTCGCCGCGCATGACTACCGCTTCGACCCTTTGGAAGAGGCGCGCGCCCCGCAGGCGGCGATTGCGGCGCTGGTCGAACAGGCCGATACGCTCAAGACCAAGGCCGCGCAGCATATCGCGACGGGTGTGTTACAACAGATCGCCCGCGATGCGGCGGCGCTGCCTTTGGCGCGGCTGGAGCGGGCGGCGGGGGAGATAGGTCACGATCCTGCCAAACTGGCGCAGGCACTCGACCAGCCGATGGGCCGGGTGCTGCGGCGCTTGGCGTCACTGCCTGACCTCGGCGCGGGGCTGGTGGTCTGTGACCGTTCTGGCAGCGTGACATTCGCCAAGTCGATCGAGGGGTTCACCGTGCCGCGCTTTGGCGCCTGTTGCCCGCTTTGGCCGCTCTTCGCGGTGCAGGGGCAGCCGGGACTGGTGATGAAATCCCGCGTCATGCAAATGGGGCGCGGGCAGGCGGAGTTCGAAGCGATTGCCACCTGCGAAGTGCAAGCTGCGGCTGCCTATAACACGCCGCCGCTCAGCCAATCGGTCATGCTGCTCTTGCCGGTCCCCTCGGGGGTGGCGCCGGCGCAGCAGGTGGGGGCGACCTGTCGCATTTGCCCGGTGGAAGGATGCCGCGCGCGGCGCGAGCCTTCGATCCTGCGCGAGGGGATCTGAGGCGGCGCGGAAGGCAGTTTTTGACAGGGCTGGCAAACCGATGCATGCTCCCCCCGGTGCGCGAGACCCCGCAGCAAGACGGGGCGGCCGCACACCGAGGGGGGAGACTTTTTGCCGATGAGCAAACTCGTAGTTCTGGTGGAGGACGAGGTGAATATCGCCGAGGCCATCCGCTTTTTGCTGAGCCAAGAGGGTTGGCGTGTGGAGACCTTGGCCAATGGGTCAGGCGCGGTGGAGGTTATCCGCAAGGCATCGCCGGATCTGGTCATGCTCGACGTGATGCTGCCGGGCAAGAGCGGTTTCGAGATATTGGATGAGCTGCGCGGTGACCCCGAAACCGGTGCGTTGCCGGTGCTGATGCTGACCGCACGGGGCCAAAGCCGGGACCGCGCCATGGCCGAAAAGGCGGGTGTCAGCCGCTTCATGACCAAGCCGTTCTCGAATGCCGAGATGCTGGACGCGGTGCGCGACCTGATCGCCAGTTGATCCGCCATGCCCCGTAGGCCGATCTTTCTGGAAAAACGCGGCTACCGTCAGCGGCGGATGATGGATGCGGTGCGCCTGCTGCCGTTTCTGGGGCTGATGCTGTGGATGGTGCCGCTGCTTTGGCCCGTGCCAGCGGGCAGCCCGGACCCCACCGCACCGACCATCCCGATGAGCGTGGCGCTGCGCTATCTCTTTGGGGTCTGGGCGCTGCTGATCTTGGGAACATGGGCGCTCTGGCGGCGGACGCGGGATGTGGCCTCGGGTGAGGATGTAGCACAGCCGGACGGGCCGCGCTGATGGTATCGCTCAACCAGTTGGTCGCGGTCTGCCTGATGTATGTGGCGGGGCTTTTCATCGTGGCCTTCGCCGCCGAACGCGCGGCCCTGCGCGGGCAGGGCGGCTGGCTGCTGCGCTCGCCGCTGGTTTATACCCTGTCGCTGTCGATCTACTGCACCGCTTGGACCTTTTACGGCGCGGTGGGATATGCGGCGCGCTCGGGGCTGGAATATGTGACCATCTACCTCGGCCCTTCGCTGGTGATGATCGGCTGGTGGTGGGGGCTGCGCCGTTTGGTGCGGATCGGGCGAAGCCATCGCGTCACCTCGATCGCGGACCTGATTTCATCGCGCTACGGCAAGTCCAACACGCTGGCGATCGTGGTGACGGTGATGGCCGTGATCGGTGTGACGCCCTATATCGCGCTGCAATTGCAATCGGTTATCCTGTCGCTGTCAATCTTCGCCGCCGCCGACGTGCCGCTGGCCGAGGCGGGGGGCGATGTGATCAACCGGGGGCAGGCGGCGCTTTGGGTCGCGGCGGGGCTGACGCTGTTCACGGTACTGTTCGGTACGCGAAACCTGAATGTGAACGAGCGGCATCACGGCGTCGTCATCGCCATCGCCGTTGAGGCGGTGGTCAAGCTGCTGGCGCTGGTGGCGGTGGGGGTCTACGTTATCTGGGGTCTGGCCGGAGGCTTGGGCGAGACCTTGGCGCGGATCGACGCCTCAGACATCGGGCAATGGCAAGTGCAGGGCAGCCGTTGGGCCGCGTTGACCGTGCTTTCGGGGGCCGCGCTTTTGTGCCTGCCGCGTATGTTTCAGGTCATGGTGGTCGAGAACGACGACGAGCGGCAGTTGCAGATCGCAAGCTGGGCCTTCCCGCTGTACCTGATGCTGATGAGCCTTTTCGTCGTGCCCATCGCGGTGGTGGGGCTGGACCTGATGCCTGAGGGCGCGAACCCCGATCTCTTCGTGCTGAGCCTGCCGCTCAGCCAAGGGCAGAACGGGCTGGCGATGTTGTCATTCTTGGGCGGCTTCTCTTCGGCGACCTCGATGGTGATCGTCGCCACGCTGGCGCTCTCGACCATGGTGAGCAACCATATCGTCATGCCGATCTGGCTGGCGCTGCGCCGCGATGGGGCGACGCAGTCGGGGATGTGCGCAATATCGTCATCCTTGCGCGGCGGCTGTCGATTTTCTGCGTGGTGGGCTTGGGTTATCTCTACTATCGCGCCTCGGGCGGCAGCGGGGCGCTGGCGGCGATTGGCACGATCTCCTTTGGCGGGGTGGCGCAGTTTTTGCCCGCGATGCTGGGCGGGGTGCTCTGGCGCGGGGCCACGCGGACCGGCGCGCTTTGCGGGCTGGGCACGGGCTTTGTGCTTTGGGTCTTTACCATGCTGCTGCCCAGCTTTGGCGCGGATGTGGCCCTGTCGAGCGCGACCTTGGAGCAGGGGCTTTGGGGCCTCGCATGGCTGCGCCCCGAGGCGCTCTTTGGCATCGCGGGGATCGACCCGACGGTGCATGCGGTGGTCTGGAGCCTTGCGCTCAACACGCTGGTTTTCGTCGTCGTCTCCCTCTTTAGCTTCCCCACACCGTTGGAGCGGCTACAGGGCGCGCAATTCGTCAATGTCTTTGACCATTCCGGCCCGGCGCGGGGGTGGACGGCCTCGGTCGCGGGCAGCGAAGACCTGATGATCATGGCGCAGCGCATCTTGGGCGCGACGGAGGCGCAGGCGTTTTTCACCCGCGAGGCCGAGCGGCAGGGGCAGGGGCGGCGTCTGCCCGAGCCCACGCCACGATTCGTGCAGGCGCTGGAGCGGGAGTTGGCGGCCTCGGTCGGGGCGGCCACGGCCCATGCGATGGTGGCGCAGATCGTCGGCGGGGCCTCGGTCTCGGTCCAAGACCTGCTGGCTGTGGCCGACGAATCCGCGCAGATGCTGGAGTATTCCAGCCAGTTGGAAGCCAAGTCGCGCGAGTTGACCGAGACGGCGGCGCAGTTGCGCGCGGCCAATGAGAAGCTGACGCAGTTGTCGTTGCAAAAGGACAGTTTCCTCAGTCAGATCAGCCATGAATTGCGCACGCCGATGACCTCAATCCGCTCGTTCTCCGAGATCCTGCGCGATGCGCCCGGTCTCACGGACGCCGACAAGAACCGCTATGCCACGATTATCCATAGCGAGACGATCCGTCTGACGCGGCTGTTGGATGACCTGTTGGATCTCTCGGTGCTGGAAAACGGGCAGGTGACGCTGAACCAGCGCGAGGGCAACCTGCGCGATCTGCTGGATCTGGCGGTGACCACGGCGCAGGCTGGGGTCACGCGGCCGCTCAAGGTGCTGCGCGATCCGCAGGCCGAGGATATTGTGCTGACCAGCGATCTCGACCGGCTGGTGCAGGTCTTTATCAACCTCGTCACCAACGCCCGCAAATACTGCGCGGCGGATGACCCGCGACTGGTGATCACACCGCGGGTGACGACACAGGGGCTGGTGATTGATTTCGTCGACAACGGCCATGGGATCGACGCGGGGTCGGAGGCGCTGATTTTCGAGAAGTTCTCGCGCATCACGGGGGAGGGCGATGGCGCGGGGCTTGGCCTTGCCATCTGCCGTGAGATCATGTGCCGCTTGGGCGGAGAGATCAGCTTTCTGCGGGATGTGCCCGGCACGGCCTTCCGGGTGCAGCTGCCCGCCCGCGCCCTGACCGCGGCGGCGTAGAATACCGGCCCCCAAGGGGACCGGCAGAGACCTCAAGTATAGCTTTGTCCCAGCATGGGGCGCATGTTCTCAAGGTCATACCCGCCTTGACGTGCCGCTTCGATGATCGCGTCGCTGTCCATCTCTCCGGCCTGGCCCAAGGCCCAAGCGATGGTCGAACGGGTGCCCGAGGCGCAATAGGCCAACACGGTGTCGTCGGTCTCCACGCCAAGGGCGCGGTTCTGGGCGATGACATCGGGGGTCATGGTCTGGTGCGTCAGTGGCTGTTCGGCAAAGGCAATCCCCGCGGCCTCGGCGGCGTCGCGCATGGCGGCGGCCTGATGGCTGGGCGGCACTTCCGCGTCGGGGCGGTTGCACAGGATGCGGGTGATGCCTTGGGCGCGCAGGCTTTCCATGTCACCGGGCTCGATCTGCGGGGCGACGAAATAGCGGGGGGTGATTTGGCGAATATCCATGGGCCGATTTAAGCAGATGCAGCCGCCCTGTCCAGCACCGCCGGGGCGGGCCGTTCAAACGCGCCGATCAGCCCAGCGAAATCCCGAGGATCACCAGCATCAGGCCGATCACGGAGAGAAACAGCGCGCCCATGTTCAGCGGCACAACTTTGCGCAGCACCACGCGCATCTCCTCATCGTCGAGCTGCGCGCGTTTTGCACGGCTCACCTTGATGATGCACCAGCCCAGACCGAGCAATCCCAAAAGGGATAGGCCGGCGCCGCCCCAGACCATGAGATCGAAAATAGATGTGTTTGCGCTTTCCATGGCGGCAGAGCTACGCCAAACCGCCAAGGGGGCAAGTCCCGCTTGCGGGCTGGGCGTGCAGCCTGTAGTCAAACCCGCCAGAGCCAGCCATTCCGTGAGGACTTCCCATGAGCGATACCAGCACCAATCCCGATGTCGTCGAATCCCAAGGCGATGCGACCTACCGGGTCACCGCCAATGAGCTGCGCCAGTTCGTCGAGCGGATCGAGCGTTTGGACGCCGAGAAGAAAGACCTTGCCGAACAGCAAAAAGAGGTGATGGCCGAAGCGAAATCGCGCGGTTACGACACCAAGGTGCTGCGCAAGGTGATCGCTCTGCGCAAGCGCGACAAGGACGACATCGCCGAAGAAGAAGCGGTGATGGAAATGTACAAAGAAGCCTTGGGCATGTGAGCGCCCTGCCGCGGCGGACCTGAATTTTCCGCGCGGCCTTGAATGCCTCCGGCCTATCCCCATTTGCATCGGGCGTCTGCGCGGTCTCCGCGGCGCCCGATGGTCTGAGGCCGATGAGATTTTTCCCGTGAACATTCTGTTTGTCCTTGGTGGTCTGCTGGGACTCGTGCTCGGTGGTGAGTATCTGGTGCGCGGCGCCGTGGCGCTGGCGCAGAGGGTTGGCATGTCGCCCTTGGTGATCGGGCTGACGGTGGTGGGCTTTGGCACCTCGGCCCCGGAATTGGTGACCTCGGTTCAGGCGGCTTTGCTGGGCGCGCCGGACATCGCGCTTGGCAATGTGGTGGGGTCGAACATCGCGAATATCCTGCTGATTCTCGGCCTTGCGGCGGTGATCGCCCCGGTGGCCATCTCCGGACGTAGTTTCGCGCGGGACGGGACGGTCATGCTGTCGGCCAGCCTGCTTTGCCTCGGCACTGTGCTGCTGGGGCAGGTGGATCGGCTTGCGGGGGGCGCCGCCCTCGCGGGGCTGGCGGCCTATCTGATTTACACCTTTCGCAGCGATCGAAGCGGGGCAGAGGCGATGGAGCCGCTGCCGGATCAAGCGCCGGTTTGGCTGGCGCTCGTCTGGCTGCTGGGTGGGCTTTTGCTGACCATTCTTTCGGCGCGGTTTCTGGTCACTGGGGCTGTAGCCCTCGCACAGGCCGTGGGGCTGTCTGAGGCGGTGATCGGCCTGACCATCGTGGCCGTAGGCACCTCCATGCCGGAATTGGTCACGTCGGTCATCGCCGCAAGGCGCGGGCAGAGCGATGTGGCATTGGGCAATGTGGTCGGCTCCAACATCTTCAACATCCTCGGCGTGCTGGGCATCACCGCGCTGATCCAGCCGGTGGGGGTGGCTGCGCAGATCGCCGCGCTCGATATTTGGGTGATGCTGGGGGCCACGGTGGCGCTGATCGCCTGCGCCTTTGGCGGGCGCGTGACACGCGGGCAGGGGGCGCTCTTTGCGCTGGCCTATGTGGCCTATGTCGCCGTGCTTTTGGTGTAACCCGGCACAGGGTTGTCCGGCGGGGGTGGGGGCGAATTCTGCGGATGTGGCGCGATGGGCCGCGGACCCCCTTGCGCAGGCGGTTCAACACCCATAGAAGGACACAAATTTTCGCCCGCGCCCCCGCCGCGCGGCCTTACCCTATGGAGCACACATGCAGGTCAACGAGACGCTGAACGAAGGTCTGAAACGCGGTTACAACATCACCGTCACCGCCGATGAGCTTGAAGCCAAGGTCAACGAGAAGCTGGCCGAAGCGCAGCCCGAAGTCGAGATGAAGGGCTTCCGCAAGGGCAAGGTGCCGATGGCGCTGCTGAAAAAGCAGTTCGGCCAGCGGATCATGGGCGAAGCGATGCAGGAAAGCATCGACGGCGCCATGAACGAGCACTTCGAAAAGACCGGCGACCGCCCCGCCATGCAGCCCGAGGTCAAGATGACCAATGAGGACTGGAAAGAAGGCGACGACGTCGAAGTCTCCATGTCCTACGAAAAACTGCCTGAGATTCCCGAAGTTGATCTGAGCAAGATCGAACTGGAAAAGATGGTGGTCAAAGCTGACGATGCGGCTGTCGAAGAAGCGCTGGCAAGCCTTGCCGAAACCGCGCAGGACTTCAAAGCCCGCGAAGAGGGTGCCAAGGCCGAAGATGGCGATCAGGTTGTGATCGACTTCAAAGGCTCCGTCGACGGCGAAGAATTCGAAGGCGGCGCGGCGGAAGATTACCCGCTGGTGCTGGGCTCCAACTCCTTCATCCCCGGCTTCGAAGAGCAGCTGGTCGGCGTGAAAGCGGGCGAAGAGAAATCCGTCGTCGTGAATTTCCCCGAAGAGTATCAGGCCGCGCATCTGGCCGGTAAGGAAGCCACCTTCGCTTGCACCGTGAAAGAAGTGAAAGAGCCCGTCGCCGCCGAGGTTAACGACGAGATGGCCAAGAAATTCGGCGCCGAGGATCTCGACGCGTTGAAAGGTCAGATCGCTGAGCGTCTGGAAGCGGAATATGCCGGTGCATCGCGCGCCGTGATGAAGCGTAACCTGTTGGACGCGCTCGACAAAGAGGTCAGCTTTGACCTGCCGCCGTCGCTGGTTGACGCCGAAGCCAAGCAGATCGCGCATCAGCTGTGGCACGAGGAAAACCCCGATGTGGAAGGCCACGATCACCCCGAGATCGAGCCGACAGACGAGCACAAGACATTGGCTGAACGCCGTGTCCGTCTGGGCCTGCTGCTGGCCGAGCTGGGCCAGAAAGCCGACGTTCAGGTGACCGACGCCGAGATGACCCAAGCGATCATGAACCAAGCGCGTCAGTACCCGGGTCAGGAGCGTCAGTTCTTTGAATTCGTGCAGCAGAACCAGCAGATGCAGCAGCAGATGCGCGCGCCGATCTTCGAGGACAAGGTTGTCGATCACGTGGTCGAACAGGCCAAGGTGACCGAGAAAGAGATCTCGAAAGAAGAGCTTCAGAAAGCTGTTGAAGAGCTGGAAGACGAATAAGTCTTACCGGATCAGATTTTGGAGCAGGGGCGACGGGAAACCGTCGCCCCTGTTTCGTTTGGGCTGGGTGAGAAGCGTGGCCTTTGCCTGTCACTCTGGATGGGCGTGAAGGATTACCGAACCTACTGTCGATGTCCCGCCCGGGGGCACCCCGGGGGGGCGATTTGCAAGGTCTCGAAAATTCGCAGCAGTTGTGTGCGATGGGGGCGACCGCAGGCCACCATCGTTGCAACGCCCCCAAGGGAAGGCGCTGCTCTATGTGGCAATGTCAGATGCTAATACGCAGCGGGGAGGTCACAAAGTAATCCGGAACTGCGCGAAGCCGTCTTCCGTGTCGCCTACCTGTTCCATTTCTACCCCTGTCACCTCATCGACGTAGTCCGCCGCCTTTGGCCCGGTTTCGAACATTACGCTCGTTTCCTCCAACGGCGCGAAGCGCCAGTTGCCATCGGCACGGGGGCTGATGGTGCCTTTCTCGACGATATAGCGCACAATCACGTCGCGGTTGGTGTCGGGCCCTTCAAACACGATGGTATCGCCCATCGCGCCGGGGAAGGCCCCACCGCCGCTGGCACGGTAGTTGTTGGTGGCGATGATGAATTCGGCTTTGGGATCAAGGGGGTGCCCTTCGAACTCAAGGTTCACGATCCGGCTCGCCCCAGGGTTTGCCTCAGTGCCCTTGGGGCCAAATTTGGAAGGCTGGCTGAGGTCGATCTGATAGCTCACCCCGTCGATCACATCGAAATTGTAGCTGGGGAACTCGGGGTTCAGCAGCCGCTGGTTGGCCTTGCCGGGGGTGATCTGGTTGAACATGCCGGCGGAACGTTCGAGCCAGTCTTTCACCTGCGCCCCGGTCACGCGCACCGCGCGGGCTGTGTTGGGGTAGAGGTAAAGGTCGGCGACATTCTTGATCGCCACATCGCCTTTCGGCACATCGGTGTAATACTCCGGCCCGCCACGGCCACCGGCCTTGAAGGGGGCGGCAGCAGAGAGGATCGGCAGCCCCTCATGTTCGGTCCCCTTAAGCATCTGTTCGATATACCAGCGCTGCGCGTTGGAGACGACCTGCACCGAAGGGTCATCCGCTACCAGCGCGAAATAGCTGTGCAGATTGGCGTCGGTCTTGCCCACGGCGCGGCGAACATAGGCCAGCGTCTCATCATGTTCCTGTTGGACGGAGGCAAGCACCTCGGCATCGCTTTCCACCAGCGGCATCACTGAGCGGTCTTCGTTGCGCTGTGAAATCGCGCGCGCCTCGGCGCTGTGGCTGGCGATGCGCCAGCCGCTGCCGTCACGCTCAAGCATCAGGTCGATCAGGCCGAGGTGGCTGCCCCAGAAGCCGCCCATGGTGGCGGGTTTGCCGTGGATCGTGCCTTCGCTAACGTCCACGCCCGGATAGTCCGCATAGCTGCCCGAGGGGAAGACGAGGTGGCTGTGCCCGGTCATGATGGCGTCGATCCCCTCTACGGCGGCGAGGGGGACAGAGGCGTTCTCCATCATATCCTCTTCCTTGGCCGCACCGATGCCCGAGTGGGACAGCGCGATGATGATGTCGGCCCCTGCCTCTTTCATCTGGGGCACCCATGCGCGGGCGGACTCGAGGATGTCGCGGGCCTGCACCTTGCCTTCGAGGTGGCGGCGGTCCCAGCTCATGATCTGGGGCGGGACGAAGCCGATGATGCCGATCTTGATCGGATGCATCTCACCGGCACCATCGGTCAACATCCGGTCGAGCAGGACATAGGGTTTGACCAGCGTGTCATCGTCGCTCGGTTTGGCGCCGACCTTTTTGACGACATTGGCACTGACCACCGGGAAGTCGGCCCCGGCGAGGGATTTCATCAGGAAATCAAGCCCGTAGTTGAACTCGTGATTGCCCAGGGTCGAGGCGTCATAGCCAAGCGCGTTCATCGCTTGGATCACCGGATGCATGTCGCCCTCTTTCATGCCGCGCTCATAGGCGATGTAATCGCCCATCGGATTGCCCTGCAAAAAGTCGCCGTTGTCGAGCATCAGCGTATTGGTCGCCTCGGCGCGGATCGATTTGACGATGCTGGCGGTGCGGGCAAGGCCTACGGTGTCGACCTCTTTGTCGGCGTAATAGTCGTAAGGAAAGACATGCACATGCAGGTCGGTCGTTTCCATCAGCCGCAGATGCGCCTGATTGGCCGCGGCGCGGAGAGAGAAGGGGTGGAGGGCCAGCAATCCGGCAGTGCCGGCGAGGAAGTGACGGCGGTTGAGGCGGAGGGTCATGCGGCGTTCCTTCTTGACGTGATTAACACCTACCTGAGGCGAAGCGAGAGGCCGCGCAAGCCCGAAAATTAATCACCCGTCCCGTAGGCCGGTTTCCACAAGCATGCCGCGGCGCTTGGCCTCGTAATAGTAGCCGCGGGCGTACCATTTGATGGCGGTGCCATGGTCACCGTCCGACAGGAGCCACGCGCCGCGCAGGTATTTTAGCGCGTATTTCAGATTGGTATCGGCGTCTAAAAGATCGGAAGGTTTGCCCCGGAACCCCATCGACCGCGCGGTGGCGGGCAGGATTTGCAGCAGACCGTAATAGGGGCCGTTGCGGGCGCGGGGATTGTGGGTGCTTTCGCGGATGGCCAGACGGTGCACCAAGGGGCGCGGCAGGTCATAGAAGTCGGCCCAGTGGTTGATCTTGCGTCGCAACTCTGGCGTCTCATTCGGGTGCAGCGGCAGGGCGGGGCGCTCCGGCGGCGTGGGGGAGACTTCGGGCGCGGCGTTGCAGGCGGTGAGCGTGCTGGCGGCGATGAGGGAAAGGAACATGCGGCGTGTGGTCTGAGGCATGATGCACCGGGGCTTGTTATCTCGCCCCGAGGATCGCCCCAAGGGGGCCATCGGGCAAGAGCGTAGGCGCAGGATACGCGGCCCCTTGCCCAAGCCTTGGACCCTCAGGCGCGGCTTTTCGCCATGCTTAAACGTCGGCGACGATTTCGCCTTTCATTTCGCCGGTCATGCGGCTCTGATCTTCGCGCTTTACCGAACGTCGGACCTCGTCGATCTTGAGTTCGGCGGCGTCGCGCGTGGCCCTGTCGGGCCATTCGGTGATTGCGGCACTCGTGCGCTCAGAGGTGCGGACCACGGTGATGCGGCTGGCGCCAAAGCCCTTTAGGGCGGGCAGGCGCTTTTCTTCGATGGTGCGCAGGGCCACGTCGTAATCCGCCCCGTCGGCGAGTTCCCAAGTGGTGATGGTGATGTAACGCATGTGTCATCCTCCATGCTGAATAGAGGTATCATAGCATAAATCGCGCTGTTTTTACAGGCGTTTGCGTCAGAGGCGCGCGCGGGGCGGTTGGAGGGGCTGCGCAAAAGAAATCGCCGCGCGGGGGACCGCGCGGCGTTTCATGTCAGATCGGACAGGCCGGATCAGCTGTTGCTGTCGTCCTGTGCGTCGCCCTCGGGGGTGCGCACCACGTCCGAGTCGCCGTCTTCGTCAGCGGCAGAGCCGATGTCGTCGAAGAGTTCGGAGATCTCGAATTCAGCGGCGGCTTCCTCTTCGGCGGCCAGTTCCTGAATCGATTTGCCCGATGCCTGAAGCTCGGCCTCTTCGGGCGAACGTGCAACGTTCAGCTCGATTGTGGCGTCGACTTCGGGGTGCAGGATGATGCGCACATCATGCACGCCCAGTTCCTTGATCGGGTTGCCCAGAACGACCTGCTTGCGGTCGATCGAGAAACCTTCGGCAGTCGCGGCTTCGGCGGCGTCACGGGTGGTGACGGAGCCGTAGAGCGCGCCGGCGTCGGAAGCGGAGCGAATCACGACGAACTGCTGACCGTTCAGCTTCTCGGCGAGTTTCTCGGCTTCTTTCTTGGTCTCGAGGTTCTGTGCTTCGAGCTGGGCTTTCTGGCCCTCAAAGGCCTCGACGTTGGCCTTGGAGGCCGACAGCGCCTTGCCCTGCGGCAGCAGGTAGTTGCGGGCATAGCCGGGCTTTACGTCCACGACTTCGCCCATCTGGCCCAGTTTGGCCACACGTTCCAGAAGGATAACTTGCATGTGCTCTCTCCTTACTTGACGGCGTAGGGCAGCAGGGCGAGGAAACGTGCGCGTTTGATGGCCCGGGCCAGCTCGCGTTGTTTCTTGGCCGATACGGCGGTGATGCGGGAAGGAACGATCTTGCCACGCTCAGAGATGTAGCGTTGCAGCAGACGTGTGTCCTTGTAGTCGATCGCAGGTGCGTTGTCGCCCGAGAAGGGGCAGACTTTGCGACGGCGGAAAAATGGTTTTGCAGCCATGGTTTATGTCCTCTTCTTCAAGCTGGCGATCAACGGCGCTCGCGACGGTTGTCGCGTTCGTCGCGTTTCTGCATCTGCACGGAGGGCAGTTCTTTGTGCTCGTCGACCTTGATGGTCAGGACGCGCATCACGTCATCATGCAGGCGCATCAGGCGTTCCATTTCCTGCACGGCTGTCGCGGGTGCGTCCGAACGCAGGAAGGCATAGTGGCCCTTGCGGTTTTTGTTGATCTTGTAGGCCATCGTCTTGACGCCCCAGTACTCGCTGTCGACGAGCTTGCCGTCGTTGTCCGCGAGAACGGTGCCGAAGTGTTCGATGAGGCCCTCTGCTTGCGTGTTGGACAGGTCCTGACGCGCAATCATAACATGCTCATAAAGCGGCATGTGCACTCCTATTTGTATCAAGGCGCATTTCATAGGCGGGGCGTTCATCCTTGCTCCCCACCACGAGAGTCTGCGCGGTTCATATGCTGTGCAAGGAAGCGCCCGTATACACGGTTTCCCGGCCACGGCAACCCCCGGCGCGGGCGCGCGGGCCGGGACGGGCTTGCCCTTGCGGCATGGGACGCGATACATCGGGTGAAATCGCTAATAAGAGGCTGCAACCATGAGCATCGCATTCGTTTTCCCCGGGCAGGGCGCCCAGACCATCGGCATGGGCCGCGATCTGGCCGAAGCCTACCCCGAGTCCCGCGCCGTTTTCGACGAGGTCGATGCGGCCTTGGGCGAGAAACTGTCGGAGCTGATCTGGGACGGCGACATCGACACGCTGACCCTGACCGAGAACGCCCAACCCGCGCTGATGGCGACCTCATTGGCCGCCATGGCCGCGCTGAAGGCCGAGGGTGTTAGTGTCGAGAAGGCGGCCTTTGTGGCCGGGCACAGCCTTGGCGAATACTCGGCACTCTGCGCTGCGGGCGCGCTGTCGCTCGCGGACACCGCGCGGCTGCTGCGCATCCGCGGCAAGGCCATGCAGGCCGCCGTGCCGGTGGGTGAGGGCGCCATGGCGGCGATTCTCGGCCTCGGCATCGAAGAGACCGAGAAACTGGCCGAAGCCGCCGCCGAAGGGGCCGTCTGTCAGGTCGCCAATGAGAATGACCCGAGCCAGAACGTGCTCTCCGGCGAAAAGGCCGCGGTAGAGCGGGCCGTTGCCATGGCGAAAGAGGCCGGGGCCAAGCGCGCGTTGTTGCTGCCCGTCTCCGCCCCTTCCATTGCCCCTTGATGGGGCCGGCTGCGGAAGAGATGGCGAAAGCATTGGGCGAGGTGACCTTCAACGATCCCGCCGTGCCGCTGGTCGCCAATGTCACCGCCGAGGCGGTGTCGGACGCCGCCCGCATTCGGGAGTTGCTGGTTGAACAGGTCACAGGCCGCGTGCGCTGGCGTTCCTCGGTCGAGTGGATGGCCGCGCAGGGCGTGACAGAGGCGTGGGAGATCGGCGCGGGCAAGGCGCTTTCGGGCATGATCCGGCGCATCGACAAAAGTGTCGCCACCCGCAGCATCGGCACGCCGGATGAGGTTGAGGCCGCGTCTGACGCCTGAGGCATGAAAATAGGCGGGATTTCCGCCGCGTCGGGGCCTCGCGCCCTTTGAGAGAATAAAGGAAGAGACATGTTCGATCTTACAGGAAAGAATGCCCTGATCACCGGCGCTTCGGGCGGCATCGGCGCGGATATTGCGCGCAAGCTGCACGCCCAAGGGGCTACCGTTGGCCTGTCGGGCACGCGGACCGAACCGCTTGAGGCGCTGAAGGCCGAGTTGGGCGAACGCGCCCATGTGCTGCCGTGCAACCTCAGCGATATGGAGGCCGTGGACGCGCTGCCGAAACAGGCGGCGGAGGCCATGGGCTCGGTCGATATTTTGGTGAACAATGCGGGCATCACCCGCGACAATCTTTTCATGCGCATGTCGGATGACGAGTGGAATTCGGTGCTGAACGTGAACCTCACCGCGACCTTCAAGCTCTGCAAAGGGGTGATGCGCGGCATGATGAAGGCGCGTTGGGGCCGGATCATCAATATCTCCAGCGTGGTGGGCGCCACGGGCAACCCCGGCCAGGCCAATTACGCGGCCTCCAAGGCGGGTGTCGTGGGCATGTCCAAGTCGCTTGCCTATGAGGTGGCAAGCCGCGGGATCACTGTGAACGCCGTGGCGCCGGGCTTCATCACTACTGCGATGACCGACAAGCTGACGGATGAGCAAAAGTCTGGAATCATGGGGCAAATCCCCGCAGGCCGCATGGGCGACCCGGATGAGATTGCCGCCGCCGTGGTCTATCTTTCCAGCGCCGAGGCCGCTTATGTGACAGGGACCACCTTGCATGTGAACGGCGGTATGGCCATGTTGTGACCCTGCGCCTCAATAGCGTTTGCCAAGCCCGGCGCATGTGCTAAAGGGGGCGCAGAATCGAAACGGAGGGTGCTTGATCACCCCCTGCGCCTTGTGCGAACAAGGAAATAGCCGCCCCTTTTGGGGCATCCTCCAAACGCCGATTACCGGCGGGCGGAAACCAAAAGGGGCCTTGAATGGCCCGAAGACATGAGGACTTATTATGAGCGACGTCGCAGACCGCGTGAAAAAGATCGTTGTAGAACACCTGAGCGTGGAAGAGGACAAAGTGACTGAGAATGCGTCGTTCATCGACGATCTCGGCGCAGACAGCCTCGACACCGTGGAACTGGTGATGGCGTTCGAAGAAGAGTTCGGCATCGAGATCCCCGATGACGCGGCTGAGAACATCCAGACCGTTGGCGATGCGGTCAAGTTCATCAAAGAAGCCTCTTAAGGCTTTGCCGGGCAACCGGCGAATTTGAGTTTTGAGAACGGCGTTGTTCCTAGCGGAATGACGCCGTTTTTATTTGTCTGAACGGGGCGGGCTTGTCCCTTTGGAGCTGAGGTCGCATGTCTGCGCCAAGAAGTTTCAAGCGTGAAGGCAATTCACCCCATGTCCCGCACGATCCCGACCATCAACACCGCCAGACTGACCCTGCGCGCCATGCGTGCCGAGGATTTTCAGCGCTATGCTGAGATTTGGGCGATGCCCGATGTGGCGGACCGGATCCTCGATCAGCCCCGGCCCAAGGGGCAGTCATGGGACGCTTTTCTGCGCAACGCGGGCCATTGGCAGATCACCGGCTTTGGACAGTGGGCGGTGCAGCTTCATCGCCAGCGCGAGATGCTGGGCCAGACGGGTTTCGTCTTTGGCTCCCGCAATTTCGGTGAGGATTTCGACACTTACCCCGAGGCGCGGCTGGTCTTGGCCCCTCAGGCCCAAGACCAGCGGCTTGGGGCCGAGGCCGCCCGGGCGGCACATGAGTGGTTTGATCGGGTGATCACGGGCCGCACGGTCTGCATGATCTCTGCGGGGAATGAGGCCGCTTTGCGGATCGCGAGGGCGCTTGGCTATCAGGGGCTGCGCGACGTCAAGATGGCGGGCGGTGCGGTGCATCTGATGACCCGGCGCGGCCCGCCGGGCTGAGCCCCAATCGGGCGACGGCCCCTGAGATTCGGGCCATCGGCGTTTTTGCGCTCTGCCTGCGGACCCCCGCCGATATGCTTGTGCCTACAGGCTTTTGCAGGGTAAGAGGTTCGCCGAGACATTATCGGCAAGGGGCACTGAGATGCGCAGAGTTGTAGTAACGGGTTTGGGTTTGGTTACCCCGCTCGCGGACGGCGTGGAAGAAAGCTGGAAACGGATCCTTGATGGGAAGTCCGGGGCCGGGCCGATCACCGGCTTTGATGCCAGCAAACTGGTGACTCAATACGCTTGCGAAGTGCCCTTGGGCGATGGCAGCGATGGCACCTTCGACGCCAATAAATACATGGAGCCGAAAGAGCAGCGCAAGGTCGATACCTTCATCCTCTTCGGCATGGCCGCCGCCCAGCAGGCGGTTGAGGATTCGGGTTGGAAGCCGACCGAGCAGGAAGATCAGGAACGCACCGGCGTTCTGATCGGCTCGGGCATCGGGGGGCTGAACTCCATCGCCAATACCGCCGTCATGATGCATGAAAAAGGCCCGCGCCGCGTGAGCCCCTTCTTCGTGCCCGGCGCGCTGATCAACCTGATCTCGGGTCAGGTGTCGATCCGCTATGGTTTTAAGGGGCCGAACCACTCGGTCGTGACCGCCTGTTCAACCGGCGCCCATGCCATCGGCGATGCGGCGCGGCTGATCAAATACGGTGATGCGGATGTGATGATCGCAGGCGGTGCCGAGGCGGCGATCTGTGAGATCGGCATGGCGGGCTTTAACGCCTGCAAGGCGCTCTCGACCAAACGCGGCGACGATCCGCAAAAGGCCAGCCGCCCCTATGACGTGGACCGCGACGGTTTCGTCATGGGCGAGGGCGCGGGCATCGTGGTGCTGGAAGAGTATGAACACGCCAAGGCGCGCGGTGCCAAGATCTATGCCGAGGTGCTGGGTTATGGCCTGTCGGGCGATGCGCATCACATCACCGCCCCTTCCGAGGATGGCGAGGGTGGCGAACGCTCCATGCGTGCAGCGCTGAAGAACGCGGGGCTGGAGCCTTCGGATGTGGATTACATCAACGCGCATGGCACCTCGACCATGGCCGACACCATTGAGCTGGGCGCGGTCGAGCGTCTGATGGGCGATGCGGCGGGCAATGTGACCATGTCGTCGACCAAATCCGCCACCGGGCACCTTTTGGGTGCCGCGGGCGCGATCGAGGCGATCTTCTGCATGCTCGCGATCCGCGATCAGGTAGCGCCGCCGACGATCAACCTCGACAATCCGGCGGTGGAAACCCCGATTGATCTGGCGCCGAACAAGAAGGTCGAGCGCAAGATCGACGTGGCGCTCAGCAATTCCTTTGGTTTCGGCGGCACCAACGCATCGGTTCTGTTCGGGAAAGTCAGCTAAATGTGGCGTCATATCGCCTCTAACGCCGTGACGTTTCTGTTGGTCGGCCTGTTTCTGCTTGGGGGATCATCCTCTGGGGCAAGTCGACCTATGTCTCTGAAGGGCCGTTGGAACAGGCGATCTGTGTGCAGGTCGAGCGCGGCTCGAACATGCGGCAGGTCAGCCAGAACCTTGAGGAGCAGGGCGCGGTTTCCTCGCCCGCGATCTTTCGCATGGGCGCGGATTACGAGGAGAAGTCGAGCAGCCTGAAGGCGGGCAGCTTTCTTGTTCAGCCCGGCACGTCGATGCAGGGGATCGTGGACATCGTGACCCAAGGCGGGGCCAGCACCTGCGGTACTGAGGTTGTCTATCGCATCGGGGTGAACCGGGTGAGCGTGCAGGTCCGTGAGTTGGACCCGGTCACCAGCCGTTTTGTCGAACGCGCGGAATTCACTCCGGGTGAGGAAGAAGCTCCCGAAGCCTATACCGAAATCTCGAGTGCGAATGACACGCGGTTTCGTGTGGCATTGGCCGAAGGGGTGACCAGCTGGCAGGTTGTCGAAGCGCTCAAGCAGGTCGAGCAATTGACCGGCGAGGTTGAGGAGCTTCCGGCAGAGGGCAGCCTCGCGCCCGATAGCTATGAGGTGCGTCCGGGCGACGACCGGGCCGAGGTGATTGCACGGATGGCCGCGGCGCAGGAGGTGCTCTTGGCCGAAGCCTTTGAAGCGCGCGACCCCGATCTGCCGATCGAGACGCCCGAGGATCTGCTGATCCTTGCGTCGATCATCGAAAAGGAAACCGGTGTCGCCGCCGAACGTGAGCAGGTGGCGAGCGTTTTCGTGAACCGTTTGAACCAAGGGATGCGGCTTCAGACCGACCCCACGGTGATCTACGGGGTGACCGAGGGCAAGGGCGTGCTGGGCCGCGGGCTGCGCCGTTCGGAACTGCGGGCAGAGACGCCGTGGAACACCTATGTGATCGACGGTCTGCCGCCCACGCCCATCGCCAACCCGGGCCGGGCGAGCTTGATGGCCGCAGCGCAACCGGCGGAGACGGACTACGTCTTTTTCGTGGCGGATGGCACCGGGGGGCACGCTTTTGCGGAAACCTTGGACGAGCATAACCGCAACGTCGCACGCTGGCGTCAAATTGAGGCGGAGCGCGGCGCGGAAGCGGCGGGCAATGCCTCAACCGGCGGAAACTGAGACCACCTGAAAACCCCGCTGGAGACAGCGGGGTTTTTATTCGCGCGGAGAGCTTGCCGCGCGCCTCTGTAAGGTCTTGTTAACACAGTTTTTCTTGACTTTGCGGACGGTCTGACGTAGGACTTGTGGCACGCTAGAGGACATGGGCAAACGGCCCCGGGGTGACCCGGCGGTCGTTTTTTTGTGTCTGCTCGGTTGGGGATAACCAACGAGAGGTAAAGCGATGACGATCATTACCCCGGAGCAAGAGACGGAAGACAGCGCGGAAATCCTGCGCGGTCTCCAAGAAGCAATCGGCGCGCTGCGTCGGGAAATCGAAGGTCTGACGGAACAGGCCCGGTCCGGGGGGAACTCAAGGAAACTGCGGTGTCTGGCAAAACGTCCAAAGTGGCGGGACTGCTGGCGCATTGCCTGAAAGCGGAGAACACGCTGAATGACTGTCGGAACCGACAAGCTGGAATCGCGCGCGGGGGCTATGCCCTCGACATGGACAAAGCGCGGGCTGACATCGGGTGCAAGCTGGATCGCCTGCGCCGATGCTCAGACCCAGGCGCAGTTTCTGAATGAACTCGGTGAGGGAGAGCTTCTGGCTCTCCCTTTTTTGTTTGAGTTCTGGGCGCTCAACCACCAACTGCCGCCCGAGGGCGATTGGCGGACATGGGTGATCATGGGCGGGCGCGGCGCGGGCAAGACGCGGGCCGGGGCGGAATGGGTCCGCAGCAAGGTTGAGGGGAGCCGACCGCTTGACCCCGGTGCGTGCAGTCGCGTGGCGCTGGTGGGCGAGACCATCGAGCAGGTGCGCGAGGTGATGATCTTTGGCGACAGCGGCATTCTGGCCTGTAGCCCGCCGGATCGGCGGCCCGATTGGGAGGCGACGCGCAAGCGGTTGGTCTGGCCGAATGGGGCGATTGCCACGGTGCATACGGCGCATGACCCCGAAGGGCTGCGCGGGCCGCAGTTCGATGCGGCTTGGGTGGATGAATTGGCAAAGTGGAAGCGCGGGCAGGAGGCTTGGGACCAGTTGCAGTTTGCGCTGCGTTTGGGGGAGCGCCCGCAGGTCTGCGTGACGACGACACCGCGCAACGTAGATGTGTTGAAGGCGCTTTTGGCCGCGCCCTCGACGGTCACGACCCATGCGCCGACGGAGGCGAATGCGGCCAATCTGGCGGGGTCGTTCCTTGAAGAGGTGCGGGCGCGCTACCGGGGCACGCGGCTGGGGCGGCAGGAGTTGGACGGGGTTCTGTTGGCCGATGCCGAAGGGGCGCTGTGGACCTCGGCCTTGTTAGAGGCGGGGCGGCTGCGGGAGGCGCCGGAGTTGGACCGCATCGTGGTGGGCCTTGACCCTGCCACGACCAGCGGGGCGGGATCGGATGAATGTGGCATCGTGGTGGTGGGGGCGCAGACCAAGGGGCCGCCGCAGGATTGGCGGGCGGTGGTGCTGGCCGATTGCACGGTGCAGGGGGCCACGCCGATGGGCTGGGCGCAGGCGGCGATTGCGGCGATGACGCGCTACGGGGCGGATCGGTTGGTGGCTGAGGTCAATCAGGGCGGGCAGTTGGTGGCCGAGGTCTTGCGGCAGGTCGATCCGCTGGTCTCGCTCAAGACCGTGCATGCGGCGCGGGGCAAGGTGGCGCGGGCCGAGCCTGTGGCGGCGCTTTATGAGCAGGGCCGGGTGAGCCATTTGCCGGGGCTCGATGCGCTGGAGGATCAGATGTGTCTGATGACGGCGCGGGGGTACGAGGGCAAGGGCAGCCCGGACCGCGCCGATGCGCTGGTCTGGGCGCTGCATGAGCTGATGATCGAGCCTGCCGCGCAGTGGCGCAGCCCGGGGGTGCGGAGCCTGTGAGCGGGCTGTTGCGCGGGGCAGCGCACGGTGGGTTTCTCCAGCGTTAAGGGATTTCAGGGAAAGTCTGACAACGCCGGGCAATGCGGGGCAGGTCTTCGCCGCCGGGGCCGGGCAGAATGAGGAGCGACGACATGGTATTCGATTTTCTACGGCGTGGGGCGGCAGGTGAGACAGCAGAGCGCAAAGCATCCGCCACGGGGCCGGTCGTCGCCTATCAGTCCTCGGGCCGTGTCGCTTGGAGCCCGCGCGATAGCGTGAGCCTGACGCGTGCCGGGTTCTGTGGCAATCCGGTTGGGTTCCGCTCGGTCAAGCTGATCGCTGAGGCTGCCGCAGCGTTGCCGCTGGTCGTGCAGGACAGCGCGCGGCGCTATGACGAACACCCGCTGATCGAACTGATGCGCCGCCCGAATGCGGGCCAAGGCCGGGCGGAGATGCTTGAGGCGCTGTATGGGCAGATGCTTTTGAGCGGCGATGGCTATGTCGAAGCCGTGGGCGGTGAGAGCGGTTTGCCGGTAGAACTGCATGTACTTCGCTCGGACCGGATGAGGGTGGTGCCGGGGGCGGATGGCTGGCCTATCGCCTATGAATATGCGGTGGGCGGGCGCAAGCACCGTTTCGATGCAAGCGGTGCGGCGACGCCGGTTTGTCATATCCGCAACTTTCACCCCCAGGACGATCACTATGGGTTCAGCCCCATGCAGGCGGCGGCCATGGCAATGGATGTGCATAACGCGGCGAGCCGTTGGTCGAAGGCATTGTTGGACAATGCCGCGCGGCCCTCCGGCGCGATCGTCTATCGCGGGGCCGAGGGGCAGGGCAAGCTGAGCGAGGATCAGTATGACCGGCTGGTGAGCGAGATGGAGAGCCATCACCAAGGCGCGCGCAATGCCGGGCGGCCGATGCTGCTGGAGGGTGGGCTCGACTGGAAGCCGATGGGATTTTCGCCCTCGGATATGGAGTTTCAAAAGACCAAGGAGAGTGCGGCGCGGGAGATTGCGCTTGCCTTTGGGGTGCCGCCGATGCTGATCGGGGTGCAGGGCGATGCCACTTACGCGAATTATCAAGAGGCGCATCGGGCGTTCTATCGTCTGACAGTGCTGCCTTTGGCGACACGGGTGACGGCGACGCTGGCGGAGTGGTTAAGCGGGTATTTGGGGGCGGCGGTGAGTTTGAAGCCGGACCTCGATCAAGTGCCTGCATTGGCTGCGGAGCGTGATGCGCAATGGGCGCGGGTGTCTGCGGCGGCGTTTCTGAGCAATGCGGAGAAACGCAGCCTGTTGGGGCTTCCAGCGGTGGCCGATGATGCCTGAGCTGCGTGAAATCGAGCGCTTCGAATGCGCGCCGGGGTTGCGGCTTCAAGCGCATGAGGCGCTCAGCGCGGTGCACCGGGAGAACATGCAAAAGCGGCTCGACCGGATTGAGCAGATGATGGAGCGGTTGGAACGGCGGCTGTGGCTTACGGTCTACGGCGTGGTGGCGGTGATCTTGGCGCAGGCGGTGCAATCCTTTCTGGCGGTGGCACCATAGCGGGCTGAACGAGGAAAAATACGATGACTTATCAATTGGATGCCTCCGGCGGCTGGCCGGAGAACGGGGAAGTTGCGCCTACGGGCAGCGGGTTGGAGCATAAATTTGCCCGCTTCGGCAGCGTGACGCCGGTCGAGGATGGGCTGGAAATCAGCGGCTATGCCAGCCTCTTTGGCGCGGTCGATCAGGGCGGCGATGTGGTCGAGCCGGGGGCCTATGCAGCGAGCCTTGCGGCGGTCGCGAAGGCGGGACGCAGCGTCAAGATGCTGTGGCAGCACGATCCGGCCCAGCCCATCGGCGTTTGGGACGAGGTGCGCGAGGATGGCCGGGGCCTTTGGGTCAAGGGGCGCATCCTTAGCACTGTGGCCAAGGGCCGGGAGGCGGCGGCGCTGATCGAGGCGGGGGCCATCGACGGGCTCAGCATCGGCTACCGCACCGTGAAGGCGGGCAAGACCACCAAAGGGCTGCGGCTGTTGTCGGAACTGGAGCTTTGGGAGGTGTCTTTGGTGACCTTTCCGATGCTGCCCTCGGCGCGGGTCGGGGCGAAGGGGGAGTTCAGGGCCGTGGGCTATGTGCTGCGCGAGATGGCGGCGGCCTTTGATGCCGCGCGGGCCGAGATGGTGCGGGGCAGAGCCTGAGTTTGACTGAGCAGATCGAAGGAAAAGCGATGACCAAGAGTGAGATGAGCACAAAGGCGGGCAAAGACCTGTCTCCGGCGGAGGAAGTGCGGCAGGCCGTGAGCGGTTTTGTCAGTGACTTCAACGGCTTTCGGGCCGAGATCGATACGAAACTTCAACAATCAGAAGAGCGAATTGCCATGATCGACCGCAAGATGACCCTGCCTGCCCGCAGCCCTTTGGGGGGCGCGATCGATCACGATGCGCCGCATAAGAAAGCCTTTGACGCCTATCTGCGCAACGGCGATGACGACGGGCTGCGGGGGCTGGAACTGGATGGCAAATCGATGTCGACGGCGGTGAATTCGGATGGCGGCTATCTGGTGGATCCGCAAACCGCCGACCGGGTGCAATCTGTGCTGAATGCGGGCGCGTCGATCCGCGCAATTGCCTCGGTGGTGCAGGTGGAGGCCACGTCTTATGACGTGTTGGTCGATCACGCCGATGTGGGCGCTGGTTGGGCGACCGAGAGCGGCGCGCAGGCCGAGACGGACACGCCCCAGATCGACCGGATCACCGTGCCGCTGCATGAGTTGAGCGCGCTGCCCAAGGCGAGCCAACGTCTGCTGGATGACAGCGCCTTTGATATCGAAGGTTGGCTGGCGGGGCGTATCGCTGACAAATTTGCACGGGCCGAAGCGGCGGCTTTTGTCAGCGGTGACGGCATCGACAAGCCTACCGGTTTTCTGAGCCATCCGGCGGTGGACAACGGCGTCTGGACCTGGGGCAATCTGGGTTATGTCCCCAGCGGCACCAACGCCAACCCCGAGGCGGATGCGATCATTGAGTTGGTCTATGCCCTTGGCGCGGCTTACCGCAAGAATGCGGTTTTCGTGATGAACTCAAAGACCACGGCAAAGGTGCGCAAGTTGAAAGACACCGATGGACGGTTCCTGTGGTCCGACGGGTTGGCGGCGGGGAGCCTGCGCGGCTGATGGGCTATCCGGTGCTGGTGGCCGAGGACATGCCCGATCCGGCGACCGATGCGATGGCCATCGCCTTTGGCGACTTTTCGGCAGGCTACACCGTGGCCGAGCGCCCCGATCTGCGCATCCTGCGCGATCCGTTCAGCGCCAAGCCGCATGTGCTGTTCTATGCCACCAAACGTGTCGGCGGCGACGTGAGCGATTTCGCGGCGATCAAGCTGATGAAATTCGGCCTGGCGTAAGCCGGTGCCGAAGCCGGGGCCGGGGCAACTTGGCCCCGGTCCGGACGTGCGCCTGCGAGGTTGCGTTGTCTAGCTGCTCCCCTCCGACCGAGCAATGCAACCGGTGCGCGTCCGGGAATAACCGCATGGCCCCGAGGGGCGCGGGAGCGATTTTTGGAGACGTTCGATGATGTTGATCGAAGAGACAAATGTGCCGGATGCGGTCTTGCCGGTTGAGGCCTTCAGAATGCATCTGCGCCTTGGCACCGGCTTTGCGCAGGACGGCCTTCAAGACCCGGTGTTGCGCAGCTTCCTGCGCGCGGCGATGGCGGCGGTGGAGGCGCGGACGGGCAAGGTGTTGATCATTCGGCGTTTTGCCCTGTCGCTGACCTTTTGGCGCGATGCCGCGGCGCAGGTCTTGCCCGTGGCCCCTGTGCAAGAGATCGCGCGGGTGGCGCTTGTGGCGCGGGACGGGGTGGAGACGGCGGTGGACCCCGAGCGCTATTGGCTGGAACGCGATGCGCAAGCGCCGCGTCTTCGGGCCAGCACCGCCGCCCTGCCGCGCATCCCGAGTGCGGGGGCCGCGCTAATCAGTTTCGACGCGGGCATGGCCGCTGATTGGGGCGGGTTGCCGGATGATTTGGCCCAAGCGGTGATGCTGCTGGCCGCGCATTACTATGAATACCGCGACGATACGGCGCTTGGCGAAGGGTGCATGCCCTTTGGCGTCAGCAGCCTGATCGAACGCTACCGCCGGGTGCGCCTCGGCTTTGGGGGAACGGCATGAGCCGCCCGCAGTTGAACCGGCCCCTTGTATTGGAAGCGGCGCAGCGGGTGAGTGATGGCGCGGGAGGGCATCACGAGGTCTGGCAGCCCGTGGGCACCCTCTGGGCCGAGGTGCGCGCGCGGACGGGGCGGGAGACTGCGCAGGGCGGGGTGGCCGTCAGCCGGATGGGGGTCAAGATCACAGTGCGTGCGACGCCGGAAGGTGCCCCGCAGCGACCAACCCCCGAGCAGCGGTTTCGCGAGGGCACGCGGGTCTTCGTAATCCGGGCGGTGGCCGAAAGCGATGCGGGCGGGCGGTATCTGATCTGCTTTGCCGATGAGGAGGTGGCGGTATGACCTATGCGCTTTCAGGGGCATTGCAGGCGGCGGTTTATGACCTGTTGCAGAGCGATCCGGGGCTCACCGCGCTGATCGGTGACGCGGTCTATGACGCGGTGCCAGGGGGAGCCTGCCAGAGACCTATGTGCTCTTGGGCCAGGAGGTGGCGAAGGATCTGTCGGATCCCGAAGGTGCAGGGGCGGAGCATCGGCTGACCCTGTCGGTGGTCACCAGCGCGCCGGGGTTCAGCACGGCGAAGGGCTGCGCGGCGGTGATCTCAGACCTGCTGCATGGGGCGGTGCCGGCGCTCAGCCGGGGGCGCGTGGTGGATATGGCCTTTCTCAAAGCGACGGCGCGGCGGATCGATGGGGCCTCTGCCCGACGGATCGACCTGCAATTCCGCGCCCGGGTCGCGGACGCATAAGACTTTAGATTTCAGATTGGTGCGAGGAGACAGTGATGGCAGTTCAAGCGGGCAAGGACCTTTTGGTCAAAGTGGATATGACCAGCGATGGGCAGTTCGAGACGATCGCCGGGCTCAGGGCCAAACGGGTGAGTTTCAACGCCGAAACGGTGGATGTGACCTCGCTCGATTCAAGCGGCGGTTGGCGGGAGTTGCTGGCGGGTGCCGGTGTCCGCTCAGCCGCGATCAGCGGGTCGGGGGTGTTCCGCGATGCGGGCACCGATGAACGGGCGCGGCAGTTGTTTTTCAACGGGCTGACGCCGGATTTTCAGGTGATCATTCCGGATTTCGGCGTGGTGCAGGGGCCGTTTCAGGTCTCCGCTTTGGAATACGCGGGGTCGCTGAATGGGGAGGCCACCTTTGAGCTTAGTCTGCAATCGGCGGGGGAGCTGATCTTTACGCCCGATGTGGTGGTGTGAGCATGGCGAACCCGTGGCGCGGCGAGGTGAGCCTCGTGATTGATGGTGAACGTCATGAGGCACGGCTGACCCTTGGGGCCTTGGCCGAGTTGGAGGCGGGGTTGCAGGCCGACAGCCTTGTGGCCCTGGTAGAGCGGTTTGAAAGCAATCGTTTTTCGAGCCGCGATGTCTTGGCCCTGTTGCTGGCCGGGCTGCGCGGAGGTGGGGCGGAGATGGATGCCGCAACGCTTGAGCACGCGCAGATCGAGGGCGGGCCGATGGCGGCGGCGCGGGCCGCGGCTGAATTGCTGGCGCGGGCCTTTACGGTGCAGGCGTGAACGCGGCAAGCGGCTTTGACTGGCCCGCGTTGCTGCGGGTGGGGCTGTCACGATTGGGGCTGCTGCCGGATCAATTCTGGGCGCTGACGCCGGCGGAGTTACAGTTGATGCTGGGGCCGAAGTCTGGCCCGCGCCACTGCTGAGCGACGGTCTCGCCGCGCTGATGGCGGCCTATCCAGATGAGACGAAAGGGGCCGGTGATGGCTGACTTTGACGATTTCGATGACCTTGAGAGCCGCGCCGAGGGGCTGAATGAGACACTGGCGCAGACCAGCGGTTTGGTGGCCGGGTTCGACGGTGAGCTGCGGCGGATGCGCGGCGCGCTTGCCGCGACGGGCAAAGACGTGGCGACCCTTGAGAAAGGGCTGAGCCGTGGGTTGCGGCGGGCCTTTGATGGGGTGGTCTTTGACGGGGCCAAACTCTCGGACGCGCTAAGCGACTTGGCGCAGTCGATGATCCGCACGACTTACAATGCCGCGATGCGCCCGGTGACGGACCATTTCGGCGGGCTGATCAGCGAGGGCGTGGGCAGCATCGTAGAGGGGATATTGCCCTTCGCCGATGGCGCGCCTTTCTCGCAAGGTAAGGTCATGCCTTTCGCGCAGGGCGGGGTGGTTACCTCGGCGACCGCCTTTCCCATGCGCGGCGGCACGGGGCTGATGGGTGAGGCCGGGCCGGAGGCGATCATGCCCTTGGCGCGGGGGGCGGATGGCAAGCTGGGCGTGCGCGGTAGCGGCGGCGGCGCGACGACCATCGTGATGAACATCACCACTCCCGATGTGCAGGGGTTTCAACGCAGCCAAAGCCAGATCGCCGCACAGTTGAGCCGTGCCCTCAGCACCGGCAACCGCAACCGATAGGCCGCGCGGCGGATAAAGGAGCAGATCATGCAGTTTCACGAGGTCAGATTTCCCCCGTCGCTGAGCTTTGGCTCTGTCGGGGGCCGCAACGGCAGACAGATGTGGTCAGCTTGGCCAACGGTCATGAGGAGCGTAACACGCCCTGGGCCCATTCGCGGCGGGTCTATGATGCCGGGCTGGGGATGCGCTCGATCGATGATCTGCAGGTGCTGATTGCCTTTTTCGAGGCGCGCATGGGGCAGATGTACGGGTTTCGCTGGAAGGATTGGGCTGATTATAAGTCGGGCAAAATGGCGCTTCCGGTGGCTTTCGACGACCAGAGCATCGGCTATGGGGATGGGGTTCGGGCGGCGTTTCAACTGACCAAGACCTACCGCTCGGGCGCGCAGTCTTATCGCCGTCCGATCACCAAACCGGTCGCGGGGACCGTGCGCGTGGGGCTTGAGCAGGATGAGCTGCGCGAGGGCGTCGAATATGAGGTCGACGCAGAGAGCGGGATTGTCACCTTTGCCCATCCGCCTGACCCTGAAATCGAGATTTTTGCGGGCTTCGAGTTCGACGTGCCGGTGCGATTTGACACCGACCGCATTCTGGTCTCGGTCGAGAGTTTTCAGGCCGGACAGGTGCCCGACGTGCCGGTGATCGAGGTGCGGGTCTGATGGCGGGGCTGGACAGGGGCTTTGGAGCCCATATCGCGCAGGGTGTGACGACACTCTGCCATTGCTGGCAGGTGACGCGCGCGGATGGGGCGATATTTGCCTTTACCGATCACGACATGCCGCTGATGTTCGACGGGGTCACTTTTCGCGCCGATACCGGGCTGAGCGCGCGGGCGCTGGCACAAACCAGCGGGCTGGCGGTTGATAACACAGAGGCGCTTGGCGCGCTCAGCGATGATGCGATCCGCGAGGGTGAGATCGAGCAGGGGCGCTTTGATGGGGCCGAGGTGCAGGCGTGGCTGGTGAACTGGGCAAACCCGCGCAGCGGCGGCTGCAATTTCACGGCTCAATCGGTGATCTGCACCGCGCGGGGGCAGCTTTCGCGCCGAGTTGCGGGGGCTGACGGAACCGCTCAACCGGCCCATGGGGCGCGTCTATCAAAAGCCCTGCTCGGCGGTGTTGGGGGATGGTGATTGCCGGTTCGATCTCACCGCGCCCGGCTATGCTGAGACGCGTGTGGTCGAGACGGTGGCGGAGGCGCAGTATTTCCGTTGGACCGCGTTCCCGGGCTACGAGGAAGGTTGGTTCGCCCGGGGGCGGCTCGATGTGCTGGAGGGGCCCGCGGCGGGACTCTGGGGCATGGTAAAACGTGACTACCATGAGGACGGGCAGCGCGTGATCGAGCTTTGGCAACCGATCCGCGGGGCGGTGGCGTCGGGCACCCGTGTCCGGCTTACCGCAGGCTGCGACAAGCGGATGGAGACCTGTCGGCTGAAGTTCAACAACCTGCTGAACTTTCGCGGCTTTCCCGATTTGCCGGGGGAGGATTGGATGATGGCGGTGCCCCGGTCGGACGGTGTGAACGGCGGCGGGTCGCGCCGATGAGTGCTGCGGGAGAGCGTTTGGTGCAGGCCGCCCGCGAATGGATTGGCACGCCCTATGTGCATCAGGCCGCGACAAAGGGGGCGGGCTGCGATTGTCTGGGGCTGATCCGGGGGCTTTGGCAGGAGTTGCTGGGCGCGGACCCTGAGGCGGTGCCACCCTATTCGATGGATTGGTCCGAGCCGCAGGGGGAGGAGCGGCTCTGGGCGGCGGCGCTACGGCATATGGCGGTGAAAGACAGCGGTGATGCTGCCCCCGGTGACGTGCTGCTTTTCCGGATGCGGCAGGGTGCGGTGGCAAAGCACCTTGGACTGCAGGCGCGCGTCGGGGCCAGCGCCAGTTTCATTCACGCCTATGCGCGGCACGGGGTGGTGGAAAGCCCGCTCAGCCCGCCATGGCAGCGGCGCATCGTGGCGCGATTTGTATTTCCTGAGGAGGCCTCCTGATGGCGACGATTGTTCTTTCGGCAGCAGGGGCGGCGGTTGGCGGCTCCATCGGGGGCACGCTGGCGGGGCTGTCTTCGGTCGCGGTGGGCCGCGCGGTGGGGGCGAGCCTTGGGCGATTGGTGGATCAACGCTTGCTGGGCCAAGGCGGAGAGGCGGTCGAGACCGGTAAGGTGGATCGCTTTCGCCTGACAGGCTCGGGCGAGGGGGCGGCGATCCCGCAGCTTTACGGGCGGATGCGACTGGCGGGGCATGTCATCTGGGCGTCGCGGTTCCAAGAGGTCACCGAAGTCAGTGGCGGCGGCAAGGGTGGCCCGCCAAGGCCGAAGACGTCCGAGTACAGCTATACCGTCAGCCTTGCCATCGCGCTCTGCGAAGGGGAGATCACCAGCGTTGGGCGCATCTGGGCGGATGGGGAGGAGATTGCCCCGGACGATCTGAACATGCGCGTTTACCGAGGCGCGGCGGACCAGCAGCCCGACCCGACCATCGCCGCGATCGAGGGCGCGGACCGGGTGCCCGCCTATCGCGGCACGGCCTATGTGGTGATGGAAGACCTCCCGCTTGCGCAATTTGGCAACCGGGTGCCGCAGTTCTCTTTCGAGGTGATGCGCCCCGAACAGCCGCAAGCGCCGGGCTGGGAGCACGCCCCCGCCTATGGGGTTCAGGGGGTCGCCTTGATCCCCGGCACGGGGAATACGCGCTGGCGACGACCCCGGTGCATTACACCGACGGCCCCGGCAGCCGGTGGAGCGCCAATGTGAACTCGCCCGCCGCCAAGACCGATTTTGCGGTTTCCTTGGAAAGCCTGACCGAGGAATTGCCACGGTTGGAAGCGGCCTCTCTCGTCGTGTCGTGGTTTGGCAGCGATCTGCGCTGCGGTGACTGTCGCCTGCGGCCCAAGGTCGAAGACCCGGATATTGACGGCGAGAACATGCCTTGGCGAGTCTCTGGCGTGACGCGTGGCACGGCAGAGGTGATCACCCAGCAAGACGCGCGTCCGATCTACGGCGGCACGCCCGCCGATGCCGCGGTGGTCGAGGCCATCCAAGCGCTGAAGGCGGCGGGTAAGGCGGTGATGTTCTATCCCTTCATCTTGATGGATCAGACCGAAGGCAACGGGCTGCCGGACCCCTATAGCGATGCCGAGGACCAGCCCCGCCTACCGTGGCGCGGGCGGATCACGCTTTCGGTGGCCCCGGGGCGGCCGGGCAGCCCGGATGGTACGGCGGCGGCAGAAGCTGAGGTGGCGGCGTTTTTCGGAACCGTCACGGCTGCGGATTTCGCGGTGGGCGACGGCTCGGTCGTCTACAACGGCCCCGAGGAATGGACCCTATCGCGCTTCATCTTGCATTACGCCGCGCTTTGCGCCGCGGCGGGCGGGGTCGAGGCGTTTTGCATCTCCTCGGAAATGCGGGGGCTGACGCAGACACGCGCGGCGGGCAACAGCTTTCCCGCGGTGCCCGCGCTGCGGGCCTTGGCCGGAGAAGTGCGCGCCTTGTTGGGGCCGGAGGTTAAGATCAGCTATGCCGCTGATTGGTCTGAGTATTTCGGCTATCACCCGCAGGATGGCAGCGGCGATGTCTTCTTTCACCTTGATCCGCTATGGGCCGATCCGCAGATCGATTTCATCGGGATCGACAACTACATGCCGCTGTCCGATTGGCGCGATGAGGAAGGGCATCTGGACGGCGAGAACTGGCCCGCGATCTACGATGTCGGCTATCTGAAATCCAACATCGAAGGCGGCGAGGGCTATGACTGGTACTACCATTCGCCCGAGGCCCGCGACGCGCAGATCCGCACGCCGATCACCGATGGCGCGCATGATGAGCCTTGGGTGTACCGCTACAAAGACCTGCGCCAATGGTGGGAGAGCCCGCACCACCCCCGTATCGGCGGGCAGCGGCAAGCCGCTCCAACGGAATGGCAGCCGATGTCGAAACCGATCTGGTTCACGGAATACGGCTGCGCGGCCATCGACAAAGGGGCGAACCAGCCCAACAAGTTTCTCGATCTGAAGAGCTCGGAAAGCGCCTTGCCGCATTATTCCACTGGCGCACGGGACGATCTGATGCAGATGCAATATCTGCGGGCGATCTCGGACTACTGGCGCGATCCGGCGCATAATCCGATCTCGGAAGAATATGGCGCGCCGATGCTGGATATGACACGTGCTTTTGTCTGGGCATGGGACACGCGGCCTTTTCCCTTTTTCCCCAATAATGTCGATCTCTGGAGCGATGGAGAGAATTACAGCCGTGGCCACTGGCTGAACGGGCGGGCCTCGGCGCGGTCGCTGGCCTCGGTCGTGGGGGAGATTTGCCGACGGGCGGGTGTGGCGCATTTCGATACCTCCGCGCTGTTCGGCTATGTGCGCGGCTACACAGTGGCCGAGGTTGGCGAGGCACGTGCCGCGCTGCAACCGCTGATGCTGCGTTATGGGTTTGACGCGATTGAACGCGACGGGATCTTGCAGTTTCGGATGCGTGACGGGGCAGATGCGCTGCCCCTCGACCCCGATCGCCTCGCGGTTCACCCCGATCTGAGCGGGGTGACCGAGCAGTCGCGTGAGGCGGAGGCCGAAGTCTCGGGCCGTGTGCGGCTGCGGTTCATTCAGGCCGATGCGGATTTTGACCCGATTGCCGAAGAGGCGGTTTTGGCGGATGAGGCGACCCATGCGGTCACCGGGACCGAGCTGAACATGGCCTTGACCCGAGGTGAGGGGCGGCAGGTGGCCGAACGCTGGCTGACCGAAGCGCGCGTCGCGCGTGAGATGCTGCGGCTGGCATTGCCGCCGTCGGGGATGGCTGTCGGGGCGGGGGATGTGATCGAACTGCCGGGCGATGGGGCGGAGGGGCCGGGGCACTACCGCGTCGACCGGGTGGAACAGGCCGGTTCCCTGCTGATCGACGCCGTTCGGATCGAGCCCGAAGTCTATGATCCCGCACCGCTTGAAGAAGAGCTTGCAGCGCTGCGCCCCTTCGTCCCCCCGCTGCCGGTTCTGCCGCAGTTCATGGACCTGCCGCTTTTGCGTGGGGATGAGGTGCCCCATGCGCCGCATCTGGCGGTGACGGCGACCCCTTGGCCGGGGTCCGTCGCGGTCTATCGCTCTGCCGTGGATTCGGACTATGCGCTAAACGCCATCGTGGCGAACCGGTCGATCATGGGCGTTACCCAAACGCCGTTGCACGCAGCACGACCAGGGTTGATTGACGCGGGGCCGGTGCTGGAGGTCAAATTAACCAGCGGCAGCCTTCAGTCCGTTAGCAGAGAGGCGCTTTTGAATGGGGCGAACCTTGCCGCCATTGGGGATGGGAGCGCGGACCGTTGGGAGTTGTTCCAGTTTGAGGAGGCGCAGCTTGTCGCCCCGATGACCTATTGGCTGACGGGTCGTTTGCGCGGGCAGGCGGGCAGCGATGGGTTGATGCCCGAGGTTTGGCCCGCCGGGTCGCGCTTTGTGCTGATGAACGGCACGCCACAGCAGGTCGAGCTGAGCCCGCATCTGCGCCGCGTGGCACAGCATTACCGCATCGGGCCTGCGCGGCGACCGGTGGATGACCCCTCTTACCTGCATCAGGTTCATGCCTTTGACGGGAATGGTCTGCGGCCCTACAGCCCCTGTCATCTGCGGGCCGAGGCTGGGGCCAGTGGCGATATCACCCTTAGCTGGATTCGCCGAACGCGGACCGACGGCGACGCTTGGGAGGGGCCGGAGGTGCCGCTAGGTGAGGAGAGTGAACGCTATCTCTTACGCGTTTTCGAAGGCAACGAGCAGCGGCGGGAGGTGCTGCTTGATACGCCGCGGTGGACCTATAGCACCGCGGCACGGGCGGCTGATGGCGTCAGCGGAGCGTTTGACGTGACGGTGGCGCAGGTCTCGGCCACATATGGCGCGGGGCCGACTACAGGTTTGACCATCCCCGGATAGGCCCGCGCGTTATCACGATTTTGAGCATGTGCGGATTTACAAATGGTCCTACGCTATTGCATGAGCTACCCTTACGGCAGAGTGAAGGAGCCCGTGCCATGGCGCAGACACGCAGAAATATCTCGAAAGTGGACCCGGTCTGGGACCAGATTCAGCAAGAAGCCGAGGATGCGGTGCGTGATGAGCCGTTGATCGGCGGCTTTGTGCATGCCTGTATCCTGCACCATAAATCTATCGAGAATGCGCTTTCCTACCGCATCGCGGCCAAGCTTTCGTCGAACGAGATGTCGATGATGGTCGTGCGCGAGATGGTCGAAGAAGCCTATGCCGAAGACCCCGATCTCGTCGCCGCGGCGCGTGCCGATCTCGTGGCCATCTATGACCGCGACCCGGCCTGCCACCGGCTGTTGCAGCCGATTCTGTATTTCAAAGGCTATCAGGCGGTGCAGGCCTACCGTGTGGGCCACTACCTCTATGCTAAGGGCAAGCGCGATCTGGCCTATTTCATCCAGATGCGGGTGAGCGAGATTTTTGGCTTGGATATCCATCCGGCGGCCAAGATGGGCAAGGGCATCATGATCGACCACGCGCATTCCATCGTCATCGGTGAGACGGCGGTAGTGGGTGACAATGTCTCAATGCTGCATTCGGTGACCCTTGGCGGCACCGGCAAAGAGGAAGAGGACCGTCACCCCAAGATCGGCAATGGCGTGTTGATCGGTGCAGGCGCGAAGGTTTTGGGCAATATCTCTATCGGCCATTGCAGCCGCATCGCGGCGGGGTCGGTTGTGCTGGAGCCTGTGCCCGCCTGCAAAACCGTCGCCGGGATCCCCGCGCGGATCGTTGGGGAGGCGGGCTGTGATCAACCGTCAATGTCGATGAACCATCTCTTCGGGCCAGACGCCGAATAGGGTCAGATGCCAGTATCGCAATAAAAAAGCCGGGGCATGCCCCGGCTTTCTTCGTTTGTGAGGTGCAGCCTTTAGGCCAGCATGATCATCGGATTTTCAAGGTTCTCGACAATCGCGTTCAACAGCTGGGCCCCGAGCGCCCCGTCGATCACGCGGTGATCGACCGAGAGGGTCACGGACATGACTGTCGCCGCTGCGATCTCACCGTCCTTGCCGATGATCGGCTTTTTGACACCAGCCCCCACGGCGAGGATCGCACCATGCGGCGGGTTGATGACCGCGTCGAAATTGTCGATCCCGAACATGCCGAGGTTGGAGATCGCGAAGCTGCCGCCCTGATACTCATGCGGTGCCAGCTTGCGGTCGCGGGCGCGGGTTGCGAGGTCTTTCATCTGCGCCGAGAGGGTCGAGAGCGACTTGGTGTCGGCGTCCTGAAGGACCGGGGTGAAGAGCCCGCCTTCGATGGCCACGGCCACGGCCACGTCCGAGGGTTTGAGCTTCAGAATACGATCCCCGGCCCAGACCGCATTGGCATCGGGCACCGATTGCAGCGCCAACGCACAGGCTTTGATGATGAAGTCGTTGACCGAAAGCTTCACGCCCCGGGCTTCGAGCTGCTTGTTGACCTCAGCCCGGAACGAGAGCAGCGCGTCGATCTGGATGTCGCGGCGTAGGTAGAAATGCGGGACCGTCTGCTTGGCCTCGGTGAGGCGCGCGGCGATGGTCTTGCGCATCCCGTCGAGCTTGACCTCTTCGACCTCGCGGTCCTCGTACATCTTGCGCACGGCGTCGGAGGAGGGGCCAGCAGGAGCAGGCTGTGTCACCGGCGCGGCGTCTTTGGTGGCGGCGGGGCTGTCAGCCTTGGCAGCCGTCGGCTGGGCGCTTTCCACATCGGCTTTGACAATCCGACCGCGCGGGCCGCTGCCTTCGATCTGGGCGAGGTCGAGACCCTTGTCCGCAGCGATCCGGCGGGCGAGGGGGGAGGCGAAGATGCGCCCACCCTTGTCGTCCTTGGGCGCGGCGGGGGCTTTGGCGTCGCTCTTGGGCGGCGCGTCATTCGCATCCGTCGCACCGCGGCCATAGCCCGCTTCGGGCGTTTCGGCCTCGGCTGCTTTGGGCGTTTCCTCTGCCTGAGGTTTCTCTTCTTTGGCCGGGGCGGCGCTGTCGATGGCGTCGGCGCTTTCGCCTTCTTCGAGCAGCACGGCGATCGGCGTGTTTACCTTCACGCCTTCGCTGCCTTCTTCGATCAGTATCTTGCCGATGGTGCCTTCGTCGACGGCTTCGAACTCCATCGTGGCCTTGTCGGTTTCGATCTCGGCGAGGATGTCGCCCGAGGCGACCTCGTCACCCTCTTTGACCAGCCACTTGGCGAGCGTGCCTTCCTCCATCGTGGGCGAAAGGGCGGGCATGAGAATTTCTGTGGGCATGATCCGCTCCTTACCGGTAGGTGACTTTGCGCACGGCCTCGATCACCTCGTCGGTGGTGACCAGCGCGTGTTTTTCGAGGTTGGCGGCATAGGGCATGGGCACGTCCTTGCCGGTGCAGGTGATGACCGGAGCGTCGAGGTAGTCGAACGCCTCCTGCATGATCACGCCGCTGATGTAGCCGCCGACCGAGCCCTGCGGCCAGCCTTCTTCGACGGTCACGCAGCGGTTGGTCTTCATCACCGATTTCAGCACCGTTTCGGTGTCCATCGGGCGCAGGGTGCGCAGGTCGATGACCTCGGCCTCGATACCGTCCTCGGCCAGTTTCTCTGCCGCTTCCAGCGCATAGGTCATGCCAATGCCGAAGCTGACGATGGTGACATCCGCACCCTCGCGCCAGATCCGGGCCTTGCCGAAGGGGACCGTGTAATCCTCAATGTCCGGCACGTCGAAGCTGCGACCGTAGAGGATCTCGTTCTCAAGGAAGATCACCGGGTTCGGGTCGCGGATTGCGGACTTCATCAAGCCTTTGTAATCGCTGGCCGAATAGGGCATCGCGACCTTGAGGCCGGGGATCTGCATGAACCATGCGGCGTAGTCCTGGGAGTGCTGGGCGCCGACGCGGGCCGCCGCGCCGTTGGGGCCGCGGAAGACCATGGGCGCGCCCATCTGCCCGCCGGACATGTAAAGTGTCTTGGCCGCGGAGTTGATGATCTGGTCCATCGCCTGCATGGCGAAGTTGAAGGTCATGAATTCGACGATGGGGCGCAGACCGCCGAAGGCCGCGCCGACGCCGATGCCGGCAAAGCCATGCTCGGTGATCGGCGTGTCGATCACGCGCTTGGCGCCGAATTCGTCCAGAAGACCTTGGGAAATTTTGTAGGCGCCTTGGTACTCGGCCACTTCCTCGCCCATGAGCAAGACGTTCTCGTCGCGGCGCATTTCCTCGGCCATGGCGTCGCGCAGCGCTTCGCGGACGGTCTGCTGCTTCATTTCGGTGCCCTCGGGCCAATCGGGGCTGGTATCGGGCTCGGGCTGTTTCTTGCCCTCGGCAGGCGTTTCGCGGTCATCGTCCGGGGATTTGGCCTGCGCGGGCTTAGCCTCTTCGCCCTTGTCCTCGGCGGGGGCGGATTTCGCGGTGTCGATGTCGTCGGCGCTTTCGCCTTCTTCGAGCAGCACGGCGATGGGGCTGTTCACCTTCACGCCTTCGGTGCCTTCCTCGACGAGGATCTTGCCGATGGTGCCTTCGTCCACGGCTTCGAATTCCATCGTGGCCTTGTCGGTCTCGATCTCGGCGAGGATGTCACCGGAGGAGACTTCGTCGCCTTCCTTGACCAGCCATTTCGCCAGCGTGCCTTCTTCCATGGTGGGGCTGAGGGCGGGCATGAGAATTTCGGTTGCCATTGCTTCAGGCCTCCTGCGGAACTTCGGTTGCGTAGATGTCGGTCCAGAGCTCGTCGAGGTTGGGCTCCGGGCTTTCCTTGGCGAAATCGGCGCTTTCGTTCACGATCTGCTTGATCTCCTTGTCGATGGCCTTGAGATCTTCTTCGCTCGCGTGGTTGCCCTCCAAGAGCAGGCTGCGCACGGCCTCAATCGGGTCGCGTTCGTCGCGCATCTTCTGCACTTCCTCGCGGGTGCGGTATTTCGCGGGGTCAGACATGGAGTGGCCGCGGTAGCGGTAGGTCTTGATCTCCAGAATATAGGGTCCGTCCTTGCGGGCGTGTTCCACGGCCTTCTGACCGGCTTCCTTGACCGCCAGCACGTCCATGCCGTCAACCGCCTCACCGGGGATGCCGAAGGCGCGGCCACGTTCCCAGATCTCGGCCGAGGAGGTCGAGCGCTGCTGCGAGGTGCCCATGGCGTATTGGTTGTTCTCGATCACGAAGATCACGGGCAGTTTCCACAGAGCGGCCATGTTGAAGGTCTCGTAGACCTGGCCCTGGTTCGCCGCACCGTCGCCGAAATAGGTGAAGGTGACGCGCCCGTTGCCCTTGTATTGATCGGCAAAAGCAAGGCCCGCGCCAAGCGGCACCTGCGCCGCGACGATGCCATGGCCGCCGTAGAAGTGCTTCTCTTTCGAGAACATGTGCATCGAGCCGCCCTTGCCCTTGGAATAACCGCCCTCGCGGCCCGTCAGCTCAGCCATAACGCCGTTAGGGTCCATGCCGCAGGCCAGCATATGCCCGTGGTCTCGGTAGGAGGTGATGCGCTTGTCGCCTTCCTCGGCGGCAGCCTCAAGGCCGACAACGACCGCTTCTTGTCCGATATAGAGGTGACAGAACCCCCGATCAGCCCCATGCCGTAAAGTTGTCCGGCTTTCTCTTCAAACCGCCGGATCAGCAGCATGTCGCGGTAGTAGCTGGTCAGCTCCTCCGCCGAGACATTGGGTTTCTTGCTCGATTTCCTCGCGGCCATGGACGTCTCCTCCGTCGGCTTTGGTTAGGTGCCAAAAGTAGTTTAGCGTTAAACTATTCCCTAACGCATTCCAGAATGGATTGCGAGAGACTTTGTGACGTGGTGCGCGCACCACGGCTGACAAGGCGAAGGAGGCCAGAGATTTCGTGTGATTGCAAGGCCGCAGGCGCGGGGCAGGGGCCGATAGACGATAAGCCGCGAAAGCTTAGCGAATGACGATCTCATCGGTGCGGACCATGCCCAGCACCTTGCGCGCGCGTTCGTCCAGAAGATCAAGGTCGAGGTAGTCGTCCGACAGGCGGCGGGTCAGGTTCTCCATCCGGGCCACCTCGGCGCGGACCTCGGCCAGACGGTCGCTCAGCTTTTGGTTCTCGGCCACGATCTCGGTCCGGCGGAACAGGCCGAAATCCCCCTGCACGGCGGCGAAGGTGAAATACAGGCTCAGCGCGAAAGCGATTGCGAAGAACAGCAATGTGCCGAAAGCCGGACGGGTGTTGCGTGTCATGGTTCTGCCTCTGCGTCTCTTGGCGGACGTGACATCAGTATGACACAGGCGATTCGTTATGGGAATCCCACAATTGCGGGAAACCCGTTGTTTTTAGCGGTAAATCGCCTTTCTACGCAGCCGACCCATCCAATGCGGCCACGCCGGGCAGGGTCTTGCCTTCCATCCATTCAAGGAAGGCGCCCCCGGCGGTGGAGATATAGGTGAAATCATCCGCCACGCCCGCTTGGTTCAGCGCCGCGACCGTGTCACCGCCCCCGGCGACGGAGGTCAGCGTGCCCTCGCGGGTCTTGGCGGCGGCGGCTTGGGCCGCGGCGACGGTGGCGGTGTCGAAGGGCGGGATTTCAAAGGCTCCCATGGGGCCATTCCAGATCAGGGTGCGCAACTCGGCGAAGGCCGTCTCGACCAATGCAACGGTCTCGGGGCCCGCGTCGAGCACCATCTGATCTGTCGCGAGTTTCGCATCAGGGCCAAGCGGGGCGACCTCATGGGCCGCACCCTTGGCGAACTCCCGCGCGACCAGACCGTCGACTGGCAGGATGACCCGGCAGCCTGCCTTTTCGGCCTGCGCCATGATGTCCTTGGCCGTGTCGTAGTAGTCCGGCTCTTCCAACGATTTGCCCAGATCGGCCCCGAGTGCGGCGAGGAAGGTGTTCGCCATGCCGCCGCCGATGACCAAGACGTCGAGCCGGTTCACGAGGTTTTCCAAAAGCGCGATCTTGGTCGAGACTTTGGCCCCGCCCACGACAGCGCCCACCGGGCGCTTGGGCTTGGCCAGTGCCGCCTCCAGCGCCGAGAGCTCCGCCTGCATCAAGCGCCCTGCGCAGGCGGGCAGCAGCCGCGCCAGCGCCTCGGTCGAGGCATGGGCGCGGTGCGCGGCAGAAAAGGCATCGTTGCAATAGATATCGCCGAGCGCGGCCAATTGGCGGGCGAAATCTTCGTCATTGGCCTCCTCACCGGGGTAGAAGCGGATGTTTTCCATGAGTTGCAGATCGGCCTGCGCGTCGCCTGCGGCGTCTAGCGATGGCAGGAATGCCACGTCGCGGCCCAGTGCCTTTTCCAGTGCGGGAAGGACTTGGCGCAGGCTCATCTCTTCGACGACCTTGCCCTTGGGCCGTCCGAAATGCGCCAGCAGCGTCACCTTGCCGCCGCGCGACAGGATGTCGTCCACCGTGGGCACGATCCGCTCAATCCGCGTGGCATCGGTGACGCGGCCCTCTTCGACCGGCACGTTGATGTCGACCCGCAAGAGCACGCGCTTGCCGTCCAGTTCCATATCGTCCAGTGATTTCCAGCCCATCGGTCTTCTCCCAATCCAATCTCTTGCGCTGTGTTTTGCTGTTATCTGGCCTCAGGTCAATGCGCGGCTTGGCAATCGCGGCCAAGCTCCTTAGGTATCTGGCAAAGACAAAGCAAAGGATTGCCCCATGGCCGAGATCAAAGACCCCGAGAACACCATCCTGATGGAACTGAAAGGCGGCACCGTCGCCATCGAGTTGATGCCCGACCTTGCGCCCAAGCACGTGGAGCGGATGAAGGAACTGGCCCGCGCCGGTAAATACGACAACGTCGCCTTCCACCGCGTAATCGAAGGTTTCATGGCCCAGACTGGCGACGTGGCCAATGGCAACATGGAAGACAACTTCAACCTGCGCGCGGCGGGCACTGGCGGGTCGGACCTGCCGAACCTGCCTGCAGAATTCTCCAAGGTTCCGCACGCGCGCGGCACCATCGGTGCGGCCCGTTCGGCCAACCCCGACAGCGCCAACAGCCAGTTCTTCATCAATTTCAAGGACAATGACTTCCTCAACGGTCAATACACCGTTTACGGGCAGGTCATTTCCGGCATAGAGCATGTCGACGCAATCACCCGTGGCGAGCCGCCTGCGAACCCTGACCGCATGATCTCCGTCAAGGTGGCCGCAGATGCCTAAGATTGCCACCTCCAGCGCAGTTCTCGCGCTTCTCGGCTCGGCGGCGATGGCCACCGGGCTTGAGATCGAGGTCGCGGGCGAGGCCAATGGCACCGTCAAGATCGACCTGCTCGAAGACGTCGCGCCTAACCACGTGGCGCAGATCACCGAACTGGCCGAGGAAGGCGCCTATGACGGGGTGGTCTTCCACCGCGTGATCGACGGTTTCATGGCGCAGACCGGCGACGTGCAGTTTGGCCGCGCCGATGGCGACACCGCACGCGCCGGCATGGGCGGCTCCGAGAAGCCCGACCTCAAGGCCGAGTTTTCGGACATCGCCTATGAGAAAGGCGTCGTCGGCATGGCCCGTAGCCAGAGCCCGAACAGTGCCAACAGCCAGTTCTTCATCATGTTCGACGAAGCACCCTTCCTCAACGGTCAGTACACCGTTGTCGGCAAGGTTACCGAAGGGCAGGACGTGGTCAATGCCATCAAGCGCGGCACCGGCCCGAACGGCGCCGTCGTGGGCACGCCGGACGTGATGAAAACGGTCACCGTGACCGAGTAACGTCCCAACTAGCGGCGCGTGGGGTGGGTTTGCTCTCCCCACGCATCGGCGAGCTCAGGCCGTGATGAAATGAGCTTTATCGCCAGTGGTCTGCCAGCAGCACAGCGCGGCGCATATTCCGACCTACTGATATTGGCGAAGCGGGCAGGGCGCAGCGTAGACCGTCCCCCAAAAGCAAACAGGCGCCGCATTGTCTGCGACGCCTGCGACTGTTCAGCCTGCCGAAGCTTAGGACGCGGGGTTCGGCTTCTGCGCCGGTGCGGATTTCGCGCCGGGGTTCAGCGGATCGTCCTGACGCTGCACAGATCCTTCGAAATGCGCGCCGGATTCGATCGCGATGGTTTTGTGGATGATGTCGCCCTCGACCCGTGCGGTCGATGTCAGGCGCACCTTGAGGCCCCGCACGCGGCCCACGATGCGGCCATTGATCACCACGTCATCGGCAACCACTTCGCCCTTGATCGTCGCCGTCTCACCGATGGTCAGCAGATGGGCGCGGATGTCGCCTTCGACGGTGCCTTCAACCTGAACGTCGCCCGTCGTTTTCATGTTGCCGGTCACATGGAGATCCGAAGACAGAACGGATGCAGGGGGCTTGGCCTTGGGCGCGCTGGCCTTGAATTCGCTCTGCTTAGAGGGCGGGGGCCGAGGATGCACCGGAGGGTGCCGGTTTTGACACTTCTGCATCCTGAGGGGCGGGATCGTTGATTTTGCTTTTAGAAAACATCGTTTGCAGCCTTGATATAGATCATGGGGTTAACAGCCTTGCCACCTACGCGGACTTCATAGTGGAGATGGACACCGGTGACCCGTCCTGATGCTCCCATATCACCAATATGCTGCCCGCGCGAGACTCTTTGACCAACTTTCACGCGCAGCTTGGACATGTGGGCATAACGGGTCTCAATGCCGAACTCATGCTGGATCTTGACCAGACGGCCATAGCCCGAGGACCAGCCTGCGTGAATCACCACGCCATCGGCGGTCGCATAAAGCGGCGTGCCCATCCCGGCGGCAAAGTCGACGCCCTTGTGCATCCGGCGGCCGCCGGTCTTGGGGTCGCGACGATAACCGAACTGGCTGGTGAAGCGGAAAGCGTTTTTGACCGGGTTCGCGAAGGGCGCCTTTTCGGCGGCGATGCGGTAGAGGTTCAACCGGTCCATCTGGCCCAGCAGCTTGTTCGCGCGCAGCGTGTCGGGGCTCAGCTCTTCGCCGCGGGTGGTGAAGGAGAGCGGCGTCATCGGCCCGCCTTGGCCCGAATAGCCCCGGCGCACGGTGGCGAGGATCCGGTCGGTCGGCATGCCCGCGCTGCGGAACATCTTGTCGAGCGGGGCGACGGAAACGCTCATCGCCTCTTCCAGCTGGCGGAAGATCGCGTCGTTCTGATCGCGCATCAGGGCGATTTCCTGGGCCATTTCGTCGGCTTGCAACAGCGCATCCTGCGCGTCGACCACGACCTTGTCGCGCTCTGCCGCGGTCCGGGCAAGGGCTTGGGCAAGGAAATCGACCGGCGCTTGATCGGCATCGGCGCGCAGGCTGCCCGCTTCGCCATTCTCAAGGCTGCCTTCCAGTTCGGCCAGTTTCAGCCGGGCCTTCTGGCGGTCTTTCATCGTGTCGCGCAGGGTGGATTGGATCACCTCGATCCCGGTTTCCAATTCGCGGCGGCGGGTCTCAGAGGCCAGCAGTTCGGACTGCATGACGGAAATCTGCGTGAGCGCCGCGTTAAAGCGGTCTTGGGCGGCAAGCGCTTCTTCGGCGCGCAGGTCACGCTGTGCGGAAAGCTCGTTCAGCCGGGCTTGATAGGTGCGCTGGTCGCGTTTGGCCTGTTCGCGAAAATTGCCGGAGCCAATGCTGTCCATCAGGATGATGGCGGTGGCAATGATGGCCCAAGAGACCAGAAAGGCCGATCCCGCCAGCCCGAGGATCTGGGTGCCGGGCCGCAGGCGGATGAAACGTGTGTCGCTGTCGGATTTCAGAAAGACGCGGCGTTCGGGAAAGTAATGCTCAAGCAGAGCATGCGTCTTGATGGCAATCCGTGTGCGCACGTTTTCGTCCTTTGTCCCGTCCCGTCGGTGCGCGGGGCCTCGCCCCCTTCGCGCCCAACGTCAATAGCCAGTGCCCGCGAATGGGGCAACCCTATTGACCCGCGCCTGCGCGGCATTCCCCCATTCGCCCAAAAAAGCGCTTTTTCGTTGGCAAAAATCCGCCGATACCAAGCACTTGCTGCGTCAGACCCTGATCAGCTTGGCCCGCCATCCGCGGTCAGGGGCCAGTAGAAATCGGGCGGGATTCCCGCCTCGGCGCGCTTTTCCTCGTTGAAGGGCGGCTTGAGATCGCCGTGGAAATACTTGCGCACGAGGGCATGAAAACGGTCCTTTGGGTCGTCATCATGGCGGCCACAGAGAAAGTGAAACCACTTGCTGCCATAGGCCACATGGGCGACCTCTTCGGCATAGATCGTTTCAAGCGCGGCCACGGCGCTGTCGGCCTTCGCCTTGCGGAAAATCTCGATCATGCCGGGGTCACATCAAGGCCGCGGGCCTCCAGCACCATGGGCACCACGGCGAGGCGGCCCATCAGATCGTCCACCGTGTCTTCGGCGGCGCGCCACATGCCCGCATGGGCGGGCATGGCACCGTAATGGCTGCCCATTTCCTCAAGACAATCGCACATCAGGTTGAAATGTTTGGATTCGTCATCCGCCGCTTTGACCCAATCGTCATAAAAGCCCAAGGGCAGCGGCACATGGGAGAAGCGGGCGATCACATCCCAATGCAGGTCCACTGCGTTCAACTCGATATGCGCCACGGCATGAAGCAGCGCCGCGCGGCCTTCGGGCGTGCCGGGACGGCGGCGCGGGACGTCGCGGGGCGAGAGCAACTCGGGCTGTGCGGGCCGGGCAGGGTGCAGCGGCGGGTCGGCGCGGCCCGAGTTGCTCTCACCTGCCGCGCGGGCCGAGAGCCACTGCGCCGCATATTTCCGCGACAGCGCCGTCTTCTCGCGCCCATCCGCCGTGCGCAGCACCGCCTCGGCCATTTCTGCCAGCGGCATCATGCGCCGCGCACCGCGTCGAGCACGGCATCCACATGGCCCGGCACCTTCACCTTGCGCCAGACCTGCGCAATCTGCCCTTCGGGGTCGATCAGATAGGTCGCGCGTTCGATGCCCATCGATTTCTTGCCGTACATGTTTTTCTCGACCCAAACCTCATAGGCTTCGGTCACCGCGCCATCGGTGTCAGACAAAAGCGGCACCGTCAGCGCGTGTTTGGCGGCGAATTTGTCGTGTTTGTCCATACTGTCGCGCGAAATGCCAAAGACCTGCACGCCTGCCTCGGCGAACTCAGACAAACGCTCGGAAAAGCCGATCGATTCCTTGGTGCAGCCGGGCGTGTCGTCGCGCGGGTAGAAGAAAAGAACCACCGGCGCGCCGCGCAAGGCAGAGAGCGTGATCTCGCCACCGCCGGTCACGGGAAGGGTGAAATCCGGGGCCGGTTGGCCGGGCTGGGGTCCGATCTGCGACATGGGGCGGTTCCTTTGGCTTGTGAAGGGTCGTTCAGGGCTGTCATACTGCATCTGATTTGACAACGTCAAAGCCGCCCCAGAAAGCCGCCCTATCCGAACCGGAGCCCGATGCGCGACCCGTCCCCTTCCAGCCCCCCTGCGCCAGATGGCGAAGGGCCGCCGCGCCGCCGGTCGCGCCGCCGCGCGGGGATCGTTTCGGCTGTGGTGCTGGTGCTCTTGGCGGCGCTGGCCACCGGGGCGGCGGTCTATTTCACCGGGCGTCCGATTCCGGCGCCGCTTTGGGTGCAGACACGGATCGAGGCGCGGATTGCTTCGGCCCTGCCGCAGGCGCGGGTGGATTTCGGCGCGATGGAATTCGTTGTCGATGAGGGTTGGCGCCCCCGCGTGCGTTTGCAAGACATCTTTGTCACCACGCCCGAGGGCGATGAGATCGTCAGTTTCAATGAGTTCAAGGCCAGCCTGTCGATGCGGTCCTTGCTGCGCGGTATGGCGCAGCCGCGGGCGATTTCGCTATCGGGCGTGGTGGCCAACCTGCGCCGCGGGGCGGATGGCCGGGTGAGCCTGAGCGCCGGGGCCGGGATCGCCCCACCGGAGCGGGAGGCGGCGACCCTGCCGCAACTTATCGGCCAGATCGACGAGGTATTGGCCGCCCCGCGCTATCCGCCCTCCGCTCAGTCGAGCTGCGCGCGCTGACGCTGCGGTTCGAGGATGCCCGCGCGGGCCGCGCTTGGACCGGAGATGGCGGGCGGCTGCGCCTGTCGCGCAATGGTGACGCGCTTGACCTCTCGGCGGACCTCGCGGTGCTCAGCGGGGGCGCGGGGGTGGCCACGCTCACCGCCAATTACAGCAGCCAGATCGGTGAGAATGCCGCGACCTTTGGCGTGACCTTCGACGGGGTCGATGCGCGCGACATCGCGGCGCAGGGGCCAGCCTTTTCGTGGCTCGAAGTGCTGCGGACCAATATCTCGGGCGCGGTGCGCAGCGGCATCGATAGCGCGGGCCGTTTCGCACCGATCAACGCTTCTTTGCAGATCGGCAAGGGCGTGTTGCAGCCCAACCCGCAGACCAAGCCGATCCCCTTCGATGGGGCGCAGAGCTATTTCAGCTACGACCCCGCGCGCCAGCTGCTGCGCTTTGACGAGATGTCGCTCGACAGCCCTTGGGTCTCGGGCAATATCACCGGGAGCTCGCAACTGGGCGATGTCACGGGCGGCATTCCGGGACGGATGGTGGGGCAGTTCAGCCTGCGCGACCTGCGGGCCAACCCGGCGGAGGTCTACCCCGAAACGGTGGCCTTGGACCAGGCGGATATCGATTTTGAACTCAGCCTTAATCCGTTTCAACTGAAGCTGGGGCGTCTGGAGATCAGTGATCAGGGCCGCAACCTGCGCCTTGATGGCGCATTGGTGGCCGAGGCGGCGGGCTGGAACCTGTCTCTCGATGGGCGAATGGACCGGCTCAGCCCCGAACGCCTGCTGGCGCTCTGGCCCGAGGGGGTGAAGCCCAAGACCCGCAAATGGCTGGATGAGAACCTTCACGCGGGCCGAATGCGCAACCTCGATCTGGCGCTGCGCATGGCGCCGGGGCAGGCGCCCCAGACCTATGTCGCCTTTGACTATGCCGGGGCCGAGGTGCGGTTTCTGAAGACCCTGCCGCATATCACCGATGGCAGCGGCCATATGAGCCTGCTCGACAACCGCCTTGTCGTCACGGTGGACGCGGGCGAGGTCATCGCGCCGCAGGGCGGGGCGGTGACGCTGGATGGATCCTCCTTCATCATTCCCGATGTGCGGGTGAAAGACGGCAGCCCTCGGTGATCCGGCTCAACACGCGCTCCACCCTGACCGCGGCGCTGTCGCTGCTGAACCAGCCGCCGATGCGGGTGATGGATAAGGCCGGGCTGCCCGTGACGCTCGCGGATGGGGAGGCGGTGCTGAAAGGCACGCTGGCGCTGCCGTTGAAAAAGGGCGGCAAGCCCGAAGATGTGCGCTATCACTTCGCGGGGATCTGCTGGCGCTCTCGACCGATACGCTGGTCAAAGACCGGAGCCTTCAGGCCAGCAAACTGTCCATCACCGCCGACAATGACCGTATCACCATCGGCGGCGCGGGGCGTATCGACGGGGTGGGCTTCGACGGGGAATGGTCGCAGGCGATCGGCCCCGGCTCGGATCAAAGCCGTCTAACGGCTCAAGTGGCGCTGACCCCGGCGGGGCTCGAAGCCTTTGGCGTGGCACTGCCCCCGGCAGCCTTCGTGGCGAGGGGCGCGGGCAGATTGCCGTGGACCTCAAGAAGGGCGAAGCGCCGCGCTTCACCTTGCAGAGCGATCTGGCGGGCTTGGGTGTCTCCGTACCGCAACTGTCATGGAGCAAGGCGCCGGGCACCGAGGGCAAGTTGCGACTGGCGGGGCGTTTGGGCGAGACGCCGAATATCGACGCCTTTCAGCTAAACGCGCCGGGGCTGCGGGTGGCGGGCTCCATCCACCTTGCCCCGGCGGCACATTGGACCGGGTGCGGATCGACCGGCTGCGGCGGGGCGACTGGCTGGATATCCCGCTGCAACTGATCGGGCAGGGCAAGGGCAACCCGGTGCAGGTGGTGCTGGGCGGCGGCACGCTTGACATGCGCCGGGCCGAGTTCGGCGCGGCCGAGGGGCAAGCCGGGCCGCCGATGCGCGTAGCGCTGGACCGGTGGCAGATCACCGACACGATTTACCTGACCGATCTTTCGGGCACATTCGACACCGCCAAGGGGATGGACGGCGCCTTTACCGCCCGGCTCAATGGCGGCACGCCGGTGCAGGGGCGGGTGCTGCCCCAAGCGGGGCGCAGTGCGGTGCGGGTGGTCTCGGATGACGCGGGCGGGGTTCTGCGCTCAACCGGGTTGGTGAAACAGGTGGTCGGGGGAACCTGTCGCTCACCCTGCTGCCGGTGGGTTCGGGCGGCGCCTTTGACGGGCAGCTCACGGTCAGCGATGTCGCTATTCAGGACGCGCCGGGGATCGCGGCGCTGGTCAATGCCATCTCGGTCGTCGGGCTAATCAACGAGCTCAACGGCGACGGGATTTACTTTGACGATGTGGAAGCGAACTTCCGCCTGACCCCGAACCGCCTGACCCTGACCGAGGCCAGCGCCGTGGGCGCCTCCTTGGGCCTGTCGATGGATGGGGTCTATGCGCTCGACAGCGGGTTGATCGACATGCAGGGCGTGATCTCTCCGGTCTATATGTTCAATGGGATCGGGTCCCTTTTTACCCGCAAGGGCGAGGGGCTGATCGGGTTCAACTACCGGCTCACGGGGGCCGCGAAAGACCCCAGCGTTTCGGTCAACCCGCTCTCGGCGCTCACCCCCGGCATGTTCCGCGAGTTGTTCCGCCGCCCGCCGCCCCAGCCGCCACAGGTGCAGGGCCAAGCGAATCCGGTTGCCCGGGTGCCGGAGGAGCGCTAAGCGCCGGGGCGACCCTGCCGCCAGACCCGGAGCCGCGCCGATGAAGCTTTCCGATTTCGATTTCGATCTGCCTGAGACCCTGATCGCCACCCGCCCCGCCAACCCGCGCTCCTCTGCGCGGTTGCTGGTGGCGGAGGGCGCCGCTCTGCACGACCGACGCGTGACCGATCTGACCGACTGGCTGCGCCCCGGCGACCGATTGGTGCTGAACGACACCCGCGTGATCCCGCACGGCTGAGCGGCATTCGCCACCGCGCCTCGGCCCAAGGGGCGGTGCAAGCCAAGATCGAAGTCACCCTGTTGGAGCCGCGCGGGAACGGCACTTGGTCGGCGCTGATCAAACCGCTGCGCAAGCTGAAGATCGGCGAAGAGGTCGTCTTTTCCGATGATTTGCGTGCCACGTTGGAGGCGGTGGAAGACGGGCAGGGGCATCTGCGGTTCAACTGTTCGGGCGACGATTTCGATGCGGCGCTCAATGCCGCGGGGGCGATGCCGCTGCCGCCCTATATCGCCGCCAAACGCGCCGCCGATGCGCAGGACATGACCGACTACCAAACCGTCTTTGCCCGCCACGCGGGCGCGGTCGCGCGCCCACAGCCTCGCTGCATTTCGACGAGCCGCTGCTCGAAGCGCTGGCCGCGAAGGGCGTGAGTTTTAGCCATGTTACCCTGCATGTCGGCGCGGGCACCTTCCTGCCGGTCAAGGTCGACGACATCTCGGAACACAAAATGCACGCCGAATGGGGCCGGGTCAGCGCAAAGGCCGCTGAAGAGATTGCCGCCACCGCGCCGCCGGAGGGCGCGTGATCCCCGTGGGCACCACCGCCCTGCGCCTGATTGAGACGGCGGCGCGCGAGGGTGAGATCACCGCATGGGAAGGGGATACCGATATTTTCATCACGCCGGGGTTCAAGTTCAACGTGACCGACGGGCTGATGACGAATTTCCACCTGCCTAAATCGACGCTGATGATGCTGGTCTCGGCCCTCATGGGGGTGCAGCGGGTGAAAGACATCTATGCCCATGCCATCGGCGAGGGCTATCGCTTTTTCTCCTACGGCGATTCCTCCCTTCTGCTGCCTGAGGCGCAAAACCCGCTTGAATGTCGCGCCAGGGGGTGACTAGCCTGCGATTGCCGTCCATGGGAGGGCTTGGGCGAACAAGGAATTGACTGATGATTCAAGTGGTTTCAAGCGCATGGGCGCTTTTGCTGGGCATGTGCCTTTTGATGGTCGGCAACGGCATGCAGGGCACATTGCTGGGTATCCGTGGCGGCATCGAAGGCTTCTCGACCTTCCAGATGTCGATCGTCATGTCTGCCTATTTCTTGGGCTTCCTTGGTGGGTCGCGCATGGCGCCTGGGATGATCCGGCGGGTGGGCCACGTGCGGGTCTTCGCGGCATTGGCCTCGCTGATCTCGGCGGTGATGATCATCTATCCGACCTTCCCCAACACCATCGTCTGGTCGCTGGGTCGGGTGCTGATCGGCTTTTGCTTCTCCGCCGTCTACGTCACAGCGGAAAGCTGGCTGAACAACGCCGCCACGAACGAAAACCGCGGGCAGGCGCTCTCGGCCTATATGATCGTGCAGACACTGGGCATCGTGATCGCGCAGGCGCTCTTGCTGACCGCCGACCCCTCGGGCTTCGTGCTCTTCGTCATCCCCTCGGTGCTGGTGAGCATCGCGGTGACCCCGATCCTTCTGTCGATCAGCCCGACACCGCCTTTTGACACCACCAAACCGATGAGCCTGCGCGAGTTGATGGATTTCTCGCCCTTGGGCTGTGTGGGCATGTTCCTTCTGGGCGGCGTCTTCTCGGCGCAATTCGGCATGGCGGCGGTTTACGGCGCCGAAGCCGGGCTGAGTGTCGGGCAGATTTCACTTTTCGTGGCCATGTTCTTCGTCGGCTCCGTAATCCTCCAATACCCCATCGGCTGGATCTCGGACCGCATGGACCGCCGTAGCCTGATTGTCATCGTTGCCACGCTCGGCGGTATCGGCTCGGTCATCGGGATGACGCTGGGCCATGTCTTCCCGATCCTGCTGGCCACGGCCTTTCTGGTGGGGGGCATGTCGAACCCGCTCTACTCGCTGCTCATGGCCCACACCAACGACTTTCTGGAGCATGAGGACATGGCCTCGGCCTCGGGCGGATGATATTTATCAACGGCTTGGGTGCGGTTCTGGGCCCGGTGATCACTGGTTGGATGATGGGCGCGCTTGGGCCGGGGGGCTTTTACCTGTTCACCGCCGTGCTTTTCGCCGCTCTGGCCGCCTATGCCTCCTATCGTAAGACACAGCGTGCCGCGGTACCGGTCGACGAGACAGGCAACTACGTGCCGATCTACCCCTCGGCCACTGCCGTGGCCGTGGAGATCGCGCAGGAATATATCATTGAAACGGAACAGGAGGCCGCCGAGGAAGCTGCCCAAGAAAACGCCGAAGCAGAGAAAAACGCCCCTGATAGCGATAACGATGTCGCGGATGACATAAAACGTGACTAGGCTTTTTGCGGTAAGACGTTCTTAACTTTAACGAAACGCCCAGATTGCGGCAAAGGAGTGTGCGGGATGGCTGCCACAAATGCAGAACCCCAAGATGTACTGAATTTCTGGCTCGAAGACGTAGGTCCGGCCGGATGGTACAACAGTTCCGAAACGCTGGATGCCGATATCCGTGCGCGTTTCGAGGGGCTTTGGGATGAGGCGCAGGCTGGCAAGCTGAACCATTGGCTGACCAATCCCACCGACGCGCTGGCCTTTCTGATCCTGACCGATCAATTCCGCGCAACATGTTCCGCGACACGGGCAAGGCGTTTTCCAGCGACCGTATCGCGCTGGCGGCGGCAAAACTGGCGATCGAGAAAGGCTGGGACATGCGCGTTGAGGCGCCCGCGCGGCAGTTCTTCTATCTGCCGCTGATGCATTCCGAGAACCTCTGCGACCAAGATCGCTGCGTGCGTCTGATGTGCGAACGGATGCCGAAAAGCGATGGCAGCAACCTGTTGCATGCCCGCGCCCACCGCGAAGTGATCCGCCAGTTTGGCCGCTTTCCCTATCGCAACGCGGCGCTGTCACGCAGTTTCACCGCGCAGGAGACCTCCTATCTCGACGCGGGCGGCTATGGCCGGACGGTCAAGGACCTGCGCGCGGAACTTCAAGCGGCCTGAGCCTTGGCAGGCCGGGGCAACACGCGTGGTTGTGGCGATTGCAAATATGGTTTAGCGGTAAACTATATTTGCAAACCCTAACGCGAGGTCCTTGCCATGGCTGCCAAATCCTTTGATCTGATCGTGATCGGTGCGGGGCCGGGCGGCTATGTCGCCGCGATCCGTGGTGCCCAGCTCGGCCTGAAGGTCGCGGTGGTCGAACGGGAGAACCTCGGCGGCATCTGCCTGAACTGGGGCTGCATCCCCACCAAGGCGTTGCTGCGCTCTGCCGAAGTGTTCCACCTGATGCACCGTGCCAAAGATTTCGGTCTGGCGGCGGATAAGATCGACTATGATCTTGCCGCCGTGGTCAAACGCTCGCGCGGCGTGGCCAAACAGATGGAAGGCGGGGTCAAACACCTGCTGAAGAAAAACAAGGTCGAGGTCTTCATGGGCGAAGCCTCGATCCCCGCAAAGGGGAAGGTCTCCGTTAAAACCGACAAGGGCAGCGAAGAGTTGACGTCCAAGAATATCGTGCTGGCCACCGGCGCGCGCGCCCGCGAATTGCCGGGGCTAGAGGCGGACGGCAAACGCGTCTGGACCTATCGCCACGCCCTGCAACCTGTGCATGACCCCAAGAAACTGCTGGTCATCGGGTCCGGTGCTATCGGAATCGAATTTGCGAGCTTTTACAACACCCTCGGCGCCGATACCACCGTGGTCGAGGTGATGGACCGCGTGCTGCCGGTCGAAGACGAAGAGATTTCGAAATTCGCCAAAAAGGCATTCGAAAAACAGGGCATGACCATCATGCAAAAGGCCACAGTCAAGAAGCTCGACCGTGCCGAGGATAAGGTCACCGCCCATATCGAACGGGACGGCAAGGTCGAGAAGCTTGAGTTCGACACCGTGATCTCCGCCGTTGGCATCGTCGGCAATACCGAAGGGCTGGGGCTGGAAGAGCTTGGCGTCAAGGTTGACCGCACCCATGTCGTGACGGATGAATACTGCCGCACCGGGGTCGATGGGCTCTTTGCCATCGGCGACATCGCCGGCGCGCCCTGGCTTGCGCATAAGGCGAGCCACGAGGGCGTCATGGTGGCCGAGCTGATCGCGGCCAGAAACCCCATCCCGTCAAACCCGAAAGCATCGCCGGCTGCACCTATTGCCACCCCCAAGTCGCCTCCGTCGGGCTGACCGAGGCGAAGGCCAAAGAGCAGGGCTATGACATCAAGGTCGGGCGCTTCCCCTTCATCGGCAATGGCAAGGCCGTGGCTTTGGGGGAGCCTGAGGGGCTGGTGAAAACCATCTTCGACGCCAAAACCGGAACTTCTGGGCGCGCACATGGTCGGGGCCGAGGTGACGGAGCTGATCCAAGGCTATGTCGTGGGCCGCCAGTTGGAGACCACCGAAGAAGACCTGATGAACACCGTCTTCCCGCATCCAACGCTCAGCGAGATGATGCATGAATCCGTGCTCGACGCTTTCGACCGCGTGATCCATATGTAAGGTGCGCGGGGCAGGGCGCGCCCAACGCGCCTCGCCCCCTCGCACTTCGGCCAAACCGTCGGGAGCCATGTCGTGGTCAGCCTAAACCGTGTCGTCATGCACCGCAGCACCCGCCGGATGATTGACCGTTTGAACCCTGAAGCGCTGGATGCCGCCGAGATCTCCGGCAAGTTCGGCAAACGGTTCACGTTCAAGAGCTACACCCAGTTCGCCTATCCGACCTATGACATCTGCGCAGGGCCCTTCACCGATCCTGCGAGCGGTGCCGCGCGGCAGTTCGATCTGATCCTCGCCAATCAGGTGTGGGAGCATCTCGACCGGCCCTATACGGCCTTGGGGCATGTTCAACAGATGCTCAGGCCGGGCGGATATTTCTGGATCGCCGTGCCGTTTTCATCCCCTTTCATGCCGCCCCAAATGACAACTCCCGTTGGTCCGCCGGGGCCTGAAGAACCTGCTGATCGAGGCCGGGTTCGACGCGCACCGGATCACCGCCAAACAATGGGGCAACCGTGCCGCCGCCGCACGCAATCTAGAACCCGACTGGCCCCCGGCTTTCGACAAGACCACAGATGATCTGACCAACGATCCCAGATGCCACTCTGCGCATGGCGCTGGCCCAAAAGGCTTGAGGGCGGATGGCTGAACAAACCTCCTTTCCGCGCGTCTTCGCGCTTTGGGCTGCGGGGCTGGGGCGGCAGCGCAATATGGCAAGATGAGCGTCATCTTCGATCTGTTGCCGGATATCTACCCGCAGGCCGGGGCGGCGCTCGGGTTTTTGGTCTCATTGGTGGGTGGTGTCGGTATCCTCCTTGGTGTCGTGGCGGGGCTGGTGGTCGCCGAGTCCGCTATCGCCGCGCGCTTCTCTTCGCCCTCTGGCTCGGCGCGGCCGTGTCGGCTTTTCAGGCGTTCTTGCCGGGCTTTGGCTGGATGCTGGCCAGCCGTGTCGTCGAAGGGCTGTCGCATCTGGCCATCGTCGTCGCCGCGCCGACCCTCATCGCGCAGCTGAGCGCCGTGAAAGACCGCGGGTTTACCCTGACCCTCTGGGGCACCTTCTTCGGCGTGGCCTTCGCGGTCCTGACGCTTTTCGGCCGTCCGCTCGCATTGAGCTGGGGTGTGCCAGCGCTCTTCGCTGTTCACGCGGCTTATATGGCGGGCTGCGCGCTGGTGCTCTCCGCCAGCCTGCGCAGCTTGCCGGAGGAGGGCGCGCAGCCCCGTTCTCCCTGCCGCAGATGCTCCGCGATCACCTTGCGATTTACCGGTCACCCTTTCTCTCCGCTCCGGCGGCGGGTTGGCTGTTCTATACATTCAGCTTCGTCTCCATCCTCACTGTCTTGCCGCCTACCTCCCCGAGGCATGGCGCGCGGTCACAATGGCCGCGATGCCGCTCACCAGTATCGCGGTGTCGATGACCATCGGCGTGGCACTGCTGCCGCGCCTGCCAGCGGTCTACGTCGTGCAAACGGGCTTTGGCCTTTCGGCCCTTTCAATGGTCTCTGGCTCGCCCCGGCACCCGCTGGCCTGTCTGGCACTTGCAGGGGCCATGGGGCTGATCCAAGGGGCAAGTTTCACCGCTGTGGCGCAGCTAAATACCGGCGCCACCGCGCAGGCGCAGGCCAACGGCGCGGTGGCGCAGATGGGCAACCTCGGCAACAGCCTTGGCACGCCGGTCATGGCCTTCGGCCTGGCAAGCTTCGGCGCTGCGGCGCTGCCGCTACTCGCGGGCGGGGCTTTCGTTATGGGGCTTGTGGCACATCTTCTCCTCGTGGGCGGCCGACGTCGCAGGCGGCACGTTCCTGTTTAGTTCTCACTTTTCGTTGGAAACACTGCATCAGCACCTATGTACAAATCGTTAAGAGGGGCATGTGATGGCTGAGCTGAAGAATATTGAAGTGCGCGGCGCGCGCGAGCACAATTTGAAGAACATCGACGTGGATATTCCACGGGACCAACTGGTTGTAATCACCGGGCTTTCTGGTTCCGGTAAGTCGAGCCTTGCCTTCGACACGATCTATGCCGAAGGGCAGCGGCGCTATGTGGAATCGCTCTCGCCTATGCGCGGCAGTTCCTTGATATGATGCAAAAGCCGGATGTGATCACATTTCCGGCCTCAGCCCCGCCATCTCGATCGAGCAAAAACCACGTCGAAGAACCCGAGGTCGACCGTCGGCACGGTGACCGAGATCTACGATTACCTGCGTCTGCTTTTCGCCCGCGTCGGCACGCCCTATAGCCCGCCACCGGCAAGCCTATCGAGGCCCAGCAGGTGCAGGATATGGTCGACCGGATCATGACGATGGAAGAGGGCACGCGGGCCTATCTGCTGGCCCCATCATCCGGACCGGAAAGGCGAATACCGCAAGGAATTCATTGAGTTGCGCAAGCAGGGCTTCCAGCGGGTCAAGGTGAATGGCGACTTCTACGATCTTGATGAGCCGCCCACTTGGATAAGAAATTCCGCCATGACATCGACGTCGTCGTCGACCGGATCGTGGTGCGTGAAGGTTTGGAAACGCGGCTTGCGGACTCGCTCCGCACAGCGCTCGACCTTGCCGATGGGATCGCCGTTTTGGACGCCCCAGTGAAGGCGAACCGGAACGCCATACGTTCTCTGAGAAATTTGCCTGTCCGTCAGTGGCTTCACCATTCAGAGATCGAGCCTCGGCTGTTCTCTTTCAACGCGCCCTTTGGGGCATGCCCGTCTTGCGACGGCCTTGGGGTTGAGCTTTTCTTCGACGAACGTTTGGTGGCCAGATCAAAACCTAAAGATTATGAGGGGCGTTGGCACCATGGCGTAAGGGGAAGTCTCCGTACTTTAAGCAGACCATCGAAGCCATTGCGAACATTATAATTTTGATCAGAAGACACGTTGGAAAGACCTGCCTGAAAAGGTTCAGAACGTCTTCCTCCACGGCTCCGGCAAAGAAGAGATCATCTTCCGTTATGACGAAGGCGGCCGCGTCTATGAGGTGAAGCGGGTGTTCGAAGGTGTCATCCCAACATGCAGCGGCGCTACGCGAAACCGATAGTAATTGGTGCGCGAGGAGTTCGAACGCTATCAGAATAACCGCCTGCGGCACCTGCGGCGGCTATCGCCTGCGGCCCGAAGCGCTGGCGGTGCGGATTGGCCGCGCGACGGCGGTGAAGATGAATTGCTGCATATCGCAAAGTGGTCGAGATGTCGATCCGCGAGGCTTTCGACTGGTGCAAGACGGTACCAGACATTTGACCGATCAGAAGAACGAGATTGCCGGGCCATTTTGAAGGAAATCCGGGAGCGTTCGGATTTCTAAATAACGTTGGTCTTGAGTACTACGATGTCACGTTCAAGCGGTACTTTAAGTGGTGTGAGAGCCAGCGCATTCGTTTGGCGAGCCAGATCGCTCGGGCTGACGGGCGTTCTCTACGTTCTTGATGAGCATCGATTGGTCTGCACCAGCGTGACAATGACGTCTCCTCGATAACTGAGAACTGCGCGTCAGGGGAATACCGTGATCGTGGTGGAGCACGATGAGGAAGCATCCGCGAGGCGGATTAGTCTTTGACATCGGGCGGGGGGGGTCACGGCGGGCAGGTTATCAGCCATGGAACGCCGCAAGAGGTTGCAGCGATCCGAATTCTGTGACGGGTCAATACCTTACCGGCGTTCGCGAGATCTCTGTCCCGGCGAAGCGGCGCAAGGGGAATAAGAAGAAGTTGCAGGTGTAAAGGCCACTGGCAACAACTTGCAGAATGTGACGGTGGACTTCCGCTGGGAAATTTGTCTGCGTGACGGGCGTGTCGGGGGGGGCAAATCAACCCTGACGATTG